>UQQD01000013.1 GCA_900543095.1 uncultured Ruminococcus sp. | reverse complement strand
AGTTGTAGGAGCGAACACTGTTCGCCTGCGGACAGCCGCGAGGGCTGTCCCTACAATTTAGCGGAAATGTTTAATCAGTATTGTAGGGAACGGTCTTGACCGTTCCGCTTGTTTATAGAACATTGCTTAATTTTTAGTTGTAGGAGCGAACACTGTTCGCCTGCGGACAGCCGCGAGGGCTGTCCCTACAGCATTTGTATAACAAAAAATACGGGCTGTAGCAAAAGCTACAGCCCGATACTTTCGGTTTGAACCTAAGTTATAAATTATTTGTGGCTTACATGCCAGATGTCATTTGCATACTCTATAATCGCACGGTCAGATGAGAACTTACCTGCATTTGCAATATTCATAAGGCACTTCTTACCGAAAGCTTTACGGTCGGCATAATCTGCATTAGCTTTGATTTTTGCGTCAACATAAAGCGGAAGGTCATAGATAAGGAAGTAGTTGTCAGCTTTCTGCCAGCTTGAATCCTTAAGAAGTGAATCGTGAAGCTCCTTAAAGCTTCCTTCGCCCTGTGCTCCGTCGTCATCAAATGTGCCGTCGATAAGTGTATCAACAACCTTTTTGATTTCAGGATTAGCGTCGTAAAGCTTCTTTGGATCATAGCCCTCAGCCTTGAGCTTTTCAATGTCTTCAACTCTTGCGCCGAAGATGTATTCGTTCTCTTCGCCTGCACACTCTGCAATTTCGATGTTTGCGCCGTCGTATGTGCCGAGTGTAACTGCACCGTTGAGCATAAACTTCATATTACCTGTACCCGAAGCCTCAAGACCTGCTGTTGATGTCTGCTCTGAAAGGTCAGCGGCAACAACAATCTTTTCTGCGTAAGATACGTTGTAGTTTGAAATAAAGTAAACCTGGAGCAAATCCTTTGTGTCGGGATCGTTGTTTACAAGGTTAGCAATCTCGTTGATGTACTTGATGATTGCCTTTGCTCTTGCATATCCGGGAGCAGCTTTTGCGCCGAAGATAAATGTTGTAGGCGTCCAGTTCTTGAGCTTTTTCTCCTTTAATCTGAAGTAGATAGTCATAATGGAGAATGCGTTAAGAAGCTGTCTTTTGTATTCGTGCAGACGCTTAACCTGAATATCAAAAATAGTATTCGGATTTACGTCATAGCCGTCCATCTTTTTGATGTACTCGGCAAGCTGAACTTTCTTCTTCTTTTTGATATTGTTGAATTTTGTAATAGTTTTTGCGTCGTCTGCAAACTCGTTGAGCTTTGAGATGAGCGAAAGGTCGATAAGCCAATCGTCGGAGCCAACCTTTTCTGTAATCATAGCGGAAAGCTCGGGGTTGCAAAGACCGAGCCAGCGGCGCTGTGTGATGCCGTTAGTTTTGTTCTGGAATCTTTCGGGATAAACCTGATACCATTCTTTGAGAACATCGTCTTTAAGAATTTCGGTATGAAGCTTTGCAACACCGTTTACATATGTGCCTGCATATGTTGCAAGTCTTGCCATATGAACAACATTGCCGTCGATAATACGCATCTTTGCTTTCATATCTTCACTTACGCCCTTTGCGGCAAGCTCTTCCTGACACTTGTTTGCAATGAGGCAGATGATATGATAGATTTCCGGAATAACCTGAGTCATAAGGTCGGCAGGCCATTTTTCAAGAGCCTCGCCGAGCACTGTATGGTTGGTATAAGCGCAGGTCTTTCTTGCAATCTCAAATGCCCGGTCAAAGTTAAGTCCCTCAGCCATAAGTAGTCTTACAAGCTCGGGAACGCATGATACGGGGTGTGTATCGTTAAGCTGAATAGCGTTTTCCTTTGCAAAGAAGCTGAAATCGTTGCCGTGCTTAGCCTTGTAGCGGCGCATAATGTCCTGAAGAGAAGCAGAACAGAAGAAATACTGCTGTTTAAGTCTGAGCACCTTGCCCTCATATTTGTTGTCGTTAGGATAAAGAACCTTTGAGATATTCTCGGCGTCATTCTTTTCCTTAACTGCCTTGTCATATTCTGTGTTATTGAACGCTGTAAAATCAAAGTCGTTTACAGCCTCAGCCTGCCAAAGTCTGAGTGTGTTGATGTTGTCGGTCTTACAGCCGATAACAGCCATATCATAAGGAACAGCCTTAACTGTCTGATCCTTAAAGGATACCAAAACAGCCTCGTCCTCTTTACGCAGGCACCACGGATCTTCAAATCTCTGCCAGTTGTCGGCAATCTCAATCTGATAGCCGTCCTTGATAAGCTGTTTGAAAAGACCGTATTTATAACGGATTCCGTAGCCGTCAAGCGGAACTTCCTGTGTTGCGGCGCTGTCAAGATAGCAAGCGGCAAGTCGTCCGAGACCGCCGTTACCCAAAGCTGCGTCGTCAATGTCCTCAAATACGTTGATGTCAATGCCCTTTTTCTTAAGGAGCTTTTTAACGTCATCAAGGATTCCGAGGCAGTAAAGATTGTTGTACATCATTCTGCCCATAAGGAACTCGGCCGAAAAATAGTAAGCTCTGCGGTTGCTGTTGTGCTTAGCCTTGCTGTTTTCCCAGTTTGGAGCGATCTCGCCCATAACTGCTTTACCCAAAGAAAGGTGAAGTTCGGCAGGGGTAAGCTCTTCAACTTTTTTGCAGTACATTGACTGTGCCGTCAGTTCAAGCTTTTCCATTATATTACCCATTGTTTAGTCCTCCAATCGTCCGCTGTTTACAGACATTGATTTTAATTTATCTGCAAGCTCTTTTGTAAGAGCGTCGCTTTTCAGTCGCCAGGTCCAGTTGTCGCCGAGTGTTGAGGGAGTGTTCATCCTTGACTCTTTGCCAAGACCCAAAATATCCTGCATAGGAACAATAGCCGTATCGGCTTTGCTTTCATAGGCTACTCGAATAAGTCCCCAGTTAAAAGGCTCGTCCTCAGGCATCTTGCAATATTCTCTTGCATATCTGAGGTCGTTTGGATTTGCGGTTTCTGCCCAGCCCATAACCGTGTCGTTGTCGTGAGTTCCTGTATATACAACGCAGTTTTCGGTATACTTGTGCGGCAGATAGTCGTTCTCTTCGCCGCTGTCAAAAGCAAATTCAAGCACCTTCATACCCGGATAGCCTGTCTGCTCCATAAGCTCGGTAACGTCTGGAGTAAGAGTACCGAGGTCTTCGGCAACAATATCAATCTTGCCGAGAGCCTCCTCCATCATTTCAAAGAACTTAATGCGAGGACCTTCTATCCATTCACCGTTTATTGCGTTTTCGGCAGGATACGGAATAGAATAGTAGCTTGCAAACGCCCTGAAATGATCGATTCTTGTTATATCATACAACCTTGAGGCCGCTTTTATGCGTTCAAACCACCACTCATAGTCGGTTTCCTTGAGATAATCCCAGTCATAAAGAGGATTTCCCCAAAGCTGTCCTGTTGCTGAGAAGTAGTCGGGCGGACAGCCTGCAACCGCAATCGGATCTCCGTCGTCGTAAAGCTGGAAGATTTCGGGGTTAGCCCATGTGTCTGCGCTGTCCATAGCGACATAAATCGGCATATCGCCCAATATCTTGATGCCCAGGCCGTTTACATAAGCGCGGAAAGACTCCCACTGCTCATAAAACTTGAACTGAACAAATTTCCAAAAATCGACTTCGTCCTTATACTTGCGTTGATAATGTTCAACCGCCTTTTCTTCGTGCATTTTGATTTCTTCATCGGGCCATTCGAGCCACGAAGCCATATCAAAGCTTTTCTTAACAGCCATATAGAGCGCATAGTTTTTCAGCCATTTGCAATTTTTACGTTTAAATGACGAAAACTTCTTTTGATCGCCCATTTTAAAATTCTTGTAAGCTGTTCTGAGAACTTCAAAACGGTTGTTGTAAATCTTTTCGTAGTCAACCTTGCCGTCGTCGTCGCCCCAATCGTAGCTGTCAAGCTCCTCTTTGGTGATAAGCCCTTCATCACACAAGGTGTCGAGGTCGATCATATACGGATTGCCGGCATATGTTGAAAACGATTGATACGGCGAATCGCCGTAGCTTGTTGGTCCGACAGGCAGAATCTGCCAAATCTTCTGACCGGAAGCTTTTAGGAAGTCGGCAAACTTACGGGCTTCTTTGCCGATTGTTCCTATGCCGTAGGGGGAAGGAAGCGAAGTAATGGATAACAGTACACCTGCGCTTCTTGCCATAGAATCAACTCCATTCAAAACGGATAATTAAATTTTACAAGGGTTTTTCCAATATTATACCACAAAAACCCATATTAACATTCATATTCTATCATACAATATATTATTTTTCAAGTATTTTATGTTAGCAGTGGAGCAGTGTTTCATATTTTGACAAAAGTCCGTTCGGCATAGTAACGTGTGTGATATGAAAACAACGGACTCTCACACAAATGCTGATACAGCGGTGATTTATATATCAAACGTTTACTTGTTAATTGTAGGGACAGCCCTTGCGGCTGTCCGTTATGGAGCGCCACTGCAAGAGTCACTTTCTGCAATGAAAATCAGGGACAGCCGATAAAACTGTCCCTGCGGATTTAATATATCTATCACTGAAACTCTGAGGAGCCAACGCTCCTTTGCACTGTTTGCAATCTGTTGCAGGCTTTGCTCAGAGTCAGTAATTTACGGGATTGATTCGGAAAAAGCTCTGAGGATGTTCACAAACCGGGCAAACTGACGGTGCCTGTTTTCCGATACAGATATGACCGCAGTTACTGCACTGCCATACAACATCGTTATCTTTTGAAAAAACAAGACCGCCCTTTACGTTTTCAAGCAATTTTTTGTAACGATCCTCGTGGTACTTTTCAATCTTACCGACCTGCTCAAACAAACGTGCAATGTCGTCAAAGCCTTCTTGCTTTGCAACCTTTGCAAATTCCGGATACATATCTGTCCACTCGTAATTTTCTCCTGCTGCGGCTGCCGCAAGATTTTCCTCCGTAGTGTCGATTTCGTTGTTCAGCAGTTTAAACCATATTTTGGCGTGTTCCTTTTCGTTGTTTGCCGTTTCCTCAAAAATCTCGGCTATCTGCACAAATCCGTCTTTTTTTGCCTTTGATGCGTAATAGGTGTATTTGTTGCGCGCCATTGATTCACCGGCAAATGCCGCCTCAAGATTTTTTTCGGTTTTTGAGCCTTTTAGTTCCAAGGTGATTTCTCCTTTGTGGTATTTTTGTTTTTATTATGCCGACAACATAAAATTTTATTCCCATCCCTGCGTACTTCGCCTGTATTCGGTCGGCGTCATTCCGTTGTGTTTTTTGAACACTCGTGAGAAATACAGAGGATCGGTAAATCCTACCGAAATAGCTATGTTCTTAACCGATGTCCTCTTATTGGCGAGCAAAACCTCGGCTCGCGAGATTCGGCTTTTGTTTATATATTCAATTATAGAAAGACCGATTTCGTCCTTGAACAGCTTGTAAAGATAGGTTCTGTCGAGCTTGACGTGATTGGCAACGTCATACACGCAAAGCTTTGAGTTGCTTAGATTCTGTTCAATATAATTTGTCGCCGTAACAACATAAGCGTTGTTACGACTGCTGTGCTGAGGAAAATGTTCCATATAATATGAAAGCAATATAAGAACTTTTGCGCCCGCTCTGTATCTTGCATATGAAGGTACAAGACCGCTGTCGGTTATTTCAAATAACTTTGAAAAGTTTTTAACTTTGATTTTTCCGACAAAGGGATAAGTTTTGGTGAATGACGTCCGGGCAAGCATAGACTTTGCAGTCAAGCCGCCGAATTCTACCCAGCAAAAAGAAAGAGGGTCGCTTTTTGAAGGCACAATAACGACTTTACTGTTTGGGAACACCAAAAAAGATTCGTGTTTTAAAATGTTAAATTCTGTTTTGTCAACAAAAATTCTACAACGACCGCCCGTGATATAAAATAATTTATAGGTGTCAGTTGAACGAGTTATATGAATTTTATCTGTTGTATTTTCATATTTTCCGCAGATATAACAGAAACAATTTATTGAACTGCGACCTAAATTTCTTTCCAAAGCACTCACTTCCAACAAAAATCCTTATTATTCTAACATTTATCCATAGCAATTAAATAGTAATAGTTTATACTTAATATGATACTATATTTATGACAAAAAAACAACCGCTTTTTTGTACAGGGGAGATTTTTATGAATTACAAGTACGATGTAATCAATTACAACAAGAACATTCCCGCAACAATCATTCTGACAAATCTTAATTCGGACACACAAAAATCCGAGCTTCAGTGGCACCGTGAAACTGAGATCGTGTTTGTTCTTGAAGGTCGCTGTGAGTGTTCGCACAACGGCGAAGAGAAGATCGTTGAACAGGACGATTTTATTCTGTTCAACAGCGAGGACGTTCATCTTGTTCGTCCTGCAAACGGAACAAGCTGCAAGCTTCTTTGCATTCAGCTTTCGTTCGAATATATGAGAATGTTCTGTAAGCCTATTGACAGTGTGTTTTTTGATGTTACGGGCAAGCCTGAGGTAAAACAGGCGTTGATTGAGGAGCTTAGGAGGCTTGCCGAAATTGACAATACAAACGATGACTATGCGCCGTTGTTGAGTGTTGCGTACATCAACAAGATCTACTATCTGTTGCTAAAGAACTGCATCTGCTTCCGCCGCATATCTACCTCGGAGGTATTGCCTAAGCGTGACTTTTCTTATGCAAAAACCGCCATTGCGTATATCAACGAGAATTTCAAGCACGAAATTCCGCTTGATGAGATTTCAAGCATTGTAAATCTTTCGCCGTCGTATTTTTCAAAATACTTCAAAAGTGTGACTCACGTCAGCTTTTCCGAATATCTTGCAAATCTGCGGCTTGAAAATGCTGTTGAAGATATGCTTACAAAAGGCTCTACGGTTTCGCAGGCTGCATTTGAAAACGGCTTTGCAAATGTAAAATCGTTTATTACGCAGTGCAAAAAGGTGTATGACTGCACCCCTGCACAATACAAAAAAAGATTGCTTAACAAATAATTGTGCTCAACGGCATTTAACGGACAAGGTGATTTACCGATTGCCGTGAAAAAGTCTTTTGCACGGTAAATTGTGAGAAACCGCAAACCCAAAACAATACAAAGGGTCATTCCGAACTTAGCCTTCGGAATGACCTTTTATGTTAGCAGTGCAGCAGTGTTTCGTATTCTGACAAACGTCTGTTCGGCATAGTAACGTGTGTGATATGAAAACAACGAGCTTCCGCAAAAATGTTGATATAGCGGTGATTTTTATATCAAACGTTTTATGTTAGCAGTGCAGCAGTGTTTCGCATTCTGACAAACGTCTGTTCAGCATAGTAACGTATGTGATATGAAAACAACGAATTCTCACACAAATGCTGATATAGCGGTAATTTTCATATCAAACGTTTTATGTTAGCAGTGCAGCAGTGTTTCGTATTCTGACAAATGTCTGTTCAGCATAGTAATGTGTGTGATATGAAAACAACGAGCTTCCGCAAAAATGTTGATATAGCGGTAATTTTCATATCAAACGTTTATTTGCGGATTTCGTTTATCACGGCAAACAACGCCATATCGGACGAAAAGCGCCTTATATAGCTGCGTGAATTCACCTTGTTTTCACCGCCGAGATTGAGCTTTATTGCATACGAATTATTTTTTGTGCCGACTCCTACATACACCAAACCGACAGGCTTTTCGGCGGTTCCTCCCGTCGGTCCTGCAATCCCCGTTGTACTGACAGCGATGTCTGCGCCGGCAAGCTTGAGTACGCCCTCTGCCATCTGAATTGCGGTTTCGGCGGATACTGCTCCCAGAACCGCCAGGGTATCATTGTGAACTCCAAGCACCTTTTCCTTTATGCGGTTTGCATACGAACAAACACCGCAGTCAAAAACATTGCTTGCGCCGCTCACCCTTGTTATTCTCTCGCTGACAAGTCCGCCCGTACAGCTTTCGGCGGTTGCAAGATGAAGGTTGTTTTTTGTAAGAAGCTCCACAACAACCTCCTCTATGGTATCTGCATTGAGATTGTTTTTTCTTAAAAGCTGAATAATGTCAACATCTGTTAGAGTTACCAAAAAATCATCTCCAAAACTTAGTACGCTATTATTTTAACACCGACGTTTGCTTATTGCAATTATTTTTGAATTTTGATATTATAGATATGATAATATATTTAATTATTTTTATAAGAGGTTCATATGGCTTGGTTTTTTACTGAACACGAAATAAACGGCGAGCAATACACCATTTCGGGCGAAAACGCAAAGCATATTTCAAAAGCTTTGCGTATGAAGGTCGGCGAAACGCTTACCCTTGTTACGCCAAACGGGATACAATGCACCGGCAATGTTGCAAATATCAACTCGGATTGCGTTACGGTTGACATTGTTTCAAAAATGCCGTGTAAAAACGAACCCGACGTATTTGTAACGCTGTATCAGTCGCTTCCAAAGGGCGATAAAATGGAATACATCATTCAAAAATGCGTTGAACTCGGCGTAAGCAAAATAGTGCCCGTGCTTTCGGCACGGTGCGTTTCACGTCCCGACGCAAGGTCGCTTGCCAAAAAGCGTGAACGTTGGCAAAAGATTGCGCTTCAGGCTTCAATGCAGTCACGCCGAGGGATAGTTGTTCGGGTGTGCGACTGCGTAAGCTTTGACAAAGCGGCTGAGCTGACCGAACAGAACGAAAAAACGATAATTTTCTATGAAATGGGCGGACAATCGGTAAAAAAGATACTTGTCGAAAAGCCGAAAAGCATAGGAATATTCATAGGAAGCGAGGGCGGCTTTGAAGCCGGCGAGGTGGAAAGAATCACCTCAAACGGCGGCGTTGCCGCAACCTTGGGCAAGCGTATTCTAAGGGCGGAAACGGCTCCGCTTGCCGCTATGTCGGTAATAATGTATCAAACCGATAATTTCGACTGACAACAGGTCAAACGCTGAGTTCGGTTTACAAAAACAGTTTTGCAAGCATAAAAGCTTTATGTGAAAAAGCGTATTCAAAAGGAAGTATTAACAATGATAGGAATAATTTGTGCAATGCAGGTCGAGGCAGACGGCATTATTGCCTGCTCAAAGCAAGTCAAAACCGAAGAATTTGCAGGAATGAAATTCATAAGTGCAAAGCTATTCGGCAAAAGCGTGGTAATTGTAGTTTGCGGAGCAGGCAAGGTCAACGCCGCAATATGTGCGGCGACAATGATTCAACGATATTGCCCCGACATTATTATAAACAGCGGCGTTGCAGGCTCGCTTTCGCCGATTGTAAGCATAGGCGACATCGTAATCGGTACAAAGTCGCTTGAACATGATATGAACACAACTGTCCTCGGCGACAAGCAGGGCGAGGTTTCTTTCCCCGACGGAAAGGTTATGTATTTTGAATGTGACAAAGAGGCGGCAACCCTGCTTGCCTCGATATGCAGGAAATTGCCCGATACAAAAGTTGCTCAGGGCATAATAGCAAGCGGAGATATTTTTGTATCCGACCGCCGAAAAAGGCTTCGCATAAACGATAGTTTCGGTGCGCTTGCCTGCGAAATGGAGGGTGCGGCTATCGGTCATGTTTGCTGTTGCTTTGGCGTTCCGTACGGAATTATCCGTGCCATATCTGATGACCTTGATGAAAACAAGGGTGTGGATTATGTCAAGTTCTGCGAGATTGCAAGCAAAAAAACGATTGCCGCCGTTACGGAATTTGTCAAAGAGTACAGATAGGCTATTGACAACAACGCTTTAAATCGTTAAAATAGTAAAACAGATAAACAGAAACAAGGAATTAAGATATAACCTAAGTGCAAATGTCCGCTGCCACTTAGGCGGCGGGTGTCGATTCAAAATTTCGGTGGGAGTTATAATCTCGCATCGAACCTCTGAGGAGCTAACGCTCCTTTGCGATGTTTGCAAGCTTTCGCAGGCTCTGCTCCTTGCAAGCAAAGCAGAGCGTTGATTCGATAAAAAATAAAACAGAGAAAAATGTGATTTGAAGGAGTAAGGTAAAATGGAGCTTTCAGGTGCAGAGATAATTTGTGAATGTTTGCTTGAACAGGGTGTTGACACCGTATTCGGTTATCCGGGCGGGGCTGCGCTCAACACATATGACGCTCTCTATAAGTACAGCGATAAAATCAGACACATTCTGACCGCTCACGAACAGGGTGCGTCGCACGCCGCAGACGGCTATGCACGTTCTACCGGCAAAACAGGCGTGGTAATAACCACCTCGGGTCCGGGTGCGACCAATATCGTTACCGGTCTTGCAACGGCAAATATCGACAGCATACCCGTTGTTGCAATAACGGCAAATGTAAATACCGATTTGCTCGGTCGCGACAGCTTTCAGGAGGTCAACATTGTTGACATTGTAAAGCCGATAACAAAGGGCAGCTTTCTTGTGCAGGACGTAAACGCTCTTGCACCGACTATCCGAAAGGCCTTTAAGCTTGCAAATAAGGGCAGAAAAGGTCCCGTGCTTGTTGATATTCCAAAGGATTTGACCTCGGCAAAAGCCGAATTTAAGCCGCTGGAGCCTGAAGCGCCCGAAATTTTTGAGATTAAAAACCCCGAAAATATCCGTGTCGTTCAGGAAATGATTAAAAACGCAAAACGACCGATGATATATGCAGGCGGAGGAATTCTCAGCTCGGACGCAAGCGATGAATTCAAAGCCTTTGCCGAGCTTATTGACGCACCCGTCTGTTGTTCGCTTATGGGACTTGGCGCAATTCCCGCAAGTCACCCGCTGTTTATCGGCAATATCGGTATGCACGGCGCTTATGAAACAGGCAAAATCACCGCAGAATGTGACCTTATGATAGTATGCGGAGCAAGGTTTTCCGACCGTGTTGCAGGCGACCGTGAAAAATTCGGCGAGCAGGCAAAGATTGTTCAGCTTGAGATAGACGAAAACGAAATCAACAAAAACGTCCGTGTTGACGAATACATACTCGGTGATATAAAGAATATATTTATCGCTCTTACCGTCGGACTTGACAAGCAAAGTCACCCTGATTGGCTAAGTCAGATAAACGAGTGGAAAAACTCGCTTGTCGTTCCCGATTCCGAACAGGGCGGATACCCACGTCCAAAGGATATTCTTGAGACGGTAAACGAGCTTAAATCCGACGGCGACATAATTGCTACCGACGTAGGTCAGCACCAAATGTGGGTAGCGCAATACTGTAAAATCGAGAGCAAGAACACCTTGCTCACCTCAGGCGGAATGGGCACTATGGGCTTTGGAACAGGTGCGGCGATCGGAGCGCAGGTTTCACACCCCGACAAGCGCGTCTTTCTTGTAACCGGCGACGGAAGCTTTCATATGAATCTCAATGAGCTTGTAACTTTTAAATCCTATGAGCTTCCGATTGTTGTAATAGTTATGAACAATACTGTTTTGGGTATGGTTCGTCAGTGGCAAAAGCTGTTTTACGGAAGCCGCTTTTCCCAGACCGATCCTCACCGTGCAACAGACTTTGTTGCGCTGGCAAAGGCTTTTGGCGTTGAGGGCTTGCGTATTACTAAGCCCGAAGAGATTAAGCCTATATTAAAGCAGGCTTTTGACCTCAAAAAACCGGTTGTGGTTGACTGTCAAATCAGCCCCGACGTAAACGTACTTCCTATGATTCCTCCGGGAAAAACCGTTGACGATATAGTAACGGAGATGTAAAAAATCTTTAAACGTAAGTGCCGAATCGGCAAAAACAAAATCGTTCAATATGCTCTCAGAACAAAACTGTAACAGATTTTATTGTTTGCAATAAAATGTATTGTAGGCGAAAGGAGGAGAGCTTATGAACTGGTTTGGAAACAACAACAGCTGTTGCGGCATTATCGTTTTACTTCTTATCCTCAGTTGCTGCTGCGGTAACAACAACAACGATTCAAACGGTTGTGGCTGCTGCGGCTAAATCGCAGAACATTCCCGTTGAAACCTGACGTATAAAAATTAAGGGCAGACTGCTTTTGCGGTCTGCCTTTTGGTTGTTTGTTGAATTTTAACTGCTTTAAATCGGAGCCAACGCTTTGCTTACAAGAAGCAGAGCTTGCGAAAGCTTTCAAACAGTGCAAGAACGTTAGCTCCTCAGGGCTTCGGCGGGAGCTTATAATTCCCACCGAAAAAGCAAGAGTCCCCACATATTATGCGGGGACTCTTGCGCTTATGCTATGAAAAATCTCTCCAGCTTCCGTTTTCATATATCTTGTTTGTACCTTCAAGCTTAATGTCGTTGCTCTTATTGCCGTTGCCGTTGTTAAAGATTATGTATTCCGCACTGCTCGGAATCTCAATTCGATAAACATTGTTGCCTATGCTCTGCATTTCTTTACCCGGCCAGCTTGTGAGCGTTGTGTCGCTCTCTGCCCAATAATAGGCCATAACCTTTGACCAGTTGGAATTGTTCTTGAAGTAGATATAATCAGTCTGAGGAGCTGTGGTCGGCTCAGCTGTTGTAGGCTGTACTGAGGTTGTAGGCTGAGTAGGAGTTTCGCCGCCTACATATGTTCCGCAGTTGCCTGCGTTGCTGTAATTTCTTGCAAGATAGCATTGGATAGCAGTTGCGTCCTTGACCGTAACCTTGGTGTCGCCGTTTACATCGGCGGCTGTAAGGAAATCATCTGTTGCAACAACGCTTCCGTCGTGGGTAAGATACTTTTGAAGCAGCGTTGAATCCTTAACATTGATAACCGTGCTGAAGTCAGTATCGCCTACCAGAATTTTTCTTGAAGGCTGAGTTGTAGTCGGCTGTGTAGTTGTCGGCTGAGTAGCTGTTGTCGCTGCGGTAGTGGGTTGTGTGGTTGGCTGAGTAGTTGGCTGAACGTCTGTGTATTCGGTCCAGCTGTGGTTAGCCTTGAAAATCATATTTTTACCGCCGATTTCAAGACCGGGCTGCATATCTACCGGATAACGGTTTGTTGTTGCGTCCTTGCTTTCGGTAAACATTACACTGCCCTCGGCGAATTCTTCGGGCACTTCAAGAACATAATAACCCGTTGCGGAGTCAAGTGTCATCTTAACGCCCGGCCAAGCCGCATTTTCATTGGAGGCGCCGAGATAGATATATGCGTAAACATCAGACCAATTGTATGAGCTGTTGTCAAAATAAATTTTTTGAACCGCACTCGGATCTACCTTTGTATATTTGTACTCAACAGGCTCCGAGGTAGCTGTGCTGTTTGAAGCCTTTACGGTAACCGTAGTGGTGGTGCCGTAAGCAAGCCCTGAACCGATAGTTATCTTCTGACCGTCGGTAAAGCTTTTGTATGTGCCGCCGTCGATTGAGTACATACCGCTTGTAGCTGTGCTGTTGTAATTAAGCGTAAGCGAAATAGTATCTGTTTTATAATTTGTTGAACCCGGTGTAACCGACGCTGTCGGACCTGCCGGAGCTGTGTTGTAAACAACGGCTACGCCCGATGAACCTACGTTGCCTGAGATTTTGCCGCCCGAAACGGTAAACGTGCCGCCCGAAACCTGATCTTTGTATGTACCTGAAGCCATTTTCTTTGCACTGAGGCTTACCGAGCCTGCGCCGTCAAGCTTTGAGATAACAACGCCTGTTGTTCCGCGCTCGTTGTATGTTACACTGCCGGATGACGAAAGGTATTCGTTCTGACCTGCAAAGTAATTTTTGAATTTGTTTACTTCTGCAACTGCGGTTGACTTCCACGTTGTGTCTGTGCTTGCGTCGCCCATATTTGCGGCGGGTCTTGGGAAGAACAGCGAAGATGCGTTTGCTCTTGAGCCTACAATAGCCCAAGCTTTTACGATTGAATCGTTCGGAATATTCTTTGTGTTTTTGTATCCTTCAACAGATCCCGAATTACCCATATATGTGTCATGTGATTCAGCCCAAAGAATAGACTTGTCGGCACCTGCGCCCTTTGAGTAACTTGAATCTGCAAGCCAAGTTGCATTTCTTGTGTAGGCTGCAACAAGTGCGGAGTCGCCGTAATAGTTATCTGTTATAGACATATATTTTGTGTAATTTGAAATGCTTGTTCCCGGTGTATTAAGGATTTCACCGTAATAGAATATTTTTTTGCTTGTTGAGCTTTGTGAACCGTTAATAACCGTAGGCCAGAAGTTGCTTGCACATCCCGAATCGGTTGGAAGCTCAATGTGCTTTGCGGCGTCAAAACGGAAGCCGTCTGCGCCCTGATTGATACAATCAATCAACAGGCTTTTGATTCTGTTTTGGATATAGCTGTTGCCCGTGTTAAGATCCGGCTCACCGATAGAACCCTGCGTCATATCATATCTGTTGCTGTCACTTGCCCATTTATCATTAATGTGCCAGTTGCCTTGATTGTTACGAATGTCAGCTTCTACCTGTGGCGAAATATCGTCCATATGGTTGCCTGTACCGTTAATGTTTGCCATATGGTTTGCAACAATATCAACAATAACCTTGAGGTTGTATCTGTGGGCTTCGGTGCAAAGCGATTTAAACTCTGCCTTTGTTCCGAGCCATGTACCGCCGTCGGCAAAGCTGAGTGTAATCGGCTGATACAGCTTCCACCACTGACCGCCTTGATCTAACCAGCTTGCGTTATAATCCTTTGGTGCTTGTACGGGCGAGGTCTGCACCGCCGTGTAGCCTGCGTCCTTTATCGCCTTGAGGTTTGCCTTAATGGTGTTGTATGACCAGTTAAAGCAGTGCAGGATATTTGCACCCTGGACATTTTCCTGAGCTTCCTGACTTGCCGATACTGCTTCTGTGTCCGTTGTTACAGCCTGAGTTGAAAAGCTGCCTGCCGCAATACACGAAAGCATAATACAAACCGCAAGTACGATACTTGTGATTCTTTTGTTCATATTACTCACTCCTAAATAAAATTACCGTTAATGCCAATTCAGCATTAACCGTAACTATAATAACAAATTGTCAAAATTTGTTCAATTTGCTTATTAAACAAGAATGAATTTGTTTTTTGGGCAATCTGACAACCATAATTTTTTATTCACAAAACCATTCTTCTTTTGTGAAAATTATTGTTAATTTATTTCAAATGAATAAAACACGACAAAACATAACTTATCTGAATCGGAAGAATCGGACAGTTAAAGGACAAAAATAAAAGGTGGTTGCAAAAACCACCTTTTTGGTCGGGATGACAAGATTTGAACTTGCGACACCACGCCCCCCAGACGTGTGCGCTACCAAGCTGCGCTACATCCCGATAACAGTAATATTCTACCAAAAGTATGCCGACTTGTCAAGCCTGAAAGCATAAAGATTTTTTGTTGACGAAAAATTAATTTTGTCGGATAAATTTTTCTTGACAACTCGGTTTTAGCTGTATATAATATTGATAACAAATAAATCCCCTTAAATACTGTGACGGGAAACAAGATATAATCCCTTTGGCAAAGAGAGTCGGCGGTTGGTGTAAGCCGATGCAAAGGCTTGTATGTATAGCTCATCCCTGAGTTTTTCGTGTGAAGTACGGTGTATGTAATGCGAAACGCCTGACAGCGTTACCGGTCAGGACTTTGTTGGAAGTCTGTGAGGGATATACAGAAATGTATGTCCGAATTTGGGTGGTACCACGATATTTTTCGTCCCTGATTGCAATTCAAGATTGCTTTGAGGGGCTTTTTTTGTGTGAATTTTTAGGAGGCTTTTATTATGAAACCGTCATTTGAAAAGTATGTTCCGTTCAAACAAATCAACATTCCCGACAGGCAGTGGCCGAACAACACGATTACAAAAGCGCCGATTTGGTGCAGCGTTGACCTGCGCGACGGAAACCAGGCGCTTGTCGATCCGATGAATTTGGAGGAAAAGCTCGAATTTTTCCACGCACTCTGCGATATGGGCTTCAAGGAAATTGAAATCGGATTTCCGAGCGCAAGCGAAACCGAATACGAAATTTGCCGTGAACTTATTGAAAACAACCATATTCCCGACGACGTGACAATTCAGGTGCTTGTACAGGCAAGAGAACATCTTATCCGCAAAACATTTGAAGCTGTCAAGGGCGCAAAGAATGTTATTGTACACTTTTACAACTCAACTTCAACCTTGCAGAGAAAGGTTGTTTTCAAGACCGATATGCAGGGTGTAACAGATATAGCCGTTGACGGCGCAAGACTCATAAAACAGCTTACAGACGAATTTTCGGGTGATACGAATATCCGTTTTGAATATTCGCCCGAAAGCTTCAGCGGCACCGAACCCGACAACGCCGTTGAAATTTGCGACAGGGTTATGGAGGAGCTTGGCTCAACAAAGGAAAATCCCGTTATACTCAATCTTCCGAACACCGTTGAAATGTGCACGCCAAACACCTATGCCGACCAGATAGAATACTTTATCCGTCACCTCAAAAACCGTGAAGCGGCAATAATCAGCGTTCACCCTCACAACGACCGCGGCTGCGGCGTTGCGGCAGGCGAGCTTGCTTTGCTTGCGGGCGCAGAGCGTGTTGAGGGTACGCTTTTCGGCAACGGCGAACGCACGGGAAATATGGACATTGTTACAATGGGACTTAATATGTTTACTCAGGGCGTTGACCCGAAGCTTGATTTTTCCGATCTTCCGAAGCTCAGAGAAATTTATGAGCGCTGTACAAATATGAAGATTGATCCCCGTCAGCCGTATATCGGCGAGCTTGTGTTCACCGCATTTTCGGGCTCGCACCAGGACGCTATCAACAAGGGCACACAGTATATGAAGGAGCACAACTCCGAGATGTGGGAGATTCCGTATCTTCCTATAGATCCCGCCGATGTGGGCAGGGAATACGAGCCGATTATCCGCATTAATTCCCAGTCGGGCAAGGGCGGAGCGGCATTTGTTATGAGCCACAGCTTCGGCTACGACCTGCCAAAGCGTATGCACCCCGAATTTTCAAAGCTTGTACAGGCAAAATGCGAAGAACTCGGACGAGAACTTATTCCGAAAGAGTTGTTTGAGGTGTTTAATCAAAATTACCTTGAACACCCGATGAAATATAAGCTTACAGGCAGAAAAATATACGAGGAAAGCGAAAACGGCAGGGATTACGTTCACTTCAAAGGCAGAATGACTGTTGACGGTCACGACGAAGTCAGAATCGGCGGCGTCGGAAACGGACCTATCGACGCATTCTTTAACGCCCTCAAAAAGGTCGGACTTGATAAATACGAATTTATCTCCTACAGCCAGCACGCTATTTCGCAGGGCTCGGACTCAAAGGCCGTTTCCTATATTGAGCTTAAAAAGCCCGACGGCAAAAACATTTTCGGTATCGGCATAGATTCAAACGTCAATGTAGCGTCGGTGCTCGGCGTTCTCAATGCAATTAACCGAGCCGAAGCATAATTAGTACGAACGCTAAATATAAAAAAACCGTTGTGCTCGGAATATTATCAGTTGTGGGAACAGTCTTGACCGTTCCGCCTTATCAAAAAATCACCTTGGGCTTCTTCTTGCGAAGAAGCCTTTTTTATGCGGTGAAAACCAGCTCCGACTTACTACAAAAATTTTCCTATCTGCATAATCGCATTGTGCGTACAAACGGGCTTGCCGCTTTCTTTTACTCTTGCGGCAAACAGTTTGCCCGAGCATTTTTCTGTGTATTCCGACAAAATCTTTCTCAGCTTTTTCGGTATTGTCGGGTAATCAAAAATAAGATAATATCCGCCGTTCCATACATACGCCGAATTTTTGTTGCAGTACACGTTCTGTCTGTTTAAAGCGTCGATTGTATCAAGAAAATTTGTGCCTCCGCCCAAATAATAGCAAAGAGATTCGCTTGACTGTTTCAGCCTGTAGGTTCGCCCTTTTTTGCTGCTTACCGTCACAAGAATATAACAATCGTCTTTAAACGACAGCGCCTCGACGTTTACGCTTTTACCCCTTGTTTCAATTCCCGACTTGCGGCACGCTACCTGCAAAATCCTCATAATAATTCTGCGTGAATGTGCGTCGTCAAAGCTAAGTGTATCGTAATCAAGCGAAAAATCACTCATATCTTTTTCGCACAAAATAATCAGTACTCTGTTATATGATAGCCTGTTTACTGTCAAAACTCTTCCTCCGGACAAATAATTCTGCTGCTATCATATTATGACGTTTATGCAAGGTTTGCAAGTAATTATTAATGGAAAAACCCGTGGAATTTTTTGTTGATAATACAGAATAAAAATGATACAATAACAGTGATAAAAAATTTTTTATGAAAGGACGTGCTTTTATGCCGAATTGGCTTAACGACGCTGTGTTTTATGAAATCTATCCGCAGAGCTTTAACGATTCCAACGGCGACGGTATCGGCGACATCAACGGAATTATCGAAAAACTTGACTATGTAAGAGATCTGGGCTGTAATGCAATATGGCTGAATCCGATTTATGATTCGCCGTTTATGGATGCAGGCTACGATGTTCGCGACTACAAAAAGGTTGCGCCCCGCTACGGCACAAACGAGGATCTTGTAAACCTCTTTAACAAGGCTCACGAAAAGGGCATTAAAATCCTGCTTGACCTTGTGCCGGGTCACACGTCTGACACTCACCCATGGTTTTTGCAGGCAAAAAAAGCCGAAGAAAGCGAGCTTTCCAACAGATATGTATTTACCAAAAGCGTTTGGGACGCACCGCCACAGTACAGAATGATGTGCGGCATATGCGAAAGAAACGGCAACTATCTTGTGAACTTTTTCAGTTCTCAGCCGGCGCTCAACTACGGCTTTAACGAAATAACCCATCCCGACTGGCAGCTTCCGCCCGATCATCCCGACTGTCTTGCAACGGTTGAAGCACTCAAGGATGTTATGCGTTTTTGGCTTGACAAGGGCGCAGACGGTTTCAGAGTGGATATGGCGGACTCTCTTGTTAAAAATGATGAAGAAAAAACAGCAACCGCAAAGATATGGCGAGGTATTCGTGAAATGCTCGACAGGGATTATCCCGAAGCCGCAATGGTTGCCGAATGGTGCAACCCCGAAAGAGCAATCAACAATTCGGGCTTTCATATGGACTTTTATCTTGACCACTACGGCAACGGCTACAGCAGGCTTTTCAGATACGGCGAATGGGGCGACGAGGCTGTGTTTAACCCCAACGGCAAGGGTGATGTAAAAGCGTTTGCGGACGAGTATCTGCCTGCGTATGAACTGACAAAAAACAACGGCTATATCAGCTTTATGACAAACAACCACGATATGCCCCGTGTTACGGCTTATCTTGACAAGCAGGCGATCAAGCTGATAAACGCATTTATCTTTACGATGCCGGGCGTCCCGTTTTTGTATTACGGTGATGAAATCGGAATGAAATATCAGTCCGACCTCGTTAGCAAGGAGGGCGGATTCTCCCGCACGGGTTCACGCACGCCTATGCAGTGGAACAGCGGCAAAAATCTCGGCTTTTCAACAAGTGACACGCCGTATCTTCCCGTTGACAAGAGCGCTGACGCACCGACAGCAGAAAATCAAAAGGACGACCCCGACAGCATATACAAAACGGTTACCGACGTTATTGCCCTGCGCCGCAAATATGACGACCTTAAAGGCAACGGTGAGCTTGAATTTGTGTATGAGGAGGGCAAAATACCGTTTTATTACAGACGGGGAAACCTTGTTATGTTCTTTAATCCGCTGGGAAAGGCGGCTGAAATTCCGACAAAGTACAGCGGCAAAACCGTTTATCGGATCGGCAACGCCGAATTTGAAAACGGCAAAATAAAAATGCAGCCGCAAAGCTTTGTAATGGTTGAGATATAACCTAAGTGCCACAGCATTGCTCCGATTCAAACCTGTTCTTAAAACAAAAAGCGATTTCAGAGCTTTGTAATGATACAAACAAAAGCATTTATCGCCACCCGATCGGGCGGCGATATGTTTTTGTTGCAAAGCTGCTTTTTTTATGATTATTTGATGAAAATTATTGCCAATATATCCAATAACAGGTATAATATTTAATACAACCTAAGTGCAAATATTCCCTGCCGCTTAGGCGGCGGGTGCCGTATCGGGATTTTAATATGAGGGGGAAAGCTTAAATGGACGGTTTTTACGGCAAAAACCTTTTTATTCTTGAAAGTGCGCTGAAGCAGATGCTTACAAACATTGAGCTTATAAAGTGCTATTGCAAGGCAAACGGACTTCACGATCCTATTGAGCATTATGAGGGAAGAATAAAGACCGAAGAAAGTATGCTGGAAAAGCTTCGCCGAAAAGGTCTTGAGCCTACGATAGATAACGCTCTTACCAAAATTCACGACGCAGTCGGCGTAAGGGTGATATGCAGCTTTGTTGACGATGTGTATTTGATTGCAGATATGCTTCGGGCAACGGAGGACTTTGATGTGCTTGAAGAAAAGGATTACATATCAAAACCAAAGCCGAACGGCTACCGAAGCTATCATATGATAGTATACTTTGACGTAAGTCTTCCCGGCGAAACAAAGCACGTTCCTGTTGAAATTCAGATACGCACGATTGCTCAGGACTGCTGGGCGGCGCTTGAACACACCCTTCACTACAAAAAAGAAATCAAAAACGTAGAACTCATTCGCAAAGAACTCAAACGCTGTGCGGAAGAAATGGCTTCAACCGACCTTACTATGCAAACGGTAAGACAAATGATTAACGGAGAAATATAATGAGAATACTTGTAGCGGACGATGAAAAGGATATTGCCGACGCTATCGGCATAATTTTAAAATTCAACAAGCTTGAAAGCGATATTGTATATGACGGTATTTCTGCCTGCAATAAAGCGGAAGAAAATTTTTATGATTGCATTATACTTGATATTATGATGCCCGGAATGGACGGAATAGAGGTTCTCAAAAAACTCAGAGCAGAGCATAATAATACACCCGTACTTATGCTTACGGCAAAATCCCAGGTTTCGGATAAGGTAAACGGGCTTAATACGGGCGCCGACGATTACCTTACAAAGCCGTTTAACAAGGACGAGCTTATCGCAAGAATAAACGTTCTTTTACGCAGGAACAATACATATAATTCAAATCTGTTCGTTTGCGGGAACATCACGCTTGATACCGAAGCTTTAAAAATCTCAAACGGCGATACATCGCTCAGACTTGCGGGCAAAGAGATAGAATTGCTTGAATTTCTTATCAACCACAAGGACAAATACATTAAGTCCGATACTCTTATCGAAAAAATATGGAACGATGAGAAAGGCGACGAACACACCGTTATTCTGTATATCGGTTATCTGCGAAACAAGCTTAAATCGGTCAACGCTTCCGTCGAGATAGCGTCGGACGAAAAGACGGGATACTGTTTGCGGGAAAAGGAGTAAGGTTATGTTCACGAAACTTCGTCGGCATATTATATTAATTGAAATGGGTGCGTTTTTGTTTATAACGGTATTGATTATCGGCACGATAAACGTGGGATATACCGCACAGATAAACCGCAACGCACATATTCTCCTTACTTTGCTTGAAAAATACGGCGGAACAATTCCCGAAATTGATGTTGAATACAAAGACATCTCCGAAGTGCAAAGCAGCGGCGACGAGCCGTATATTCGGCTTTTCGGAGAAACTGCGACATTTGACGAGAATCAAATGCCGTTTATCGACTTGGGATTCGGGCTGAAACTTACAGATGAAACCCGTTATACAACGAGGCATTTTTGGGTTAAGGTTGATTCGGACGACAACATTATTGACGCAGACCTTTCAAGCGTTGCTGCTGAGTCAATATATGAGGTCCAAAAATATATTGCGGCCGCAACGAACAACCCGTCAAACGAAAGCCACTGCGGCAGATATTATTATCTGAAAGTCCCCGATGATGACGGCAATACAGAGATTTATTTTGTGGATTGCTATGCGATGATAGAGTCGCGCAACAGCCTTACACGCACTTCAATTTTTATTGCCGTAATTTCAATGGCGTTTGCTGCATTGTTTGTATGGATTTTATCAAAAAAAGCGATTGCGCCGCTCAAGAGCAACATTGAAATGCAAAAACGGTTTATTACCGATGCGAGTCACGAGCTTAAAACTCCGCTTGCGGCAATTCAGGTCAACGCCGACGTGCTGGAACTGACAATGGGAGAAAATCCGACCATAGATAAGATTAAACGTCAGGTTAATAATATGAGCGGACTTGTTGAGGAGATGCTCACTCTTTCACGAATGGACAGCAGCGGCGAGCAAAAGGAAGAGTTTGCGCCGATAGATTTTTCTGCGCTCGTAGAGGAAAAAGCGTCGGACTTCCTCCCGAGAGCCGAAGGTCAGGGCAAGACGCTGAGTCTGAATGTAAGCCCCGGTATAACTATAAACGGAATTCAGAAGGGCATAGAAAGACTTGTTTCTGTGCTTTGCGACAACGCCGTAAAATATTGCTCGGACGGCGGAGAAATAACGGTATCGCTGACATCTGCGGGCTTGTATGCAAAGCTTGAAATTTCCAATACAAGCGAAAGGCTCAGCGACGAGGACATAAAGCACTTGTTTGACCGATTTTATCGCACCGACTCGTCACGTTCAAAGGAAACGGGCGGTTACGGTATAGGACTTTCGATAGCAAAAACGGTTGTTGATCAGCACAAGGGCAAAATAAACGCCGCAAATAAGGGCGACACAGTATGCTTTACTGTTGAACTTCCGCTGAAAAAACCGACAAGGAAATAAAACGGGGGAAATATGTGCTTTATTTGTGACAGAATAAAAATCTGAAAAAGGCGGGATATTATGACGCTTCAACAACTGAATTATGCTATTACAATAACCCGAACAGGCTCGATGAACAAGGCGGCGGAACAGCTTTTTATTTCTCAGCCGTCACTCACCAACTCTGTCAAGGAGCTTGAAAGGGAGCTTGGAATAACCGTGTTTAACCGCAGCGGACGAGGCGTTACGCTTACAGCCGAGGGCGCCGAGTTTATCCTTTATGCCCGTCAGGTTTACAGCCAATATGAAAACCTGCTTGAAAAATTCGGAAAACGCAGTAATATAAAAAAGAGATTCGGCGTTTCCACTCAGCACTATTCCTTTGCCGTTAAGGCGTTTGTCGAAACGGTAAAGACCTTTGATACGTCAAAATACGAGTTTGCGATAAGGGAATGTAAAACGCTTGAGGTCATAACCGACGTAAGCACCCTTAAAAGCGAAATAGGTATTCTCTATCTGAGCGACTTTAACCGTAAGGTCATTCAAAAGCTGCTTACAAGCAACGGAGTAGAGTTTCATAAGCTGATAAACTGCAACGCCTATGTGTATTTGTGGAAAGGTCATCCGCTTGCAAAAAAGAAATCAATCACCATAGAACAGCTCTCGGATTACCCGTGTCTTTCGTTTGAGCAGGGTGACGGCAGTTCATTTTATCTTGCCGAGGAGATACTCAGCACCAACGAATATCCCCGAATTATTAAGACCTGTGACAGAGCGACTATGCTCAACCTTATGGTCGGATTAAACGGTTACACGCTTTGTTCGGGAATAATCTGCGAGGAGCTTAACGGCACGGATTATGTAGCCGTACCGTTTAAAGCGGACGACTCAAATCCCAACAGCGTTATGGAGATAGGTTATATAATCAGAAGCAACATTGTTCTCAGCGATACGGGCAGGCTTTATATTGATGAGATAAAACGCTATCTCGGTATCAAAGAACAGAATAAAGAAAATTAAAAGGCAGAAAAATAACGGGGCGCAGAAGTTTGCGTCCCGTTTTTGATTTAAATAGGTATGAATTAAGCCTTGTTTACCGAACCGAAGAGTTCCATCTTTTCTTTTACGGTAGCCTTGATAGCTTCTGCACCCGGTGCAAGGAGCTTTCTTGGGTCAAATCCCTTGCCCTCAAGGTCTTTGCCTGCTTCGATATACTTTCTTGTAGCTTCGGCAAATGCGAGCTGACACTCTGTGTTTACGTTGATTTTTGAAACGCCGAGCGAGATTGCCTTTTTAATCATATCTGCGGGAATACCCGTGCCGCCGTGAAGTACAAGAGGCATTGCGCCTGTAAGCTGCTGAACAGCGTCAAGCGTTTCAAAGCTGAGGCCCTTCCAGTTTGCGGGATATTTGCCGTGAATGTTGCCGATACCTGCGGCAAGCATTGTTACGCCGAGGTCGGCGATCATTTTACATTCCTGAGGATCTGCACATTCGCCCTCGCCGATAACACCGTCTTCTTCACCGCCGATAGCGCCTACTTCTGCTTCAATAGAAAGTCCCTTTTCGTTGCAGATAGCAACAAGCTCCTTTGTTTTTTCAACGTTTTCTTCGATCGGATAATGTGAACCGTCGAACATAATTGAGCTGAAGCCTGCTTCAATGCACTTCTTTGCGCCTTCGTATGTGCCGTGGTCAAGGTGAAGCGCAACGGGAACCGTGATGTTAAGCTCGTCGAGCATTCCGTTTACCATACCGACAACTGTCTTGAAGCCGCACATATATTTGCCTGCACCCTCGGAAACACCGAGAATAACCGGAGAGTTAAGCTCCTGAGCCGTCAAAAGAATTGACTTTGTCCATTCAAGGTTGTTGATGTTGAACTGACCTACTGCGTAGTGTCCTGCCTTTGCTTTTGTAAGCATTTCTTTAGCGTTTACTAATGGCATTTTGATCTTCCTTTAAGTTTAGATTTCAACAGAAAAACGTCTTTTCCTACTGAGTTAATATTATTATACAATAAAATCCTGCAAAGATAAAGTGTTTTAAAGAATTTTTTGATAATATTTTAACGACTTTGAAAAATCACTTAATTTTCAGTATAAAATCACATTATTATTGCATAACGCAGTTGCTTTTAAAAAATTTACGTTATATAATAGTATAAACGTAAAATTCTGAATCGGCCCCGGTTGCTTGCTCTGCTCGCTCCGTTTTTTTGTATTTACCCCGGTTTTCCTCATTCCGATATTTTTCTTTGAAAACGCAGGGGATAAGCTTTGCTGCGCAGTGCTTCTTGCTATACATATCGGCGGATGTGTGGGAGATCTCTATGATACGTTGCTGTATCTTTTCCGATTCCGCTCACCTGATACTCTTATGCGCGATACGGGACCGAAGCAGATTTTTTACACAAAATAAATGAATCATATTTGGCTTACTGAATATAAAAAGCTTCAGTCGCTACACTCCCTCGGCTTTTTATATGCGCTTTATTTGAGGCGAGTGTAAATCTTATGAAAGGGTATGATGCAGCCTTGACTACATCATACAGGATAAATTATGGATAACAATAATTTTGGAAACGACTTTTACGGCTCAAAACCGCAAAAGCCATTTACCGAAAAAACCAACGCAGATTCAGTTTATCACGGTGAAAATGCAGGTGATCCTCAGACTTTTGATTACGAACCCCAACAGCCTCTGCTGAACAGAACCGAGGATACAGCCCCGAATAGCGAAAACGCTCCCTTCAGTCCCGAACAACAGTCTGCACAGGCTACGCAATTTAGTTCCGAACCGCAGACGCCTGCCTATAACGCCCAAAACTATCCGAATCAAAACAGATATGTTCAGCAGCCCCAACAAACGGGCTTTGGTCAGGCTCAGCCCCTAAATAATACGGTGTACGGCGGTTCACGGCAAAATACAGGTAACAATCAGAGCTACGGCGGTTATGCTCCGAACTCGTACCAAAGCTACGGCGAGTCCCGACCGATACAGCAGCCGACTCAAAATCCAAATGTTTATTCTCAGCAACCGCAGTTTAGCGGCGGTTATCCTCAGCCGACCGCACATCAGCCCGCACCGCAAAAAAACAACAGCGGCAAAGGTCTGATTGCGGTTATAATCGTACTCAGTCTACTGCTCGTTGCAAGCATAGTGGGTTTGCTTGTGTTTGTATTTACAGATAAAGCCAAATCAAAGGGTTTTTCCGATAAAAGCAATCCGCAGTTTTCTTTTACGCTTCCGCAGGGCGGATATGACAATATTCCCGACGCTACCGCAGCTCCTCAGACAAAGCACGACGAGAGCGATTACAGCGACAAGGCAAACCCCGATTACAAGGGACTTGACCTTGAAAGCAAGCCTAAGGACGCAGACAAAAACGACGGATACACCGCAGAATATGCTTTTAATAAAACGTCAGATTCTGTAGTCGGCGTTTTGTGCTATTCCGACAAGGCGGATGACAATGCCGAAAATACCGCATCCCAAGGCAGCGGCATAATAATTACGGAGGACGGATATGTTGTCACAAACGCTCACGTTGTGGGCAACAGCAAGACTATGTATGCTATACGGATAGTTACCGCAGACGGCAAAAAATACAGCGCAGGCGTTGTGGGAGTGGACTCACGCACTGACATCGCCGTGCTGAAAATGGACGACGCAAAGGACCTTTCTCCCGCAAAGTTCGGAGATTCGGAAGCTGTTGAGCTTGGCGAGGACATTATAGTTATCGGCAATCCCGGCGGACTTGATTTTCAAAATTCGCTGACAAAGGGCGTTGTTTCGGCAATCAACCGTGAAAGCTCGTCGAAGAGCCTTGTAAAATACATTCAGACAGACGCCGCAATAAATCCCGGCAATTCGGGTGGACCTATTGTAAATCTCTACGGTCAGGTGATCGGGATTGCAACGTCAAAAATCGTTTCCGAAAAGTACGAGGGAATGGGCTTTGCCATTCCGTCCGCAACGGCGAAGGATATTGTTGACAACCTTATGAAACACGGCTACGTTGAGGGCAGAGTGAAAATCGGTATAACGGGAACAGCGGTTTCTTCGTCAGTCGCCGAGCAGTACGGAATACCTCAGGGTATTCTTGTTGACGAGATTGCTTCCGACGGACCGTGTGCAAACACAGATCTTCAGTCGGAGGACATAATAACCGAGGTTGACGGTCAGGAAGTGACCACATTCTCTCAGGTTTATGAGGTGCTTGAAAACCACAAAGAGGGCGACAAGATTAATATTAAGTATTACAGATATTCCGACAGCAGTGACGGAGAAATTGAGATAACACTTCAGACAGATAAATGATAAGCCGATGCTTTAGGCGGAGCGTCTTACGGACGCTCCGCTTTGGTTTTTTGTGCGATTGTCAAAATATGAATTATTTGAATCTGATTATTGCAGTAAAAAGGCAACACTATGTCAAATAAAAACAAATTTTGCAGGATAGTGAATTTTAAAAATCAAATTATGCGTAAAAGTATATAAAGTTTTTGCAAAAAAGTTCAACACTTCTGCAAGTTTGTATATTCCTTTTTTTGGAATTGTATGATATAATATCTTATATAGAATAATTAGTTTAGGAGAGTGAATCTTATGACGCAAATTAACCGTGAATATTCTGACATTACGCCTGAGATTATTGCTCTTGCAGATAAAATGGTTGCTAATTCAAAGATCGATCCTGAGCTTTACACAAAATACAATGTAAAGCGCGGACTTCGTGATATTGACGGAAAGGGTGTTTTGACCGGTCTTACCGATATTTCTACCATTACTCAGAACAAGCTTGTTGACGGCAAGCTCGTTCCGTGCGACGGCGAGCTTTATTACCGCGGCTACAACATCAACGATATTGTGGGCGGTATTCTTGAGGACGATCGTTTTGGTTTTGAAGAGGTTGTATATCTGCTTCTTTTCGGCGCAATGCCAAACAAGAAACAGCTAAAGGAGTTTAAGGAGCTGCTTGTTCAGTACCGAACCCTTCCCCAGAACTTTGTTCGTGACGTAATATTAAAGGCACCGAGCGAGGATATGATGAACTCGATTGCACGAAGTGTGCTTACGCTGTTCTGTTATGACAAGAACCCGAACGACACCTCCATTGAAAATGTTATGCGTCAGTGCGTTCAGCTTATTTCCGTATTCCCGATGCTTTCGGTTTACGGCTATCACGCATACAATCACTACCTGCGTGACAAGAGCCTGTACATTCACCGTGCGGAGCCTACCATGTCAACCGCAGAGGTTATCCTGTCGCTTTTGCGCCCCGACCGCAAATACACTAACCTTGAGGCAAAGGTTTTGGATATGGCGCTTATTCTGCATATGGAGCACGGCGGCGGTAACAACTCAACCTTTACAACGCACGTCGTAACCTCGTCGGGCACAGACACCTATTCGGCAATAGCTGCGGCTTTGGCTTCTCTCAAAGGACCTAAGCACGGAGGTGCCAATGTTAAGGTGTTTGAGATGTTTGAGGACCTTAAACAAAACGTTTGCGACTGGAAAGACGACGAGGCTATTGAAAATTACCTTGAAAAGCTGCTTGACAAACAGGCGTTTGACCGCAAGGGACTTATCTACGGTATGGGTCACGCAGTTTATACTATATCCGACCCGCGTCAGAAGATATTGAAAAAATCAGTTAAAAAGCTTGCCGAAGCTGAGAGCTACAACAAGGAATTTGACCTTTATGAAAAGGTTGAAAAGCTTGCTCCCGAGGTTATCGGACGCAAGAGAAAAATATACAAGGGTGTTGCGTCAAATGTTGACTTTTACAGCGGTTTGCTGTATAGTATGCTTGACATTCCGTGTGAGCTTTACACACCGCTTTTTGCTACGGCGCGTATTGCGGGCTGGAGCGCTCACAGGCTTGAGGAGCTTGTAAACGGCGGAAAGATAATCCGTCCTGCTTATATGAGCATCTCAACAAACAAAGACTATGTACCTCTGAGCGAGAGGTAAGCGGTTTTTAAGGAAGTAATAGTTTTATGGGAATTGAAAGGAAAAGACAAATGCTGCTGCATTTTGCGGTAAGTATGATAGGCGGATTTTTGGGCGGATATACGATAATCAATCACAGCGATATTTTCGGAAACGCTCAAACGGCAAATCTTATCCACCTTGTAACCAAGATATTCAGCGGAGAGCTTTCGGGGATATTGTTTCTGGTGCTGTCTTTCTTGACCTATATGGCGGGCAACGTATTCTGCGTTCTTGCCGAAAAATACATTAAAGCAGACCTCAGGCTTATAAGTCTTATTCTTACTTCTTGCACGGTTATATTTATCGGTGTTGTGCCGATGATTGCAAACGATTATGTTTCTATTTTGCCGATACTGTTTGTAACCCCGATTCAATGGAATGCATTCAGAGAGGCAAACGGTTATATAAGCTCAACCATTTTTTCAACAAATAATGTCCGCCAGGCTACTATGTCGCTTGCGGGTTATCTGATAGACAGGGATGAAAAGCAGCGTGACAAGGCAAAGTTTTATTGGCTGACGCTTGCATCGTTCCACACGGGAGTTGCTATCTCCTGCGTGTCAAGCCTGTTTTTCGGAATTAACAGCATTTGGTTTGCGTTTATTCCGCTCACACTTTCTGCGGCAGCATACGCAAGACTTGTCTGGTGCGGTTTGGATTTTGCACACAAGCGTTCCGTCAATACCGAGAATTGATTTTGTCATTGCAAAATTCGCAATACGGCAATCGGACTGTGTGCCGAAGCCACAATAGTATAGAAATTCAGAGGACGGCTTTTATGAACGTCCTCTTTTTTATGCTGTTTTATAATCGGGGCGGCTGTTAAAGCGTAAAACACTCTCAAAATTTGCAGAAAACAAGAATTATTGATAATGATACATTTATGATACAATGAAAGAGTAAACTTTTTTCGGAGGTGAGGGCGTTGGCTGAAATACTTATCGTTGAGGACGAAATTAACATATCAAACCTTATAAAAATGGCTCTTTCTCAGCATGGGCACAAAACTAATTGTGTGTTTGACGGTGAAAGCTGTGCCGATATTCTTGAGAAAAAGCATTTTGACCTGGTTTTGCTTGATGTGATGCTTCCGAAAATCAGCGGATTTGAGCTTATGGACTATATCAAAAGCTTTGACACGCCCGTTATTTTTATTACGGCAAAGGCTGATGTTTCCAACAAGGTTTACGGTCTTAACCTGGGCGCAGACGATTACATAACCAAGCCGTTCAATATTTCCGAATTGCAGGCAAGGGTTGACGCTGTTTTGCGAAGATACAACAAAACGCAGACAAAGCTGAATTTCGGTGATATTACCGTTGACACCGACTCAAGAGTTGTCACAAAAAACAACACGGCGGTTGATCTGACTCTGAAGGAATATGAGATACTTTTGTTGTTTATCCGAAACAAAAACATTGCGCTTTATCGTGAGATGATCTACGAAAGGGTATGGAACGAGCCTTATATGGGCGACACAAGAACCGTAGACCTGCATATCCAAAGGCTCAGAAAAAAACTTGGTTTAAGAAACAACATTCGGTCGGTTTACAAGGTCGGCTACCGTTTAACGGATAATGCGGAGGAAAACAATCGATGAAATTTTCCCGAAAAATATTTTTTATTACCTTTCTGATAATTATTACATCATTTGGTGCAGGTGGATTTTTCCTTATAAATACCGTGTTTACAAGCACACTCAACAACCGAATCGATTCCGCCGCAAACTCAAACCGATATGTTACCACCGCGCTTTCGTTGTACGCCGAAAACAACTCCGCCCTCGCCTCAGGAAATTACGGACAGTTACGCAACGCCGCAATAGGCTTTGCAAAACAAATTGCTGTCGGAATACCCGACATTAAAATTACTATAGGCGCTTTCAACGACCTAAGTTTTTTGGACGACACTTCATTTATAGACGATATGAAGGTCAACCAAAGAGGAAACCGAATTGTACATCAAAACGGCAGGTATTATCTGCAAACGATCAGCAAAATACAGTTTTATCAGGGAAACTGCTATGTTGAAACGCTTGACGATATAACCGACGTATATCTCAGCAGAGATAAGTACTGCTCTATGTTTCAGGCTGTTGTTGTCGGCGTAGGACTTTTTGCTTCCGTGTTATTGGTGATATTTTCAAAATTTTTGACCCGCCCGCTTGAAAAGCTGACTCAGGCGTCAAAGCAGATTGCTTCGGGCAACTTTGATATGCGTGTTAAAAAAAGCAGCGGGCTTGCCTCCTCCACCGAGATAAACGAGCTGTCGCAAAACTTTAACACAATGGCTGAATATGTTGAAAATTATATCGAACAGCTAAAGCAGGCGGCGCAGAGCCGTGACGACTTTGTGGCGGATTTCACCCACGAACTCAAAACCCCGCTTACCTCTGTCATAGGATATGCAGATATGCTTCGCACATATGAAATGGAACCCGAAAAGCGCAGGGAATGTGCCGAGCTTATCTATAAGGAGGGAAGCAGGCTTGAAGCGCTTTCACTGAATTTGCTTAACCTTATTGTGCTTAAAAAGGGCGATATTAAAACCGACTGCCTAAACGCTCGGATAATTGCGGAGGAAACACAAAAGGCTGTTCACTTTATTTTGGAGAGATACGGCGTAAAGCTCGACTTAGAAATCGAAGATGCGCTTATCTGCGCCGAGCCGTCGCTGATAAAAACTCTTTTGTACAACCTTATTGATAACGCCTGCAAGGCAAGCTCTGCGGAACAAACAGTTAAGCTGATCGGCTGCACGGACGCGGACCGATACCGCTTTTGCGTTATCGACAAGGGCTGCGGAATTCCTCAGGAACAGCTCAGCAGGATAATCGAGCCGTTTTATATGGTTGACAAATCAAGGTCAAGGAGTATGGGCGGCGCAGGGCTTGGGCTTTCACTTTGCAGTGAGATTGCAAAGCTTCACGGCTCCGAGCTTAAAATCATAAGTATTGAGGGCAAGGGTACCTCCGTAAGCTTTACCGTTCCTTTGCCGTCTAAAAAGGAAAGTGAGGTACAGGAATGAAGCTTAAACCGTTTTTAGTCTGCGCTTTATGCGTCCTGCTGACCGCCGTAATCACCTGTTCGGTCGTGTTTTTGCCTCGCATTTATTATTCCGTTTCGGACAATCGCAGTGACTTTGGCAAAATAACCGAAACCTTTTCGCTTGACATAACTAACCATAACGTGTCGGGAGAAGAATATATTAAGCTTATCGAAAGCGGAGAGTCTCTTTGGATAGAGAAAAGCGGCGAAATTGATTTTGCCCGAATATCAGAAACCGCACAAGCGGCGCTCACCGGATTTTTAGAAAGGCAAGGCGACAACGAGCTTGTCGAAACATACACAAAGGACGCAATAGACATAATTGGCGAAACCGATCCCTCACTGGTACAAACCTACACCGCAAGAGGTACCCTCGGCACTGTTACAACAGCGGTTGACCTGCTGTACCTGAGATATTCGCAGATTTTTGAAGAGGAAAATTATTCTAATATGCTTACTCTTTTGATAAATACCGACAACTATACAGTTTACGAAATGTCGCTGAAGCTTTACAGAAGTATGAAAACAGGCTACATAAGCGACGCTTTTTCCGAATCGGCAGACGATGCGGAATACGAAATCTTCGGCAATTTGCTCAAGGGAAATTTGTATTCGTATTGGCAAATCGGCACGGGGCATAACATAATCGGATATGTCGGAGAATTTTCTCTCAATATTAACATATGCAACCAAAATTTTGAAAATTATTGCCGTAATCCGCTGATAAACGGAAGATGATACAACAAATATACAAATGAGTGCAAATTATGAAACAAGCCTTTCGTATAGTATTTTTATACTAAACGAAGGGCTGATTTTATGGATCTCAATGAGTATGAAAAATATTGCAAAAACAACGCCTGCGGAAATTTTATGCAGTCGGTAAATTGGGCAAAGGTCAAAGAAAGCTGGACGCCCGAATATGTTACCGCAAGGGACGAGAGCGGAAATATCAACGGCTGTACGCTTGTGCTGGTGAAAAAAATACCGTTTTTTAACACCGCTTTTCTTTATGCGCCCAGGGGCTTTGTCTGCGATATGCACGACAAAAGAACGGTAAACAATATCTTTGAACAAATAAAGCTTATCGCCGAAAAGCACGGCGCCTATGCCCTGAAAACAGACCCGTTAATTGATGAAAGAGACTTTATTGCAATAAAAAATCTTACCGATCTCGGTTTTGTTTATCACGGTGAAAAAACAGGCTACGATAATATTCAATGCAAAGAAAACTATATTCTTGACATCAAGGGAAAGACCTGTGACGAGTTGCTTGCATCATTTAAGCCAAAGTGGCGTTACAACATTCGCCTTGCAAAGCGAAAAGGCGTTCGCTGTGAATTCTTCGGAGAGGAAAAGCTCGACGACTTTTGTGCGCTTATGCAGGAAACGGGCAGGCGCGACGGTTTTGAAATACGCTCAAAGGAATATTTTCAAAGCTTTCTCAGAGCATTTGACGGAGCGGCAAAGCTGTGTATGTGTTATATAGATGAAACACCGCTTTCGGGTGCGCTTTTTGTTAATTATGCAGGCACAACAAGCTATGTTTACGGCTGTTCTTCGGATAAAAACAGACAGTATATGCCAAACTATCTTATGCAGTGGAGTATGATACGGTACGCCGCAGAATGCGGCTGTCATACCTATGATTTTTGCGGAGTACCGTATTGGTATGATGAAAGTCATAAAAACTACGGTGTTTACCGATTTAAGCAGGGCTTTAACGGCAAGGTGAAAACCTATGCGGGTGAATTTGACTTTACCTTTAGGAATACTGTGGAGCATTTTGCAAATCTTGCTATGAAATTACGAAAGCGTATGTGAGACGCACATCTCACATACGCTTTTGTTTAAGCTTTAATTATGTCCTTTACTACTTCGCCTGCAATCATCAATCCGACAACCGACGGAACAAACGCCGTACTGCCGGGGACCTTACGGCGTTGGGTACATTTCCGTGCCGTACCCGGAGGACAAATACAATGCTCCTTACAGCTTATCGCCATATCCTCTATCGGGACGATAGGTTTTTCTTTTGAATAAACTACTTTCAGACTCTTTATGCCGCGCTTTCTCAGCTCGTTTCGCATAACTCTTGCAAGCGGACAAACCGAGGTGCTGTAAATGTCTGCAACCTCGAATGCGCCTGCGTCAAGCTTGTTGCCTGCGCCCATTGAGCTTATGATCGGTGTTTTTGCCTTATCGGCGTTTACCGCAAGCGCAATTTTACCCGTTACCGTGTCTATTGCGTCAACAATATAATCGTACTGCGTAAAGTCAAATTGGTATGCGGTTTCGGGCGTATAAAAGGTTCGGTGCTTGTTTATTATAACGTCGGGGTTAATTTCGTGCAGGCGCTCCTCTGCAACGTCAACTTTGTATCTTCCTACAGTTTTGCGTGTTGCAAAAATCTGGCGGTTGATGTTTGTCAGGCACACCTTGTCGTCGTCGATAACGTCAAGCGCACCTATTCCGCTGCGTACAAGGGCTTCCGCCGTAAAGCCGCCCACGCCGCCGATTCCGAAAACGGCGACCCGTGAGCGTGAGAGCTTTTCCATAGCTTCTCTGCCTAAAAGCAGTTCCGTTCGTGAAAATTGGTTTAACATTCTTTGCCTCGTGATTATTCGTCCTTATCGCTGTTCGGCTCGGCATTTGCAGGCTCGGATGCCGCAGCGGCTTTAGGCTTTGATAATTTTAACTTTAAATTTCGTTTCCTGTAAACGTAAATATAGAAGCAGATAAACGCAAATGCCGCCGCACAAAGCATTGACACGGCAAATCCTGCCCAAAAGCCTTTTGGATAGTAGGTCAGGCTTATTGTGTGTTCGCCCTTGCTGAGCGGGAACGCTACAAGCGAACCGCCCACGGGGGTGATTTCTGTTTTTTTGCCGTCAACTGTCGCTGTCCAGCCCTCTTCATACGGTATTGAGGTGTAGAACAAGCCTTGCTCTGTTACGTTTATCGTACCTTCCATTGAGCTTGCACTGCATTTGGTGGTAGTCATAACGTCACGGCTTACTCTTTTGTAGCCCTCCTCAAAAACATCCTGATTAAGCAGGTCAACATATACCTTTGCCGTTCCTGCCTGACCTTGTTTAAGCTGGGCATAAACCGAGATTTTGTCGCCCTTGTTGAAATAACCTATGCAGGCGATATAGGAACGGCTCATTCCGTAGGTTTTTGACTGAGCCTGCTCGTTCTGCATTATCGTAACGTCGTCGCCGCCCGTTATGTCGGAACACATACAGTAAATGCCGTCCTTTGGAGCGGTGTAGTTCCACTTGACGTGCGGTGTTATGGTAGAGTCAATACAGCTGAACGAGTAATTGCCGTAGTCTGTTTTGCTTACGGTGAACTTGCTTGAATCATAATGTCCCTGAGTTTCAACCTCAAGTCTTGTATATACGTCCTCGTCTATACCTGTTGCAAGGCGGAAAAACTCGTTTTGCTTGTCAAACGGATTGAACTGATCCTCGTTGTCGTTTTCTGTCCACTGCACCAGACGTCCGTCGGTCATAAAGCCCATCGGAACATAATGGTTGTTAACAAGCAGTTTTTCGTTTGATATATTATAAATCTCGCTGAGGTCATAGGTGTTCTTATAAACTCCGTCACGGGCAATAAGGTATTTCAGGTTCATAAACAGGTTTGTGACAGGTGAGCTTTCGGCATAGGTATATCGGTTTCCGCTTTTCCAGCCCATCATACCGAAGTTTTCAAAGAATCTTGTAATATCCTCGTTTGCCATTGAGTTGAACATTGAAAGTCCGTTGTAATGGTTCAGTGCGCCGTCGTTGAGTGTCTGAGTTGTTGTCATTTCGGCACGCCATAATTCGGGAGTGTCCTCCTCAATAGTATCCATATATCCGATAAGCTGTTTTGTAACGTCCTCACCTCTCGGATAGTCTGATGTTGTTGTAACGGTCGTGACATTAACGCCGAAATACGCCGTAACGCCGCTCTGACCGATAACAATAGTTGCAAGCACGATAACAAGCACGGTTTTCGGAACAATGCGCCTTGAATACAGCAATACAATGATTGCCAAAACGCCTATGAAGATTGCCGAGCCGATCAGTGTAGGAATTGCCCAGTCGCTGTGGTCGGTAAAGTGCTTTGCAATGCCCTCATCGTTTATTGCAAGCGCAAGCACGGCAAGACTGCAAATTGATGCTATAATAACATTTAGAGCTGATGCAAAATCCACTGTTGTAAACGCCTTGAACGCCATTACTATAAGCACAAAGCTTATGAGATAGCTGAAACGGTACGGAATCATATTTGTAAAATGGAAGCCGTGCCAGATGTAGTCGAGCTGTCTTATTATGCAGCTCAGCATCATAAAGAGCAAAAGCGAGCAGGAAACTATTTTTTCCCTTAGCTTTATCTTTTTTGAGGTCAGATACAAAAATCCGAAGAATATGCAGACCGCTCCGCAGGAAATGTTGGGGATTGCGTCAACAGCTTTGGTTGCGGCGCAGGTGAAATTCATAAGGTTTGCAAAAATACTCTTAAATGACTTTAATACGCCCAGCAGGTCGTTTGAACCTCCGATGTTTATTGCAAACGTCGTTGGGAACGTACTGCCCGAAGCGTGGGTGTTTTGCAGTCCGAAGAACGCAGGCAACAGGAAAAACGCCGTCATTCCGATTCCCAGCAATGAAAAAACAGCCGTTTTTCCAAGGTCAAAGGCAAAGGTTTTGAGATTTTTCCAATGAACGATGTTGTATGCGATAAACAGCAGCAGAACAAATATGCAGGTAAACAAACCTATATAATAGTTTGTCAAAAGTGAAAGAGCAAGGGTTACTGTATAAAGCCTGAAGTTGTTTTCGGTAAACAGCTTTACCGCACCCAACACCACAAGCGGTGTTATGCACACCGTGTCAAGCCATATGGTGTTCCAATAGTAGCCCATAAAGAAAGCGCAGAACGAGAAGCAGCAGCCGAACAGCATAATTGAAATGTCGTTCTTTTTATAAACACTGCGTAAAAATATTGAGGTAAACATACCGCCCAAAGCAATTTTGATTGACACCGAGAACATAAGAAATTCTCTAAGCCAGTCACTCGGAATAAATACCGTCAAAAAGTTAAGCGGACTTGCAAGGTAGTATGACATAAGCGCAAAGTAATTTACGCCGCCGCCCACAGACCATGTCCAAAACAGCGATTCACCGTTTTGTAGCTTGTGTTGGAAATCCGCAAGAAACGGAAAATACTGATGCCACAGGTCGGTAACAAGTATCTGCTTGTCCGCACTGCCGAACGGCGACACGTTCATCAGTCCGAACGCCGTTACCATTATTACAAACGGAACAAAAAATGCGAGTATTACATAGATGTGCTTTGATACAAAGCCCTTGAAACCCTTTGGATATTGCTTTGTAAGCGGAGAATTTATTTCTGCGTCGATCTGCTTTGGGTGCGCAGATTCCGGATTTTTAACCGCCTTGGATTTTGCAAAAGTCCTTTTCTTGACTTTTGCGGCTTTGGCAGAAGATTTTTTATTTGCCATAGTATTTTTACCTCCGATTTTTATGTTATCAGTGTAGCAGCGTATAATATTTTGACAAACGCTATGCTCAGCATATTTGCAATGCATTTTGGGAAAACGATGTTTTCCCCTAAATTTAAACGGATATGTTTCATTTATACTTGTAGGGGCGTTTTCTGCGAAAACGGCAAACCCTTTGTCGGCAAGCCGACATTTCCCTTATCAAGGGAATACATTGTTCGCCCACGGACAGCCGCAAGGGCTGTCCCTACAGTTCAATGCGGAAATGTTTAATCGGTAAACAGTCTTGACTGTTCCGCCTGTTTAAGCGCAGTTATGTTGACGTAGGAACGGTCAAGACCGTTTTCTACAGCGGTGCATAGCATATCCATTTTATTTTAACACGTTTTTTGCTTGGCGTAAACAAAAAAACACAAGAAAAATTCAAAAAAATTGGACTTTTTCAAATTACTTTAGTATAATTAGATTCAGAGGTGATTTTATATGAAAACCATTGATTTGGTTGTACCCTGCTATAACGAGGAAGAGGGGCTTGAACATTTTGTTCTTGAAACCAACAAGGTCATTGAAACTCTCCCCGCTTACAGCTTCAGATATATCCTTGTAAACGACGGAAGCCGTGACAAAACCTATCTTGTTATGAAACAGCTTGCAAGGCGGTTTTCAAACGTTAAATACATATCTTTTTCACGCAACTTCGGAAAAGAAGCCGCAATGTACGCAGGACTTCAGCACGCAACCGCCGATTATGTCGTAGTTATGGACGCCGATTTACAGCACCCGCCGAAGATGTTTCCGCAGATGATTGACGCTCTTGAAAACGAGGGCTACGACTGTTGCGCCACAAAGCGTGATTCCCGTGAGGGCGAGAGCTTTTTCAGAGGATTCTTTTCAAAGCTGTTCTTTAAGCTTTCAAACAAGCTGACCGATGTTAAAAATCCCTACGGTGCAATGGATTACAGAATGATGACTCAACAGATGGTTCGCTCTATCGTGGAGCTCGGCGAGGTTCAGAGATTTTCCAAAGGTATTTTTTCGTGGGTAGGTTTTAATACAAAATGGATTTCGTTTAAGACGGTTGACCGTGAGCTTGGAACTTCAACCTGGAAATTCTCAAGCCTTTTCAAATACGCAATAGACGGCATCACCTGCTTTTCGGTCGCTCCGCTCAGGTTTACGGCGGTTATGGGTGCAGTAATATTTTTGATCTCTCTTGTCTATATTATTATCACGCTGATACAAACCCTGTTTTTCGGCGTCACAACGCCGGGCTATGTAACTACCCTGTGCGCCGTGCTGTTTTTGGGCGGTATCACCGAAATGTCAATCGGAATTTTGGGCGAATACATCGGCAGGATATATATGGAAACCAAAGACAGACCTATTTATATCACTAAATTCTCTAATTTTGAGGACGAACACAACGAAGAAAACGACATTAATGAGGACATAGAATGAAAGATTTTATCAAACAGTTTTTCGATATAAAGTTCTGGAAGTTTATTCTTGTCGGCATAATAAACACTATAGTCGGAATGGGATTGCAGTTTTTGTTCTTCAACCTGTTTGGCTGGAACGAATGGGTGTCATCAATTCTCGGCTACATTCTCGGCAGTGTCCTCAGCTATTTTCTCAACAAATATTTTACCTTCAAAAACAAGGAAAAGGGCTTTAAGCCCATACTGAAATTTGCACTGAATATCGCCGTTTGCTACGGTCTTGCCTACGGTCTTGCAATTCCGCTCATCAAGTGGATATGCGTTGCAAACAGCCTGACAATGTTCGGCTGGACGGTCGATAAATTTTCGGGCAACTTTTCTATGATTGTCGGCGCTTGCCTGTTTGTTGCGTTTAACTATATCGGACAGAGATTTTTTGCGTTTCGTGAAAAGAAGGGCGGCGCACAAGACGAAAGCAAGGGTAAATAATATTTCCGAGGTCATATATTTTTACATCAGAATCAGTTGTTTCTTTTTTGAATAAAGCATATGAACTTTATCCGGAAATTTTACAATCAAAACAAAATTAACTATTGCTAACCCGATATATATTTGTTATAATAAAAGGTAATAATTTTAGAAAACTAAAGGATGGAGGAAAAATATGCTGAATACTGATTACAACGAAAAATTTGGCAAAGAGGGGCTCACGTTTGACGACGTTCTCCTTGTTCCCGGAGAATCGGATGTTGAACCGATGAACGTTGATGTTTCAACACATCTGACAAAGACGATTAAGCTTAACACACCGCTGATGACAGCCGCAATGGACACCGTTACCGAAACCGCAATGGCTATAGCTATTGCAAGAGAGGGCGGCGTGGGAATTATCCACAAAAATATGTCTATTGAAAAGCAGGCCGATCAGGTTGACAGAGTAAAGCGCAGTGAAAACGGCGTTATTGTAAATCCGTTTTTCCTGTCGCCCGAAAACACCGTCAGAGATGCAGACGAGCTTATGGGCAAATACAAAATTTCAGGCGTTCCGATATGCCGCGACGGCAAGCTTGTGGGCATCATAACCAACCGTGATATGCGCTTTATGACCGCAAAGGATTTTGCTCAGCCTATCTCGGCTGTTATGACAAAAGAGAATTTGGTTACGGCGCCCGTCGGCACAACGCTTGAACAGGCTCAGCATATTCTCCGTCAGCACAAGATTGAAAAGCTTCCTATCGTAGATGCCAAAGGCAATCTCAAGGGACTTATCACTATCAAGGATATTGAAAAAAGCGTTCAGTATCCGAACTCTGCCCGTGACGACAAGGGCAGACTGATTTGCGGCGCAGCTATCGGCGCAACCAAGGACGTACTCGACAGAGTTGCGGCTCTTGTTGAAGCTCAGGTTGACGTTGTTGTGCTTGACTCGGCACACGGTCACAATTCCAACGTTGTAAACTCGGTTGCAAAGGTTAAAAAAGCATATCCTAATCTCCAGCTTATTGCAGGAAACGTTGCTACGGCGGAGGCCGCAAAGGCTCTTATCGACGCAGGCGCAGATGCCGTTAAGGTCGGCATAGGCCCAGGTTCTATCTGCACAACAAGAATCGTTGCGGGTATCGGTGTTCCTCAGATTACGGCAATTTATGACGCCGCTTGCGAGGCTTCAAAGTACGGTATTCCGATAATTGCCGACGGCGGCATAAAATACAGCGGCGACATCGTAAAGGCTCTTGCCGCAGGCGGCAGTGTAGTTATGGTAGGTTCGCTTGTTGCAGGCTGTGAGGAAAGCCCCGGAGATAACGAGATATATCAGGGCAGACAGTTCAAGGTTTACCGCGGAATGGGCAGTCTCGGCGCAATGGGAAAAGGCAGTGCCGACAGATACTTCCAGGCAAGCAACAACAAATTTGTTCCCGAAGGCGTTGAGGGCAGAGTGCCTTACAAGGGACTTCTTTCCGACACGGTTTATCAGATGATGGGCGGTCTTAGGTCAGGTATGGGCTATACAGGCTGTGCAAATATAACCGAGCTTCATCAAAAGGCAAAATTTGTCCGTATTTCGGGCGCAGGACTTCGTGAGAGCCATCCGCACGATATTCAGATTACAAAGGAAGCTCCGAACTACTCATATAACTTCAGCTAAAAGGATTGATAATTTATGTACAGACTCGGCATAGATCTCGGCGGAACAAACATTGTAGCAGGTGTAGTTGACGACGTAAAGCACAAAATTATTGCAAAGGCGTCGTGCAAAACCGCCGTTCCCCGCCCCGAAAGCGAAATTTGCGACAGTATGACAGAGGTTGCTCTCAAGGCGGTTGACAAAGCAAAGCTTACTATCGACGATATTAAATCGGTCGGAATCGGCGTTCCCGGTGCAGTTAATCCAAAAACGGGAATTATTGAATATTCGGCAAACCTTTTCTTCCACAACTGGGAAGTTGTTAAGATGATGGAGGAAAGGCTCAACAAAAGAGTGTTTATTGAAAACGACGCAAATGCCGCAGCGCTCGGCGAATATCTTGCGGGAAGCGCAAAAGGCTCTAAAAACGCAGTTGCGATAACCCTCGGAACAGGCGTTGGCGGCGGTATCATCATCAACGGCAAAATTTACAGCGGCTCAAACTTTGCAGGAGCAGAGCTTGGACATATGGTAATTGTAAAGGACGGCAAAAAATGTGCCTGCGGCAGACGGGGCTGTTGGGAAGCCTATGCCTCGGCAACGGGACTTATCAGCCTGACAAAGGAAAAGATACTTTCCGAAAAGTTAGAGTACAGCTATATGCTCAAAATGTGCGACGGCGACATCAACAAGGTTGACGGCAGAACGGCATTTGACGCAATGCGTGACGGCGACCCGACCGCAAAGGCAGTTGTTGAGGAGTATATCAGCTATCTTGCCTGCGGACTTGTTAATATTATCAATATTTTTCAGCCGGACGTACTCTGCGTAGGCGGCGGAATTTCAAACGAGGGCGAAAACCTCCTTGCTCCGCTCCGTTCGATTATTGAAAAAGAACGTTATACAAAGCACAACGACAAGCAGACTGTTATTTGTAAATGCACGCTCGGCAACGATGCAGGCATTATCGGTGCGGCTAACTGCTACGAATGAATAAGATAAAAGCAAAGTCCCCCACTTTTCAAACAGTGGGGGACTTTAATTTTGCTTCTTATGAGCAAATCAAAGCTTACTTAATGTGCATTAGGTCCGCACGTATTGTAATAGCGCTCTGCCATAAACATATGATTTAACGCTTCCGTAACGGGATTAAAATATTCCAAATCAGGATAAAATACCATATAATCGTCAGCTAAAGCCTTTATGTTGTTTTTAACATATAAGCAGATATTTGTATTCAATGTGTTATCATTAAGATACTTTTGGAATTCCGTAACTTGATTTATGCTATTATGCTCCACATCAAATCCGCTTGCAAAACGCTGAGCCGAAGTAAGTGTTGCAGAGCCTGCCAAGTATTTTTGCATTATGGTAATATCACGGATTGACAATTTTCCGTCGTTGTTTACATCGCCTACTACCTTAACAGCTAAACAAAGCTTGTTCAATTCATCTCTCATTTTTAAATATGAAATATGAATATCCTTTTCAACATTACTTTCATATGCAGCTTTGGCAGCTTCATAGACCGACTTGATCTCTGCGGAAGTCTCAGCATCGTAATATGAAGTGTCGTTGTAGTCAGCCTCCATTAAATCAAGCATAAACTTAAGCTCTTTTGCTTGAACATACATTTGAGCTTTGCAGGAGTCTAACAGAGCGGTTGCGTCGTTTATCTGCTCCTCAGTTGTATATGAATCAATTTCGGAGCGAATTTTTTTGATTGCATCTTCCATTCTTTTGTATGATTCGGCTGAATACTGGGGTACCCACGGCGGAGTCAACATAAAATTGTAAACGAAAATAAACTCCATTTCATTTGTATAAGAGGTAAGCTGTTCCTTTAAATCCGCAATGTTATCTGTTGATGCGTAAGCTGTTATGCTGAATACACTAAACAACATAATTACGGTTAATAGGAGTGAAGTTAGTTTTTTCATAAATATTATCCTTTCTAATATAAAAATATATTAATATAACCACGCAAAATAACGCAACAATAATTAAGGCAATTTTTATAGTGCAATATCTAAGTTGTTATATTTAAACCGAAATATACATAAGGAGTATTACGCTTATATTATATCACAATTATATCAAATTATCTATTGCGTTTTTTGTAGAATATCATAACAAACGTTTGTTGGATTTGCACAATGTGTTCGCTATGATGTGAACAGTATTTTGTAAACATTGTAGAAAACAGGTTATGAATTTTATCTGTTTTTAGCAAGAAATCCCCCGCCTAATTAAAAGGCGGGGGACTTTTTGCACATAGGTTAAATTTTATTAATCCGTATCGAGTTTAAGGACAGCCATAAACGCCTCCTGCGGTACTTCTACCGTACCGAGCTGGCGCATACGTTTTTTGCCCTCCTTTTGCTTTTCGAGAAGCTTTTTCTTTCGGCTGATGTCGCCGCCGTAGCACTTGGCAAGAACGTCTTTTCTCATTGCCTTTACGGTTTCTCTTGCTATTATCTTTCCGCCGATACACGCCTGTATCGGTACTTCAAAAAGCTGGCGGGGTATTTTTTCCTTTAACTTTTCCGCCATTTTTCTTGCTCTGCCGTATGCCTTGTCCTTGTGAATAATAAACGAAAGTGCGTCAACAACTTCGCCGTTGAGCATAATGTCAAGCTTAACAAGCTGGCTCGGAACATATTCCTTCATTTCGTAGTCAAACGAAGCGTAGCCCCTTGTGCGTGACTTTAGCGTGTCGAAAAAGTCATATATTATTTCGGCAAGCGGCAGAACATAGTGCAGGTCCACTCTGTCCGAGTCAATATACTGCATATCCACAAATGTTCCGCGTCTGTCCTGACAAAGCTCCATTATGTTTCCGACATATTCCTTTGGCGTATAGATGTGTGCGTCGGTAACAGGTTCTTCCGCCATTTGGATAACCGACGGATCGGGATAGTTTGTGGGGTTGTCTATCATTTCCACCGTGCCGTCCGTGCGTGTAATGCGATATATAACGCTCGGTGCTGTGGTTATCAGGTCAAGCTGATATTCACGCTCAAGCCTTTCCTGGATTATCTCCATATGCAAAAGCCCCAAAAATCCGCATCTGAAACCGAATCCCAATGCAACCGAGGTTTCAGGTTCAAACGAAAGAGCGGCGTCGTTAAGGCGAAGTTTTTCAAGTGCGTCCTTTAGATCACCGTACTTTGCGCCGTCAAGCGGATATATACCGCAGAATACCATAGGATTTGCTTCTCTGTAGCCGGGCAGAGGCTCGGCGGCAGGGTTTGACGTAAGCGTTACGGTATCGCCGACCTTTGCGTCGGCAAGCGTTTTTATCGACGCCGAGATATATCCTACTTCGCCTGCATAAAGTCCGTCTGTGCTTTCCATTGTAGTTGCGTGCATAAGACCGCATTCAACTACATTAAAGGTGCTTCCCGTAGCCATAAGTTTAAATTCATCGCCGGGGTGTATTTGACCTTCTTTTAGCCTTACATATATGATAACGCCTTTGTAGCTGTCATAATAGCTGTCAAATATCAGCGCACGCAAAGGTGCGTTTTTGTCGCCGTTTGGCGCAGGAATATCGGTTACAATCTTTTCCATAACTGCGTGAATGTTGATTCCTGCCTTTGCCGAGATTTTCGGTGCGTCCTGAGCAGGTATGCCGATAACGTCCTCAATCTCGTTTATAACTCTGTCGGGGTCTGCGCTTGGCAGGTCGATTTTGTTGACAACGGGGACAATTTCAAGTCCACTGTCAACGGCAAGATAAGTATTTGCAAGAGTTTGAGCTTCGATTCCCTGTGAAGCGTCAACCACAAGTATTGCGCCCTCGCATGCCGCAAGCGAACGTGAAACCTCGTAGTTAAAGTCAACGTGCCCCGGTGTGTCTATCAGATTAAAAAGATATTTTTCGCCGTCGTCTGCTGTGTAGACTACGCTTACCGCACGGGCTTTTATCGTAATGCCGCGCTCGCGTTCAAGCTCCATATCGTCAAGGAGCTGAGCTTCCATATCACGTTCGGAAACCGAGTGAGTTTGTTCGAGTATTCTGTCGGCAAGCGTGCTTTTGCCGTGGTCTATGTGGGCAATAATACTGAAATTTCTTATTTTATCCTGTGGGAAAGACATAATGTCACCTGCTCTTAACATAAATAATCGGAATTATTATAGCACAAAAGTGTGATTTTCACAAGAAGCTTTTGTTGTCCTAAGGGTATATCTGTAATGCCGATAAAAAAATTATTTTTTTACCCTTAATTCGGTTATTGCGGCAAAGTGCAAAACTTCAAATTTTTCGGGAGCTATTTTATCAAGTAGCTTTTTGTGCTCAATTTGCCACATTTTTAGCTTTTCCGGCGAAAGAGAAGCTCCTACTCCGCGGCAAGCTTTCATTCTGCCGTTCCAGCTTTCCTTTGTAAATGGGACTTTAAGGTCAAATTCCTCGTGTGAGACCGGTTCAAAGTATTTAAAATAGCAACTCGGAATGTCAATCGGCTTTCGTGTTTCACCTGCACCGCTCCAATCGGGACTGTATTTTAGCACGAGTTCTTCGCTTGCACCTGCGATTTTGTCCTCAAAGGGGAGCCATTCCATACACATAATCATTAGTTTACTATCTTTTTTCAGCATATCCGCTAATTTCGGCGCAATCTTTTCGTGATTAAAATACCAAAAACACTGACAAGCTGTTATTGCGTCGAAGCTGTTGCTTGCATAGTCAAGATTTTCGGCAGAACAAACTCGAAATGCAATATTCATATTTTGAGCTTTTGCAAGAAGTCTTGCTTCGGCAATCTGATTTTCGGAAATATCGGTACCTGTCCATATTGCGCCGTATTTGTATAAATTTCGGGGCAAAACACCTGTTCCCGTGCCGATGTCGAGAATTTTTTGTCCTTTTAGACAGAGTCCACGTTCAATAATTTTATCATAAAAACTTTTTGGGTATATATCTCTGTATTTTGCATAATCTTTTGAAGTTAGTCCCCAGTCAAATTCTTTTCCGTTGTCAATACGGCTGTCGGTTATTTTCATATAGAATTCCTCCCGAAATTTGGGTTGGTTAAATTATTGCGGATAATATAGACTTATAAAAAAGTCGGCAGACTCAGCGCCTGCCGATATCAAACAATTTGTAGATTTTCAGCAGTCGGTTTTCGGCATCGACTATGCCAAGCCCGATGAAACCGCCGTTGTTATCGCTTACTCTGAAAATCGTTTTGTCCCGCACATTTTGATTTTTCAGCGCCGTGCGGTTAAGGTCGAGCGCACCGCCGTTTGAAAACCGCTTTGACTGCGCCTGAGAAATTTTAATTATATTGTATGTATCAAACAGACTTTCAACAGAATGAAGCGCACTTTCAAGTCTGCCTGTTTCGGCAAGCCGTTTTGCCTCGTCAAGGCTGATACATTCGTCAACGGAAAAACCGCAGGCCTGCGTCCGTCTAAGGTCGGTCATAACTGCGCCTGTTTTGAGCAGTCTGCCCATATCGTCAATCACTGTGCGAACATAGGTACCCTTTGAACAGGAAATCTCAAAGCTTCCGCTTTGGGTGCTTTCATCAAAATCCAAAAGTGTTATACCGTAAACCGTGACCTTGCGGCTTTCACGTTCAACCTCAATGCCTTGGCGTGCAAGGTCATAAAGCCGTTTGCCGTCCTTTTGAACTGCCGAAAACATCGGCGGTATCTGCTCTATTTCACCCTCAAAGTGCAACAGGGCTTTTTTTACGCTTTCAAGGTCGGCTTTTGTGTCAAAATCAGCTGTGACGTTTCCCCAGATGTCAAGGGTGTCGGTCGTTATGCCGAGTTTAAAGTCGGCAACATAGGTTTTGTCGTGATTTACGATAAGATCCTGAGCCTTTGTTGCAGAGCCGAGTAATATCGGCAAAACACCGGTTGCGTTCGGGTCGAGTGTGCCTGTATGTCCCGCTTTTTTTTGACCCGACAGCTTTCGCATTACCGCTACAACGTCAAATGAGGTGAAGTCCTTTGGTTTGTCTATAAGGATAAGTCCGTTCATAGTATCGCTTCCGCCGCCGCAACAAGCATTGTGCGTACCTCGTCAAGACTGCCCTCTATCGAACAGCCTGCCGCCGCCGAGTGACCGCCGCCGCCAAAGTTTGAACAAAAGTCGGCGGCATTGACATTTCCGTTTGTGCGTACAGAGATTTTGAACACTCCGCCTTCTTTTTCACGCATTGTAATGCCGATGAGAACTCCCTCAATTTGGCGTGGAATAGAGGCAAGCCCCTCAAGCTCGGAATCACCGATGTTAAGTTCCTTTTGCATATCAAGCGTTGTGTAAATTATTGCACACTTGCCGCCCGCACAATAGAGCATTGTGTCATAGACCGCACGTTCAAGGCGTATTTTTGCCTTTGTTTTGGTTTCAAACATCACCTTGTTTATATAGGCGGTGTCACACCCGATGTCCATAAGGTCGGCGGCCGTTCTCAGAGTGTTTGAGGTTGTGTTGGTGTATCTGAAACAGCCCGTGTCGGTTGAAATGCCCGTATAAAGGCAGTTTGCAATTTGTTTTGTGATTTTAACTTCCATTGCAAGCAAAAGCCTGTAGATTATTTCGCTGTTTGCCGCTGCGGTTTCATCAACAAACTTAAGGTCGGTTTCGACCTTGTTGGTGATATGGTGGTCAATGCAAAGGTCGATTTTACCTGAGTATTTTTCCTTGTTTGAGCCGAGCAGCTTTTCGTCCGCAACATCGGTGCTGACGATAGTTTCGGCATCAAAGTTCTGCTCTTTTATGCCGTCTGTCAAAAACTCAAAATTATGCGGAAGATTTGTTGTTATCACCCTTGCGTTTTTGCCGAGCTGTTGGAGCGCAAGACAAAGTGCGTAGCCGCTTCCGAGCGTGTCGCCGTCGGGATAGGCGTGGGTAAGAATCTCAAAATTGTTGTGCGAGATCAAAAAATCCGCAATCTCAGTTATCGTCATCTTCTTTGCCCTCTTCGGTTACAATATCAAGGTCGTGTAAAATGCGGTTAATGTGAGCACTGTATTCAATGCTGTCGGTAGCCTTGAATATGAGTTCGGGAACGTGGCGCAGTCTGAGCCTGTGACCAAGCTCACGGCGGATAAATCCCGATGCGGATTCAAGCCCCTTTACAGCCTGCTTTGCCCGATCAAGCCCCTCAATGGCGCTGACCGACACCGTGCAGTAGGAAAGGTCGTTTGTGACCTCAACACGCACTATCGACAGGAACGCTCCGCTCACACGGGGATCTTTTAGTTCTCTGAAAATTGCCGTAAGTTCACGTTTTATATCTTCGGTTGTTCTTTCAATTCTGTGTCCTGACATTATTTTATCCTCTTGTATTTTTCGTCACGTTCTCTACGACTGAAATTTGCGCATTGCATTGAAAACGGCACAACGGTCAAGACCGTTCCCTACAATACCGATTAAACATTTCCACATTGAACTGTAAGGACAGTCCTTGCGGCTGTCCGAGAGCGAACACTGTTCGCCCCTACAAGTATGATTACACCGTTTCTTTCCCTCAAGGAGAAAGCTTTTATTTTATGCGTCTTTGAAGCGGTTGGGAGAAAAATCAGTCGCGATATTCTTCGATTGTATAAACTTCAAACATATCGCCTTCTTTGAGGTCGTTGAACTTTTCAAGACCGATACCACATTCGTAGCCCTCGTTTACCTCCTTGACTGCGTCCTTAAAGCGCTGGAGGGAGGCAATGGTATCTTCAGCGATTACTATGCCGTCACGGATAACTCTTACTCCGCCGCCGCGCTGAATCTTGCCGCTCTTAACATACGATCCTGCGATAGTGCCGACAGATTTAATCTTGATAACGTTACGACATTCTGCCATACCGAGAACAACTTCACGCTGTTTCGGCGCAAGCATACCCTTCATTGCGGCTTCGATTTCGTTTATGCAGTCGTAAATTACGCTGTAAAGGCGCATATCCACGCCTGAACGCTCTGCGTTTTCTGCCGCAACTGCGTCGGGACGTACGTTAAAGCCTACGATAATTGCAGATGAAGCCTCTGCAAGCATTACGTCGGATTCGTTGATAGCGCCTACTGCGCCGTGAATAACATTCACTCTTACTTCGTCGTTGGAGAGCTTTACGAGTGACTGCGTTACAGCCTCTACCGAACCCTGAACGTCGGCTTTTACAATTATTTGAAGCTCTTTGATTTCTCCTAACTTCATCTGGTCAAACAGATTGTCAAGAGTTACCTTTGTCTGAGCGTTAAATACTTCTTCTTTCTTTGCGGCTTTTCTTTGGTCGGCAAGCGTGCGTGCAAGACGTTCATCGCTTACTGCGTCAAATACATCTCCGCCTGTAGGCACTTCGTCAAGTCCTGTTATCTCAACCGGCACGGACGGTCCTGCTTCCTTAACTCTTTCGCCCTTGTCGTTTGTCATAACTCTTACTCTGCCGACGCTTGTGCCTGCAATGATAGTGTCGCCCTTGTGGAGAGTACCGTTCTGAACAAGCACTGTTGCAACAGGACCTCTGCCTTTGTCAAGTCTTGCTTCAATTACAGTACCCTTTGCGGCTCTGTCGGGATTTGCTTTCAGCTCTTTCATCTCGGCAACAAGAGTTACCATTTCAAGCAAATCATCAAGTCCCTGCTTTGTCTTTGCAGAAACGGGAATACACGGAGTATCACCGCCCCATTCTTCGGGGATAAGCTCGTGTTCGGTGAGCTGTTGTTTTACCTGTTCCGGGTTTGCGCCGTCTTTATCCATTTTGTTGATAGCGACGATAACCGAAACGCCTGCCGCTTTTGCGTGGTGGATAGCCTCGACTGTCTGCGGCATAATACCGTCGTCTGCAGCTACTACAAGGATAGCAATATCAGTTACCTGAGCGCCTCTTGCACGCATTGTTGTAAATGCTTCGTGTCCCGGCGTGTCAAGGAACGTGATAGGCTTGCCGTTTATCATTACTCTGTACGCACCGATATGCTGGGTAATACCGCCTGCTTCGCCTGCGGTAACGTTTGCGTGGCGGATAGCGTCAAGAATAGATGTTTTACCGTGGTCAACGTGTCCCATAACTACTACTACGGGCGCTCTGCCTACGAGGTTTGTTTCATCGTCCTCGCTGTCGTCGATAATCTGTTCTTCTATTGTAACTACAACTTCCTTTTCAACCTTTGCGTGAAATTCCATTGCAATAAGCGAAGCGGTGTCAAAGTCTATTGTATCAGTTGCGGTTACCATTGTACCCATAAGGAATGCCTTTTTAACAACCTCTGCTACGGTAGCCTTGAGTCTGAGCGCAAGCTCGGAAACGAGAATTTCGTCGGGAATCTGTACTGTGATAGGCTTTTGCTTGCGTTCAAGCGCAATACGCTTCAGACGTTCTGCTTCGGTTTCTCTTCTGCCCTGACGTCTGCCTTTTTGACGCTGTGAACGGTTTGCGAATTTCTGCTTCTTTACGGTATTGTCCGTGTTTCGCATTTTTGAGCTGTCGCTCGCCATATCGTCGTACTTTGAATTGTATTTGTCAACATTGATGTTGCTTGTGCGTGTGTCGATAACTCTGCGCTTTCTTTGAACAGGCTCCTCCTGCTTTACCTCAGCCGCAGGCTTTTCGGAGGTCTTTGTCTGTTCCTGCTTTTTGGTCTGCTGAGACTTTATGGCTTCTGCTTTATCCTTTGCATTTTTTTCAGCCTTTTTGCTTTCGGCAGGTTTTTCTTCCTCGGCGGGCTTGGGCGGCTCGTTTTCGATTTTTTCGTTGCGCGACGCAAAATAGCTGTCAAGGCTTTCAACCTTGTTTTCCTGAGTGATAACGTCAAAGATAACGTCAAGCTCGCTTTCTTCAAGCGAAGTCATAGTCTTTTTGCTCACACCGCAATATTTTTCAAGAATTTCTATGATTTTTTTGTTTGTCACGCCCAAATCGGCGGCTGCGTCCTTAACCTTGTATTTTATCATGTAATTCTCCTCCCTGTTCATCGTTTATAAGTCCGACAAGCTTGTCGGCAAAGCCTTTATCCTCAACCGAAACCACACCGCACATTTTGCCGAGTGCAAGGCTGAGTTCGTTTTTGCTTCTGTTTATTATTAATGCCTTTACATTGTTTTTGTGTGCCGCTTCCCAAACAGGCTTTACGCTGTTGTGTGAAAAATCGTTTGCATACAATACCAAGCTTGACTTGTGCTTGATTACAGACTCCGTTGCAGGGTCTGCACCTATGGCCAGCTTGCCTGCACGCCTGCAAAGTCCGAGCAGCGACAATATTTTGTCTGTCATTTATGCCTCTTTCCGTATCAATCGGCGTTTGTATCCGCAAGCTGAGATTTGAGCTGTTCATACACCTCTTGGGGAATTTTGCATGAAAGCGAACGCTCAAATCTGTGAGCCTTAAAAGCCTTTTCAAGGCACTCGGCGTTTTTGCAGACATATGCGCCCCGTCCCGATTTTTTGCCGGTGAGGTCAAGCGTGATTTCTCCGCTTTTGACAACCTCGCCGCTTTCGTTTTTTACGTCGGGAGCTTTTACAACTCTTATCAGTTCAAATTTGGGCTTCATTTCCATACAGCCCGTACATTTTCGCATTGGTACTTTTTTCATTTCATCACCTTTTGCATAAAGGGTTTTGCCGATGGCTTAGATTATCACCCGGGTTATTCTTCGTCGTCGGGGGTTTCTTCGGGTTGGCTGTCCTCTTCATCCTCACCGTAAAATCCGCTTTCGGGACGGATGTCGATTCTCCAGCCCGTAAGCCTTGCGGCAAGGCGTGCGTTTTGTCCCTTGTTGCCGATTGCAAGCGAAAGCTGTCCGTCGGGAACGGTTGCTTTGCAGCTCTTTTTCTCCTCGTCAACTATCTCAACCTTGCATACAGTTGCGGGTGAAAGTGCGGCGGAGATGTACTTTTCTGGATCTTCGCTGTATTCGATTATGTCAATTTTTTCGCCGCCGAGCTCCTCTACAATGGTGTTTACACGAGCGCCCTTAGGGCCTATGCAGGCGCCGATAGCGTCAATGTCCGGGTTGTTGCTCTTAACGGCCATTTTTGTTCTTGAACCTGCCTCACGGGATACGGACTTGATTTCAACGATTCCGTCAAAGATTTCGGGAACCTCCTGTTCAAACATACGTCTTACAAATCCCGGATGTGTTCTTGAAATGATAGCGTGAGGACCTCTTTCGTTGTCCTTTACGTCGGCGATATACACCTTGATGTGGTCACCCTCACAAAGGTTGTCATAGCCGAGCTGTTCGCTCTTGGGCAGCATAGCTTCGCTTTTGCCGATTCTGATAGTTGCCGCACCGCTTTTGGGGTCGATTCTTTCAACGGTTGCGGTTACAATCTCGCCGAGCTTGCTTTGGAACTCAAGAAGCGACTGACCTTTTTCACCTGCGCGGATTCCCTGGCGGATAACGTTGCGTGCCGAAGCAACGGCGATTCTGCCGAGGTGCTTTGTGTCGAGCGGAATTTCTATCTCATCGCCGACAGCATATTTTTTGCGCTTGTTAATCGACTGAGCTTCATCAACAGTTACCTCAAAGTTGGGGTTTTCAACCTCTTCAACGACGGTTTTGACAAGCTTTGCGTCAAACAGATTCTTTTCGGGGTCGATTTTAAACACAACGTTTTCATTGCCGCCGTAGTTGTTTTTGCAGGCAATTTCGATAGCCTTTTTGATTTGCTGAAGCATATATTCCATAGGGATATTCTTTTCAGTTTCAAACATTTTTAATGCTTCAAATAGGTCCTTGTTTGTCATTTTCCAAATCATCCTTTACTAAATTAATCAAAATCATCAAGTTTTATCCAAGCAGCGTCTTTTTTGCCGATTGTTACTTCGTTTTCGTCCGAGTGGTCACGGATTGTGACATTGCCGTTGTCATAGGATTTCAGCACACCCTTGAATTCTTTGCCGATACCCTCAACGGGGCGGCGCATTTTTACCATTATATCAGCGCCGATAAACTGCATAAAATGTTCGTCACGCACAAGCTCACGTTCGATTCCGGGTGAGCAGACCTCAAGACAATAGGCGTTTTCGATAGGGTCAAGCTGATCGAGAGGTTCATTGATTGCTCTTGAAACAGCCTCGCAGTCGTTGATGTCAACGCCGCCTTCCTTATCAATATATACCCGCAGAAACCAATTTGCGCCCTCCTTGACGTAGCGCACGTCCCAAAGCGAAAGCCCAAGATTATTAACGATTGGTTCACAAAGCTCCCAAACCTTTGAAACGGTAACTCCGCCCTTGCTTTTAGACATATGATACCTCCCAAAGCAATAAATACAAAGGAGCGGGTTTGCTGCCCACTCCTTAGTCTAAAATATTTAACATTAGAATTATATCACTGTTTTGTGATATTATCAAGAGTTTTTTCGGATTTTTTTGTAAATTCCGAAAATATTTAAAAAATTTAAAAAAACATTTGAAATTATGATATATATATGGTATTATATTTGACGGACGATTTTTTCGGCAATGAAAGCCGAGGTAAAAGTGAATAATGCTGATATAGCTCAGGAGGTAGAGTGCGTCCTTGGTAAGGACGAGGTCACGGGTTCAAATCCCGTTATCAGCTCCAAAAACAAGACCACCCAAAGGGTGGTTTTGTTTTTGGTAAAGCTGAGATGGATTTGAAAGGGCGTTAAAATCTCCTTGCAGGAAAGCATAGCGTTGCCCTATTTAAAAATTAAAGATTAACGGGTTTAAACAAGGGCTTTTAACTTTTTGCTA
>UQQD01000012.1 GCA_900543095.1 uncultured Ruminococcus sp. | reverse complement strand
AGATATGGCAAGACTTAAAGAATACTATTCAAAAGAAGTTGCACCTGCTCTTATGAAAAAGTTCTCCTATAAGAGCACAATGCAGATTCCGAAGCTTGACAAGATTGTTGTCAACGTAGGCGCAGGCGAAGCTAAAGAAAATTCAAAGGCAATCGATGCCATCTGCACAGATCTTTCTGCCATCACAGGTCAGAAGCCTCTTGTTTGCAGAGCAAGAAAATCAGTTGCTAACTTCAAACTCAGAGAAGGTATGCCGATTGGCTGCAAGGTAACACTCAGAGGCGACAGAATGTATGAATTTCTCGACAGATTCTTCAATGTCGCTCTCCCGAGAGTTCGTGACTTCAGAGGTATCAACCCCGATTCGTTCGACGGTCGCGGCAACTACAATATGGGCCTCAAAGAACAGCTCATTTTCCCTGAGATTGACTATGACAAGATCGACAAGGTTCGTGGTATGGACATCTGCTTCGTAACCACAGCCAAAACAGACGAAGAAGCTCGTGAGCTCTTAACTCTTATGGGCGCACCGTTTTCAAAGTAAGGAGGGATTGTTGTGGCTAAAACTTCAATGAAAGTAAAGCAGCAGAGAAAACAGAAATTCTCTACAAGAGAATATTCAAGATGTAGAATTTGTGGCAGACCACACGCCTACCTCCGCAAGTATGGTATTTGTCGTATTTGCTTCCGTGAACTCGCTTACAAGGGCGAAATTCCGGGCGTAAAGAAAGCAAGCTGGTAAGCAAGGAGGAAAAGGTAATGCAGATTACAGATACAATAGCTGATTTACTTACAAGAATTCGTAATGCTAACTCGGCTAAGCACGATTCTGTTGAAATTCCCGCTTCCAACCTCAAGAAGGCAATCTGCCAGATTCTTGTGGACGAGGGCTACATCAAGAATTTCACAGTTATAGAAGACGGCAAGCAGGGCGTAATTAAGGTTACTCTTAAATATCTTGACGGCAAAACTCCTGTTATCACAGGACTTCGCCGTGTGTCAAAACCCGGTTTGCGTATTTACAGCAATGCAGAAGATATGCCAAAGGTAATGAAGGGACTCGGAGTTGCCATCATTTCAACATCAAAGGGTGTTATGACTGATCGTCAGGCACGCAAAGAGCATGTTGGCGGCGAAGTTCTTGCTTACATCTGGTAAGAGGAGGTGCGATAATGTCTCGAATTGGAAGAAAACCTATAAATATTCCCGCCGGTGTTACAGCTAATATCGACAACGGCGTAATCACAGTCAAGGGACCTAAGGGTGAGCTTACTTTATCCTACAATCCAGCAATGACTGTTGAAATCAAGGGCGAAGAAATAATAGTTACTCGTCCTGACGACGCAAAAGAAAACCGTTCGCTCCACGGCCTTACAAGAACACTTATCCACAATATGGTTATCGGTGTTACAGAAGGCTACAAAAAGGAGCTTGAGGTTAACGGCGTCGGTTACCGTGTTCAGAAGCAGGGTAACAAGTGCGTAATGAACCTTGGTTATTCACACCAGGTTATTGTTGAGGATACGGATGACATCAAAATTGAAGTTCCCGATCCAAACAAAATCATCATCGTCGGCATTGATAAGCAAAAGGTAGGTCAGTTTGCTGCCGAAGTAAGAGAGAAACGTCCGCCTGAGCCATATAAGGGCAAGGGCATCAAGTACGTTGATGAGGTTATCCGCCGCAAGGAAGGCAAGGCCGGTAAGGGCAAATAATTAAGGAGTGAAAATCAATGGTAAGCAGACCAGATACAAAAAAGGCACGCGCAAGACGCCATAAGAGAGTCCGCGGCAAAGTAAGCGGTACAGCATCTTGCCCACGTTTGTGCGTATTCCGCTCCAATAACAACATCTACGCTCAGATTATTGATGACGTAGCCGGTGTTACACTTGCTCAGGCATCAAGCCTTGACAAGTCAATTACAGGTAATGGCGGAAACAAAGAAGCAGCAAATGCAGTCGGCAAGCTCATTGCAGAGCGTGCTAAAGAAAAGAACATCGTTGACGTCGTATTCGACAGAGGCGGTAATATCTATCACGGCCGTGTTAAGGAATTGGCCGAAGGCGCCCGTGAAGGCGGCCTCAATTTCTAAGGGACAGGAGGAATAACTTTGGCTAATACAGTAGAAGTAACAGGCGAATTAAAAGAAAGAGTCGTTACTATTAACCGTGTATCAAAAACGGTTAAGGGCGGTCGTATAATGAAGTTCGCAGCTTTGGTTGTTGTCGGCGACGGCAACGGAACAGTCGGTTTCGGTATCGGCAAAGCAGGCGAAGTTCCCGACGCAATCCGCAAGGGCATTGAAGCTGCCAAGAAGAACCTTATGAAGGTTTCTCTCAGAGGCACAACAATCCCTCACGAAATCATCGGTGAGTATGGCGCAGGCAGAGTTTTGATGAAGCCCGCTGCTCCCGGTACCGGTGTTATCGCCGGCGGTCCTGTTCGTGCCGTTGTTGAAGCAGTCGGCATCAGGGACATCAGAACAAAAGCTCTTCGTTCAAACAATCCCTGCAACGTAGTTAGAGCTACACTCGCAGGTCTTGCAGCACTCAGAACCGCTGAAGAAGTAGCTGCCGTTCGCGGCAAATCCGTTAAGGAAATTTTATAATCGGGAGGTTGCGGTATTATGACAGTTACATTAGTAAAAAGCCTTATTGGCTCTAAAAAAGATCAGATTGCAACAGCCCACGCTTTGGGTCTCAGAAAGATCGGCGACACAACAACTCAGCCAGACAATGCTCAGACTAAAGGCAAGATAAACAAAATTATCCACCTCGTAGAGGTTAGTGAAGCGTAAGCAAGGAGGTGCGAACTTATGAAGTTACATGAACTTTCTCCGGTTGAGGGTTCAAAAAAGGACTCAAAGAGAATCGGCAGAGGTCACGGCTCAGGCTGGGGCAAAACCGCAGGCAAAGGCCACAAAGGTCAAAAGGCACGTTCAGGCGGCAGTATTCGTCCGGGCTTTGAGGGCGGTCAGATGCCGTTACAGCGTCGTGTACCAAAAAGAGGTTTCAACAACATCTTTGCTAAAAACGTAGTTGCAATCAACCTCAGCACTTTAAACAGGAAGTTTAATGACGGCGATACAGTTGATGTTCAGGCGCTTGTTGATGCAGGTGTTGTAAAGAACGGATTTGACGCTGTTAAAGTTCTCGGCAACGGTAAAATCGAAAAGAAGCTTACTGTTAAACTTTCTGCTTTTTCCGAATCAGCTAAAGCTGCTATTGAGGCTGCTGGCGGAAAGACAGAGGTGATTTAAGGTGCTTAAAGTATTAAGAAACGCTTGGGCAATTCCTGACCTGAGAAGAAAAATCTTATTTACACTTTTAATTATCATCGTATTCAGAATCGGTTCGGTTATCCCCGTACCGTTTCTGGACGCAAATGCGCTTGCCGAGGCTATGAAGCTTATTTCTTCAAGTAGCGACACAAGCACAAATATGCTCGCATATTTAAACACACTTTCGGGCGGTGCCTTTTCAAACGCAACACTGTTTGCAATGGGTATCACTCCGTACATCAACAGCTCCATCATAATCCAGCTTCTCTGTGTTGCTATTCCTCCTCTTGAGAGAATGGCAAAAGAGGGCGAAGCCGGCAGACGCAAAATCGGTACAATTACCCGTTATGTTACTGTTGCGCTCGGTCTTATTCAGGGTACTGCTTATTATTTCTATCTCAAGAACACAACGACAGACAACGGCGCTCACATCACCGTTTATAACGAGGGCTTCAGCATGTGGTTCTCTGCAATCGTAATCGTTCTCGTGTTTACCGCAGGTACTGCACTTATGATGTGGCTCGGTGAGCAGATCAACAAATACGGTATCGGAAACGGTATCTCTATTCTGTTGTTTGCAGGTATCATCGCAAGAATGCCTGCTACTATCAACGACCTCGGTATGTATTGGGGCTTGGGCTCAAAGGGTTCAACTCAGTATTATATCCTGGTTCCGCTTTGGGTTCTTATCTTTGTTGCTGTTATCTGGATTATCACATTTATGCAGGACAGCGAAAGAAGAATCCCGATCCAGTATGCAAAGCGTGTTGTCGGCAGAAAAATGTATGGCGGTCAGTCAAGCCACCTTCCAATCAAGGTTGCTCTCGGCGGCGTACTTCCGATTATCTTTGCAAGCTCAATTTTATCAATACCGGGAACAATCAACCTGTTTATCGGTTTGAAAGATTCCGACGGATTCTGGGGCGCATTCTTTGCAGCCTTCAATTCCAACAGTTGGTTGTATATCCTGTTGTATTTCTTACTCATCATAATGTTCGCTTATTTCTATACGACTATTCAGTACAATCCTATCGAAATGGCAAACAACCTCAAGTCGAACAACGGCACGGTTCCCGGTATTCGTCCGGGTGCTCCTACGGCTGAGTACATCAGAAACATTCTTTCAAGAATCACTCTTATCGGTGCGCTCTTCCTTGCTGTAATCGCTTTGGTTCCGCACATCTACGGCGCTGCTACAGGAATGGGCAGAATGGCAGTAGGCGGTACATCAATCATCATTATCGTTGGTGTTGCACTTGAAACAGTAAAACAGCTCGAATCTCAGATGATGATGCGTCATTACAAAGGATTCCTTGACTAACGACTGAAAAAGGAGTATAATATTATGAACATTATTATGTTGGGTGCTCCCGGCGCAGGAAAAGGTACACAGGCTGCCGTTCTGTGCGAGCACTTTGGTATTCCCACAATTTCAACCGGAAATATGATCCGTGAAGCGCTGAAAAACGGCACGGAAATGGGACTTAAAGCAAAATCCTATATGGACGAGGGCAAACTCGTTCCCGACGAAGTTGTAATCGGAATTGTTAAAGAAAGACTTTCCGAGGACGACTGCAAGAAGGGATTCATCCTTGACGGATTTCCAAGAACCATTCCTCAGGCCGAGGCTCTGGACAATATGGGCGTTGATATTCAGTACGTCATCAACATCGACGTACCTGATGAAAAAATTATCAAACGTATGTCCGGACGCCGTGTTTGCGAAAATTGCGGCAGGCCCTATCACATCGAGAGCTTAAAGCCCAAGAAAGACGGAGTTTGCGACGATTGTAACGGCACCCTTGTTCAGCGTAAGGACGACCACCCCGATACTGTTCTTGCTCGTCTTAAGGTGTACCACACCGAGACAGAGCCTCTTGTGGACTACTACGAAAAGCAGGGCAAACTTGTTAACGTAGCAGGTCAGAACACAGTTGAAGACACAACTGCTCTTGTTCTCAAGGCAATCGAGGCGTAAGAATGGTAACAATCAAAACAGCACGGGAACTTTCTAAGATGAAAGACGCCTGCAGAATTTCTGCCCGGGCGCTGCGTGTTGCGGGAGAGGCTGTAAAGCCCGGTGTTACAACTTATGAAATAGACACATTAGTCCGTAAGTTTATCGAGAAACAGGGAGCAACTCCCTCGTTTCTCGGTTACGGCGGATTTCCTGCGAGTGCGTGCATTTCCGTAAACAACGTGGTTATCCATGGCATACCAAGCAAGAATATCGTTCTTAAAGACGGCGACATAGTAAGCGTTGATGTTGGCGCATACTATGAGGGATTTCACGGCGACAACGCCTACACATTTCCCTGCGGCAAGGTTAGTGCAAGCGCACAGGCTTTGCTTGACGCCACAAGAGAGAGCTTGAATATGGGAATAGCTCAGGCTCTTGCCGGTAACCGTATCGGTGACATCGGCAGCGCAGTTCAAAGGTATGTCGAAGCTCGCAGTTACTCGGTGGTACGAGAATTTGTCGGCCACGGCGTAGGTGCGAAGTTGCACGAAGACCCAAGCGTACCAAACTACGGTACACCGGGCAGAGGCGTAAGACTCTTGCCCGGAATGACAATCGCCATTGAACCTATGGTAAACGAAGGCACATTTGAAGTAAAAGTGCTTGATGATAAGTGGACCACCGTCACAAAAGACGGAAAGCTGTCCGCCCACTTTGAGCACACGGTGGCAATCACTCCCGACGGTCCCAAGATTATGACCTTATGTGATTAAAGGTGATTTATGAACATAGTAAAAGGAAGCATAGTCAGGGTAAAGGCGGGACACGACAAGGGCGGCTATTTTGTTGTTCTTGAACGTGAAGGAAAGTTTGCATATATTGCAGACGGCAGGCGCAGAAAGGTTGAAGCTCCCAAGAAAAAGAGCGTTATTCACCTTGCGCCGACAAACACGGTTATTGAGGGTTCAATAGAAACCAATCCGAAAGCAAAAAGAATTTTAAACGATTTTCTCAAAAACGGAGGTTAAACGGTATGTCAAAACAAGATGTAATTGAAGTAGAGGGTATTGTAAAAGAGGCTCTGCCAAACGCCCAATTTAAGGTTGAGCTTCAGAACGGTCACGTGATATTAGCTGTTATTTCAGGCAAACTGAGAATGAATTTCATTCGCATTTTGCCGGGCGACAAGGTTACGGTGGAAATGTCACCGTATGACCTAAGCAGAGGAAGAATTACCTGGCGTTCAAAGTAACAAAGGGTGAACACGACTTTTTAGAAAGGAATGATTCAGATGAAAGTCAGACCTTCAGTAAAGAAAATGTGCGATAAGTGCAAAGTAATCAAAAGAAAAGGTAAGATCTTAGTTATTTGCGAAAACCCAAAGCATAAACAGCGTCAGGGTTGATCAAAACCATCTTACAAAACATTATTAAAAAATTATGGAGGTGCAACTGAATGGCTCGTATAGCAGGTGTTGACTTACCAAGAGATAAAAGAGTTGAAATCGGTTTAACTTATATCTACGGTATCGGCCGTAAGACTGCAGACGACATTATTGCTGCAACAGGCGTTAATCCTGACACCCGTGTCAGAGATTTGACTGAAGAAGATATTGCAAAGCTCAGAGAATACATTGAGCATCACTGCCGCGTTGAAGGTGACCTTCGCCGTGACATTGCTTATGACATTAAAAGACTTATTGATATTGGTTGTTACCGTGGCGTTCGTCACAGAAAGGGACTTCCTGTAAGAGGTCAGCGTTCTAAAACAAACGCTCGTACACGCAAAGGTCCCCGTAAAACCATGGCTAATAAGAAGAAGTAAGGAGGGCAAAGGATTATGGCAGCACCAAAAGGTGGTAAAAAGGTTATTCGCCGTCGCCGTGAGCGCAAGAACATTGAAAGAGGCGCAGCGCATATCCAGTCAACATTTAACAATACGATTGTTACAATTTCCGATACACAGGGCAATGCTGTTTCATGGGCAAGCGCAGGCGAGCTCGGCTTCAGAGGCTCTAAAAAGTCAACTCCGTTTGCCGCTCAGTCAGCAGCTGAAACAGCTGCAAAAGCAGCAATGGAACACGGCATGAAGTTCGTAGAAGTATATGTAAAAGGCCCCGGACAGGGCAGAGAGGCTGCAATCCGTGCATTGCAGACAGCCGGACTTGAAGTAACAATGATCAAAGATGTTACTCCGATTCCGCACAACGGATGCCGTCCTCCAAAGAGAAGACGTGTATAGTATTATAAAAGGAGGATATTTCTATGGCTAAGAATATGCAGCCAATCGCAAAGCGTTGCAGAGCGCTCGGCTTGTCACCCGCTGTTATGGGTTATTCCAAGAAGACTTCAAACAGAAATCCCGGCGGAAAGATGAGAAGAAAAAAGAGCGAATACAGCATGCAGCTTACTGAAAAGCAAAAGGTAAAGTTTATTTACGGCATTATGGAAAAGCAGTTCAGAGCTTACTATGAAAAGGCCGAAAAGGCAGAGGGTAAGACAGGTGCCGTATTGCTTTCACTTATTGAACGCAGACTTGACAACGTAGTTTTCAGACTCGGACTTGCAGCAACAAGAAGAGAAGCAAGACAGCTTGTAAGCCACGCTCACTTTACAGTTAACGGCAAAAAGGTAAACATCCCTTCATACCTCGTAAAGGTAGGCGATGTTATCGCAGTTTCCGAAAAAAGCCGTTCAACAACAAGATTTAAGGCTATCGCTGAAGGAGAAACAGCTTCAAACGTTACTCCAAAATGGCTTGAAAAAGACGAGAACCTCCTCGGCGGTAAGGTGATCGCTGTTCCACAGAGAGATGACATTGACTATCCTGTTGAAGAACACCTCATCGTTGAGTTGTACTCCAAGTAATCCCATATATCACAGGCAGATTACACATACATCGGTCGCAAATGCGGCTGCATAATGTTAGGAGGATTCGCGAATGATTGAAATAGAAAAGCCAAGAATTGAAACTGCAGAACTGACAGATGACGGAAGATACGGTAAGTTTGTTGTTGAGCCGCTTGAACGTGGATTTGGCAACACCTTGGGCAACAGCCTGAGGCGAGTATTACTTTCATCACTTGAGGGCTGCGCTGTCACATCGATCAAGATAGACGGCGTTCTTCACGAATTTTCAACTATTCCGGGCGTAAAAGAAGATGTTACGGAAATTGTTCTTAATATGAAAAGTCTTGTTGCAAAGCTTCACGAAACAAGTCCAAAGGTAGTGGAAATCGCTGCCGAGGGTTCTTGTGAAGTAACTGCAGCCGACATCAAGTGCGACAATGAGGTTGAGATTTTAAATCCTGAGCTTCATATCGCAACACTCGGTGAAGGCGCAAAGCTGAATATGGAGATAACCATTGACAAGGGCAGAGGTTATGTACCGTCAGAACGCAACAAGCAGTTAAGCGGCAACAACGTAATCGGAGTGCTTCCGATTGACTCTATCTACACACCCGTGTTAAAGGTGAACTATACGGTTGACAATACCCGTGTAGGTCAGATTACAGACTTTGACAAGCTCACACTTGATGTTTGGACAAACGGCGTTATCAATGCCGAAGAGGCAGTATCTCTTGCAGCAAAGGTGCTTACCGAGCATCTTAACCTTTTTGTTAACCTTTCTGACAAGGCAACAAATGCCGAAGTTATGGTAGAAAAGGACGATAAGGGCAAGGAAAAGATACTTGAAATGACTATCGAAGATCTTGATCTTTCTGTACGTTCATTTAACTGCCTTAAGCGTGCAGGAATTAACACGGTTGAAGATTTAATTAACAAGTCCGAAGAGGATATGATGAAGGTTCGCAACCTCGGAAGAAAATCTCTTGAAGAGGTTGTACAGAAGCTTAATTCTCTCGGTTTCAGCCTTCAGAAAGAAGACGAATAATTACCCTTTTAATTTAACGTAAAGGAGTGAATACGATGCCAGGTACAAGAAAATTAGGTAGAACCACTGCTCAGAGAACAGCAATGCTGCGTGCTATGGTTACTTTCCTTTTAGAAAACGGCAAAATCGAAACAACATATACTCGTGCCAAAGAAGTTCAGGCTATGGCTGAGAAAATGATTACTACAGCTAAAAATAACACTCTTCACAACAGACGCCTTGTTTTGGCTTTTGTTACAAAGGAAGATGTTGTAAGCAAGCTCTTTTCTGAGATTGCTCCAAAATACAACGACAGAAACGGCGGTTACACAAGAGTGACAAAAATCGGTCCTCGTCGCGGTGACGGCGCTGAAATGGCAGTAATCGAGCTTATCTGATTTTGCATTTAATTTAATATTGTTCTCAAAGCAGCTGTCGCATTTAGCGCAGACTAAAGAACAAAACCAAAAATAAAGCTATATTTTACAATCAACAACCAAGTGTATGATGTGAAATATAGCTTTTGTTTTTAGCTTATTTAATTGAACACGAATTAATAGTATCTTCCAATAAACCCCTTTAACATCTGCCGCGTAAAATCTCGCATAACTGCGTTATCGTCCTCGAAATACGACAGTATTCCTGCGTCCTCCGCCTTGTTCTGCGAAAAATTCCATCGACATCTGTTTTAAGCGTTTTATCGGAAAATAGTATAAAACTGTGTTTTCTGTCAATCAATAGTTAAGGGAATTTGAAAAATCAGTTCAATGCGTCGATTGCCGCCTGAATAAGAGAAATTTGTTCTCTTTCCTTTGCGGCTTGTCCCTTAACCTTTTCAATTACGGCTTCGGGTGCTTTTGACACAAAGCCTTGATTATTTAGCTTGCCTTCGCTTTGAGCAAGGCGTTTTTTAACCTGCTCAAGCTCTTTGTTGAGCCTTGTAAGCTCGGCTTTTTTGTCAACAAGCTCGTCCATAGGAATATATATCTTTGCGTCCGCAGTAACTATGGTAACTGCGCCGTCTATAGAAAAGCTGTCTGCAACCTCAACTTCGCTTGCGGAAGCCAACTTTTGAATGAACGGTGTGCCGTCTGTAAAGGTTTTAGGGAACTTTGTAGCCACATAAACCTTTGCTTTTCTTGACGGAGGAACATTCATTTCGTTGCGGCGGTTACGAATCGCACGGATAGCGTCCATAATGCGTTCCATTTCCTTTGCGGCTTCGGGATAATCAAGATTTGGGTCATATTCGGGATATTTTGCAAGCATTACGGTTTCGCCGTCGTGAGGAATGGTCTGCCATATTTCTTCGGTAATGTATGGCATAAACGGATGCAAAAGTCTGAGGATTTGGTCAAGCACATACAGAAGTACCTGACGTGCGTTTTGTGCGTCCTCGCCTTCGTTTGAAAGCCTTGCCTTAACAAGTTCAATATACCAGTCGCAGTAGCAATCCCAGATGAATTCATACACCTTTTGAACGGCAATGCCAAGTTCAAATTTTTCGAGATTTTCATTTACTTCCTTTGCAACGGTGTTGAAAGTTGAAACTATCCATTTGTCCTCGGTTGTGAGATTTTTCGGAAGCTCGTTTTTCACGTTATACTCATCAATGTTCATATGGACATAACGAGAAGCGTTCCAAAGTTTGTTTGCAAAGTTTCCGCAGGCTTCAACACGCTTTTCCGAGTATCTCATATCGTTTCCGGGTGAATTGCCTGTTGCAAGGAAGAATCTGAGCGCATCAGCGCCGTATTTGTCAATAACCTCAAGCGGGTCAATTCCGTTGCCGAGAGATTTTGACATCTTAACTCCGTTTTCGTCACGCACTATGCCATGCATAAAAACGGTGTCAAACGGTGCTTTACCCGTATATTCACAACCTGAGAATATCATTCTTGCTACCCAGAAGAAGATAATATCATAGCCCGTTACAAGGGTGTTTGTAGGATAGAAGTAGTCAAGCTCAGGAGTTTTGTCCGGCCAGCCGAGCGTCGAAAACGGCCAAAGCGCAGAACTGAACCATGTGTCAAGTGTGTCTTCGTCCTGATGAAGATGAGCTTTGCCGCACTTCGGACAAACCGTCGGAGTCTCTTTTGCAACAATAACCTCGCCGCAATCGTCGCAGTACCACGCTGGAATTCTGTGTCCCCACCAAAGCTGACGTGAAATGCACCAGTCCTTGATGTTTTCCATCCAGTTATAATAAACCTTTTCAAAGCGTTCGGGAATTATTTTGGTTTTGCCGTCCTTAACGACCTTTATTGCAGGCTTTGCAAGCGGTTCCATTTTTACAAACCACTGCTTTGAAACCATAGGTTCAATAGTCGTGTGACAGCGGTAGCAGGTGCCGACGTCGTGGGTATGTTCCTTTACTTCTTTAAGTGCGCCGATAGCCTTTAGGTCGGCAAGGATAGCCTCTCTTGCCTCCATAGTTGTCATTCCCGCATATTTTCCGCAGTCAAGAACCTCAGGTTCGTTTTCGGCAAGCTGTCCCTTTGCTTTTAGCTCGTTGTATTCTTCAACGTCTTTTTTGCCTGTAAGGTGTCCGTCATAGGTAAAGCAACGAACGATAGGCAAATCACAGCGTTGTCCTACCTCAAAGTCGTTAGGGTCGTGAGCAGGGGTAATCTTTACAACGCCTGTTCCTTTTTCCATATCGGCGTGTTCATCACAAACGATAGGCAGTTCTTTGTTGAGCAGCGGCAAAATAACGTGACAGCCGTGCAGATGCTTATATCTATCGTCGTCTTTGTTTATGGCAACGGCGGTATCGCCAAGCATAGTTTCGGGGCGCGTCGTAGCAATTTCAAGAAATTCGCCTGTTTCCTTAACCTTATAGAGCAAGTGCCAAAAATGTCCGTGCTGTTCTTCGTATTCAACCTCGGCGTCGGAAATTGATGTGCAGCAGTGCGGGCACCAGTTTACCATTCTGTTTCCGCGGTATATTTTGCCGTTTTCATACAGCCTTACAAAAACCTCTCTGACTGCTTTTGAACAGCCCTCGTCCATTGTAAAACGCTCACGCTCCCAGTCGCAGCTTGAGCCGAGCTTTTTGAGCTGACTTGTGATACGTCCGCCGTAAACTTTTTTCCATTCCCACGCACGTTCAAGGAATTTTTCTCTTCCTATATCCTCTTTTGTAAGGCCTTCCTTACGCATAGCCTCAACAATCTTTGCTTCGGTAGCGATTGACGCATGGTCCGTACCCGGAAGCCAAAGAGCGCTGTAGCCTTGCATTCTTCTCCAGCGGATAAGAATATCCTGCAAGGTTTCGTCAAGGGCGTGTCCCATATGAAGCTGCCCCGTAATATTCGGCGGCGGCATAACAATAGTATAAGGTTTTTTATCTTTGTCAACTTTTGCGTGAAAGTAGTTGCCCTTCATCCAAAAGTCATAAATTTTGTCCTCAAAGTCCGAGGGCTTATAGGATTTTGCAAGTTCCTTTGCCATATAAATTCTCCTCAAAATTAATTGCATTTGATATACCTTTTTATTATCTCATTTTCTCTTTAATTTGTCAATTAACGGCAGGAAAAATTTACGAATAAGCGGCGCAGGATCGGATTTGCCGATTTGCGCCGCTTAATATGCTGTTTATTTTTCTGCGGTAAAGAACAACCGCGGGAATCTAAAGATTATGTCGCCGTTTTTCTGTTGTGGATATGCTTTCCTGACCTTTTCAAATATTTCACATTCAAACTCCGATTTTTTCTTTTCGTCAAGCTGTTCAAGATACGGGCGAAGTCCCGTTCCGCAATACCATTCCATAATGTCGTCATGAGTTTTCATTTTATGATAATAGGTTGTCAGCCACATTTGAAACTCGGACGAAATCTCGGAAAGCAGGTTGTAATACTCCGAATCCGATAGCAAAAACTGCTCTCTCGGTCTATTAAAGACGGACTTCCATTTTTCACTTGATGTTGTTGACGAGATTATTTTGTGGATAGGTTCGCCGAAGTTGAACGGCACCTGAACGGCAAGTACGCCGTTTTTGTTTAGAAGCGACATAAGATTTTTCAGCAAATTTTTGTGGTCGGGAATCCATTGAATACACGCATTTGAAAATACAATATCATATTTTTCCTTTTTGCCGAAAAGCTCGTTTACGTCACAACAAACAAATTCAATATTATTGTACCGGGACTTTGCCGTTTGAATCATATCGGGAGAACTGTCAATTCCGATTATTTGCGCCTTTGGAAACCGTTTTTGCAGTACCTCTGTGCTGTTGCCGGGACCGCAGCCGATGTCGATAATTTTGTTCGGCTCTAAAAATGTAATGCTTTTCGCAAGGTCTGTTGCGGGGCGTGTCCGCTGATTTTTAAATTTTAAATATTGTTTTGAATTCCAACTGAACATACAGTCACACCTCAAATGTTTTGATTACTTAATGATTGAGTAATAAAGGCGGTCAACATATTGTCCGTCCATAAAGAAATAATCACGAAATGTTCCCTCATAGACAAATCCGCATTTTTCGATAACACGTTTTGACGGAGCGTTCATCTCTTTTGCGGAAATTTGTATTCTGTGCAGTCCGATTTTTTCAAATCCAAAATTAATAAGAGCCTTTACCGCTTCGGTCATCAACCCTTTGTTTTGATATTCCGAAGCAATGCAGTACTCTATTTCCGCAAAGTGATTGTTTGTGTCAACATAATAAAATGCTATCTGACCGATGCATATATTGCTTTCTTTGTCGGCAATCGCCCAGCGGTAATAATTGTTGTTACCGTAGTTTGAGATATATTTCTTCAAAAGTTCGGTTACCGCTTCAACGGTATTGTAAACAGGTTCAGAATACATATGCTGAATTTCGGGTTTGCTTGCCCAATTTTTCAGGACATCCGATGCGTCCGAAAGCTCAAATTTACGTAATATCATTCGATCTGTGGTTATTGTTTGTGTTCCGATATTGTTCATTGCTTTACCTCCATATAAAGCCGAGTTTTATTATAATCATTTACTTAATCTTTAGAAAAGCTTTTTTGACATTTGCTTTTCATATTCTTATTTAAAGCGAACTTGTATATTTCGTTTTTGTTCCAAATTCCGATCCGCCGATTCTTTCGGCAAATAAACTGTTACTGTTAATGTACATAATTCACTTTCAAATTTTTTGCAAGCGCTTGACTTGATTTTGTTATATCATATGTGTTATGATTTGTAAAACGAATATTTTTGATAATTATAATTCGATTTTTAGATTACAAAGAGGTAGTTATGAATACAGAGGAGTTAAAAACATTTATCGCATTATCAAAGCTCAAAAATTTCACAAAAACAGCCGAGTCGTTGTATGTTGCTCAGTCAACCGTTACAAACCGAATTGCAGAGCTTGAAAAAGAAGTCGGAAAACAGCTTTTTGTGCGTGAGCGCAAGAGTGTCAGCCTTACACAGGAGGGAAAGCGCTTTTTGGATTACGCCGTGCGAATAATCGACCTTGAACAAATAGCCGTAGATACCGTAAATACTGCGGATAAATACACAAATAGTCTTAGTATAGGTTCGACTAACACGATATATGATTGCCACCTAAAAAACAAGCTGAACCGTTTTGTCAAGGAAAATCCCACAGTTGCGCTGAGGGTGGTTATTTCCCATTCAGTGCAGCTTAACGAAATGGTGTCGGACGGTGTTGTGGATTTTGCGTTTACGGGTATTGAGTACAAAAAGAGCAATATTAAATGTATTCCGTTTTGTGAAGATGAGATGGTGCTTGTCACCGATAAAAAGAACACCGAATTTGAAAACGGCATAAGACTTTCGGACCTGCCGAATATAAACTATTTGTATTGCAACTTTACCTTTCAGGGAATCGGTGAATATATAAAGGAGCTTTTCCCGAAACACCACAGGTTTTCGTTTGAAATAGACCGAAGCGCAAACATAATTCCCTATCTATACGGCGGCGACGGCTACAGCTTTTTGCCAAAGGACCTTATAGCTGATGAAATTGACAGCGGAAAGCTGACGGAAATTCCGCTGCTTGATTTTGAAATACCAAAGAGAAGGTGCTTTGCGGTCTGCGACTTGAAAAGTAATGATGCCGACAGTTATCTGAAGTACCTGATAAAATAAAATGTGGGTCGTTAATTTTAAAGGCTTTTGATAATTCAAAGTCTTGTATTAACGACCCATTATATATTTTTTTTTAATCGGAGCAACACTATGCTTTGCACGCAAGAAGCAGTGCTTGCGGCATCTGAACTTAGATTATAGTTCCGCCGCCGACAACATAATCGCCGTCATACAGAACGACCGCCTGACCCTTTGAGATTGCCCTCTGGGGCTTGTCAAAGACTATGTGCAGGGTGTTGTCGTCAAGCTGTTCAACCACAGCGTCCTGTTCGGGCTGATTGTAGCGAACACGGGCTTTTATGTGCATAGGAGCGGATATTTTGTCAACCAAGATAAGGTTTATGTCCGTTGCATACAATTCCTTTGAAAACAGCCTGTCGTTGGTGCAAAGGATAACCTTGTTTTCGTCAAGATTTTTTTCTTTGACATACATAGGACAGGGGAGCGCAAGTCCGAGACCTTTGCGCTGACCGACAGTATAGCGAATGATTCCCTTGTGTTCTCCGAGAATTTTACCGTTTTCGTCTACAAAATCACCGTTTGGATATGTCTTGCCCGTATATTGTTCAATGAATTTTGCATAATCTCCGTCGGGAACAAAGCAAATATCCTGACTGTCGTGCTTATGAGCATTTATCAGTCCAAGCTCGTCGGCAAGTTTGCGGACGTTTTCTTTTGTCATAGCTCCGAGCGGAAACATTGTTTTTGCAAGCTGTTTTTGCGTAAGCGAATAGAGAACGTAGCTTTGATCCTTTGTGTTATCGATTGCTTTTTTAAGAAGATAGCGATCGGCATTTTTATCATATTCGATTATTGAATAGTGCCCCGTGACCACATAGTCAAAATCAAGCTCTTCTGCACGCCGCATAAGCTTTTCAAATTTTATAAATCGGTTGCAGTCAATGCACGGATTAGGCGTTGCGCCGTTTTCGTATGCTTTAATAAACCGTGAAATTACCGTGTCTTTAAAGCTGTCTTTAAAGTTATAAACATAATAGGGAATACCGATTTTGTAGCACACGCTCCGTGCATCGTCAATATCGTCAAGAGAACAGCAGGTCTTTTCACGTTTTTCGCCGATATCTTCGTTATCAAAGAGCTTCAGCGTAATGCCTGTTGCATCAAATCCGTTTTTTTGTGTAAGGTAGGCGGCAACGGAACTGTCAACTCCGCCGCTCATAGCCACAAGCGCTTTTTTTGACATATTTTATCAGCCCAGTCTTATCATTTCGTCGATGCATTTTTTTGCGTCCCTGATTGTTTCATTATCAAGTGTGATTTCTTCGCCGCCCTCGCCCTTGAGGCAGTTATAAACGTCAACGAGCGTTGTCGATTTCATATTCGGACAAATCAGCTTGAGAGTAAGGAAATGGAATTTTTTGTCGGGACATTCATATTGCAGGTGTTCTGCAATGCTTATTTCGGTTCCTATGATGAATTCCTTTTTATCGGAATTTTTGGCATAATTCATTATGCCCGACGTCGAGCCGACATAATCGGCCATTTCAACGACGGCAGGCACACATTCGGGGTGAACAAGAAGCTCTGCGTCGGGATAAAGTGCTTTTGCTTTTTTAACATCGTCGGTGTTTACGCAGGCGTGAATCGGACAGCCGCCGCTCAGCAGCTTGATATTTTTGTCGGGACATTGCTTTGCAACATAATCGCCGAGATTGCAGTCGGGGATAAACAGAATATTTTTGTTTTCTATGTTGTTTACTATTTTTACTGCGGAGGAGCTTGTAACGCAGACGTCGCAGATAGTTTTAAGATCGGCTGTTGTGTTAATATAGGCGACCACGGTGTAATCGGGATACATCTTCTTGACCTGAGAAATAAGCTGCTTGTCCATCTGATCCGCCATAGAACAGCCTGCAAGCGGCTGGGCAAGATAAACGCTCTTTTCGGGTGAAAGTATTTTGCAGGTTTCAGCCATAAAGCGAACTCCGCACATAAGAATATTTTTGTTTTGCGCCTTGCTTGCGTCAACACTGAGCTTGTAGCTGTCTCCCGTAAAGTCGGCAATTTCCAAAATCTCATGCGCCTGGTAGCTGTGAGCAAGTATGCAAACGTCTTTTTCTTTTTTTAGTTTTATAATTTCATCTTGAATTTTTTGAATATTCATATTGCAAACCTCATTTACTTTATGATATAATATATCCATTATACAGTATCGGCGCACTTGTTGCAAGTCAATGCCGAGAATAACTTTTTAAAATTAAAATAATAAATTTTTTAAAAAATACTTTACTTTTTTGAATTTTTATGTTAGACTAAGTAATGTAAATCAAATATTAGTTGCTTACTAAGGAGGAATTTAGTATTATGAAACGTAAATTATTTAAAACATTATCGACTCTTGTTGTTGTAATCATTGCAGCACTTTCCTGCACAACTGCTTTTGCACTCCCGAGCCCAACAGGTGCTCCGGTAGAAACAACAACCCAGGCTGCAACGACAGGTACATCACAGACCAACACAAGTAAGACTTCACCTCAGACAGGTACAAGTCCCGTACTTCCGATTGCAGTTGCAGGTATTGCAGTTGCAGGTGTAGGCGCAGTTGTTGTTAAACGCAAAATTGCCGCTAAATAATCAGTTAATAATCAAATGCTTTTGCCCTTGCTTAGCAGGGGCAAATTTTTTCTTTATTTTTGTATTATCGGTTGTTTTACATATATTTTTAATTGTTGCAAATTTTTACAAAAATACACTGTTGTTGACATATTGAGTTGACATACAGATAGATATACGATATAATTTTAATATATTTTATTTTTGAATACACGGAGAGAATATGAAATATTCTGACAGTAATGATACAAATGAAGGACGCAAAAAAAGTAAAAAAGTCCCGTTATATATTTTGCTTGTTGTTTTCTTGCTTATTTTGCTTGCAGGATTAGGATATGTTTTATTTGTATTTATCGGCAACCTGAAAGCTCAGAATGACTATAATGACCTGAGAAGCAAGGTTAGTGTATCATCCGATACTTCGACTGTTCCCCAAACCTCGGGTGTCCCCGACAGTGTTGCGGACAACCCTGTTGACTTTGACGAACTGAAAGAAATAAATGAAGATATTTATGCATGGATAAATATACCGAATACAAATGTGGATTATCCTGTGTTGCAGAGCGGCGACAGTGATTTTTTCTATCTTGACCACGATATTTACAAAAATTATCTTTTTGCCGGTTCCATATATTCGGAGAGCTGTAATTCCAAGGATTTTTCTGACAGGAATACAGTTTTATACGGACATAATATGCTTGACGGCAGTATGTTTGCAACCCTGCACAGGTTTGAAGACAAAGACTTTTTTGATGAAAACAAATATATTTATGTCTATCAGCAGAACAGAAAATTGACATACGAAATCGTGTCCGCATACAATTATGATTCAAGGCATTTAATGAATTCCTTTAATTTTAATGACGATAAGGTTTTTGAGGATTATATTGAGAGTGTAAAGAACCCTCATTCCGTTGTCTTTAATGTTAGAAGCGATGTTGAACTGACGCTTGACAGCAAATTGATAACGCTCAGTACCTGTCTTAACGGGAACGACGACGGAAGATACTTAGTACAGGGGGTGTTGATAAAAGATGAACCGACAAAATGATGATGAATTGGTGTTTAGCGACAGAAAAACTAAGCACACAAACAGGGAGAGCAATGCTGCGTATGAAGAACTTGACGATTTTATTTATATTGCTCCGAAAAAGCACCATAAAAAGCACAGTTCGTCAAGCTACGGCTACGGTACCGTTAAAAAACACAGAAGGCGCTGGCCAAAAGTAGTGATAACGCTGTTGTGCGTACTTGTTGCACTTGTGCTGGCGGCTATTGCAACCGTTGCGATTCTTATAAACGTAGGAAAAGGCGAGCTGCTCGGTGACAGCAACAGCATTGAGCTTGACATTCCTAAAACTGTTGATAATTCCGATAGCGGAAAGTACATAACCTACAATGGGGAAAAGTATAAATACAATGAAAATATCACCAGCGTTCTGTTTATGGGCGTTGACAAGCGTACCTTCAACGAGGGTGAAGAGCTGATCGGCGCTAACGGTGACGCAGACGCTTTGATATTGCTTGCATATGATGTAAAAACCGCTAAGGCAAACCTCATCAGTATTTCCCGTGAAGCTATGGTAGATATGGATGCCTATTCGGTTGACGGTTCGTTTGTAGGAACAAAAAATCAGCAAATATGTCTTGCTTATGCCTACGGCGACGGCAAGGAAAAAAGCTGTGAAAACGAAGTTGACGCAGTAAAAAAGCTGTTCTACAATATTCCCATAAATTCATATGTTGCGCTTGATTTGGACGGAATAGGATTTATCAACGACGCTGTTGACGGAGTTACGCTTACTTCCCTTGAAACGTTCAAGGATTTTAAAAAGGATGAGGTTGTTACACTTTACGGAGATAATGCCGAAACCTATGTCCGTTACCGTGACACATCACAGCTTGACTCAAACAACAGCCGTATGCAAAGGCAAAAGCAGTATCTGAATGCATTTTTTAATCAGCTTGTTAAGGAAACTAAATCTGACCTTACTACTGTTGTTGATTTGTATAACGTTTCTTCGCCGTATCTTGTAACAAACGTTGGAGTAGGCAAGGCGGCCTATCTTGCAAGCTCGGTGCTTCAGGGAAGTTTTGGTGACTTTGATATGCAAAACGTCCCCGGTACGGTTACTCAGGGCGAAAATTACGCTGAATTTAATATTGATAAGGACGCGTTCTTTGAATTGTTCCTCGGCGTATATTATGAAAAGGTATCATAAAATATACAAAGGTTGACATTACTGCTAAATGATGTCAACCTTTTTTGTGTATAAATTCAAATATATAATTTTTGTTTAAAATTGTAGAAAATCAGAAACACTTATGTTATAATCAAAGTGTCCGTGTGTTTTGTCACGGCAAAAAATCGAATATAATTACATTCAAAGCATATTATATATGCAGTAAGGAAGATTGCAATTATGGATACCTATCAATGCGTGCTTAAATTGATTATGGCGCTTGGCGGCTTGGGACTGTTTCTTATCGGTATGAAGAATATGGGTGAGGGACTTGAACTTGCCGCAGGAAGTAAGCTCAGAAACCTTCTTGAAAAGATTACAAGCAATAAATTTGTTGCGATGCTTGTAGGATTGCTTGTAACGGGTGTTATTCAAAGTTCGTCTGCAACAGATGCAATGGTTGTAGGTTTTGCCAATGCGGGACTTATGGAGCTTGGACAGGCGATAGGAATACTGTTCGGTGCAAAAATCGGTACAACGGTAACCTCGCTTTTGCTTGCTATCGACATCAAGGCCTTTGTTCCTATTTTTATTTTTGCCGGAGCACTTGTTATTACGTTTAGCAAAAAGAACAATCACCGCTACTACGCCCAAATCTCGGCAGGCTTCGGTATGTTGTTCCTCGGACTTTCGCTTATGAGTGATAACCTTAGGTGGATGGGTGAGAGTGAGGCATTTCTCAGCATTGCCGATAAGCTCAGCTTCCCGTTGCTCGGATTATTTGTCGGTCTTGTATTTACAGGCATCGTTCAAAGCTCTTCTGCTTCTGTCGGTATCCTTATGGCTTTGGCAACTGCGGGCGTTATTACAAACATTGACCAGGCTGTTTATGTTGTTTACGGCTTTAACATCGGTGCCTGTTCAGCCGCTGTATTATCGGCAATGGGTGCAAACAGAACCGCAAAGCAGATTGCCCTTTCAAACTTCTTAATAAGCTGCTTCGGCGCAATTATTATGACGTTGATAACCATATTCCTGCCGTACACCTCTTTGATTGAGATGCTTTTCCCGGCAGAAACCGTCGGAGTTGCGGCTCAGATCTCGGCTGTTCATATATTGTTTAATATCGGAATAACGGTGTTCCTGCTTCCTTTCTCGAATTTGATAATAAAGCTGACAAAAATTCTCCTGCCCGACATTAACGAAGACCGTGAAAAAATGGGCACGGTTTATCTGGACAACCGTATTCTTACAACTCCGCCAATGGCTGTTCGCTCAGTTGAAAACGAGTGTAAGCGACTTGGCGAGCTTGCAAAAAAGAACTATCATTATGCAATAAAAGCGTTTTTTGAACAGGATCCGCATTATATTGAAAAGGTAGAAAAGAACGAAAAGGTTATTGACTACCTTACTCATGAGATTACACGTTATATCGTAAAGATAAACGGTCTTGACATTGTTGACAGCGACCGCAAGACGATGGGCGTAATGTACTCGGCAATTCAGGATATTGAGCGAATCGGTGACCACGCAGAAAACATTGCGGAACGTGCCGAGGAAATGATAAGCAATAAAATCAGCTTTTCCGATGAGGCAAACAAAGAGCTGAGACATCTTGATGAGCTTGTAACAAAGCTTCTCGATGACGGATTTTCAATGTTTGACGCTCAAAATGTAGATTTTAAGCTTGCAAAGTCGGTTATTGAAACCGAAAGCTCACTTGACAGTTATGTAAAGATTTATAAATTCAATCATATCGGACGAATGAACAAGGGCGTTTGTGATGCAGAAAAGGGTACTATCTTCCTTGATATGCTTACTATTCTTGAAAGAGTAGGAGATCACGCAAACAATGTTGCATTCTCAATTCCGCGCAACAAGCTCGGAAACATCGTTCACAGCGTATAACTTACACTGAAATTATGAAAAGTCCCCTGCCTTTTAGACGAGGGACTTTTTTCATTTTAATCAATGTTTACTTTTTGTTTTAGTAAAACTCCGGTTAATTAATTCCGCATTTAATGTATGCAAGGTGTATGCACTCGATTATATCGGATGGGAGCATAGAAATTTTGCCGAATTCTTCTGCCGCAATGTCGCCTGCAAGTCCGTGCAGATACACTGCCGCAGACGCTGCGTCAAAAGCGGTTGCGTTTTGTGCAAGAAGCGACGCAGTCATTCCGGCAAGAACATCTCCGCTTCCGCCTGTTGCCATTCCCGAATTGCCCGTTACGTTTAAAACGGCCTTGCCGCCCGGAGCGGCAATTATCGTGCCTGCGCCCTTTAATACCGTTACAACGCCGTATTTTTCCGAAAACGCTTTAGCAATTTCTTCTCTGCTTTCGTTTACGGCCTTTGGCGTTGAATTTATAAGTCTTGCCATTTCTCCGGGGTGCGGAGTTATGATGATACGAGATTTTGCGGATTTCAGTATATTTTTATTGTCACAAATGCAGTTGAGAGCGTCTGCGTCAAGCACTATCGGTTTTGTGCAATTTTCTATTACAGAATAGACGATACTCTTTGTATCTTTGCACACCGAAAGTCCGCAGCCAATTAAAACTGCGCTTGATTTTTCGGCTTCGTTAAGCAAAAACTCAAGGTTTACCTCGCTTATCTTTCCGCCTGCGGTTTCCTCAAGCGGAAAAAACACGCTTTCGGGCAGCTTGATTGCGGCAATCGGATATATGCTTTTGGGCAATGCCGTTTTGAGCAGACCGAGTCCGCATCTGAGTGCTGACGTCCCTGCCATAATTGCGGCGCCTGCCATTCCGTAGCTTCCGCATATGCTCAAAAGTGAACCGAGCGTTCCCTTGTTTGCGTTATCGGGACGGCGAAAAACAGCTTTTTTAACGGTGTTTTTGTCGGTGCGTTCCATATTATTGACCTGCGTTCCTGTTATAGAAAAGTTTGATTACAATATCCTTTTTGAGATAAGGCTTCATTCCCTGCAATATCTGCTCGTTCGGCGTGAATATCAGCAGACATTTACCGAATGCCGCGCTGTTATATACGGCGTAATAATTTTCGTTTTTAGCGTCAACGTCCCTTGCTGCAATAAAGGTTTTTGTGAAACGCATATTGCTGATTGCGTTTTCGTCTTTGTCGAGTTTGTCAATTTCTCTTATCGGAACCTTGCAGACTCTTTTGCGCTTCCTCAGTGAAATGATTTTTGCAATGTCAAGCTCATCGCCTGCGACCGAGTATTCAAATTCAACCTTTTGTGAGGTGAACACATACCACACTGCGTAAATTCCGCCCAAAAACAAAAACAGACCCACATATATCATATACGGAGTTATCACATACGCAAGCATTACGCAAAGAGCGGGAACCATTATCAACAGCATAACCGCAACTATTTTTATTATAAGATTTTTTGGTTTTTTTGCACGTTTTACAACCTGTTCATTAAAGCCTTCCAACAGTATATCTCCTTTAGCATAAATAATACTATTATCATATCACACAAAAAGGGAGATTTGCAAGTTTTTTAGACCTGATAACGAAAAATACTTGCAAAATCCCTGATTTGGTGATATTATTGAAACTATAAAAGGAAACGCTGTGACAAAGAGAGTAGCGCTTGTTTTGCACCAAAGAGAGATGCGCCGAGGCTGAAAGCGCATTGTGCAACACTGCGTGAAGTTCACTTTTGAGCGGTGAGGCTGAACGTCAATACAAGTAGGCTTCAACGGTGCGCACCGTTATATGCTTAATGAGCGTCTGTATTTTAATGCAGAAATCAGGGTGGTACCACGGAATTTTCGTCCCTGCGTAGTTATGTACGCAGGGGCTTATTTTATTTTACGGAACATTACGGAGGTTTTTATGGACAACAAAATCACCATCATAAAGGATGAGATTAAAGAAAAGCTTGCAAACACCACGGACCTTGTCGATCTTGACAAAATCAGGGTAGCTTACCTTGGCAAAAAAGGCAGTATAACCGCACTGCTTAAGGGAATGAAAGACCTGTCAAACGAGGAAAGAAAGTCGTTTGGCGCAGAGGTAAATCAGCTAAAGGCCGATACCGCAAAGAAAATTGAAGAAAAGATTGCCGAACTGAAAGAAAAGGAGATTGAGCGTGAGATCTCGTCAATGCCGCAGTTTGACATAACCACGCCTCCCGAGCTTGCAAGGGGCTCTTATCACCCGATAACCCTTGTTCAAAGACAGTGCGAGGCAATATTTAAGTCAATGGGATTTACGGTTGAGGATTATCCCGAGGTTGTTACCGACTATGAATGTTTTGAGGCGGTGAATATTCCGAAAGATCACCCTGCAAGAGATATGCAGGACACCTATTATCTTGAAAACGGACAGCTTTTGAAGTCGCAGACGTCTGCTGCTCAAAACGCCATTCTTAAAAAATACGCAAATGATCTTGAAAACGGAGTGCCGATAAAGGCAATTTTCCCCGGCAGATGTTTCAGAAACGAAGCAACCGACGCCAGCCACGAGAATACTTTCTTCCAAATGGAGGGAATGATGGTTGACAAGGATATTTCGATTTCAAACCTTATCTTTTTTATGAAAACAATGCTTTCAGAGGTTTTCCAAAAGGATATAAAAGTTAGACTGCGTCCCGGATTTTTCCCGTTTGTGGAACCCGGATTTGAGCTTGACATAAGCTGTCTTATCTGCGGCGGCGAGGGATGTGCTTCCTGCAAGCACAGCGGCTGGCTGGAACTTTGCCCGTGCGGTATGATACACCCTAACGTATTGCGTGAGGGCGGAATTGATCCCGACAAATATACAGGCTTTGCATTCGGACTCGGACTTACACGTCTTGCAATGATGAAATACAAGATTAAGGATATTCGTGACCTGAACAGCGGCAGCCTTAAGGCTCTTGCTCAGTTTACCGATGACGACGAATAAGGAGGGTTAATATGTTTTTATCAATGAATTGGATTGAGGACTTTGTTGACTTGACGGGACTCGATAAAATTGAACTTATACAAAAATTTTCTCTTTCAACAGCAGAGGTTGAAAACGATATTTTTCGTAAAGGCTCGGACATTAGCGGAATAGTTGTTGCCGAGATAAAATCGGTAGAAAATCATCCCGACTCAAAGAAGCTTCACTTGCTCAAGGTTGACGCAGGCGACGGCAAGCTGACCGACGTTGTGTGCGGCGCTCCGAATGTTCGTGAGGGAATGAAAACAGCCTTTGCAAAGATTGGCGCAAAGATAGGCAACATCACTATAACTCCCCGCGACCTTGCAGGCTATACCTCATACGGTATGTGTTGCAGTGAAAGTGAAATCGGTATCAGCGACGACAATTCGGGAATTATGGATATAACCGATGATATTCCTAACGGCACCGACCTTAAAGACGCTTATGAAATAAATGATATTGTATTTGAAGTGGATAACAAATCCCTTACAAACCGCCCCGACCTTTGGGGACATTACGGCATTGCAAGAGAATTTGCCGCTATTTCGGGCAGAGAACTTAAACCGCTTGAGGTTGAGGACTTGAAGCAGTACGAGGCTCTTGCAAAAATAGATATGAAGATAGAGGATAAGCTCTGTCAGCGTTACAGCTGTATGCAGGTTGAAAATATCGAAAGAAGCGTAAGCCCTGTAAATATGCGTATAAGGCTTTATTATTGCGGAATGCGCACAATTAACTATCTTGCTGACCTTACAAACTACCTTATGCTTGAAATGGGACAGCCTATGCACGCATTTGATTCACGAAAGGTTGAGAAAATCAGAATAAAGCGCTTTGATAAACCGTTTGCTTTCAAAACGCTTGACGGTGTTGAACGCAATATTGACGAAAACACTTTGATGATTTGCAACGGCGACAAGCCTGTTGCCATAGCAGGAATTATGGGCGGTCTTGATTCCGAGATCGTTGATGATACAACTACCCTGACTTTGGAATCGGCAACATTTGACGCCGCTTCAATTCGCAAATCTACCGTAAGGCTGTCACACAGAACAGACGCTTCTATGCGCTACGAAAAATGCCTTGACCCCGATATGACCGATGTTGCCATCGCAAGGTTTATTTATCTTCTCAAAAAGTATGACGGCGATATAAAGGTAGTTTCTTCGCTTACCGATGAATATGCTTTCCGTTATGACACGGTTGAGCTTAAATTTGACAAGAACTTTGTTGACCGTTATACGGGAATTGAAATTTCAAACGATGCAATAGTAAAAACCCTAAAAAGCTTAGGCTTTAAGGTGAAACTGTCAGATGATGTGTTTGATGTAGTTGTTCCGTCGTGGAGAGCAACAAAGGACGTTACTATAAAAGCTGATATAATCGAAGAAATCACAAGAATCTACGGCTATGATAACTTTGAAATCAACACTACACGTTCGCCGCTTTATCCCGTCAGAGCAACGGTTGAAAAGAGCAACGAGGACAAGATAAAGGATATTCTTGTTAAGAGATATAACCTGCATGAGCTTCATTCCTATGTATGGGCGTATTCCGACGACCTAAGGGCGCTGAATATTCCGGTTGAAGATAATATCAGGCTTGCAAACGCCACAAACCCAAACATTGAAACTATCCGTAATTCAATGATACCCACACAGCTTTGCCAGGTTAAGACCAACACCTCGTATTCAAATGACTTTGGTATATTTGAAATAGGCAGGGTAGTAAACGGCGTTAATGATAAAAACCTTTGTATTGAACGCAAAAAGCTTGCAATAACGTTGTTCAGCAAGACAAAGGATGTCAAAACCCTTTATTTTGAGCTTAGAGATATGCTTGCGGTTATTGCAGACGACCTCAAGCACAAGTCGCTTTCATATCATAAGGCTGAACCAAAGCACAGCTATGAACACCCTGTAAATCTTAACACTGTTGTGCTTGACGGAATTGAAATAGGAGAGATAGGCATCGTTCATCCCGTTGTCGGCAAAAAAATTGACAAAAAGGCAAGCATTGTCTTTGCCCAGATAGATATGGACAGCTTTGCCTCGGTAAAAAATGCTTCCATAGTTTATGAAGAACCGTCAAAATTCCCGCCCATAGATTACGACATCAGCGTTGAGCTTCCAAATGGTATGTTCTTTGAAAAACTGTCCGAATGTTGGAAAAACGAGGGCGGCAAAATTCTCAGAAACACAAAGATAGTTGATACCTATGATACAGAGGCTATTCACAGCATAACGATAAGGTTTGAGTTTTCATCAAATGAAAGAACGCTTGCGTCGGCTGAAGTACAGCAGATTATGGACAAGGTTATAGAAAACCTGAAAAATATAGGCATCGCCCTGAGAAATAATTAATACTTGAAATTTGCATTGAGATATAGTATAATGATTTAATCAGGAGGTGTTTCAGTATGTTGGATAAAACAATGATTTTTTCGCTCGGCGGCGAAAAGGACGATCAGATCAAGGCAGGTCTTACAATAGTTTATGATGCGTTAAGGCAAAAGGGCTATAACCCTATCAATCAGATTGTGGGTTATATTCTCAGCGAGGACCCCACCTATATTACGACCTATAATAATGCCAGAAACATTATCAGCAAGATCGACCGTGACGACCTACTTGAAGCACTGGTAAAATCGTACCTCAATGTTTAAGAAAGGATGATGCCTTGTGGCAGATACCAAAAAGGCAAAGGCTGAGCAAAAGCAGGAGCAGGAATTTTCCACCTACAAGGGCAGGCCTCTTGTGCGCTGCGGTGACGAGATATACTACGGCAATATGGAAGAACCGTATGTTATAAGAATGCAGATAAAGTCAAAGAAGGAAGCAAACGGCATTGAGCTTGCCGACAAGGTGACGGTACAGCTTATGGCTACCGACCCGTATCTTTCACCGAGAAAACAGCTTGTAAAGTCAAGCGAAAAGAACGGCTTGTTCCTTGCAATGGATATTGCGGACATTTGGCTTGAAAGAGCGCTTGCAAACAAAATTTAAACCATACAGAATCCCCTTGTCAAACGGCAAGGGGATTTTTGTTGCAGTTATCCGAAATCATTTTTTCGTATTGTCATCTGAAATGCTTCATATTGTTGTGGTGTTATAATAAATTCACAAAATTGCGAACATAAAATCGTACAATATTCACAAAATACCTACGAAAGTTTGTGCAGAATTTTTGACATATAGCATTTAAATAATATGCAATATGTGGTATAATTTAATAAAATAATTGCAAAGCAATAACAAGGAGGATGTTATGAAGAAAAAAGTATTTATATCTTTATTGTCGGCTATGCTGATAATTACTATGGCATTTTCAACTAATGCGTTTGCCGTTATTTATACCATTGATACTTTGCCCTACGGAGTTCAGACTGAACCTCAGCAGGAACGAAAGCTTGAAAGTGATAAAAAAGATGAAATCCTGCAAAAACTCTTAGATACCGAATATCAGGGAAGCAATCCCGATGACATTGTTATCAGGTATTACGGCTCATTGAGCAACGGCGCAATGCTTATCAATCATTACAATAAGACATATGATTATCCCGTTTTAGCTAAATCAAATTCCGAAAATCGGTTTTACATATCCTTTGACAATGTAACTTTTTGTTATTCGTATGCTACAGAAAAGGATATGGTGAATTTATATATTAACGGTGAGTTTTATACATTTAAAGAGGCATATGACGCTAATCTGATAAGTCAGGATAATCTTTGGGAAATAGATCATTATATTGATGATTTTTGTTGGTATCTCTTCTCTTGGGCTGATTCCGAATCTGCCCTTATCGGAGATTTAAACGGAGACGGAAAGCTGACAGTTGCAGATGCTACGTTAATCCAGAAATACCTTTGCGGCGCCGTTAAGTTGACGGACAGTTTTAAAAAGCTGGCAGATACCAATTCAGACGGAAATATTACCGTTGCCGATGTGACTGAAATTCAAAATAAGATTTTGGCGCAGTAGGGCTTCCCGAAAATTAAATATTGTCTACGAAAAAAGCACTCGAATTAAATTTCGGGTGCTTTAAAATTTTGCAAATTAACTATTACCGGCAGCGGTACTGCAAGGGTATCGCTATTTTTTGTTTTTGATTACCGAATTGAGGTAGTTGCGTATTTCCGCTTCGGTGGAAAGGCTCATAGCCTTATCGCATATTTTATCGGCTTCTTTTTTGCTCCACATTGAAATCTCTTTCTTAACCTTGAGTACCGATGAGGGGAACACGCTGAACTGGTTAAGCCCGAATGAAATCAGGAGCGGTATAAACAGCGGATTTGTTGCCGCCACACCGCATACGCCGACAGGGATTTTGTTTTTCTTTGCACACTCAATTATGTGACTGACCGAACGCAGTACGCTTGGCTGGAGCGCCGAGTACAGGTATGAAACGTCGCCGTTTCCTCGGTCGCACGCCATTGTATAGCTTATAAGGTCGTTTGTGCCGATGCTGAAAAAATCACATTCCTTTGCAAGCAGATCTGCAATAAGCGAGGCTGCGGCGGTTTCGATCATAACGCCGATTTTTATGTTTTCGTTAAATCTGACGTTTTGACTTTTCAGTTCCGCTTTTGCCTCCTCAACCAATCTTTTGCCTTCGCGCAGTTCGTCAATGCAGGTTATAAGCGGGAACATTATTCTTACGTCACCGTATATGCTTGCTCTTAGAATTGCCCTTAGCTGAGATTTAAACACTTCGGCGTTCTTAAGACAATATCTGATTCCTCTGAATCCCAAAAACGGGTTTTCTTCTTTTTTATGTGTAAGGTAAGGAATGTTTTTGTCGCCGCCTATGTCAAGCGTTCTTATCACAAGTTGGGCGCCTTTGAGAATAAGAGCCGACTTTCGGTATGCAATAAATTGCTCGTCCTCAGTGGGAAGCGAGCTGCTTTCCATAAACAAAAGCTCGGTGCGGAAAAGTCCGACACCCTCTCCGTCACATTCAAGCACCCTTAACGCTTCATCGGGATTGCCGATGTTGCAAACAAGGCTGTAGCTTTCACCGCTTGCCGACTTGGTTTCCTTGCCCCTCAGCTTTTCAAGCTCGGTTTTTTCCACAATAAATTCCTTGCGTTTTTCGCAGTAATCCCTAAGCATTTCGCTGTCGGGAGCATTGATAACAATACCACGATTGCCGTCAACTATTACCGTTGAACCTTCGGAAAGCAGTTTTGTTGCGTCTTTAACGCATAAAATTGTCGGTATTTCGAGTGCTCTTGTAAGTATTGCGGAGTGAGATGTTTTGCCGCCGGTTTCGGCAATGATACCGACAATATTTTCTTTGTCAAGCTCTGCCACCATTGAAGGAGTTAGATCCTTTACCACAAGTACGGTATTCTTTTGCGAGACGTTTATTTTTGATTTGTCAATGCCTAGCAGAATACTCAGCACCTCTGAACCGATATCCCTTACATCTTCGGTTCGCTGCTTTAAAAAATCATCTTCAGACGCTGAAAAAATTTCAATGTACATATTGCAAATTTGTTCAAGCGCAGCTTCGGCACATTTTCCGTCAGAAATCAGCTTTTCTACTTCACCGCTCATATTCGGGTCTTTTATCATTTGAATGTGACTTTGAATAATATCAGATTCCTTGTCGCCTGCATTTTTTCGCAAGGTGTCAATCTTCTTTTTTGTGTTGACGCAAAATTTATCCACAGCCGCTCTGAATCGACTTACCTCAGAATCCGTATCTGTGACGTTGTTCGGCGTATAAACAAGCTTCTGCTGTTTAACAAGCATTACCTTGCCAATCCCTATTCCGTCCGAAACAGCCGTACCTTTCAGCATATTCTCACCTCACTTTCCTTATTTCAGATTCAGCAATTATTCGCCGAGACCGCTTTCAATGAGCTGTTCAGCTTCGGCAAGAGCCTCGTTTTCGTCCTCGCCGTCGCAAATAAGCTCAATTTCACTTCCGCACCTGATGCAGGCTGCAATAATGTTGAGCAGACTTTTTGCGTTGTAATCGCCGTCTTTGTATTTGATTGTAATATTACTTGAGTATTTGCTCATTGCGGCAGAAAACATTGACGCAGGGCGCATATGAAAGCCCTGAGCATTAACAAGTGTGAGTTTTTTTGATACCATAATAATCTCTCCTTTATATTTTTATGCCCCATTTCGGAGCACAATAAGCAGTTTTGTATGTCAGTTTTTCTTTTTTGGCTTTCGGATAAGTGAAAGCAGAAGCATCGCCACGACCGAGCCGATGCAGAGTGCAAGCAGGTACATCAAGGGCTTTCCGACCGCCGGCAAAACAAATATACCGCCGTGCGGTGCCATTAATGTGCACCCGAACAGCCACGACAAACCGCCTGCAACAGCAGAACCTGTTACGCAGGAGGGAATAACCCTCAGCGGATGTGATGCTGCATAGGGGATTGCTCCTTCGGTAATAAACGATAAGCCGAAAATATAGTTAATGGCGCCGTTTTTGCGCTCCTTTTCCGTCCACCTGCTTTTAAAGAATGTGGTTGACAGCGCTATTGCAAGCGGCGGAACCATACCGCCCGCCATAACCGAAGCCATTACCTTGTAGGCTACCGCAGGATTTGAAAACTCAGTGGCGGTAACGATTGCTCCCGTTGCAAAAATATACGCCGCCTTGTTGAATGGACCGCCCATATCTATTGCCATCATACCGGCTGCAATACAGCCGAGCAAAATACCCAAATCGTTGTTTCCGAGCCACATAAGCGCGTTGTCAAGTTCTTTGTTTACAAACCCCATAACAGGGTTTACGGCGCACATCATAACGCCGACTATCGTAAGCCCTATTATTGGGTACAAAAGCACCGACTTTATACCGCTTATGGATTTTGGCATTTTTTTCAGCAGCCTTTCAATCGACCGCATAAGGTATCCCGCCGCAAATCCGGCAATTAATGCGCCCAAAAATCCCGACGGTATTGTGTTTTGCGCCATAGGGTCGGCAAAGGTTGCGCCGTTTACGGCGAGAAGTCCTCCGACAACTCCGACAAGGAATCCCGGACGATCGGCGATTGACATTGCTATAAATCCCGATAGCACGGGAAGCATAAGATTAAACGCATAGCTGCCGATGGTTTTAAACCAACGGGCAAACATATTTATTGTGCCAAAGCCGTCTAAGCCTGAATTACCGCAGGCCGTATCTATCAGGTACGCTATGGCGATGAAAATTCCGCCTGCAACTACAAACGGCAGCATATGTGAAACACCGTTCATCAGGTGCTTGTAAAGCTTTCTGGCGCAGCTTTCGTTAGTATCAAGAGTGTTTCCGAATTCATTTGGATTTTCGCAATAGAAAGCAGGTACATCTCCGCTCTCAATCCTGTTTATAAGCTCTTCCGGTTTGTTGATTCCTTCGGTCACCCTTGCAAAACACACGGGTTTTCCGTGAAATCGTGATATATCAACGGTCTTGTCGGCGGCAACTATAATGCCTTTACATTCGGCAATCTCCTCTTTAGTCAGCGCGTGTTTTATTCCGCCTGCACCGTTGGTTTCTATTTTTATTGTTACTCCGAGACGTTTTGCCGCTTTTTTAAGCGCTTCCGAAGCCATAAATGTGTGCGCTATGCCCGTAGGACAGGCGGTTACCGCGAGAACGCTGTATTTTGGCTCGGACTCGGCGGATTTTTTTGATTCTTCCGGAAATTTTTCTGTTTCCTTTTTATCTATTATGTCAAGAAATTCATCGGCGGTTTTTGCAGCTTTTAGCTTTGCCGTAAATTCCTGATCCACAAGAAGCTGCATAAGGCGTGAAAGTACGTCAAGATATGCGTTGCCGTCTGTTGTGGCGGCAATCATAAATATCAGCTTGCAGGGTTTGCCGTCGGGTGCGCCGAAGTCAACTCCGTCGGGCACGGTTATTGCCGCAAGAGCAGGGGTTCTTACAGCGTCGGTTTTTGCGTGGGGAACAGCAATCTCCATTCCGACGGCGGTAAGGTCAATAGCCTCACGTTTGTATATTTCCTGCTTGTATTTTTCGGCGTCAATTAGGTTTCCGCATTCCTTGTGAAGCGATACAAGTCTGTCGATTGCTTCTTTTTTATCCGTCGGCTTCACGCCTACCGCAATGCTTTCTCTTTGTAGCAAATCAGTTATCCGCAAGCTTTTATTCCCCCAATCTGCTGAAAATGTCTTTTATCTTATCTATATCGGGTGTCCCGCTTGAAAATGCCGCCGCAGTGCCGCAGGCAGTTCCGAGCTTTAGAGCATAGGAAAAATCACCTTTCAGTTCATAGCCTGCCAAAAAGCCTGCAACCATAGAATCACCTGCGCCCACGGTATTTACGGCTTTGCCGCTCGGTGCGCTTTGCCTTAGGACATTATCATATTTATCAACCAAAAGCGCACCGTCTTTGCCGAGTGAAACGAGTACGTTTTCTGCACCCATATCACGGAGCTTTTTGGCGTGCTTTTCAATATCTTTAAGGCCGTTTATTTCGGTGTCAAATATTTGACAGAGTTCTTGCTTGTTCGGCTTTATCAAAAACGGCTTATATTTCAGAGTGTCGAGCAAAAGTTCTTTTTCTGCATCAACAACGATTTTTATATTTTTATCGGCAACCTTACTCAACAGCTTTGAGTATATGTCTTTGCCTGCCGAGCGCGGGGCACTGCCTGCAAGGACAAGCGTATCTTCACTTCTTATTGAGCTTAGTTTTTCAAACAACAATTCAAACTCCTCAAAATCGGGGTCTGCTCCGTTTGCGTTAATTTCGGTTTCCGTATCTGCAAGAATTTTTACGTTAATTCTTGAAACGCCGTTTTTTAATTTAATAAAATCGGCGTTGATTTTGTCGCCCTTTAATTCGTTAAGTATTTTTTCTCCCGTAAAGCCTGCGGCAAACCCAAGTGCGGTATTTTGAATTTTGAGTACGGAAAGCATTTTTGATACATTTATTCCCTTACCGCCGATTTGATATTCCTCATTTAATGTACGGTTGGTTTTGCCTTGAAAAAGCTTATCAAGGTGAACAATATAATCTAATGAAGGATTTAAAGTAACGGTATAGATCATATTCCGCCTCCCGAACGGTTTTAAAATTGTGTACAATACCACTATCTAAATTATATCATGCAATTTGTCAAAGTAAAGCATTTTTGCCGTTTAATCAAGCTTATAAACGTTTTTTTGATAATCTAATTGCAGATGTCCCTCGCTTTTTAGGCAGCAGGCGTCACTTTAGGGGCTGTAGTCTTTTGCAAGCCCTGTTTCTTGCAGGCAAAGAAGATTGATGCTCCAATTTTAAAAAATCCGCCCGGATTTAAAAATTCGGGCGGAAAATTTGCTCAAAGAACAACCTTTATTATATGTATTTCAAAAATCAGTGCGTCAGGAAGAACATTAATGCAAAGAGTATTGCAATGATATATGTGCCGACATTAATCTCTTTAGCCTTGCCTGTAAAGAGCTTAATGATGATGTAGGAGATAAGACCGAATGAAATACCGTAGGAAATGTTATAGGTGAACGACATAAGCGCAACTGTAAGGAATGCCGGAACGGCAACCGAAATATCGCTCCAGTCGATATCTTTAACACAGCCCATCATAAGCACGCCTACAAATATAAGTGCGGCAGAATATGAACAAGCAGGAATAAGTGCGGCAACCGGTGAGAAGAACAGTGCAACAACGAACAGAACGGCTGTTACCATTGAAGAAAGACCTGTTTTACCGCCTGCAGCGGCACCTGCTGATGATTCAACGAATGTTGTTACGGTTGAAGTACCGCAAACAGCACCTGAGCAGGTTGCGATAGCGTCAGCCATCATAGCTTTGTTCATATTGGGAACTTCCATTTCGCCGTCTTTGCCTTTAACAAGAAGGTTGCCTGCACGGCAAGCGCCGTAGAGAGTGCCTAATGTATCAAACATATCAACAAGGCAGAAAGCAAGAGCGGTTGTGATGAATGCGATTACAAGACCGCCAACCGAATGTCCCTCAACACTGAGATATGCGTCAAAGTTAAAGCCGTCGGTGAATACCTTAAGGAAAGCGTTGTCGGCAAACTGACCGAACGCATTAAACGGATTGAAGTCAAGATTGTTATAGAAGGTGTCGTTATAAACCGTATTGCCTGTTGTAAATCCAAGAACATAGTAAAGTATAGCACCGATGAGGATACTCCAAAGGATAGCGCCCTTTACCTTTCTTTTTGTAAGAATTGCGATAAGAACAAGCGTTGCAACAGTTATGAGCAGCGGCATAATCGAACCCCATGTTGCAGTACCCAAAAGGTTGAATGAAGCAAGTGAAACACCTGTTGATTCATTCGGAACAACAAGGCCCGAATCCTGCAAGCCGAGAAACGCGATAAACAAGCCGATACCTGCGGGAATAGCGGCTTTAACAGGTTTCGGAATTGCATTGAAAATTATGTTTCTCAAGCCTGTAGCTGTCAGGATAATAAATAAAATGCCGTCTGCAAGAACAAACAAAAGTGCATTAGCATAAGAGAAGCCTAAGCCAAAGCATACTGTATATACAAAGAATGCGTTAAGTCCCATGCCGGAAGCCTGAGCTAACGGCAGGTTTGAAAGCAAGCCGATAAGAACTGTACCGATAACAGCCGAAACAGCGGTTGCAATATATACAGCACCATACATTGAAGCAAAACCGTCAGATCCTGCTTCGCCTCCAAGATTTCCGAAAATACCGGGGTTTACCAAAAGAATATAAGCCATTGCCATAAACGTGGTAATACCTGCGATTATTTCGGTACGAACAGTAGATCCCTTTTCGGTGATCTTAAAAAATTTGTCCATTTTGTTTTCATCCTCTCATTTTATTTAATCGTTCTACCGAGCAATTTAATTTTATCACAATAAAATTTCTTTTTCAATGATTATCTCGAAAATAATCAGATATTCGACAAAAGTTTTATGTATTTTTACTTATAGGAATAATCTAATGTCCCACCGCCTAAAAGACCGTAACGTTACACTTGGGTTATAAGATCTTCCATTTTTCAACGTCAAAAACGCCCTTTGTTGTTATTCTCAGCGACGGGATTACAGGCAAGCTTAAAAATGACAGCGTCATAAACGGGTCGATTCCCTTATCTGCACCAAGCCTATATGCCGCCGATTTTGCGTTTTCGAGCTTCTCGTTGACTGTTTCAAGCGGTTCGTCGGACATCAATCCGGCAACAGGCAGTTCAAGCAGAGCCTTTATCTCGCCGTTTTCAACAACGGCAATTCCGCCCTTGCTGTCCTTTATAGCGTTTACGGCTAAGGCAATATCGCTGTCGTTGCATCCTACTGTGATAATATTGTGCGAATCATGGGCAACCGAGGTGGCAACAGCTCCCGATCTAAGCGAATATCCCTTTACATATCCCACCCCGATGTGGTTGGTATTCTTGTGCCGTTCAATGCAGGCGATTTTCAGAATATCATTTTCAACGTCAATACCGTCCGCCGTGCCAAGATTTCGGGTAAGAAGCTCTCCTTCTATAAGCCCGATAAGACCGAGTTTTCCGTCTGCTTTAAAGCTTTTAGGGGTAACCTTGTTCAGGTGGAAGGTGTCAAGGCTTTTCCTAACAAGATTTTCGTCAATTTTCGGTGCGTCAAACTCCTTTACCTCGCCGTCAAAAACAGTTTTGCCGCGCTTGAATACCCTTTCAACATTAAAATCCGACAGATTGTCGATAACCACAATGTCTGCAAGATATCCCGGAGCTATTGCACCCTTGTTGTTGAGCAAAAAGTACCTTGCGGCGTGATGAGTAGCGGTTTTCAGGGCAATTATCGGGTCGGCACCGTCCTTTAACGCCTGCTTTACTATGTAGTCAATATGGCCGCCGTATAAAAGGTCGCTCGGATGCTTGTCGTCCGTCGCAAACATACAGCGTGAATAATATTGCTGACACAAAAGAGGCATAAGAGCCTTGAGGTTGTGTGCCGCAGTGCCCTCTCTTATCATAATAAACTGACCTTTTCTGAGCTTTTCAAGTGCATTTTCAAAGTCAGAACACTCGTGGTCCGAGTAAACGCCTGCCGCAATGTAGGCGTTTAGGTCGTTGCCCGAAAGCCCGGGAGCGTGACCGTCAATTTTTTTGTGATGAGCCTGAGATGCAATTATTTTTGATACTACATCGCCGTCGGCGTTGACAATACCGACATAGTTCATCATCTCTGCAAGTCCGAGTACCTTTTTATGTTCAAAATAAGTATCAATATCTTTATAGCCGAGCTTTGCGCCGCTTTCGTCTATTTCGGTTGCAGGCACGCAGGACGGAAGCATAAAATGTACATCTATGGGCAGATCCTTTGAAGCCTGTATCATATATTCAATGCCGTCGAGTCCCATTACGTTTGCAATTTCATGAGGGTCTGTGATAGCCGTTGTTGTGCCGTGAGCAACTACGGCTTTTGCAAATTCTTTGGGTGTTACCATAGAGCTTTCAATATGAATGTGTGCATCAATAAATCCGGGCAAAACAAGCTTGCCCGATACGTCGATTTCGGTTTCGCCCTCGTAATCTCCGACGCCTGCGACAAGTCCGTTTGCAACGGCAATATCACCCTGCAAAAATTCATTTGAAAAAACATTAAGATATTTTGCATTTTTCAGCACCAGGTCAGCCTTTTGCCTGCCTGCGGCAACATCAATTATCCTTTGCTTTGTTTTAAGTCGTCTGATTATTTTCTCTTCATAGGTTTCCTGCATAAAAGCAACCCCTTTGCACTTAGGTTATATTTATAAAATTATATCACCGCCGCAAAGCCTTTTCCATAAGTAAAATTCACGAATATTTTACTGCTTTTTTGTCAAATTGCATAAGCAATTCGGTCAAACCTGTGAAAATCTGATATTTTTACCTATTACTTTAAAAATGTGAGTAAAAAATAAAAATCGGCATCTTTCTGATGAAAAATACCGATTTTGGTTAAAGTGATTTTGCTGAGTTTTATGAGCTGTTTTAACGCTTTAATTAGTAGTTTTCAGCGTGAACCTCAAAGTAACTCTGCGGATGATTACATACAGGACATACCTCGGGAGCCTTTGTGCCGACTACGATATGACCGCAGTTGCGACATTCCCATACCTTAACTTCACTCTTTTCAAATACCTGAGCGGTTTCAATATTTTTAAGAAGTGCGCGGTATCTTTCTTCGTGATGCTTTTCAATAGCTGCCACTGCTCTGAATTTCGCCGCAAGCTCGGTAAAGCCTTCCTCCTCGGCTGTCTTGGCAAAGCCTTCGTACATATCAGTCCACTCGTAGTTTTCACCCTCGGCAGCCGCAGTTAGGTTTTCTATTGTATTACCGATTCCGGCTAATTCCTTGAACCACATCTTTGCATGTTCTTTTTCATTGTCGGCTGTTTTCAAAAACAATGCGGACATCTGCTCATAGCCTTCTTTTTTAGCAACAGACGCAAAATATGTATACTTATTTCTTGCCTGAGATTCGCCTGCAAAAGCTTCCTGCAAATTCTTTTCTGTTTGTGTTCCTGCGTATTTATTGGTTGTCATTTTGTTTTCCTCCGTTTTATTAATTATTTTTTCAAAATCCGACGCCGGATGTTTACATATGGGACATATATAGTTTTCCGGCAGTTCTTCGCCTATATATTCATAGCCGCAAATTGTACAACGCCAAATAGTCTGACCCTCATTGGTTTTCCCGACAGCTTGCGGCTTTGGCTTAATGTATTTCTGATAATATTCATAGGTTACGGAGGGATTGTCGCTTAATACTTCCATATCCGTAATCTCACCGATGAACATAGTATGTGAGCCTAAATCTTCAGTTTTGCTCACCTTTACGGATAAATAGGCATTTGTACCCTCTGTAATGTAGTTAATGCCGTTTTTACCGCGTTTGCATTTATTAAAATTTTCAAATTTATCGACTTCATGTCCTGACTGAAATCCAAAATGCTTAAATAAATCAAATGTTGCAGATTGGCTCAAAACCGATACCGTAAATTCTCCGGTTTTTTTAATCATATCGTGTGTATTATTCAACTTGTTCACACAAATACTCAACTGATTTGGCTCCGAGGCCGCTTGTATTGCCGTATTGATAATGCAGCCGCCGTCCTTATCCGCCTCTTTTGCTGTCAGAACAAACAGACCGTAACTGAGCCTGTGCAATGCTTTTTTGTTCATTAACATTCCTCCTTTTCTTTTTTTAAACATATAGGGCATATTCCTTTAAAGAAAATATCATAGCTCAGAAATTTTACTCCGTGCGTATTATGAATACTTTTTTCTAAATCGGGTACTTCGTCCATATCTACATCAAAAATGTTGCCGCATCGGACGCATTTTACATGGTAATGGTTTTTCAGCGTAAAATCAAATCGGTCCGGTCCGTCGGGAACTTCAACTTTTCTGATTGCTCCTTCTTCGGCGAGAATCCCCAAGTTTCTGTAAACTGTGCCCTTTCCTATGGTGGGATGTTCTTTTTTTATGAACTCATATACTTCATCTGCTGTTACATGTTTTCGCAATTCATTAACGGCATTAAGCACTAAGCTTTTTTGTATTGTATTTCTTCTGTTCATTTCTTCTCCTTATTAGGATAAGTTCTTAATTAGTATTATATATCATTTATTTTCAAAAGTCAACAAGAAAATCAATTTTTTATTGAGTATGATTTTGATAAACAAATCTTATAAAAACGCCGAAAGCACTAATTTTACAGAGCTTTCGGCGGAGTTTTTGGCGTTCCCGAGGTGATTCGAACACCCGACCTACCGCTTAGGAGGCGGTCGCTCTATCCAGCTGAGCTACGGAAACATATTATTGACATTTATTTATTCTATATGAAATCAGTAGTTTTGTCAAGAAATACATTGCTTTTCAAGGTAAAGCTAGTTTTATTTTCATACTTACAATTTTGTAATGGAAGTTATGCTGTTGATATGATAAAATAAAATTATAACCTAAGTGCAGATGTCACCCGTCTTTTAGGTGGGTGACATTTCAGAATTTTAGTGGGAGTTATAATCTCCCACTAAAATCCTGAGGAGCTGACGCTCCTTTGCACTGCTTGCAATTTATCGCAAACTTTGCTTTTTGCAAGCAAAGCATTGCTCCGATGTAAATAACCTTTCGGAGGTATATTATGGATATATTTTTACTTGAAGACGATGAGGCCGTAGGCATAGGTCTGTGCTATTCGCTTAACAACGAAGGGTATAATGTAACTCACGCAAAATCCGTTTCACAGGCAATGGAAATAATCAAAAGCAAAAAATTTGCGCTCTATATTCTTGACCTAACCCTGCCCGACGGCAACGGTTATGATGTGTGCAAAAAAATAAAATCGCACGGCGATCTGCCCGTGATATTTCTTACCGCTTACGATGATGAAGTAAATGTGGTTATGGGCTTTGAACTGGGCGCAGACGACTATATTTCAAAGCCGTTCAGAGTAAAGGAGCTTATGCTCAGAATAAAAAGCGTTCTCAGAAGATACAACAAGGATTTTAAGAGCGGCGTTATTAATATCAAAAATCTTGAAGTAAACACAAACGAAGCCAAGGTGTATAAGGACGGAAAAGAAATAGTCTTGACTGCACTTGAATACCGCCTTTTGCTTATATTGCTGAATAATCGGGGAGTTGTTATGTCACGCAAAAAGCTGCTTGAAAATATCTGGGATGTTACGGGCGATTTTGTTGAGGAAAACACTCTTACCGTTTATATTAAAAGACTCAGAGATAAAATTGAGGAGGAGCCGACCGAGCCTGAGTTTATAAAAACCGTTCGGGGTATCGGCTATGTGATTGAAAATGATTAATAAAGACATAAAAATGATACTGATAATTTCTCTTGCGCTGACTGCCGTTTTTTCGGCGGTCTGCTTTGCTTTAGATGCCTTTTGCGGAGCACTCTGCCTTTTGCTCGGGCTATGTGTTACAGCGGTGTTTTTGGTTTACACAAAAAAGCGCTACCAAAAGATAAATGAGCTTAACAACTACCTTTCCTTGGTTTGTTCGGGCAATTACGACCTTAATATAAACGAAAATACCGAGGGCGAACTGTCTATTTTGAAAAACAACCTGTACAAGGTGATAACGATATTGCAAACTCAAAAGGAAAAGCTTGCAAAGGATAAGACAAGTCTTGCAGAGTCGCTTGCGGATATTTCTCATCAAATCAAAACTCCGCTGACCTCAATAATGATGATGACAGACTTGCTTAAAGATGAAAGCAACGAAGCAAAGCGCGCGGAGTTTTTGTCAATAATAGAAACTCAGCTTGATAAAATGAAGTGGCTTATTATAACTTTGCTGAAGCTTTCCAAGCTTGACGCAGGCACAATAGAGCTGAAAAGTGAAAAGCAGTCGGTCAAGGACGTCATAAACGAAAGCCTTACGCCGTTTTTAATTGCTCTTGAGTTTAAGAACATAAGACTTGAAAATACGGCGAATGATTTTGTGTTTAACGGCGACAAAAACTGGAGCATTGAAGCATTTGGAAATATAATAAAAAACTGTATCGAACATACCGACAATGGAGGCACGCTCAGCATAACGAGCGGCAGTACAAATATCTATGACAGCATATTCATAAGCGACAACGGGTGCGGAATTTCAAAAGAGGATCTTCCTCATATTTTTGAGAGGTTCTATTACGGCAAGAACAGTTCAAAAAACAGCATAGGCATTGGTCTTGCGCTTGCAAAAACTATTTTTGAAAAGCAGAAAGCCGTTATAAAAGTAAACAGTACGTTAGGAGTCGGAACGACCTTTGAGGTACGGTTTTATAAAGCGATAGTGTAATGTGACGATAATGTAATTTAAAAGTCATTAAAAAGTAATATTGAAATTATATTATAAGCGGCGAAAGGAGAGAAAGAACAATGAAAATACTTGAGGTTAAAAATCTTTCTAAAGTTTACGGCAAGGGCGAAACAATGGTAAAGGCTCTTGACAATGTATCATTCACTGTAGATCAGGGAGAATTCGTCGCAATTATCGGCCCTTCGGGCTCGGGAAAATCCACATTACTGCATATTCTGGGAGGAGTTGACACTCCGACAAGCGGAAGCGTAATAATCAATAACACCGATATTTCAACACTGAACGAAACTGCGCTTGCAATATTCAGGCGCAGACAAATAGGGCTTATTTATCAGTTCTATAACCTTATCCCTATACTTACGGTTGAAGAAAACATAACTTTGCCGCTTTTGCTTGACGGCAGAAAGCCTGACAAAAAGATGATTGAAAGCCTTGTTGAAAGGCTCGGACTCGAAAAAAGGCTTAAATATCTGCCAAATCAGCTTTCGGGCGGACAACAGCAGAGGGTGTCAATCGGCAGAGCGATGGTAAACAACCCTGCGCTTATGCTTGCAGACGAGCCTACGGGTAATCTTGACAGCGAAAACAGCAGGGAGATTATTTCTCTGATGAGGAAGCTCAACAAGGAAAACAACCAGACCGTAATCATAATCACCCACGACGAAAAGATTGCGCTTTCTGCCGACAGGATTATATCTGTAGAAGACGGCAGGATAACCGGAGATGAGGTGAGTATGGGTTGAGAATTGTAAACAAACTCACTCTGCGCCACCTTAAAGCAAACAAGGGCAGAACCGCAATAACCGCACTTGGCGTTTGCATCTCTGTTGCAATGATAACCGCCGTGTTTGTTGCAATCGCATCGTTTCTTAATTTGTTTGTTGATATATCTGTAATGCTTGACGGCGACAGTGTTTTGCAAATTGCAAGCGTTGACAAGCGTCAGATAGAAATACTAAAGTCCGATGAAAGAATAGACACAGTCGGACTTTTCGCAATGAAAAGCATCAACTATCAGCTTGAAAACAGGGAGAGCGACAAGCTCGGCACAGGCTCAATGCTTGTGTCCGACACAAACAACAGCAAGCTGATATTTACGGGTAAGTATGACGGCGAGATCCCGAAGAATTCGGGCGAAATTGCAGTTGAACAAAGCTTTATAGATGACAATTCGCTTGACTGGAAGCTTGGCGATACGGTTACTGTTCCTATTGACGAAAGAGCTTCTTTGAGCGATGATGAAATAAGCTCGGACGAATATTCAAAGAATGAGAAGCTTAATTTTTCCGAAAACAGGCAGTTCAAAATTACCGCCATAATGCACAATAACTATGCGACATATCAGTATTGCAGTATTATCTGCGGCTTTGATGACAGCGAGCCGTTTTCTTCGGCTTGTGCAAGAATCAAGCTTAAAGAACTGAACAGCAATTCACTCAACGTCGTTTATGACATAATGAACGAGGTCGGGGTTACAAGAGAAAGCTGTTCTGTCAACAACGAAATACTTGACTGTTATTTTGCCTATGATGACGGAGGCAGTTTTGCGGCTCTTTTGCCGATGATAGCAACTATATTGATAATTATAGTCATAGCGTCTGTGGCGCTTATATACAACGCCTTTGCAATGTCGCTTTCCGAAAGGGTGCGTTATCTCGGTATGCTTGCTTCGGTAGGCGCAACAAAACGCCAAAAAAGAGGCTCGATATACTTTGAGGGATTCTTATTCGGACTCATCGGTATTCCCCTCGGAATCGGAGCAGGAATACTCGGCATTTCCGTAACGCTCAAATATATCGGCAATCAGATTATCGGTACAGCAATGATAAGGGGACTGCAAGACAACGACCTGACTATCAATACTGTTGTTCCGTTGTGGACAATAATCTGCATAATTATTTTCAGCGTGCTGACAATATTTATCGCTTCGGTCGTTCCTGCCGTAAAGGCATCAAAGATCACCCCGATTGACGCAATCAGGCAAAGACAGGAAATCAAGGCAAAGCCGCACAAACTGAAAACCCCGTTTTTTATCAGAAAAATTTTCGGATATGAGGGAGAGCTTGCCCACAAAAGCATAAAACGCAACGGCAGAAAATCAAGGGTTATCACGATTTCTATTGCACTGTCCGTAATATTGTTTTTGTCGTGCAATTACTTCTGTCAAATCTTTTTATCGGCGGCAAATCTTGAAGAAGAAATCCCCTATAAGATACAGGTCAGCGTTGAATATGAAAGCAAGGATAAACTGAACGATATACTCGACTCGACAAGCGGTATAGATGATTATTACTGCACCAGCTCCGGTTATTTTAGGGTAGGAGGTAAAATCGACGGCTTTGATGACCTTACAAACAGCGATCATCTTACAAACGCCTATAAAAATATTTTCAACAGTACCTGCCAGGTGTTTATCAATCTTCTTGACGACGATAAATTCAACGATCTTTGCAAATCAAACGGAATAGATTATAACGATTACTACGGCAAAGAACTAAACGCCCTTGTGATGAACAATATAAGTCACAACGCAGGCGGCGGAAAGGTGTTCAATGACAGCATAATCGGTGCAAAGATAAGCTCGTTTAGCGAAAACGACTTCGGTGCCGATTTTACGGTAACGGGTGAAATAAAGTATGACGGTTCAAAGGTAGCCTGCAAACTTAATCCTCAGAAGTCAATTTCGTTTTACGTTCCGTATTCTGCATATTATAATTGTGTGAGCGATGATATAAAACAAAATCTTGTTTATCTTGCAGGTATTGAAACCAAAGCACACAGTGATGTTAAAAAGGAGCTTAAAAAGGCGCTTGAGGCCTTTGACTTTCAAACTGTAACAGTCTACGATTTAGCGGAACAGTTTCAGACGATGAATACAGTCGTGTATATTATTGAAGTGTTCGTATATGGCTTTGTTGCGCTGATAACACTTATCACCATAGCAAATATCATAAACACAATATCAACCGGTATTGCGGCAAGGAAAAAAGAATTTGCAATGCTTAAATCCGTAGGTGTAACGCCAAAGGGCTTTAACAAGATGATAATGCTTGAAAGCTCGCTTTACGGAATAAAGGCTCTGATTTTTGCGCTTCCGATAAGTATTCTTCTCAGCTTTTTGATGAATCAAAGCATTGCACAAAACACCATTCCGTTTATAATAAACCGGCGGCTATATCTTATAGTTATCGCAGTGGTGTTTGCAATAATCTGCCTGACTATGATATATTCGGTAAACAAAACCAAGAAAGATACTATCGTAGAAACACTAAAAGAAGATATAATCTAAGTGCAAGTGTCACCCGCCTTTTAGGCGAGTGACACTTCAGAATTTCAGTGGGAGTTATAATCTCCCACTTAAACCCTTAGGAGCTGACGCTCCCTTGCACTGTTTGCAATCTATCGCAAGTTCTGCTCTTTGCAAGCAAAGCAGAGCCTTGCTCCGATTTAAATCTAAGTGCAAGTGTCACCCGCCTTTTAGGCGGATGACACTTTAGAATTTAGGTGGGAGTTTTAATCTCCCATTTAACCCCCCTTAGGAGCTGACGCTCCCTTGCACTGCTACAATCTGTCGGATAGATTCAAAAGGCTTTCTGAACCGGAAGACCTTTTGCTGTTGTGTGACAATATGAAAAATGGTATAATTATCATTATAAAATCAAGTATAAATAGTGGGAGGATTATTATGTCATCAAGCAAAGATTATCTGAGTTTTATTCTGGAACAGCTCTCAAATCTTGACGAAATTTCCTACAGGTCAATGATGGGCGAATATATACTCTATTACAATGGCAAAATCGTCGGCGGAATTTATGACGACAGGCTACTTTTAAAGCCCGTAAACGCCGCGAAGAAGCTTATGCCCAACGCCAAATACGAGCTTCCCTATGATGGTGCAAAGGAAATGCTGTTGGTTGATGAAGTTGAAGATAAGCACTTTTTAAAAAGTTTGTTTGACGCTGTGTATGATGAGCTGCCTGTGCCAAAGCCAAAAAAACTTCCCTGAGAAAGACGGTGAAAAGATGATAAAAGTCGATTTGATAACAGGAATTTTAGGTTCTGGAAAAACTACGTTTATAAAGCTGTATGCTCAATACCAAAAACGGCTCGGCAGAAAAATTGCGATAATCGAAAATGATTTCGGTGCGGTAAATGTGGATATGATGCTTTTGCAGGAGCTTGAGGACGATAGCTGCCAGCTCGAAATGATAGCGGGCGGCGGTGATCCCGGCTGTCATAAACGCCGCTTTAAAACAAAGCTGATAACGCTCGGTATGCAGGGGTTTGACAGGGTTATAGTTGAACCGTCGGGAATTTTCGATATGGACGAATTTTTTGATACCCTGAGTGAAGATCCGCTTGACCGTTGGTATGAGCCGGGGAGTGTTTTAACCGTGGTTGACGGCGAGCTTGAAAATGAGCTTTCAAAGCAAATGGAATTTTTGCTCGGCTCTGAGGCGGCGTGTTCGGGCAGAGTGATAATCAGCAAGCTTCACGGCAACATATCAAATGCTCAAATTTGCAAAATATCGTACCATATCAACAGAGCGCTTGAAAATATAAGCTGTAAACGCCGTATTGCTGCGGATGATGTGTTTGCAAAGGACTGGAGCAATCTTGACGACGATGATTTTGCATTGCTTGAAAACTCGGGCTGGCGGTTTGAAGAGTATGTCAAGCTGTACTCAAGCGAAACTATCAGATCCGCAACGCATTACATTATGCACGTCAGAATGCCCGAAGCTGAGCTTGTCCCCACAATTAACGACATTATCGGCGATAATGCCTGCGGTAAAATATACCGCATAAAAGGTTTTATGCAGGGGGACAACGGCTGGATAGAGTTAAACGCCACCCGTGAAAAAGCCGTGACGTCACCGATAGAAAACGGTCAGGAAATATTTATCGTCATTGGCGATGACGTAAACCTCAGTGCAGTTGATAAAAAGTTCAAAGCGGTTAATATAAGCGGAAAATATGTTTCGGTATAACGTCGAAACCGGTTTATGATACAACACATCAAATACAAAAGCCGACTGAAAGACAAGCTCTCTCAGTCGGCTTTTGTTATCTTGTTAATATATTATTATGTCGGTTATTCAGCCTGGATTTTTACGAACTGTTCCTGCATATATGAATATACCTCGTCCGATACATTTGTGAAAACATAGCATTTGTCAAGATATTCATCGCTTGGAGATGTCAGCTCGCTGTTTTTAATGTCGTCGCTTACATAGCTGTCAAACGCTTCCCGGTTCGGCGTGCCGTATCTCAGGTATTCGCAGGTAGCGGCGGCAACCTCGGGCTTTTGCATAAAGTTAATGAATTTTTCTGCGTTTTCCTTATTCTTACTGCATTTTGGAATACACATTGCATCATAAAACAGGTTTGAGCCGTCCTTTGGAAGCGCATAGTCAAGATCGGGGTTAGCTTCTATCATTGTAGCAATATCGCCTGCGTAATAGGGAGCTATTGCGGCCTGACTGTTTTCCATTTCGGTAAACACCTGATCCATAACGTATTTTTTAAGAAGCGGCTTTTGCTCGGCAAGCTTTGCGGCTGCCTTGTCAACATCGTCATTTGTGCAGTTTGCGGGATTAATTGAGCATAGCTGCATTGCGATAGCCATAGCGTCTCTGCTGTTGTTGAACATCAAGATTTCTCCGCTGAGATTTTCGTCCCAAAGAGCCTCCCACGAAGTCGGCTTTTCAGACACCTTGGTCTTGTCATAAACCATTGCCGTAACACCCCAGCTGTAGCAAACGGTGTATTTGCCGTCGGGATCGCAGGCTAAATTTTTGAAGCGATCCGTGATGTATTTGTAGTTAGGAATATTGTCAAAGTTAAGCTCAAGCAACATATCCTCATCAATCATTTTGCTTATCATATACTCCGACGGAATAACAACGTCATAGCTTACATTGCTGTTTTTCAGCATATTGTAAAGCTCCTCGTTGGTTTCATATGTTGTATAGTTTACCGTAATTCCCGTTTCTTTTTCAAACTCGTCAATAACGTCCATAAGTCCGTCTTCACCGTTTGAAATATACTCGCCCCAGTTGTAAACATTGACTTCGCCTGCGTTCTTGGTTGTTTCGCCGCATCCCGCAAAGCAGGCGGTAACTGCCGAAAGCACAAGAACAAGGATAATGCTGATTACTCTTTTCATTTTTTAACTCCTTTACTCCTCATTTATTTATGTTTTCTTCGCCATTGCCTTTTCATCGTGTCTGTCACGCAGATTTATCAATATCATAACGATGAGCACCGCAAGAAAAAGCAGGGCGGAAAGAGCGTTGATTTTCGGAGATATTCTTCTGTGCGTCATTGAATATATCTCAATAGAGAGGTTTTGAAACTTTGCTCCTCTTGTAAAATAGGTTATGATAAAATCATCAAGCGAATAGGTAAAGCTCATCAGAAGTCCCGAAAAAATTCCGGGCATCAGTTCGTGAATTATAACCTTGTAAAATGCCTGCCACTGGTTACATCCGAGATCAAGCGCAGCGTCGTAAATGCTTTGATCCATACGTTTTATCCTCGGCATAACGTTAAGAACAACAAACGGAACGCAAAAGCAGATGTGCGCTATCAAAACCGTAAAGAAACCCATTTCAAAGTTGAACATAACGCCCAAAAACGTAAACAGAAGCATAAGCGAAACGCCCATAACGATGTCGGGGCTGATAATCGGTATGTTGGACACATTTTGAATTATAAGACGTTTTTTACCTTTGAAGTTGCTTATTCCTATTGCGGCGGCTGTTCCGAGTACGGTTGCAAAGATTGACGCAAGCACCGCAATTATCAGCGTGTTGCCAAGGGCGTTCATTATATTATCGTCCTTAAAAAGCTGTTCATACCATTTAAGCGTAAAGCCCTTCCAAATAGTCGTTTTGCTGTCGTTGAACGAAAAGAAGATCAAAACCGCAATCGGCGCATACATAAATATCATCAGCAAAACAATATAGATTTTTGACAAAACGCCGTTTTTGCTCTTGTGGTTTTTCACGCAATCGCCTCCTCGTCGCCAAAGAAGTTCATAATAACAAGGAAAACAAAAATAAATATCATAAGGATAAGCGAGATTGCCGAGCCTGTGTTCCGGTCGGTCCAAAAAATCTTGTCAATAATATCGCCTATCATAATATCGTCCGTTCCGCCAAGATACTGAGCTACAAGAAACGTGCTTGCGCTCGGCACAAAAACAAGTGTTATTCCCGAAATAACGCCGGGTATGCTCAACGGGAAAACCACCTTTTTGAATACCGCAAAGTTGTTTGAACCGAGATCCTGAGCCGCCTCTATAAGTCCTCCGTCAATTTTGCTCATAACGGTGTATATCGGCAGTACCATAAACGGCAGATATTCATAAACCATTCCCAACACAACGGCCGCAGTGTTGCCGATATATGTTCCGTGAATACCGAGAAACGAAAGCGCCATATCAACGGGTCCGTTTTTTTGCAGTATCGTTATCCACGCATATATCCTGAGGAGAAAATTCATCCACATAGGTATCATCATCAGCATAATTACGGTGTTCTGCGAGGACTTTTTCATTCTTGTTATGATGTATGCAAGCGGATATGCAAGCAAAAGGCATATGGCTGTTGAGATAAGCGCTATCCAAAGCGACTTTACAAATACATCAGTGTAATAAAACGCATTTATCATCGGCTGAAGCGAAAAATTGCCCTGCTTGTCCTTAAAAGCCGTTATGCCTATCATAACAATGGGTATCATTGTAAAAACTACCATCCATATGAGGTAGGGAATAGAGGGCTTGCGTGATTTCATTTTCAGCCCTCCTGTCCGATTACTTCAAATTTTGCTTTTTCAAAATCAAAGCTCAGCGGAACGTAGGTTGCAACCTGTTCGTCGGTGTCGCTGAGCATAAGCCATTTGCGCTCGTCGGACTCAAGAATTATCTCATTGTGTCTGCCTTTGTAAACGACCGATTCAATATAAAGGTCTTTAAGGTCGCCGATACCGTCTGCCGCAAGCGAAAGTGCGTCCGGCGGCAGAGTGATTCTGAGTTTTGTTCCTTGGGCAAAGAAGTGGTTTTCCACCTTTATTGTTTCACCCTCAAGCTCAAATTCAAAGCAGTTGCCGTTTTCGTCACCGTATGAAACCTCGGCTTCAATAACATTATCATAAAACGGCAGAAGCTTGTTCATAATCTGAATGTTAAACGGGATTACACGCATACCTATCCTGCTGCCTATTTCGGCGGTTTTGGTTGAATGTATGAGTATTTCGCAGCCCTCGCACATCACGCTCATCTCGTAGTGCACGCCCTTAAAGGTCGAATTTTCCACAACGCCCGTAAGCTGTCCGTTTTCCGGGGTTGTTATTTCAATGTCTTCGGGACGGATAACAACGTCAACAGGCGCATTTTTGCCGAATCCTTTGTCAACGCACTCAAGCTCTTTGCCGAGTATTTCTATACGGCAGTCGTCTATCATAATGCCGTTTAAAATGTTTGCTTCTCCGATAAAGTCGGCTACGAACGCATTGACCGGCTCGTTGTATATATCCTCGGGAGTGCCGATTTGCTCAATAGAGCCGTTGTTCATAACAACCACTCTGTCGCTCATAGTCAGTGCTTCCTCTTGGTCGTGGGTTACATATATAAAGGTTTTTTCAGTTTTTTGCTGAATTTCTTTTAATTCAAGCTGCATACTTTTTCTCAGCTTTAGGTCAAGCGCACCGAGCGGTTCGTCAAGCAAAATTATTTCAGGGTCGCATACAAGCGCCCTTGCAATGGCAACACGCTGCTGCTGACCGCCCGAAAGCTTGGATATGGAACGCTTTTCATAGCCCTTGAGGTCAACTGCGGCAAGCATCTTTGTGACCTTTGCTTTTATTTCATCTTTCGGGAGCCTTTTAAGCTTTAGCCCGAATGCGACGTTATCGTAAACATTAAGGTGGGGAAACAGCGAATATTTCTGAAAAACGGTATTTACATTGCGTTTGTTCGGAGGAAGATTATTAATCCTTTTACCGTCAAATATCACATCTCCGCTTTCGGGCTCAACAAAACCGCCGATAATTCTGAGGGTTGTTGTTTTGCCGCAGCCGCTCGGACCCAAGATAGTCACAAATTCCTTTTCGCAAATATCAAGATTAATGTGATTGAGAATTACCTCTCCGTCAAATCTTACAAAAATATCCTTTAGCGAAACTATCGTTTTCTTAGCCGTCTGCTCCATTTATGCACCACTCTGTCCGTTTTGAAATTTTGATAAAAAGGTGTAAAACACCACGATAAAGTATCATTAAAAATTATATTCTAATAAATTTGAAATGTCAATCAGTATATGTAAAAAAATGGGACAGCCTGTTGTTTATAAAGTACGTTTTGCATATTGTTCCAAGGATTTGCAAATTTTGCACAAAATTTTCAAATCAAATTTGTAGCAATTAACATATACATTTTTTGCTCGCTTTGATATAATTAAGACGTATTAATTAGAAAGGATGTTTTTGATGAAACCAATCAAAAAAATTGTAAGCCTTGTTATTGCGGCATCGCTCATAACATCATCGGCTGCATTTGCAATCACGGCAAACGCTGTTTCGTCGGACGAATCAAGCGTTTCCTCCTCTGCGCCTGTTCAGGCAAAGGTGCAGGACGGTGTTATTTTGCACGCATTTAACTGGTCTTATAACTCAATAAAAGAAAACCTGCCCTCTATTGCGGCAGCAGGATATTCAACCGTACAGACCTCTCCTGTACAGCAGCCAAAGGATTACAGTGCCTCTGCCGATGTTTCGGGTCAGTGGTGGAAGCTGTATCAGCCGGTAAGTATGTCTATAGCCCAGCAAACCTGGCTTGGCACAAAGGAGGAGCTTGCCGACCTTTGTACAGAAGCCGACAAGTACGGAATTAAGATTATCTGCGATATTGTATCAAACCATATGGGCAATGAAAATGAGAATGATCCCAACTCATTAAGCCCTCAGGTTAAAACATATCAGCCTGATTTCTATGACAACAAGAGCGATTATTTCCGCAGCAACAAGATCTCTGCAAGCGACGCAAGCGTAAAGAGCGTTGTTCAGGGACACGTTTCAAATTGCCCAGACCTCAATACCGGTAATCAAAATGTTCAGGACGCAGTTGTCGATCTTCTTAAAGAATGTATTGACTGCGGCGTTGACGGCTTCCGTTTCGATGCGGCAAAGCATATAGAAACTCCCGATGACGGAGATTACGCTTCTGATTATTGGCAGGAGATTTCAGACAAAGCAGGCGAATATTACAAATCCAAAACAGGCAACGATCTCTATATCTACGGCGAGATTCTCAACACCTGCGGTGCAGGCAGAAGCTTTGATTCATACACCAAATATATTAATGTTACTGATAATAAAACAGGCGATTCTGTTCTGTATAATGTTGTAAACGGCAAGGCGTCGTCTGCCGTAAACGCTAAGTATAAATCAGGCGCTGATGCTTCAAACGTAGTTCTCTGGGCAGAATCACATGATACATTTGAAGGCACATCGGGTTCTGCCGGACTTTCAAATACAGCGGGCGTTTCGGATGAGAACATAGTAAAGGCTTGGGCAATCGTTGCTTCAAGAAAAGATGCAACGTCACTCTATTTTGCACGTCCCGGCACGGCTCTTATGGGCGAAGCCGCAAACGACACCACCTACAAGAGCACAGCCGTTTCCGAGATCAACAAGTTCCATAACAACTTTGTAGGTCAGTCGGAAAGCCTCGGTTCATCGGATAATATCGCCTATGTTGTAAGAGGCACAAGCGGAATTGTGCTTTCAAATACAAACGGTACAAATGCCGATGTAAGCATTGCAAACACAGGTCTTGCCGACGGCACATATACAGATACAATTACAGGCGCAAAGTTTACGGTATCCGGCGGTACTCTTACAGGTTCTATCGGTTCAACGGGCGTTGCGGTTGTTTATGATGAAACGCCAACTCCGAAAAACACCTGCTCTGCGGCAAGCGGAAGCTTCAAGGGTGACACCATGGTAACTACTCTCGGACTTGAAAATGCTGTTTCGGGTACATATTGCCTTGATGATTCAACTCCTGTTACCTATACCGGCACAACATCTATCCGCATCGGTTCGGATTATAACTACGGCGATACTATCACACTGACGCTTACCGCAACCGACGGCAACGGACAGACCTCAGAGGATGTATATAAATATGTAAAGACCGAGGATAACGGTTCGGGAATTTATATATTCTTCAATAACGAAAAAAGAAAGTCTTGGAAAGTTCCGTATAACGTATATATCTATGATGAAGAAACATCAACCGAAAAAACATACTCAAACAACGGTTGGCCGGGACAGACGATGCAGTATGACGAAGCATCGGGCTACTATTACCTGGAAGTTCCAACAACCTGTCTTGAAAAGGACAATGAAACAGGCGAGGTCACATCATCCGATTTTGACCTTTCAAAATCAGAGTATGCTACCGTTATTGTAAACGCTTCGGGTCAGAACCAACAGTTCCCGGGCGACGGTTCTTCAACAAAGCTCAGATTGGGCAATCACTCAAAGATATTTGCTCTTACTTCATCAAAATCATGGACAGATACCGACCTCGTGCCCGCAAAGCAGGAGGTAGAAGCAACCGATGTAACCAAGGATGTTACCCAGCCGACTACGGAAGAGCCTACAACGACCGAGGCACCTACAACGATTGCTCCTACAACGACCGAGGCACCTACAACGGTTGCTCCTACAACGACTGAGGCACCTACAACGATTGCTCCTACAACCACCGAGGAGCCGACTACGGTTGCTCCTACAACCACCGAGGAGCCGACAACTATCGTTCCGCCTACAACTGTTCCGACAAGAACCTATAAATGCGGAGATGTAAATTTGGACGATGCAATCACGATTGCCGACGCAAGTCTTATCCAGAAATACAGTATCGGACTTAAAACCTGCGACGCAAAACTGTTTGCGCTTGCGGATGTCAACGGCGACGGCAGATTGTCAATCAGGGACGTAACACTCATTCAAAAGTACATTGCAGGCAACTATTCCAACATCGGCAATGTCGGACAGGATGTTACTATTCCGGAATAATTATTACGCTTAGTACAAAAGCCTCACTTTTGTGGGGCTTTTGTTTTGCCCAAAATTCAAATGATATTTTAAGTTGACAAATCCCATATTTTGTTTGCCAAAGTTTTAATAAAGGAAAAATTTTCAAAAATATAAAATTAATGCTTGACAGCAGCATATGTCGGTGCTATAATAAACCTATAAAGTCAGTAGGCTTTATAGTAATTACTGAAATCAAGCGGGCTGTAAAGCTCAAAACGAAAGGGAGAAAAATTATGAAAGTATCAGAAAAAATTACAGACCTTATCGGCAAAACACCGCTTTTAAAGCTCAATAACTATATCAAAGCTAATGAACTTGAAGCAGACATAATCGGCAAGCTTGAATATTTCAATCCTGCCGGAAGCGTAAAGGACAGAATAGCAAAGGCTATGATCGACGAAGCCGAGGCAAAGGGAATTTTAAAGCCGGGTTCGGTAATAATTGAGCCGACAAGCGGCAACACAGGAATAGGTCTTGCTTCGGTTGCGGCTTCAAGAGGTTACAAAATCATTCTTACGATGCCCGAAACGATGAGCGTTGAACGCCGCAATCTTCTTAAAGCATACGGCGCAGAGCTTGTTTTAACAGACGGTGCAAAGGGAATGAAGGGTGCTATTGCAAAGGCTGACGAGCTTGCAAAATCAACTCCGAACAGCTTTATTCCGAGCCAGTTTACAAATATGTCAAATCCAAAGGCTCACTTCAATACAACAGGTCCGGAAATCTGGGACGATACAGATGGCAAGGTTGATATTTTTGTTGCAGGCGTAGGTACAGGCGGCACGGTGTCAGGCGTAGGCGAGTACCTCAAGAGCAAAAACCCGAACGTCAAGATAGTTGCGGTAGAACCTGCAGACTCACCTGTTTTGACAAAAGGTACGCCCGGACCTCACAAAATTCAAGGTATCGGCGCAGGCTTTGTCCCCGAAACCCTTGATACAAAGATTTATGATGAGGTTATCACGATAGAAAACGAGGACGCTTTTGCAACAGGCAGAGCGCTTGCAAGAAAAGAAGGACTGCTTGTCGGCATTTCTTCGGGCGCGGCAGTTTATGCTGCAACTATCCTCGCAAAACGCCCCGAAAACAAGGGCAAGGTAATTGTAGCGCTTCTTCCCGATACAGGCGACCGTTACCTCTCAACACCTATGTTCGCAGAATAATTCAGAATTTTCTATATCCCAATTTTATATAGCCATCGCAAAAGCTGTCTCAAACGGACAGCTTTTTGCATTTTGATTACAATTCGATTTCAAATAATC
>UQQD01000011.1 GCA_900543095.1 uncultured Ruminococcus sp. | reverse complement strand
AGAATGTTGACGATACCTGTCATAATTAAACCAATCCCCATAGGTATTAATACAGGAAAGTATAAATAAGAAACAGATGACAAGTAAGTAGAATATACACCCATAAGCATTAAAATAATAGTGCTACTAACTCCAGGAACAATAATTCCGATAGACATAATAAATCCAGAGAATATAAGATATATATAGCTAAAATTATTAGCAGAAAATGAATTAGATACATATTTTTCTAATATAACAGAAGCTATCCCAATTATAAATGCTAATATAGAGTAGATGAGATAATGTGACTTAAAAGAGGTTTTTGTATTTATTTCTTTTATTAGAGATGGAATACTGCCTAAGATTAATCCAATAAAAGCAGATTTTGTTTGTATAGGAAATTTAAACAATAAATAATTGAGAATATTACTAAATAGTAAAATTCCAATACCAGCACCAATTATTAATGGAGTTAGAAATTTTGAATTATTTTTAAGATCTTTAAAAAAGTTTAAAATACTATCTAAAAGTTTTTCATATATTCCAAAAATAACACAAAGTACGCCACTACTAATTCCTGGAAGAATAGCACCAGCTCCTATAGCGATACCTTTTACACAATTCACTAAAAAGTTCATAAAAAATCACCTCTATTATTTAACTTATGAAATAAAAAATAAAAAATTCAAAAAATATAAATTTTGAAGGTCAGGCACTTTTATTTTTTTAATTCATATAATTGCAATATGAGAAAAAAATGGGGGTGCATTTATGTTAGCAGCACTTTGTATGACTGGTATATACAGTTTTTTAGGGTTTTTAAAATCGGCAGTATTTGTTGTTCGGATACATTCAAGGAGGAAGTTTGTTTCCTGAGCCATTGTCAGCAGAAGAAGAAAAGAATTGCTTGGAACAAATGGCAAAAGGAGATGAAGAAGCAAGAAATATTTTAATAGAAAGGAATTTAAGATTAGTAGCACATGTGGCTAAAAAATATAGTAATTCTAAAGTAGACCAAGATGATCTTATATCTATAGGGAGTATAGGTCTGATTAAAGGAATTAATAGTTTTAGTTTAGAAAAAGGAGCGAGGTTATCTACATATGTTTCAAGATGTATTGATAATGAAATATTAATGCATTTAAGGGCTACAAAGAAATTGGGAGCAGAAGTATATTTAAATGAGCCAATACGGCAAAGACAAAGATGATAATGTGGTGACATTACAGGAGGTGTTAGAAAACAGTGATAGAAATGTAGAAGAAATAGTAGATATAAAAATGAAAGTGAAGTTGTTATATGAGAAAATGAAAGATTTGTTAAAAGATAGAGAAAAGACAATTTTAGAACTTAGATTTGGACTTCGGAGGTCATAAGCCTAAAACGCAAAACGAAATTGCAAAAATGATGGGGATTTCACGTTCTTATGTATCTAGAATTGAAACAAAAGCTATAGGAAAATTGGCAAAAGAGATAAAAGAATAATTTATTATAAAAATAGATGTACAAAATGATTTAAATTGTGGTATACTTATAAAGTAAAAAAATAAGGAGAATTAAAAATGAAAAAAATAGCTATTGTTGTTTTACTGATGACGACTGCTCTGCTTATCTCTGCTTGCGGGAAGGTTGAAAATACTGCAAGTTGTGTTTCAATTTCCGAAGATGACAACAAATATATTGATTTGGTTTATAATAATATTGAAAATTGGGATATAACACGGGAAGACAGCGGAAAAACTTTTTCAATAGATAGAATCAGTTTTTATAATTTTGCAAACGGCGGACAAATTGCCTTTTACATAAATTACCCTATCGCCGGATATTATGGCTATGGTTACTATCTTGATATTGATAACAATACAATGGAACAAATCACTTACGATATATACGATTACGATATTAAGGGATGGAGCACCTCATATATGGCAAAAAATGCTCTATACGGAACGAGCTGGGATAGTAATGCAGACAAAAATGAAAAACATTCCGTAATAAAAGAAGCATTTGAAAACTATCTTATATCAAAGAAAAAATAAATCTGCATCTCATATTATTTACAAATGCAAAAACGGCGTAACCGAGAATAAATCGGTTACGCCGTGATTTTATCTGTATATTGTTTTTTATCAGATAACTCTGACTCTTACAACACCGTCAACTGCTGCAATCTTGTCAGCGTCTGCCTTATCGGCTCCCGCAACGTCAAGAATGGTATAAGCGTAGTCTCCGCGGCTCTTTGAAAGCATATTTTCAACATTGCCGTTAAGCTCTGCAAGAACATTTTTGAGAAGTTCGGGAACGTTCTTGTGCATTACGCAAAAACGTGTGTCATTTGTGTTTCTCGGAAGTGAGATAGCAGGATAGTTTACGGAATTGATGATATTACCGTTTTCAATGTATTCTTTAACCTGGTCGCAAGCCATAACGGCGCAGTTTTCTTCACTTTCGGGAGTTGAAGCGCCGAGGTGCGGCAGGCAGATAACATTTTCTTCACCGAGAATATCGTCTGTACCAAAGTCTGTCACATATTTTGCAACCTTGCCGCTCTTGAGAGCCTCAAGAACAGCAGTAGAATTTACAAGTCCGTCACGGCTGAAGTTGAGGATACGAACTCCGTCCTTCATCTTTGCCATCATATCTGCGTCAACAAGGTCTTTTGTTTCAGGTGTAAGAGGAACGTGGATAGTGAGATAGTCGCAGTTTGTCATAACATCTTCGTTGCTCTTCATAAGCTTTACAGACGGTTCAAGTCTGAGAGCATTTGGAACAGACATAAACGGGTCGAAACCGATTACGTTCATACCGAGCACTGCTGCTGCGTTTGCAACAAGAATACCGATTGCGCCGAGTCCGATAACGCCGAGGGTCTTGCCCTGAATTTCGGGGCCTACAAATTGGCTCTTGCCCTTTTCAACCATCTTGCCTACTGCGTCACCGTTGCCCTTGAGAGTTGTCTTTTCCCACTCAATGCCCTCTACGATCTTACGGGAGGAAAGGAGAAGTCCTGCAAGAACAAGTTCTTTAACTGCGTTTGCATTTGCACCCGGCGTATTGAAAACTACAATGCCCTGCTCGGTGCATCTGTCCTTTGGAATGTTGTTTGTGCCTGCGCCTGCTCTTGCGATTGCAAGCAGGTTGTCGCCAAACTCCATATCATGCATTGCGGCGCTTCTTACAAGAATAGCGTCGGGATTTTCAACTTCGTTGCCGTAGCTGTAGTCGCTTCCGAGGCGGCTTGTGCCGATCGGAGCGATCTTGTTTAATGTAAGTATGTTATACATTTCAATCAACCTCTAAAATAATTATTTGTTTTCAGCCTCAAACTTTTTCATAAACTCAACGAGCTTTTCAACGCCCTCATAAGGCATAGCATTGTAGATAGAAGCGCGCATACCGCCAACCGAACGATGTCCTTTGATATTTACAAGTCCGTTTTCGGTTGCTTCCTTAACAAATTTTGCGTCAAGCTCCTTGTCGCCTGTAACAAAAGGTACGTTCATAAGAGAACGATCCTCAGGAACAACAGTACCCTTGAACAGCTCTGAGCTGTCGAGGAAATCATAGAGAAGCTTAGCTTTCTTTTCATTAAGCTCCTTCATCTTGTCAAGTCCGCCGATTTGATTTTTGATCCACTCAAATACGAGCTTTGCAACATAGATAGAATAGCAAGGCGGTGTATTAAATAGAGAATCCTTGTCGGCGTGGGTTTTGTAGTTGAGCATTGTAGGAGTAATGTCCATAGCGTTGCCGATAAGGTCCTCACGAACTATAACAATAGTAACGCCTGCGCCCGAAACGTTCTTTTGAGCGCCTGCAAAGAGGAGTCCGAACTTTGAAACGTCGATAGGCTCGGAAAGAATACATGATGAAATATCTGCAACCAGCGGAATATCGCCCGTGTCGGGAAGCTGATGATATACAGTGCCGTAGATAGTATTGTTAAGGCAGATATAAACATAGTCTGCGTCATCTCTGAACATTGAACGGTCTGTCTTTGGAATATAAGAATAGGTCTTGTCCTCGGAAGAAGCAACAGCCTTTGCGTCGCCGTAGCGTACAGCCTCCTGATAAGCCTTTTTAGCCCACTGACCGGTGATTATGTAATCAGCCTTGTTGTTCTTGTTCATAAGGTTGAGGGCTACCATTGCAAACTGAGTTGAGCCGCCGCCCTGGAGGAAAAGAACCTTGTAGTTGTCGGGTATATTCATAATCTCACGGAGGAGAGCCTCTGCGTCTTTGATGATCTTGTCAAAAACCGCACTGCGGTGTGACATTTCAAGAACGCTCTGTCCGCAACCCTGATAATCGAGCATCTCGTCTGCTGCTGTTTTTAGTACAGACTCCGGCAGCATTGACGGGCCTGCTGAAAAATTATAAACTCTTGCCATTGTAAAAACTCCCTTTGTATTTTAAAGTAGACAGCCCTGCAAGCAGGCTGTTTCATAGTTTAACAAAATAAATTATACGCCAGTTTTGATATAAAGTCAATAAGAATAGATTTATTTGGTTAAAATTTTAACAATTTTTTGTGCGTTTTGCATTAAAATTTATTTAAGAGAAATTTCACCGATAGTTTCGACGATCTCGTCCCTCATTCTTATAGCTTCGTTCCTTGCGGCTTTTGCAAAATCTTCTTCGGTAAGTCCCTGTTTCTTCCATGCACACATAATACCTCGACTTGAATTAATTATTGCGCCGAGACCGTTCTTGTCAAAGGCATTTTTAACGTCCTCTGCACCGCCGCCCTGGGCACCGTAGCCCGGAACAAGGAAGAATGTATGCTTTGCCTTTTCACGCATTTCAAGGAGCTGTTCGGGATAGGTTGCACCAACCACAGCACCGATAGCCGAATAGCCGTATTTGCCCATAAGCTCACTGCCCCAGTTCTCGCACATTTTGCCCATATGCTCATAAACGGTTTCGTTTGTGTCAAGCTTCATATCCTGAAGCTCGCCTGAGCTTGGATTTGAAGTTTTTACAAGCACAAAAATACCCTTATCCTTTTCTTTGCAAATATTTGCAAGCGGCTTGATTCCGTCTGTTCCGAGATAGCCGTTTACGGTAAGTGCGTCTGCGCCGAATGCTTCGATCTGTTCTCCGTCAACGTCTGTTGTGCCAAGGTGCGCCGTGACATAGGCCTCCATTGTTGTGCCTATATCGTTGCGCTTGCCGTCAGTCATAACGTACATACCCTTTGACTTTGCATAAGAAATAGTGTCGCACAGTGCTTTTACGCCCTGCCAACCGTACATTTCATAATATGCCGCCTGCGGCTTGATTGCAGGCACTATGTCATACAGGCTGTCGATAAGAGCTTTGTTAAATTCAAGCAGCGCTGCGGCAGCACCGTCAAGCGTTTTACCGTATTTTTCAAAACACTTAGCCTTAATTGAAGCAGGCACATAGTCAAGCTTTGGGTCAAGACCTGCAACGGTCGGATTTTGTTTTTCTGCAATTTTTTCAATCAATCTGTCAAGCGACATATTCGTTCTCCTTTTATTGGCTGTAGCTGCCTTTTCTTCAACAGGCTTAATCTCAATGCCGAGAACACCGTATTTTCTTTGTTTTTCCGGCGAATAATAAACGTCCATATCATCAGGTCCTGCTGTTGAAATGTCATCTTTTGTGTATCCGCATTTCAACAGCGGAAGGGATTTATAAAGCTGCCTGAAATTGTCAAAATGATATATATTGGTTATTTTCACATTAAGCCTGTCGGTTTTCCCGTCTGTTAATATAAACTCTATTTCATCACCTGTTTTGAGCTTTTGACGTTTTTCATCGTTCAGCCTCAATTCAATGGTTTTTTCACCGGATTTAATCATATTAAACGGTGACGGCTGCAAATTCATTATATGTTTCATTTAACTGTTGATTATATCATAAAGCTCGTTTGCAAACCTTGAATAGTCTTTTCTTTCATCGTTTACAAACTGAATTGCGGGACGGGGATGTGTGTTGTACTGTCCCGTAAGCATATAGGGAATGTCATAACCCCATTTTACGCCCGATTCACGGAATTTATGTGTATGATTTTCAATTATTTTAAGTATAGGATTCACCTTATACTTAGGATTTTTAAGAAAACCGAGTAAAAGCTCCAGCGCACAGTTGCCTGCACCCCTGCCCATTCCGTCAACAGTTGCGTCAAGATAGCTTGCGCCAAATGTCATAGCCTCGATTGTATTTGCAAAAGCAAGCTGCTGATTGTTGTGAGCATGGATTCCCACGGATTTTTTGAATTTGTCCGCAGATTCGCCATATAAATCGGCAAGCCGTCTTGCTTCTTCGGGATAAAGCGCACCGTAACTGTCAACGATGTAAAAAGCGGAAACGGGGGTTTGACCGAATATATTGAGCGCCGCTTTTATATCCTCGGTTCTTGCCTTTGAAACAGCCATAATATTGATTGTGGTTTCATAACCCATTTTTGCACAGTATTCTATCATTTCAACCGCTGACGGAATCGCATTGATATATGTTGCAATTCTGATAAGGTCTATCGGGCTGTCCTTTTTTGGAATAATATCTTTTTCAAAATCGGTTCTGCCGACATCGGCCATAACAGCAACCTTTAATTTTGACTTGTTTTCGCCGACAATCTTTCTTATATCGGAGTCGTTGCAGAACTTCCATTTTCCGAAATCTTCTTCCTTAAAAATCTCCTTTGAAGCCTTGTAGCCGAACTCCATATAGTCAACGCCTGCCTTGATGTTGGCGTTGTACAGATCTTTTACAAAGTCATCGCTGAACCTGAAATCATTGCAAAGTCCGCCGTCGCGGATCGTTGCGTCTACTACTCGTATGTCCTGTCTTACCGACAGCAAATCACCTTTTTGTGCCATAATAATTACTCCCTGAAATTGCTTTAGTTATTTATCTTCAAATACAAGTCTGCCGTTTAAAAACGTTTTTTTGACTTTGCCGCAGAGCTTTTTGCCCTTGAACGGTGTGTTTTTGCTTTTGCCGTGAAGTTTTTCGACATCAACCGTCCACTCTTCATCAATGTCAACAAGCGCAATATCGGCAGGTGCGCCTATGGTCAGCGTTCCTGCGTTTATTCCGAGAATTTCGGCAGGATTTACGCTCATTTTGCGTACAAGCTCCTCAAAGCTGAGCAAGCCCGTTTTTACAAGATATGTCAGCGCAACGGCAAGCGAAGTTTCCATTCCTATCGAGCCGTTTGGCGCCTGTTCAAAATCCGACTTTTCCTCAACGGTATGCGGTGCATGGTCGGTTGCCACGGCGTCAAGCGTACCGTCACACAGACCGTCGATTATTGCCTTAACGTCCTCAGATGTTCTGAGCGGAGGGTTCATTCGGAAATCGGCGTCACGTCTGAGAAGCTCGTCCTCGGTAAGTGAAAAATAGTGCGGTGCGGTTTCTGCCGTTACCCTTACCCATCGTCTTTTAGCGTCACGAACAAGCGCAACGCTTGTTTTTGTGCTGACGTGGCAGATATGAACAGGTACGTCAAGCGCCGCCGCAAGCGCTATTTCTCTTGCCGTTCCGCAATCCTCGGCGGCTGCGGGAATTCCCTTGATTCCGAGTTGCCTTGAAATTTTGCCCTCGTTTATCTTTCCTCCGTCTGCAAGAAAAAGATCCTCGCAGTGAGCAACGACCTTCATATTGAGCGACGGGGCTTTCTTCATTGCGTCGCTTAAAAACTTTGTGTTAATAACAGGTCTGCCGTCATCCGAGAGTGCAATCGCACCCGCATTTTTCACCTCGTTGAGGTCGGTCGGTTCTTCACTTTTTAACCCTTTTGTGACGCTTGCCGCAACATAAACCTTTGCGTCTGCGTTTTTGGCTTTATCAATAATATAACGCACCGTTTCTGCATTATCGGCAACAGGGTTTGTATTGGGCATAGCAAGCAGACTTGTAACACCGCCTGCCGCAGCAGCTCTGCAGCCCGTTATTATATCTTCCTTTTGCGTCTGTCCGGGGTCACGCAGATGAACATGCATATCAACAAGTCCGGGGATTGCATACAAGCCGTCGGCGTTTATTACTTCACCGTCGGTTTTGAGCTCATTCCCTATTTCTGCGATCTTACCGTTTCTGACAAGAATATCGTATCTGCCGTTTATGTTGTCGGCAGGAGATATTACATTTGCGTTTTTAATAAGTATTTCTGTCATAATCATCTTCTGTTTGTAGGTCTGTTAGTCGGTCTTGAATTAGGTTTCCTGTTTGAGTGACTGCTCGGTCTGCCCGCAGGGCGGCTGTTTGACCTGCCGCTTGGGCGTCCGTCGTTTCTTTTGTGAACCTGAACAAGTCCGCCGTTTTCCATTTCCATTCTTTGTTGGCGCTGCCTTTGAGCACGCATTTTTGCACGGCGGCGGCGTTCCTCCTCCGCCTTTTTACGCTTTTTGACAGCTCGCTTGTGCTTTATCATTCTGCTCACATTTGTTATAAAATATCCGCAGTGAACAAAAAACGACTTTATTGCCGAACCCGCATTTTTCATAATTTCCACAAAGGATTTTCCTGTGTTTGAGTCGGATTTTTCAACCTCGGTTGCTCGCTTTTCCACCTCGTTTATAACATCATAATCCTCAGCGTCACGGATCTCGTCACTGCTTAGAACTCCCATAGTTTTTTTCGGTGCTTCATCAAAGAAATCATAACTGCTGTTAAATTTTGTCTGCTTAGCGTCCTGCCTTACAAGTTCCTCGTCGTTGACATATTCATCAAATTCATCGTCGGTTTCGTCATCTGTTTCAGGCTCGGTTTCCTCCTCAGATATGTCATCTTCGGCGGCCTGAACGTCTTGTTCAAACTGATTTTCGGATTCGGGTGCAGTATTGTCGGCATTATCAGACTTCACGCTCTCTGCTTCAACTGCCGCTGAATTAACAACATCAGGCTCAATTTTGGAGGTCCTTGACTTGTAGCCTAAGATTTCATCAATTTCTTCCTCGGAATAGCTTACTTCATTCGCTGTATCATCATACTCTGCCTTTTCCAAATTGATTAAATCCTCGGCAGAATCATCTTCATAATCGGGAACATTGTCTGATGAGTTTATATCAACATAATTACTTTCTTTGGAGTAATCGTACTCTTCGTTATAGCTGTCTGAGCCTCTGCGGCTTGTATATTTGCCTGCAAGCTCTTCAATAATCTTATCATTTTTTCTGCTTCTTCTCTTGCGTTTGATACGCTTTGAGATTATAACCGATAATACGATTATCAGGATTACAAAAAGTGTTGCTCCGATAATTATAAAAAGTATAGTGTAGGTCGTTGTGTCGCCCTTATTAAACACGACGGTTGATACTATGGAGTTGAGCGTAGCATAATCCTGCGGCGTTACGTCGCCGCCGTTGCGCTGAATTATAACATTTATGTTTTTGCCGTCATATACGGTGTTTGCCTGATAGGTCTTGATTTTTTGACCGTTGCTGTCAACATTTGCGGCGAGATAAAGCCAAACGATACTGTCGCTGCTGTCTGCCGTACAGGCTGAATACTCGCTTTGACTTAGAAAATTATTAGAAACCTCAACCAGTTTATCGGGCTGCAAAAGGTTATAGTTTGCAATGGTCCGGCTGTCGTCGGTCTGAGTCATTGTAACGGTAACGGTATAAGAGGAAGCGCTGTCCATACCCTGTAGATAGATGTTGCCGTTTTTGAGGTTGTTCATAGTTGTGTTATAATCAAGTCCGAACAGCGAAAAATACTTGTCGTCAGCCTTGCTTGAACGCGTTACGGTAATTATGTCGTCGGGGAGTGTAAGCTTCATATCGTTGATTTCACTAATGGTACAACTGTTGTCAGCGCCGCTGCATACAAAAACGGAGAGCATACACAAAACCGCCGCAATAACCAATGCCGCAGCCTTGCTCAGTCGATTGTTACTCATTACCCAATTCCTCCAAATTAATATATCATATTTTCCTTTAAATCGGAGCAAGGTTCTGCTGCGCTTGCAAGGAGCAGAGCTTGCGACAGATTGCAAAGTGCAAAGGAGCGTAAGCTATTCAGAGTTTCAGCGGGAGATTGCGACTTCCGTTGAAATCCTTAAGCGACACCCGCCGCCTGAGCGGCGAAAAGCATCTGCACTTTGGTTATACATCCAATCAATACCGAATTTTTATGCTAATAATTACATACATTTTTAATTATACATAATTCGCCGTCAAAATACAAGTTTTTATTACAAAAATTTAACTTTTCGGCAAAACCAACCTGCAAACGCAAAAAATCCCCGAATTAATCGGGGACTTTCTTCGTTTAAATTTTCATTCTTTTGGAATTATGTAATCATCCTTATATCCGATTTCCTTGAGGAAAAGATTAGCATCTTTAAAAAACGATACTATAACCAAAATTATTATAATACCTATCGGGAATGCCGCAATGATTGAAACAGACTGCAAATTAGCCAAAGTTCCCTCAGAAAATATCAGCGCAATGGGGAAAAGTATAAACAATACAGCCCAAAACACACGCATAAATTTACCGTTTTCTTCTTCTGAGCGTAGGTTTTTATATGAGTAGTTTGAAACAACAAGCGTCAATGAATCAAATGTAGTTGCATAAAAAGCTATCATACTCAGCACTAACAGAATGATTCCTATTGCCGGCCACGGAAGGCTGTTAAATGTATCAAGTATAGCCGAATAATTAATACTTGAATCCGCATTGTATATAACATCTGCCAATCCTGTTCCGTTTTTCATTTGCTGTCCAAGACCAAAGTTTCCAAGTACGATAAACGACATAAATGTTCCGGCTAACCCACAACAATAGCCTGATATGATAACATTTTTTATACTTCTTCCTTTTGATATTGTCGCAATAAAGAAAGGAGTTGCTACGCACCAAGCCATCCAATAAGCCCAATAATACAATGTCCAGTTCTGCGGGAAATGATTTGTCCTCAGGGGATCGGTATAAGTTGACAGGCTGAAAAAGTTTTGCACTACATTTCCTATTCCCGAAATACCGGTCTCAAAAATATAAACTATCTGTCCTCCGCCGACAAGCACATATACCAAAAGTGCAAAAAACAGATATACGCAGAATGAAGCAAGCTTCGATATACCTTTGATTCCAAAAAGAACTGTTATAGTATATGTGACTGCAATCAATGCCAGAATCATTATTACAAGTCCCGTTGTATTCGGAAGCCCTGTAACTCTGCTGACGCCCTCCGAAAGAAGTGGAGTTGTAACGGAAAATGTTGTTGCTGTTCCGCTGATAAGAGCAACAATACATACAATATCTATAACCTTACCTAAAACGCCGTCAACCTTGTCTCCGAACAAAGGTCTGCACGCCTCGGAAAACCGCTGTTTTTTTCTTCCTCTGATATGAATCATAAAGCCGAAAGCAACAGCCAATATTATATAAAATCCCCATGCAATAGGTCCCCAATGAAACAGCGGATATGTTGAAGCCCAGTCCTGTACAGAACCCATTTCTTTAATATGGCTTTCATTTGCATACATTGCCCATTCACTCATCGAATAAAAAAGTACGTCGGCGGCAAGCGTCGAGGTAAACATCATTGCGCCCCACTTAAAGTTTGAATAGATAGGCTTGTCTGTATTTCCAAGCTTGATTTTGCCGTATTTAGAGAATGCAACACCTATACTAAGCAAAAAAACGCCTAATCCCAACACAAGGTAATAAATACCGAACTGGTCGCTTAAAAACGAACGTATTGTTGTTACAACATTCGTAGAGTCTTTTGGAAAAATAATAAAAATTGCGAAAAGCGCCAGCACAATAAGCGTAGGAATTATAATAATCGGCAATTCAATATTTTTTAATGATTGTTTTAGCTTATTCATTTGTTTTCCTCCATGTTTTTCCCTCATAATTGTAAATATATCTTATTGACTTAACTGAAAATCTGAAACCGACAGCAGTATTGTCGGCATCATTTTTTATAACCTCAATATCACCTATATCAGCTTCGGAACAGTTAAGGTCATTGGCTACGGAACGCAATATCTGCGATCGGGTATCTTCAACATATGTTTTGTCGAACTGCCTTAATTCATCAAGACTGTCAAATTCAAAAATAAAATCGTCGCTGTATTTTTTTATTTTTAATTTAAGCTCATCAAGGTGTTCCGTATATATTGATTCCCAAAGCAAATTTTCGGTTTGCGGCAAATTATAAATACCAAGAAGAATTTTAATAAATCTGTCGGAAAACTCCTTGTTCCAAAACACATGTCCTATCATATACCACGCCTCGGAGCCTCCGATTTGAACTCTGTCTATGTAACCGTTTTTGTCGGTGTAAATACACCATTCCTTAGTATATCCTTTTGAATATAATGCCGCATAGTATGGGTATTCCACCACTTTTTCAAACGGATTGTCGGTAAAGTAATTATCCGCAGAGCATATATAGGAATTTTTTAAATATTTCCGTGCGGCATATATGCTGGAATTGTTATTGCGTCTGTCGTAATCATCATTTTCAACAATAACCACGCCGTATTTTTCTTTCAGATAAAAGAACTGTTCTTTTTTGTAGCCGACAACAACAATAATCTCCTCAATTCCCGCTTCTTTAAGTTGCTTTATCTGCCTTTCTATCAATACCTCGCCCTTTACCGAAATAAGAGCCTTAGGCACTTCATAAGAAAGAGGAGCAAATCTGCTTGAAGTTCCGGCTGCCATAATAACGGCATTGTCAACTTTATATCCCATTTTTTCCAACTTTTCTACTTAGACTTAATCGCCTGTTTATTTAATTCATCTTTTACGATATTATAATAATCCTTTGCAAACCTATACTGACGCATAGAATATTCTCCGAATTCAACGCCTAAATTTCTTTTATATTCGCACCAGTTGCTCCAAAGTAAGCCGCAGACGGAAATATAGCAATAGATTTTGATCCTTGTACTGTCATCGCAGGCTCCGCCAAAATAAATGTTTATCAATCTGTCAACTTCTTCTCTGCTATACAGCGAATAAATACAAAACATTGCAATATCCACATGAGGATCCTGCATACCTGAATATTCCCAATCAGTTAACTGAAGTTTTTCGCAATCGCAGTCCGAATCCTTGTAAAATAAAAAGTTATCCGGAACTGCATCTATATGAGTGAGCACCGGCTTGCACCTATGCTTGTTGATATAACTACGAAGTGAAAGAACACTCTTCTTTGTAGATTCATAATCCTTGTATATCGACGGTTGATTTTCCCATAAGCTCTCATAGAAATCTATTTTTTCAAATAAATTAAACTCATGATTGACCCTAAGATTTGATTGATGAAATAGCCTTAATAAGTCCATACATTTAACAAGATCATCATTATTACACGGATCGCAGCTTCTTACATTATTTAAAAAAAGCGTTATTTTATATCCGTTATCGGGATTTATATAAACAGGGTCGTCACAAAGGCCTTTTCCTTTTATGGCAGAATACACCTCCGCCTCCTGTTTCCTGTCAATTAAATGATCTGTTCCCTGTCCTGGAATACGCATAATATACTTTTGACCTTTACATTCAAACAAAAAGGATCGGTTTGTCATACCTTTTTTCAAAACAGTAATATTTTTAATATCATCTAAATTGCAGTCAAGGACTTGCTTTATTAACTTAATTGCATCTGAATGCAAATGATTTGAGTTGCTGTCAAGCTCTCTTAATTGTTCATAGGTGTTGATCTCCACCACATTTTCTGTATGCACAATTTTAGCGTGGACTGTCATTTTATTTTTTTGATAGAGCACTTCTTCCCAAAATGCACCGTCATAATGCGGATCGTTTACAAGCAAATTGATTTTTTCACATATTTCTTTTGAGTCGGCAGCAGTAATATAACTTATTCCTACCATTGCATTTCCTCCCTGAGAAGGAGAAACAGACACCAGCTCTCTTTTTCGGTTTACTCTTACGCTGCTTTCATTATCAACAAGATCGCTTACCATATACCAAGAATACGGTTCAAAACCGCAAAACGGATTTGTCTCACACCAAATATCGCAGGGGACTATATATGTATCAGAAATATACTTTGTTGCCAGACTAAGCGAAAAAAGATTGTTTCGATTGGCATATTCCGTATTAACAATCAAGTTAACGCCGTATTTATCAATAAGGTAATCATACATTTCCTTCATAAAACCAACAACAATGTATATATCGCTTATTCCCGCTTCATTTAAATGCCTTATTGTTCTTTCAATCAGCGGTTCCCCGTGAACTTCAATCAGTCCCTTTGGAAGCTCCGAATTCAATGGAACCATACGCATACCAAAGCCTGCCGCCAATATCACCGCTGATTTGGGTTTTGACGCATTTATCAACTTCATTGCCGAATCGGATATATTGTTCTCGTTATCAATATATCCCGACTCCCTTAATACAGCTATTGATTTATTAATTTTACCCAATGAGTAACCGCTTTTTTCTGCAAGTTCCCTTTGGGTTTTGGAGTTGCTGTTTTTGATTGTTTTAAGAATATCAAAATCTTCAACAGTCACTTCGTTGTTCATAATAATACCTCACACGCTTTTCGTGAACATTATATTCAAATTATATCTTTGTCAAATTTAATTGTCAAGGTATTTGTCGGATTTTGAATAATTTTGTACTAATATTGAAGAAATTTATAATAATAAAAAGCAGAGCATATCGGAAGCGTTCGTAACAAGGCTTAATAAAGCCAAAATTAACACACCGATACACTCTGCATTTGTTTTATTTTGATACCTGCCGCTCTAAAAGGTTACGGTTTATTACTGCTATACAGCCGGTATATTATCCGCTGCAATCATTCAAGGACAATGTTACATGCATCAAAATCCGTGCCTGAATATTCTATCATTGTAACCTTTAATGACATCAAGAGCAATTCTTCATCCACGGAGGAATAATAATCCTCCAAGTTCTTTGATACTGTTATTACAATTGTACGAAACTTTTCGGGTGTGTATTCATCGGGATCAACTACGGTTTCGTTCGTATCAATAGTCTCAACATCTACTTTACAATCAATAAGCTTTACTTCATCACCGATATCATTCTGCTTTTTCCATGCGTCAAAAACAACATCGGAATCATTGTCTATATCCTCTCTGCTGCTCTTTATATCGTTGCCTGCAACATAATAAATGTTGAGAGCGGCTGATTTAGCACTCGAAGAGCTGTCACTATCATCGTCATCTTTACTTTCGGAGGACTCAACGTCGCTTTTTGATTCCTCTGAGTCGGAGCTTGATTTGCTTTCCTCGGATTCGGTAGTTTCATAAATCTCCTCCTGAGTTGTGGTTTCAACGGCTGAAGCCTCTCCGTCCTTGTTGCTATTGCCGAGAATCAATGCAACGGTCACACAAATTGCAACAACTACCACGGCGCAGGCGGCGGCAACGCATACCTTTACCCATATCTTTTTAGACTTTTGGTTTGGTTGTTCGGTTTTTTGCCGTTGTCATTTTCAACGGGTTCCGGAATCTTTTTATCTTCCATAAAATTTTCTTTCCTTATATTTTTATCAATATGTTTTACAATACTGTTTATGAATAAAATTTAATTACCGCATCGGCAACCTTTTCAATGTCAGTGTCATTAATTCCGTAATACAAAGGTAATCTGAGCAGACGTTCGCTCTCCTTGGTCGTGTACTTATCCTCACCGTGAAAACGTCCGAACTTAGCTCCCGCAGGAGAAATATGGAGCGGAATATAGTGGAAAACTGCACTGATGTCGTTCTCTTTAAGATATGAGATCAGCCTTGTGCGTTCTTCAAGGTCCTTTGTTTTGATATAGAACATATGTGCATTGTGCGTACATTCCTTTGGAATATACGGCAGTTCAATCCTGCCCTTTTCCTGCAGTGGTTTTAACAGTTCATTGTACATATTCCACGCCCTGAGCCTGTTTTGGTTTATCATTTCCTTTTGTTCAAGCTGAGCGTAAAGATAAGCCGCATTAAGCTCGCTCGGCAAAAATGATGAACCAACGTCCATCCAGGTGTACTTATCAACCTGTCCTCTGAAAAACTGAGAACGGTTAGTTCCCTTTTCACGCAGAATCTCACCTTTGAGAACATCGCTTTCGTTATTGATAAGAATTGCGCCGCCCTCACCCATACTGTAATTTTTGGTCTCGTGAAAGCTGAAACAGCCGTAATCGCCTATTGCACCCAAAGCCTTTCCTTTGTAAAAGCTCATAACTCCCTGCGCTGCGTCCTCAATAACCTTGAGATTATACTTTTTGGCAATATTCATTATCGTGTCCATCTCACAGCCTACACCTGCATAATGAACCGGAACAATAGCCCTTGTCTTATCGGTAACAGCGTCTTCAATCAGCTTTTCGTCAATATTAAGCGTGTCGGGTCTTATGTCAACAAACACTATTTTCGCTTTGCGCAGGACAAAAGCATTCGCCGTTGATACAAATGTGTATGACGGCATAATGACTTCATCGCCTTCCCTGATGTCGGCAAGCAAAGCCGCCATTTCCAAAGCATCTGTACCGGAAGTTGTCAGCAGGCACTTAGTCGTATCGGTATAGTCTTCAATTACGGACTGACACTTTTTTGTGAACATACCGTCGCCGCAGATTTTGTGGGAATCAACGGCTTCTTTTATGTAATCAAGCTCTTTGCCGACATAAGGCGGAATATTAAATTTTATCATATGTATCCTCTTTTTTATTAAGTAACCGCTGATTAAATCACGCTTGAATGTCGTTTGTAAATCTTGCTTGCATATTTCCCGTCAGCCTGTCCAAAAGATCTTTGCAATGTAGCCGGCATTACTGTGGTTTTTTGTCCAACCTGACAAAAAATCTGACAGCGCAATATGCACAAACGATTTAATCAGTCCTTACTTATGAATTGATAGTTTAATTATATTATTATTATTCTGTTAAGTCAACCGTTTAAATTTTAGTTTGTACGTTCTCCGTATGTCCTGTGTTGACAATACAAAATGATGATGATATAATTTTTTGTATATAATAGTATAATTTAAGTGCAAATTTCCCTGCCTCTTAGGCGGCGGGAGCCACTTTTGAATTTAATGTAAAAACAAATGCCTTGCTTATTTATCGGTGATTATTATGAATATTACGTTAAAACCCATTGACCGTTCCGATACTGAAAATATAATAAAATGGCGCAACAGCGAAGAGGTCAAAAAGAACTTTATCTACAGAAAAGATCTTACCGAAGAAGAACACAACAACTGGCTCGAAACAAAGGTCAAAACACATTTGGTGTATCAGTTTATCATAACAGCCGACAGCAAAAAAATCGGTTCTGTGTATTTGCAGCATATTGACAAGAAAAATATGAAAGCCGAGTTCGGCATTTTTATCGGCGAGACCTTATCGCAAGGCAAAGGATACGGCAAAACCGCAACAGAGCTTTTGCTGAAATTCGCATTTGAGAAATTGAAGCTCAACAAGGTTTATCTCAGAGTTCTTGCCGAAAATGAACGTGCGATAAGGTGTTATGAAAAATCAGGCTTTAAAACAGAGGGCTGTTTCAGGCAAGACGAAATAATAGATGAAAAGCCCTATGACATTGTATTTATGGGAATACTAAAATCGGAATGGACGGAGCGCAATGAGTAAAATATCTGTAGTAATACCTTGCTATAATTCTGCAAATTTCATAGGAAAGGTTTTGACCGATATTGAAACCACATGCAAGACCAAGCCGGAATATGATTATGAAATAATCTGCGTGTGCGACGCATCTCCCGATAACGTTTTTGAGGTGTTGTCCGATATAGCAAAAAACAATAAACGACTCAAATGCATTAATCTTGCTAAAAACTTCGGTCAACACGCCGCTCTGATGACAGGGTTCAGGTATGTAAGCGGAGATGTGATTGTTTGTATGGACGACGACGGACAAACTCCGCCCTCAGAAATGTTTAAGCTGATTGACAAATTGGACGAGGGCTATGACGCTGTGTTTGCAAAGTACAGTAACAAACAACATTCCGGGTTCAGAAATTTCGGCAGCAAAATCAACGACTATATGGCCGATAAGCTTATCGGCAAGCCAAAAGATCTTGCAATAATGAGCTATTTTGCGTGTAAAAGATTTATTATTGACGAAATAATCCGATACAACAATCCCTATCCCTATATTGCGGGGCTTATTCTGCGTTCAACCAAGAATATCACTAATGTTGAGATAGCGCACAAAAAAAGAATTGAGGGCAAATCAGGCTACACGTTCGGCAAACTTTTTGCGCTTTGGATAAACGGCTTCACCGCATTTTCGATTAAGCCGCTGCGTTTTGCGGTATGCGTAGGCTGCGTATTCTCATTTATAGGCTTCATTTTTATGATATACACACTGATAAACAAATTCTTTATCAATCCCGACGCTCCCATGGGCTACACTTCGCTTATGTCAGTAGTTCTGATAATAGGCGGACTGCTTATGCTTATACTCGGTATGATAGGCGAATATGTCGGCAGAATTTATATAAGTATCAATAATTCTCCGCAATATGTTGTAAGAGAGACGGTAAATATCGGTGACGAAAAATAATGATAAAACAAAAAAGTTAAAATACTATATCGCACTGCATATTGAGCTTCTGCTTTTTTCACTCGGCGGAATATGCTCAAAAGCCGCAGGTCAATATGAATTTTTGTCGTTTTGGTTCATATTCTTCTATTGCCTGGTTATTCTTAACCTCGCTGTATATGCGATCGTATGGCAGCAGATAATCAAGGTGCTTCCGCTTAACACAGCGTATTCAAACAAAGCGATAACTATTGTATGGGGAATACTTTGGGGCAAGCTGTTCTTTAATGAACAGATCAAATGGACAATGGTAGCAGGCGCACTGGTCGTTATTATCGGAGTGTTAGTTGTGGTGAGAGCCGATGAATGAAAAAATACTGTTTTCACTGATATTTATTTTCGGCGTTTTTATTTCATCAATATCGCAGATAATTTTGAAAAAGAGCGCCGACAAAACCTATGACAGCCGAATAAAAGAATACCTTAATCCAAAGGTGATATTGGCATACACAATATTTTTTGCGGCAACATTGTGTTCTGTTTGGGCCTATACCGTCATTCCGCTTTCTTTGGGACCTATACTTGAATCGGCAGGATATATATTCGTTGCGTTTCTCAGCTGGCTGTTCCTTAAAGAAAAAATCTCAAAGCAAAAGTTAATAGGTCTGTCGATAATAATAATCGGCATAATAATATATTCGCTGTAACCCAATAAAAAGTAAAAGCTATAATCCGAATCACACACTTTGTTGCTGATTATGGATTATAGCTTTTAAATTAGTTTATATCTTTTAATCTGTCGCCGTACATATTCCTATAATAATTCCGGTAATCTCCCGACAAAATATTTTGCCACCAGGCTTTATTGGCAAGATACCAATTTATCGTTTTCTTTATACCGTCGTCAAACCCCGTTTGCGGCAGCCAGCCCAACTCGCTGTGTATCTTTGTCGGGTCTATTGCATATCTTCTGTCATGTCCCGGACGATCCTTTACAAATGTAATAAGGCTTTCGGGCTTGCCGAGCTGTTTTAATATGGTCTTTACAACATCAAGGTTTGTTCTTTCGTTGTGACCGCCGATATTATATATTTCGCCGACTCTGCCCTTTCTTATTACAAGATCAATAGCGGCGCAGTGATCCTCAACATAGAGCCAGTCGCGCACATTTTCACCATTGCCGTAAACAGGCAGCGGCTTGTCCGCCAAAGCGTTCGCTATCATAAGCGGAATAAGCTTTTCGGGAAAATGGTAAGGTCCGTAATTATTGCTGCACCTTGTAATTGTCACAGGCAATTTATATGTTCTGTGGTACGCAAGCACAAGCAAATCTGCGCTCGCCTTTGACGCCGAATATGGACTTGAAGTATGTATCGGGGTTTCTTCGGTAAAAAAGAGATCGAGTCTGTCAAGCGGCAGGTCGCCGTAAACTTCATCAGTAGAAACCTGGTGATACCTTGATATGCCATACTTTCTGCAAGCGTCCATAAGCACCTGAGTACCCATAACATTAGTCTGTAAAAAAATTTCAGGATCTTCTATTGAACGGTCAACGTGACTTTCTGCTGCAAAATTTACAATTATATCGGGCTTTTCCGAAGCAAAAAGCTCATATATAAATTTTCTGTCGGCAATATCGCCTTTTATAAATGTGAACCTCGGATTTTTCATTGCCTCAGAAAGCGTTTCAAGATTGCCTGCATATGTAAGCTTGTCAAGACAGACTATTTCATCTTCGGGATGGTTTTTGAGTTCATAATATACAAAGTTTCCGCCGATAAATCCGGCGCCGCCTGTTACAATAATTTTCATAGGTATTTCCGCACTTTCAAATAATTAAAACTTGTTGTCGGCAACCGCTTTCAGATGCTTGCCGTACTGACTTTTGCCGTATTGCTCAGCACTTTGCAAAAGCCGTTCCTTAGTTATCCAACTGTTTCTGTAAGCAATTTCTTCTGGAGCCGAAATCTTAATACCCTGACGTTTTTCAATCATACGCACAAAGTCCGCAGCCTCTAGAAGGCTGTCAACCGTGCCTGTGTCAAGCCACGCAAAGCCTCTGCCTAAAAGCTGGACATCAATAATGTTGTCTTGCAGATACATTTCGTTAAGGGTTGTTATTTCAAGCTCTCCCCTTGCGGACGGCTTAACCTGCTCAGCCTTTTCCGCTACACCAGACGGATAAAAATAAAGTCCTGTTACGGCGTAATTTGATTTTGGTTTTTTAGGCTTTTCTTCAATGGAAACGACCTTGCCGTTTTTATCAAATTCCACTATGCCGAAGCGCTCGGGATCATTTACATAATATCCGAATACAGTTGCTCTGCCGTTCTTTTCGGCATTATTTGCAGCTGTACGGAGAAATTTTGTAAAAGCATTTCCGTAGAAAATATTATCACCGAGTATCATTGCACAAGCGTCGTTTCCGATAAAATCACTGCCTATGATAAACGCCTGAGCAAGCCCGTCGGGAGACGGCTGAACCTTATATTGCAGGTCTATTCCGAATTGGTTGCCATCGCCCAAAAGCGTTTGAAAACGGGGTGTATCGTCGGGAGTTGAAATAATAAGTATGTCTTTTATCCCGGCTAGCATAAGTGTTGAAAGCGGATAATAGATCATCGGTTTGTCATATACAGGCAAAAGCTGCTTTGAAGTAACCTTTGTAAGCGGATACAGACGTGTGCCTGCACCTCCGGCCAAAATAATACCTTTCACGCTCACCCCTCCTTATTTGAATTCTCTTTTATTCCACTGTTACGGATTTTGCCAAATTTCTTGGCTTATCGGGGTCATTGCCTCTGTTTATTGCGGTATAATATGCCAAAATCTGAAGCGGAACTACTGCCGTTATCGGCATCAAAAGTTCCTCCGAATGGGGTATTTCAACAACGTAATCAGCCACGCCGTCTTTAAGACCTCTTGCACAAGCATCGGTACAAACAAGAATTATCTTTGCTCCCCTTGACTTGACCTCAACTATGTTGCTTATGGTTTTTGGAATAATATCGGTCTGAGTCGCAACCGAGATAACCGGCATACTGTCTTCAATCAGAGATATGGTGCCGTGCTTTAACTCGCCTGCCGCATAGCTTTCGGAATGAATGTACGACACCTCTTTGAGTTTTAGCGAGCCCTCCATTGAAAGCGCATAGTCAAGCCCTCTGCCGATATACAGCAGGCTGTCGGCATTGATAAGTTTGGTTGCGATATATTTGCATTTTTCCTCGCATTTATCAATAACGCTTTGCACTGCCTCGGGCATCTTCATCAGCGCAGATACAAGGCGCTTGCACTCCGCTTCGCTTACCCTTTCGTTTGCAAGAGCAAGCTCAAATGCAAACAGATACATTACCGAAAGCTGAGTAACATATGCCTTGGTTGAGGCAACTGCGATCTCAGGACCTGCAAGCGTATAGATAAGCATATCAGCCTCACGGGCAATAGAGCTGCCCTTTGCGTTTACTATCGCAAGCGTAGTCGCACCTCTTTGCTTTGCAAGACGCATTGCGGCAAGGCTGTCGGCGGTTTCACCTGACTGTGAAATTATAATTACCAGATCGCCCTTTGACACTATGGGGTTTCTGTAGCGGTACTCGGACGCTATATCAACCGTTACGGGTATACGCGCCAAATCTTCAATAACATATTTTCCGACCATTCCTGCGTGCATAGCGGTTCCGCAGGCAACTATGGTGATATTCTTAAATTCTTTAAGCCTGTCAAGTGTAATTCCGCATTCCTCAAGGCACGGCAGTCCGTTGCGGATACGGGGCATTATCGTAGTTTTTATCGCATTCGGCTGTTCATTTATTTCCTTAATCATAAAGTGCGGATAACCGCCTTTTTCAGCGGCCTCCATATCCCAGTCGGCGGTTTTAAGCTCCTTTGTAATCGGCTGTAAATGCTCGTCAACAAAGCTTACTCCATCGCTTGAAAGAGTTGCTATCTCGTCGTGTTCAAGCAAATAATAGTTCCTTGTATACTGCAATATTGCAGGAACATCCGACGCAATAAAGCTTTCACCGTCACCAACGCCAACAATAAGAGGACTTTCCCTGCGAACCGCAAACACCCTGTCGGGAAACTCCTTAAACATAATTCCGAGCGCAAATGAGCCTTTCAGCTCAGCCAGCACCTCGTCGATAGTTTCAAGCGGATTGCCGTTGTATTTATAGTCAAGAAGCTGTGCAACAACTTCGGTATCTGTTTCACTGATAAACTTTCTGCCCTGAGCTGTCAAGAACTCTTTCAATTCAAGGTAATTCTCAATAATTCCGTTATGTACTATCGTTACTCTGGCTCCGCTGTGCGGATGAGAATTCACATCCGACGGCTCGCCGTGAGTTGCCCACCGTGTATGGCCGATTCCGACATGTCCCTTTGGCTTTCCTACACTTTCAAGCTTATTCTTAAGATCCGCCAGTTTGCCCTGGGTTTTAACCGTTTTTATCTCGCCGTTTTCAAAAACAGCGATTCCTGCTGAGTCATAGCCCCTGTATTCAAGCTTTGTAAGTGCGCTTACAAGCACATCGCTGCAATCCCTTGCGCCGACATATCCAACTATTCCACACATATATATCTTCTCCTTTGGGATATAGTATCAGTTCGTTTTGTGATTAAACGTAGGAATCAAATTGCTTAACAATTCAACGGTTTTCTGACTGTCGTTAGCTTCTGCCGCCTCACGCAAAGCACCAAGCTTGTTAAGCATATCGTCCGCATTTATATTGATCTGATTTCCTATATAGATTTTTTTGTTTGCTGTCGATTTAAGCCCCTCTTCATCCATCAGAAGCTCCTCAAAGAGCTTCTCGCCGGGACGAAGTCCGGTAAAAATGATGGGGACGTCCTTGTACGGAGTTTTGCCGTACATCCTTATAAGATTCTCGGCAAGCGTAGTTATCTTAACGGGAGCGCCCATATCAAGTACAAATATCTCGCCGCCCTTAGCCATTGCGCCTGCCTCAAGAACAAGCGAAACCGCCTCGGGAATCGTCATAAAATATCTGATAATGTCGGGGTGAGTTACGGTAACGGGTGAGCCGCTCTCAATCTGACGTCGAAATAACGGGATAACCGAGCCGTTTGAACCCAGGACATTACCAAAACGTGTTGTTACAAATTCGGTATGCGTACTCGTCTGAGCCTTGTACTGAATTATCATCTCACAGGCGCGTTTTGTCGCACCCATAACATTTGTGGGATTTACCGCCTTATCTGTAGAAATCATCACAAATTTGTCGGCTTTGTAAAACTCGGCAAGAGTCGCAACATTGAATGTGCCGAAGATGTTATTCTTTACCGCTTCCTCCGGCACGGTTTCCATAAGCGGAACATGCTTGTGAGCGGCAGCATGGAACACAATCTGCGGACGGTATTTCTTGAAAACAGCGTCCATTTTATCATAATCTCTGACAGATGCGATAAGAGTAACAAGATTGAGGCTATTGCCGTATTCAAGCAAAAGCTCTTGCTGTATATCATATGCGTTGTTTTCGTATATATCAACAATAATTATCTGTTTAGGGCTGTATTTTGCAATCTGGCGCACAAGCTCGCTGCCTATTGAGCCGCCTCCGCCCGTAACCATACACACCTTACCGGAAATAAACTCCCGTATTTCTTCCTTATCAAACTCTATAGGCTTTCTGCCGAGCAAGTCTTCAATCTTAATATCTTTTGCCTGAGTTATAAGGGTAGAGTTTTTATCGTCAAAAAGCAACTCGCTTAAATAAGGTATAACCTTTATCTTACATTCGGTTGCAGAACAGTAATCAAGTATTTTTCGCTTCTGCTCTTCCTCGCAGGAAGGTATTGCGACTATTATATTTGTGATTTGGTAATCTGTACAAACTTTAGGGATTTCGGGGCAGGTTCCGACTATCGGAACACCGTTTATTGAACTGCGAAGCTTTGTGATGTCGTCATCTACAAGGCAAACAGGAAGAATATTGCTTATCTGATTATTTGCGTCATACTTTGCGTTATCAATCTCGGTTAATATCATTCTCGCCGCATTACCTGCGCCGACTATAAGCGTACGCTCACGCTTTTCGTTGCGTCCTGCCTCTGTAAGGTCAAGAAATGCCTTTTTAAATATGAAACGGAAAGCAAGAACTCCCGCAGTTGATATTAAAAAGTAAAGGGAATTAAATATAATTCTCGGCGGTCTGCCGAATGCAAGCAAAATCAAATAGCCAATGGTAAATCCCGAAGCCATCGCAAGCGCACAGGCAATATAATCCTTTACATTAAAATACCGCCAAAGTCTTGAATATGCGCCAAAAGCAAACATCATCAAGACACAGGTTATGAGGTTAATAACAATGTAATAAAGCAAACCGCGGCTTGCCTCTGCACCGATAACTCCCGTAAGCGACAGCACATAGTTAAGAACAATTCCGCTTATTGTGATTATTATAATATCGGCAAGTGTAAGCACTAACTTGCGCAAATTAAATTTCTTCATTCACAATTTCCCTCTAACCTGATAAATTATATAAAACTTTACAAAAATTTTATATCCTATAAATAAAATTTATAGGATAAAGGTACAGTAATCTAATATAATTATACATTAATCTTGAAGTTATGTCAAATATATAAATCAGAGCGTGCAACAGGCTGCAGGCAGTGCAAAGGAGCGTCAGCTTCTCAGGGTTTCAGCGGGAGAAACAACTCCGTTGAAATTCTGCTGTGGCACTCGCCGATTAAAAGGCGGGTGTCGCTTGCACTTGGATTTTACCATCAGCCGATAATTAAATCAATAATTTCCCTTACAGCACCATGACCGCCGATATTATTACAAACGTAATCAACACTATTTTTAACTTCCTCAAGCGCATCCTTAGGGCATGCAGAAAAACCGCAATACCGAAGGCACTCAATATCATTAACATCGTCGCCTATATATGCTACCTGTTCCCGTTTAAGACCATATTTTTCCATCAAATGTTTCAACACATTGATTTTATCGGGAACATTTTGATGAACTTCCGCAATTTTCAAATCTTTTGCTCTGCCTTCGACTATCTCTGAGGTCTTACCGGTAATTATTGCCGTAATAATACCGTACTCCCTGCACTTTATCAGTCGGTATCCATCACGAACATCAAAGGCTTTGAAAATTTCGCCCTTGCTGCCGTAATAAATCTTACCGTCTGTCAATGTGCCGTCAACATCCATAGCCAGCATTTTTATGTTTTTATATTTATCTGTCATAATACGATGCCCATTCCCGTTATATCATTAATTCGTATTGTGCCAACAAGTTTATTGTTATCCAAAACAGGTAATGCGGAAATATTTTTATTGTTCATAATTTTAAGTGCTTCAACAGCGAGAATATCAGGAGAAACTACAATCGGATTTTTTATCATCAAATCATCAATGATTATATTATAAACATCAATTTGTTTAGATAATGTTCTTCTTAAATCGCCGTCTGTAAATACACCGACCAATTTATCGTCTTTTACAATATTAACAATACCAAGTGCTTTTTTGCTCATAACAACAATGGCGTCTTTCAGCTGTGTGTTGCTGCAAACAACAGGATTGTCTTCGCCCGACTTCATCAAATCTTTAACTTTTGTAATAAGCTTTTTGCCAAGTGAACCCGCCGGATGAAACAAGGCAAAATTCTTTTCGCTAAAGCCGTAGATTTTAGAAGCACAAACGGCAAGAGCATCTCCGAAAGCAAGTGCAACAGTTGTGCTTGAAGTTGGTGCAAGATTGAGTGCACACGCTTCTTTGATTGGCGGAAATACAAATGAATAGTCACTTAATTTTATAAGGGTACTGTCTGCATTTCCGGAAACTCCTACAAGTGTAACTCCGATAAGTTTTAAACTCGGAATTAATTTTGTTACTTCCTCGCTTTCACCGGAAAATGAAATTGCAATAACAATGTCTTTCTCATCAAGCATACCAAGGTCTCCGTGCAGAGCTTCGGCCGGGTGTAAAAAGAACGATGGAGTTCCAAGGCTTGCCATTGTTGCTGCAATTTTGCCTCCTACGTGTCCCGGTTTACCCATACCTGTAATTACAACCTTACCCTTGCAATCACAAATAAGCTCAACTATTTCAACAAACCTTTCATCAAGTGCGTTCTTTACTGTTTCCATTGCCTCAATTTCGGTGTCAAATAAATTTTTTCCCTCGTTAAGAATGTCAATTTCTGCCATAATTAATTCACCGCCTCATAAACCTTTATAACCTTTTTAAGCAAATCTTCCATTTTATCCAAATATACCATATTCGGACCGTCTGACCATGCTTTGTCAGGAGTCGGATGCGTTTCCATAAACAGTCCGTCAACTCCGACCGCAACAGCAGCCTTTGCAAGGTACTCAACATACTCTCTGTTGCCTCCTGTGCAATCGCCGTTCCCTCCGGGCTTTTGCACTGAATGAGTGGCATCAAAAATGACAGGATATCCGAATTTCTTCATCTCTATGAGTCCGGTCATATCAACTACAAGCATGTTATAGCCGAAGCATGTGCCCCTTTCGCACAGCATGACATTGGTGTTGCCGCTTTCAACTACCTTTTGCAAACAATTTTTCATATCCCAAGGTGCAAGGAATTGGGCTTTTTTTATATTAACACATTTGCCGGTTTTTGCAGCGGCAACCAGCAGATCGGTCTGTCTGCACAAAAATGCGGGGATTTGGACAATGTCGCAAACCTTTCCTACCGGTTCAGCCTGCCATGATTCATGAATATCGGTTGCAACCGGAATATTGTATGTATCCTTAACCTTTTGCAAAATACGCAAGCCCTCATCTATTCCCAATCCTCTTTTGCTGTGAAGAGATGTTCTGTTTGCTTTATCAAACGAACCCTTAAAAGTGTACTCTATTCCGAGTCTATCGGTTACATCTTTCATCTTATCCGCAATCATCAGTGCCATTTCTTCCGATTCAATGGAACAAGGACCTGCAATAAGTTTAAACATAATACTCTCCAATCAATCCGTAATATTATTTTCAATCATATATCTTTCAACCTGTACTCTGTCTTTTGGGGTATCAACAGACAAGGTTTTGCAATGTGCATTTATATAATAACAGTCTTTTCTGTTTTCTATGAATCTGAATGAGTCATTTTCTTCAATTTTCTCAACCGGACCTCTTGGGGTGTTGTGATAGTATTCAAGCGCTTTATTTGTAAACGCTCCGACTCCTACAAATTTCTGATACGCATAATTCATTTCACCCTTTGGAAACGGTATCGGTGCTCTTGAGATAAATAAACATATTCCATCCTTGTTTGTTACAATTTTGAGGTTTGTTGGGTCAACCACCTCAACAGGATTAGAAAAATCAGTCATAAGATTTGATACATAAAATCCGTCATTCGGAATTGAGTCCGGTATGCATTTTACAATATCTTTAGCTGTAACCAGTGGTTCGTCACCGTTTACCATTACATATAGATCTGCAGAAACCTTTTTTGAAACCTCATATAATCTTTCTGTTGCCGTTTCACAATCAGGAGATGTCATTATTACTTTTGCGCCAAAGCCTTCAGCGATTTGTCCGATTTCATTGCTGTCGGTAGCAACATATACCTCATCAAAACATTCCACTTCTTTGCTATGCTTCCATACCCAATAAACCATTGGCTTTCCGCAAATTAACGATAAGGGTTTGTTATTAAATCTTGTTGAGCCGCCGCGCGCAGGTATCATTCCTATAATTTTCATATTAATTGCTCCTCCTTAGTTTTTTCAATACTCCTCTTATTGGTTGTCTGAAAATATCTTTCTCATAATCATTCATAACAAGCTTCCAACTTATTACCGCAAATATCAGTACAAATGCTGTAATTCCAAATAACAGTAAATAAAGTGAATCAAAACTGTACCATATTTCTAATGTTTTTGTTAATACAGAAAGTGCTAACGGACAAATTAATATCGGTATTATTGATTTCCAAAAGCGCATAATTTCTAATCCCATAGCTCTCTTATAAAAAATATTCATAATAATTACCGGTCCGATTGTATACGCAATACCTGAAACTAACGCCGCACCGATTATTCCAAAATCGTGAACCGCAAACCATGTTCCAACCGCATTAGCTATTGCAACAACCAAAAAAACAATTGATCTGAACTTGTGCTTATTTCTCGCACGCATTATCTGTAATGCAACATTCTGCATAAGAGGAATACAAAGCGGTATCATCATACATATAGCCACCCAATAAGCTTCTCCGTACTCTTCACCTGCCCAAAGTCGGATAAAAGGTTGCCCAAACGAAATAAATCCAAAACATATTAACGAAATTAAATACGCCTGAAGCCTTCCGAATTTAATCATAACATCAGTTAACTCTGTATTAGTTGCACCCTTAAAAACATACATATTAATCTTCGGGGTAAGAACACCGCTTATACCGTATGAAAAGCTATTCATCATTCCGCTAAATACCGCACCGATATTATATACCGCTACTCCCGTTGTTGCAAGTGCAGGAATCATGCCTATTATTACAGTATCGGTTGCATTATAGAGCTGATTGACAACATCTGATACAAATACCCAAAACGAAAAGAAAAGAATTTCCTTCAGCAAGTTTTTAGGCATATTTGTGTACTTAGCCTTTATACCTATAATCTTTTTAACATAAATTATATAAACTATTCTTGTTATAATATTCAATACCAGCGAGCAGGCAGTCATTCCTATTGCCCTAAATCCCAAAAGCAACACAACAATATTTGAGACAGGTAAAATCACCGTAGTCAATATGTTAATTAACTGTAAAAACAGGAATTTTTCGTGACAGCTTACCACAGAGGAATATGGGGTTGCAGAAAAATTTATTGCTATTGATATGCTTAGAATAAAAACAATTATACGCATTTCATACAATTCCGAATCATTCAAAGCATTCCCGTAAAAAATCGGGAGATTAAAGGTTAACAGCAAGCCCAACATCAGAGAAATTGCAGAAATAACAAAAAATATGGTATTAAAGAGTCCCAGCATCTGAGACTCGCCTTCTTTGTCGCCTTTCGCTCTCAGCATAACCAGGTATCTGACTATAGCGGAACCTACCCCGAATGAAACAAGTGAAAGATAGCTTGTTGCGGAAGAGGAAAGCTTATACAGTCCATACTCGCTTTGACCAAGCAGGCTCAACATAAGCGGTGTATAAACCATCGGAATTATACTTCCTATTCCCATATTCAGATATGAAAGTACAGCACCTATTCTTACTTGACTTTTATTTTTTATGCTCATTTATTAAAATCCTTACTGATTATTGTATCAAAATCCACTTTAGGAAACACATCTAATTTAGTTTGTCGAGAAGCATTATATATTTTTACATCCGTATTATCAATAAATTTTTTTACATCCATATATGCTCTTGTTGTAGTGCCTACATCATGTTGAACTTCATTAATAACATCATCATCATATGAATCACAAAAATAATTCTTCACGCTCGTGTCAATTACTATTTCTCCCGATTCGGTAATTATTTTGTCAAAGTTATGATCTATGCCGAGTAAATAAATATTTTTATATCCTAAATGCATCGCAAGCTGCATACAAGCAATAGTAACTGTTCCTCGCATATTAACCTGATTGGTGCAATCAAGCGAAAACATTTCCGGCTGGTCGTTTGCTCTTATATCATTTCTAAAAAAATATGTTGCATTGTCAACGTTTATTTCAAGATAATATTTATTTTGGAGCGGTATAAACTTCATTTTTGACTCAATTTTATTCACTTCATCCAGACAATCCCTTATCAGAACCGCATCGGTATTAACATAATAAGTCGGGCGCCAGTCAGTCTGAGAAAATATCTTGTATATTCTGTTTACTGCAAAGGTATCTATGTTTTTCTTTTTGAGCATACTTAAATCTTCGGCCTTAAGGCTTGGTCCGTTTCCGATTATAAAACAACTTTCACCGATATGACTGTTGTGAAGCCCCTTCATAATTTTTCCGTATTTTGTGTTTTTAAAATGCTTTAACATATATGTCTGATAATGTGCCTGTACAGACAGTATAGGATGAATCATCAAAATCTTCTCCTTGTTCCGATGTGCCGGTTATTCCGTCAGTCTCTCATAAATATATCTCTTGAGTAAACCTTTTCACGGCATCTGTCAAGCTCGACTGTATATCTGTTTGCAACAATAACATCGCACATCTCTGAAAATTCATCGAATGAGCCGATAACCCTGTAATCAAAAAACATCTCGTCATTTAGGGTCGGTTCATAAATAACAACGTTTACGCCGTAAGATTTTAAACGCTTCATCACGCCCTGAATTGATGACTGCCTGAAATTATCGGAATTTGATTTCATAGTTAAACGATATATGCCAATCACTGTATTTGAATTATCGGCACCCGACTCACTGAAATTATATCCCGCCTTTTTCAACACCTGTTCGGCTATAAAATCTTTTCTTGTACGGTTTGCATTTACTATAGCTTTTATTAAGTCTTCGGGAACATCGGCATAATTTGCCAACAACTGCTTGGTGTCTTTTGGCAGGCAATAACCTCCGTAACCGAACGAAGGATTATTATAAAAGTCACCGATTCTCGGATCCGAACATACGCCTTTGATAATCTGCTGAGAATTTAATCCGTATATTTCCGCATATGTATCAAGCTCGTTAAAATAACTTACTCTCAGCGCAAGGTATGTGTTTGAAAAAAGCTTTACTGCTTCCGCCTCCGTGGTATCTGTAATTAAAACAGGAACGTTTTCCTTTCTTGCTCCCGACTTAAGAAGATTTGCAAACTCCTCTGCAATGTCCTTTTTATCCTGCGGAGCGCCGACAATTATTCTTGACGGATACAGATTGTCATATAAAGCTCGTCCTTCCCTTAAAAATTCAGGGCTGAACAATATTTTAAGCTTTGGATATTTTTTGTACAATTCTTTGCTGTAACCGACCGGTACGGTTGATTTAATAACAATTACAGCGGCAGGATTTATCTCGGAAATTTGATTTACAACCGATTCAACCGATGACGTGTCAAAATAATTAGTTTTGGAGTCATAATTTGTCGGCGTTGCGATAATAACAATCTCTGAGTTTGAATATGCAAGCTCTGCGTCGGTGGTTGCCGTCAAATCAAGCTTTTCGTTTTTAAGATATTCTTCGATTTCTTTGTCTGCAATCGGCGATATTTTATTATTGATAAGACTGACCTTTTCGTCAACTATATCTACAGCGATAACTTCATTGTGCTGTGCCAACAATACAGCGTTTGATAAGCCGACATATCCGGTTCCGGCTATTGCAATTCGCATAGCAATTCCTCTTTTCCCATAAAACTCTTTTTATCCAAACAGGTTCACCGCCGATTAAACTACTTGCCTGTAATATGCTTAGCCTTGTGAACCAATGCACAAAGACCAATCCATGCGCGCGGTGCTCCTAAATAATCAGCAACTTGCTTTTTTGTGAGAATATTTGAAAAATCGCAGTAAAACGTATAATACATCTTCAGCTTTTTGCTCAGCGGATAGTGCAAAAACTCCATTTTTTCTCTATACCATAAAAAATGTCCCTGCGGATTTTTTAAAAATCTGTTATTTGCGCCCTTGACCGTTAATCCATCGTCAAGGTATTCCCATATCCAAATTATATCCTCAAACACCCTGATTTTATATCCGTCATGTGCCATTCTGTTCCACGGAATACAAGGCGTAATAAAGTTTTCGCCTTCAAATTCGGGATAAGGATATTTTTTAAATATATCGGTCCAGAACACTTCTGCGCGCTCTCCGTCAATAGGATACGGCGTTGCCTCGGAATATCGTTCCAAAAACGTTGCGTCACGATAAGGCTTGTTGTACCACGGGGTATTTGGGTCGGTTCTCCAAACGGTGTTTCTTGTCTGCGTAGGAGTTTGTCCGCGGTTTGCTACAATACCGCAGTAATCGTCTAAGCCCCTGATAGACTCCATCCAGTTATTTATCTTTTCACAAGCGTCGTCTGTTAAATAGTCATCGGAGTCTATGGTAAAGAAAATCTCGCCCCGAGCTTTTTCCAACGCACGATTCGTAGCTCTGCATTTTCCGCCGTTTTTCCCCTGCATAAACACTATAGGGAAATCATTATTTTCCTTTATCCAGCCGTCGACCAGCTCCGATGTATTGTCTGTTGAGCCGTCGTCAAAAACAATCCACTCAAAGTCCCTGTATGTTTGCCGTTTAATTGATTCATATAATCTGTCTATTATGTACGCTCTGTTATAGGTCGGCGTAAACAGCGTTATTTTGTATTGATAATTCATTGTTTCTCCAATATATCAGCAATTCTTTTGCAAGCAAAGCCGTCTCCGTAAGGATTTGAGGCTTTGCTCATTTTTTCGTACTCGTTTTTATCTTAAGCAACTTTTTAAACTCATCATATATTACAGATTCATCTGTTCCGAAAAGCTTAAGAGTTCCCGCCTTTATTTTATAGCTTCGAAACTCATATTAAGCATACCTCCATAATTATTTTAATAATCACATCCCTACTCCAAGAGAATTTCTGAGCTTACAGGTCAAAACAGGCATTATACAAAACATTTTAAGCCACAATTTTTGTTTGCATGAAATGCCTTCATATATATTTCCGCTTTTAAATAACGGTATTCTTTTGATTATATTTGAACTTATACTTTTATTTGATTTGACTTTAAGAGCACATTGTAACTGATACATACAGCTGCACGCATAGGTAAAGAGCGCCAGGTTATACAAATCGGGATACTTTTTCTTTATGTAATCACATCTGAGAGCGTTTGCGTCAAGGGCGTCAAGCCATTTTTCGGAATATCCGACGCCCATAGTGCTGTTTGAGCGCTGAAGATAATTATAGCACGATTTAGGCAAAACAGAAACCTGATTTGTATTGCCAATTACTTGATAAGACCAAAATACATCTTCATGGCACTTGCCCTTTTCAAACGGTATGTCATTAATTATCGACGCTTTGTACAATTTATTCCAAACATACTGCTTTATCATATTATCGCAAAGAAGTTCTTTCATTGCCTCCTTGCCGCTTAAGACACTATGCTGCCGCAAACAATCCTCACGAATAATTTTGTTGTCTTCGTCAACCCAATTTACTCCGCATGAAGTAATATCGCTGTTATCGGTTATCATACAATTATATAAATCGAAAATCATATTCGGCTCTATGTAATCGTCGCTGTCAATAAAGCTGATATATTCACCGCCTGCAACCTTCATACCTGCATTTCTTGCGTCGGACGAACCGCCGTTTTCTTTATGTATGACTTTAATACGCTTGTCCGCCTGTGCATATTCATCACATATCTTTGGGCAGTTGTCGGGAGAGCCGTCATCTACAAGGATTATCTCCAGATTTTTATAAGTCTGATTAATTATGCTTTCAACGCATTTGCAAATATACTTTTCGACATTATATATCGGTACAATTATACTTATTAAAGGATTCATTTATTTAACCTCATACTTATCGGTATTTTTTGATATGAATTTATCGTATACTTTAAAAGTCAGCATTAATAGCTTTGTGCAATGAAAAAAAAGATACTTTTCAACTTTACTCCTCTTACTTAAAATAAAGCTTTCTTTTATGCCTTTAATTTGGATTTTGTACACTTCGGCATCAGACTTGTACTGTTTTAATTTATACTTTGAAATTGACCGAAATAAATTGATAACCGAATAAAGATATGAAGAATATGCAGCACTGATGATTTCCCGGTCAAAATTATTTGAGCTGTATTCAAAAATCTCTTTCCTTACTTTTACAGGGTCAAACAGCTTGTTTTCGTTTATCTTTGAAGTTGATGCAGAGTTTTTTCTCAATATGTAATGATAAAAGGGAATATCCTCATACACCGCCGTTTGAGAATTAGCAAAAGCATAAAAATTAAAAAGCATGTCTTCGTTGTTTTTTATGCCTGACCGCATACGCAAATCCTTCAGAACTTTACTTTTATATAGCTTATTCCAACTCCCGGGCTCGACATAATCGCCTACAATAATATCCCTAAGTCCCTTTTTGTTATCCTGAATTACTTTTTTTCCTGTGTTATAATAATAATCAACTCGTGAGGGAAACACCATTTGATAGCCGCAATGTGAAATATCGGCATCGTTTTCAAGTGCATTTTTCAAGAGTTTTTCATACATTTTAGGTTCAATATAATCATCGCCGTCAACAAAACCGATATAATCGCCTGTTGCAATATCCAAGCCCATGTTTCTTGTGTCGGAAACACCCGAATTTTGCTTAAAAATCGGGACGATTCTTGGGTCTTTGTTTGCATATGCTTTAATAATATCGTCTGTGCCGTCCGTTGAACCGTCGCTTACCAAAATAATTTCAAGATTATCGTATGTCTGGGATAATATGCTGTCAATACACCTCGGAAGATACTCCTTGATATTATAACAAGGCACTATCACAGTAATTTTTATATTTTTATTGCTCAACATAACCAAATCCGCCTTTGCATTTAATATATTAATCATTTCCAGCTTAGTTTTATTTTATTGAAATCCATAGGAACCTCTTATAAATCACTTTTAAATCGGAGCAAAGACTGCGACAGATTGCAAGCAGCGCAAAGGAGCATTGCATTTAAATTATAAACTTTGAAACGTCGTAGTTGCCTCCGTCCGCTTCATTAAACCACTTTACAAAATCGAAATACTTTTCATACTCACGACTCTCTGTTAAATGATTTTTCCTTAATATATTTCCGACTTCACCGTCAGCGTTGTATTTATCTATGTAAACCGTATATGGCAGATCATATTTATGTGCGGTAAATACAACCAATCCTTTCAAATTCAAATCAGATAATGCCTTTATTTCATCAAATGTGATTCCGTCACGTTCTTCTAAAAAACAAATAAATTGTCTTTATTAATTCGCTCTTTTCTTTCATTCCATTTATTTTCCGCATTTTGCGGATCGGCATAATGTGTAAAGCAGACCGTTATTGTATCAAGAGAAGGCGCAGACAACCTTGCACACGGACATTTATATTCGGAATAATCAAAGAACTCAAACTTTCCGTTGTTATATTCGTCTAAATTTGAAATGTATTTAACAAAATCCGTTTGCGTCAACATTAAATTAACAGTCGGCGACATAAATTTTAAACCCAAATCGTGAAAAATTATTCCTCCGATACAGTTAGGACACAGAAATGTTATATCGTTGTTTTTCAAATTTCTTCTCATTTTATTTCTTCTGCTTTTAGCTAAGAAATTAATTTTTGAAGCAATCATAATTTTAATCTCAAAAAGCAAATTTACAAGCTCAGCAGCATATCTTCAACTGCTTTTACCGTTTTTTCTGTACTAAATGTTTTTCCCCGCTCTTTTGCACGCTCTGCATAGTCCTCAAGCATACCGTCGGTTGTAAGCATTGCTTTTATTCCTTTATACAAGGCGTCTTCATTGTTTTCGGTAACAATACCGTATTCGTTGTGTTCGCCGAGCATTTCTTTCATACCGGAAACTTCAACGGTAACAACCGGTGTTCCGATTATCAGCGCTTCGGTTGCCGCTGTGCTAAAACCCTCGGCAAGAGAAGCGCAGACAAATAAGTCGCTGCCCTTTATGTATTTATACGGATTAGTGTTATATCCCAAAAGCTTAACACTTTTACCTACGTTAAGTTTATCAATCAGGATTTCAAGATTGTTTTTTTCCGCCCCTTTGCCTAAAATTATTAGGTTATGGAAAATACCTTCATCAATTAATTTTTTATGAACTCTTATAAGTCTGTCAAACCCTTTTGATTTTTTAAGTGTTCCTATTGCAACAAGTGTTTTTAATGTCTCAGAAAACTTGTAATCAAAAATATCTTCATTTGATAACTTCAAAATATTGTCGGTTTCATTTGTATTGTAAAGAACCTCAATAGGTTTATTAAAAGATAAAAGACCGATAAAATCTTTTTTTACATACTCGGAAACACACACAGTATTATCAAATCTATTATAGCAACATTGCGCTTCTTCAAAGTTTCTGAACGATGCGGACAACTTTGATTTAGTATGTTGCTCCACATGAATCCAACTGACAAGCTTTGTGTTTTCATCGGTACAGCCGCTCACTATTCTTGCGGAAGGTCCTTCTAAATACGATACGGCTATATCATACTTATCTTTAATAAAATGCTTATACAAAAATCGGGGTGAAAACAGCTTTAAAATCTTGCTGTTTCCCCTGAAGCACCTTTTAAAACAAGTTTTAAGCTTTATATTATCATTCAAAAACTGCTCGTTGACTCCGCCGGAAAACAAGGCTTGAACGGTAATATCAAATTTACTGCTGTCCATATTATTGACAAGATTTACCAAAACCTTTTCAGCTCCGCCTTGTCCTAAGTCGTGTATAAAAAACAATATCTTTTTCATAAACTATCTCTTTGGGTTTTTCTTAAGATGTATTTTCCGATATATTGGGATCGGTAACAAACCGTACACCAACGGAAAGAACGGTTTTATCCAATATTTTTTTGGAATATTTAACCTCTTATAGCCTCTGAGTGCAATCACCAAACTATTTATACGGTACTTATATTTTCTTCTCTTGTATGCCGAATCGTCCTCTAAAATAGTATATAAGACTTCCTGTATTCCATATCCTTTAAATCCCGCTTCAAAAAATCTAAACCAAAGGTCCTTGTCCTCAACACGTTCGGCATATTTATCCAAAGAATATCCGCCCAGCTTTTCATAAACATAGGGATATGTCATTATAGTGGCGTGAGAAAAAGCGTTGCTTTTTGTCATTGTCATTTTATCGGGGTATTCTTCTCTGATAATATTGCCTACAATTTCTTTTCCGTTTGACAGCTCGGTTCCCGTGCTTACCAAGTCGTACTCCGGATGCGTCTGTAAAAACTCAACTTCCTTTTCAAATCTTTCGGGCTTTGACAAATCGTCGGCGTCCATTCTTGCCACATAATCGCCCGTCACATATTTAAGGCAGTGGTTTAGCGTATATTGAAGCTTCATATTTTTTTCGTTTTTTATCAAAACTATTTTATCGGGATATTTACTTTTATATTCCTGCAAAACATCGTAAGTATTGTCCGTAGAACCGTCGTCGCAAATAATAAACTCAATATTATCGTATGTCTGATTTAGTATTGAATCAATGCTTGCGGCAACAGTAGGAGCACAATTATATGTTGCCATAATAACAGAAACTTTTTTGCTCTTATCCATATGCTATCTCTCCTCAATTTTTACGAGATTACTGTTTTTTAACGATTTGTTAAATACATAATTAATTAATTTGTTGTCGGAACCGCTGTTAATAAAGCCGATCCCCTCTAAAGTTCTTCTAAGCAAGGAGTTCTTTTCTGTTACTCTGACGTTAAAAATCCCCTTATCAACAGATTCTTTTTCAAGCAAATGAACAAACAGCGCACTTTCAATAAACTTTCCGGCAACACGGCAGCTCATTGCAAATTCCGTAAAACGAATACAGTTATTTTCAACTACGTATTGAATAAAGCCTACAATTCCGTATTCTCCGAAAACATCTCCGCAACTAAAAGCAAAGGTTTCTGCATTTTCTCTGCTAAGCACATCCTTGCATTCTTCAAGATTTTGTCCGTTTTCCCTTGCGTAATAATGTGAATAGGTATGCGAGGCTATCTCTTGATTAGGATATTTCGCAATCAGGTCAATGAGCGACTTCCCGTAAAAATAAGGTTCTTCGGCTTCATTGTCACCTATGTCGTCAAGAATTCTGTACGGTGACAAAACCGTATTTTCATAGTGAGGACGTAAAGCCTCCGACGGCGAATAATCTATTAATTCTTGTTTATTTTCGGCAAACATCATTCCGACGGTTGCCCAGGAACAGTGTATATTATGTTTTTTTAAAATTTCCAGCAAACGGGGAACAGCTTTTCTTCCGCCAAGCACATTTTGACCGTAATCATCATATGTATGGCAGTCCTGCACTCCCCAAAAAAGCTCAAAATCCAGTGGAACCAATAATGTACCCTTACCCATACTTTTTACATCTGCTATATAATCTAACTGCAAAAATCACTCTGCGTATTCTTTGTCAAAATCTATAAGAAACGGATGATGAGACCACGTCTGTTCACTCTCCTGGGGTAGCTTCATATAATCCCCGTAGTAGGTTGTCAGCAAATCTAAATATTCGGATGTTATCATAACATATGCGTCTTCAAATCTGACATCGACAAACTTATCCATTAAATTATTCTGATACGGAGCTTTAATTGTTTCAAATACGGACATATCCGCTAACTCAAAGTTGTTATTTGAATTGTATCTGCACATTTTTTTATAATACTTTTTTATCTTATCTTCGTATTTTGATTTCCTTGTTGTTTTTAAAATAATGTTTGATACAAATGTAAATATTCCCTGATCTTTCGGTGCATAACCACGCATATAAAGGTTATATTTCATTGCATCAATCATTTGTATCATTCGTTTAAAATTTCCGTTCGGCACTCTGTCCAGCGGAAATATATCAATAAATATACCCTTGTGAAAATTCTTTCCCAAATCCGTTTCCTGTACAAACGCCGTATTTTTCATTCTTATTTTTGTAAAACTCTGTGTGAAACTTTTTTCGGTATTATGATTTTGAAGCAAGTACCTGTCTGTATCTTTCCACAATCTGATAAACTTATCATAATCGGCTCTGAGCATACAAATATCCATATCGTCATCCCACGGAATAAATCCGCCGTGCCTTATTGCGCCAATCATCGTTCCATAGGCAACAGAGTACTTTATATCGTTATCCTTACAGAACTTATCAACATATTTAAGTATTTCAAGCTGGGTTAACTGCAGTTTTCTCAGTTCATCATAATTCTCTATTTTTGAGTAATCATAATCAGATATCATAAGCCACACCTATTTTGTTTGTTTTTAATCGAAATGTAAATACGGTTCAAGCTCAAATTTATGTAAATGTTCCGAAATAGTCACTGTGATAACAGGTAGGACCTGTCAAATAATAATATAACAGCAAAACCGTATTTTCATAGTGAGGACGTAAAGCCTCCGACGGCGAATAATCTATTAATTCTTGTTTATTTTCGGCAAACATCATTCCGACGGTTGCCCAGGAACAGTGTATATTATGTTTTTTTAAAATTTCCAGCAAACGGGGAACAGCTTTTCTTCCGCCAAGCACATTTTGACCGTAATCATCATATGTATGGCAGTCCTGCACTCCCCAAAAAAACTCAAAATCCAGCGAAACCAACAATGTACCCTTACTCATACCTTTTACCTCTGCCACTGTTTAGTTATACTACAAACCTATTTCCCTAATCGTTTTATTAACAACATCTTTTTTATCAAAATGCTCCGATACAAACTTGCGGGCATATTTTCCCATTGCTTTTTTCTGCTCATACGGCAGCTCATAGAATTTTTTGAGCTTCTCATACAAGTCTTCTCCGTCCTTTACGTTGCACAAAAAACCGTTTTTGCCGTCGTCAACCGCTTCAAGGCAGCCGTGAATATTGCTTGTTATTATCGGTCGTCCCATAGAGCTTGCCTCAAGCAAGGTGTTTGACATTCCCTCATGATAAGACGGATGAACAATGCAGTGTGCTTTTTTGATAAACGGTGTAACGTCACCTTGAAAGCCGTGAAAACGTATAAGACCTTCCGTCTGCATTTTTTCGACAATTTCCTTATAATTATCCTCATACCAACCGATAAAATCAAAGGTAGTGTTTGAGTGTTCCGCCTTTAATTTTCGTATAGCATAAAAGAACTCGTCCATTCCTTTTTCCTGCATTATTCTTCCGACATTCAAAAAATGCACTTCGCCGTCATCTTCGGGATAATCGCAAAACGGAAACTCGTCAAGATTTACTCCTGCGCCTGCCATAACCACAGTTTGCTCTTTGCGGACTATACCCTCGTTTACAAGAGTGTCCCTGTTTCCTACATTCTCAAAAAATATTTTTTCGGCTTTGTTCATCGAAAATTTGTACATAGTTGATACAAGCTTTCGCATCATACCGCCGTCTGCCATAAAAGCAGAACCGAGTCCCGTAACATTGCAGTAATGCGGAATTTTGCAGGACTTACAAGCTATAGAGCCGTAAATGTTCGGCTTTATCGTATATGTAATAACCTTATCGGGAGCAATCTCTTTTAACAGCTTTTTATAACGTTTAAGAAGTGAAATATCCTTAAGCGGATTCATTCCTCTACGCTCCATATCGGTAATTATAACCTTAGAACCATAGGATATAAGCCTGTCGATTTCAGCCTGTTCGGCGGGAGGAACAGAAATTATCACCTCATTGCCGAACTCAGCAAGCTTTTTTATCAGCTCTCTGCGAAATATTCTTAATGTATTATAGTGATTTGCAAGTATAAGTATCCTACTCACAGAAAACTTCCTTTACCGTTTTTGTTATTCCCTCGGCATTAATACCGACCTGCTTGCGCAGATAAGCCTGACTGCCGACCTCTATGCAATAGAAATCGTTTATGCCGATTCTATGCAACTTTGCACCGCCGTCACTTTCGGCAAGCACTTCGGCAACAGCCGAACCGAAACCGCCGACTATGTTATGCTCCTCAACCGTAAAAATATTGTCAAATCTATTTGCGCAGTCTGATATAACCCTTCTGTCGATCGGTTTAACGGTAGGAAAACTGTATTGCTCAGTTCCAAAGCCCATAGCTTCAAGCATATCACATGCCTTTGATGTTTCTTCAAGGATAGCTCCTGTTGAGAACACAGCAATTTTTTTGCCGCCTTTCTTTGCGTCACGCAGTTTGTACGCCTTGCCTATTTCAAACTCTTTGATAACATTGTTTACACTCTTTTCGCCGCCTCTGCCAAGGCGCAGATAACAGGTTCCGTCGGTGTTTGCAATTTCCTTTACCGCAAGAGCGGCCTCAGTGGGATCGCCCGGGCAAATAACCGTAACGCCGGGCAGCGCACGCATAATTGCAATGTCCTCGGTTGCGTGGTGGCTCATTCCCAAGGAGCCGTAAGCATATCCGCCTCCGACGCAAATTATATTTACGTTTGCGTTATGATAAGCACAATCATTTCTTATCTGTTCGAGGCAGCGAAGAGTCGGAAAATTTCCGATAGAATATGTAAAAATTTTTTTACCCTCAAGCGCCATACCTGCGGCAACGCCCGTCATATTCTGTTCGGCAATGCCTGCATTAACAAACTGATCGGGCAATGCCTCCCAAAACGGTTTTAAAACACCAAATCCGAGGTCGCCCGTAATAAGCTCAACATTTTTGTCCTGCCTGCCAAGCTCAATCAGCGTGTGAATAACCGTATCTCTCATCTGTCCTCAACCTCCCTGTTATAGTAATGCGGGTGATAGGTTTCAGACACCGTATGCCTGCAATTTTCAGGTTCCGCCTTAATCTCGGGACAGCCATCAGGGGTGTATGGGTCAACAACGCCTTCGGGCTTTGACTTATGAAGTTCGTTTACCGCACAGTTATACTCCCAGCCGTCGTGAGGAAATCTGTAATGCCACAGAATATCCATTTCCATAAACGGAACGCCCTTACCCTTTACCGTATGGGCAATAACAACCGTAGGTTTATGTTCGGGATTTGAAGTGTCTTTTAAGGCGTTTCTCAAAGCGTCGTGATTGTGACCGTCAACTTCAATAACATTCCAGCCGAAACCGCTCCAACGCTTTGCCATATCGACTTCAAGAGTGTTATTACAATAATCAAGACTTTGCATATGATTATGGTCCACTATGACAACCAGATTATCCAGCCTAAAATGATTTGCAAATTCTGCGGCTTCCCAAACCGAGCCTTCATTACATTCACCGTCACCCATCACAACAAACGAGCGAAAAATCTTGCCGTCCTGCTTTGCCGCAAGCGCACGACCTGCCGCAACGGGAAGTCCATGGCCGAGAGAGCCTGTAGAAAAATCTATGCCCGGCAAATGATGTGAAACATGCCCCGAAAGTCTGCTGCCGTTTGCATAATGGGTTTTCAGCTCCTCAACAGGAAAAAATCCGTTCTCTGCAATAGCAGCATAAACAGAAGCTCCGGCATGACCCTTACTCAGAATAAATCTGTCTCTGCCGTCCCATTCGGGATTTTTACTGTCAAATTTCAAAATATCTGTATAGAGTACACCCATAATATCGGCAACCGAAAGTATTGCGCCGATATGACTGCCCCCCGACAGATGCGTCATCTCAATTCCATGGCGTCTGATAAGCCACGCAAGCTCTTTGCTGGTCATAATATTCCTCCGCTATCCTTTAAACTCCAAAAACAAGATTTATAAACTTCGGGTGGTGTTTTAACCGTCTATACACCGTAATGAACAACAACGGTATACCCAAACCGACTGTAAACATCGACAAAACAACTATATACCAAGGTAAATGCAGGACTCTGTTAAGCAAAATTTCAACAACAGACTGACATGGCCAAGAAATAATGTATATAGTAAATGTCTTCCCGTCAAAAAAGTCGAGAAATTTGCTGCCTCTCCTTTCAAAAAAATATGATACGCTTAACACAACATATATCATAAACAGAGCAACAACTATTCCGCAGGTGTTTTTCACAGCATTGTTGTACTTAAAACGGCTGTTCAAAAAAGCAATATATACGGCAATCGAGAATATCAGCAGTATCGCCGATATATACCACTTAAATATATTGTCTTTGTGTTTTATAATCAGATCACAGGTACATAATCCAATGCAAAAATAAAGTAATTCACAGCAAACATCTTTTATTGAAAACCAATCTATGTTTATCGGAAAAACTGCCAATCCGACAGTTATTGCAATAATTAAAGCATTCAATATTTTAGAATTATATGCTTTGAGCAATAAAGCAGAAGTAGGAGTTGAATGTCAAAGTACAACAAACATTGCACCTATTGCATATGAATAAGAAATAAACTTTTGTTTACCGCTGTATAAACTATCAGTCATTTAATACACCGTTCCCGTCATTTCACTGTGATAAACATTGCCGTTCCATAATAAATAGAAAAACAGAACTAATATAATAATCAATACAGGCTTAACAATCGACTGTTCTTCCTTTGTAAACCCTAACCTCAGCAAATAAGGTATAAGTATTAAATCAAAAAGCTCACAATATATCGGCATTCTGCCTATAAGTATTCCGCTCGTAAACATACCCACAAGATAGAGCGCCGCAGTTGCAAGCGACATATTTATACAAACAGGCAACATCGGTATCTTTTCATAATAATCCTTAAGAATGTTGCGCTTCCAATATGCTATAATCGGAAACATTGCAGAAAACACAACTCTTAGCGGATTCACACCGTCATCTTCATTAAACCGGTTTATCTCACCTGCATATTCCGTGCCGCTCAGCACAGTGTCAACGCCCTTGAAAAACGGTTCGGAAAATATACATATCAAAACGATTCCGATTATAAACAAAACCGTCATTTTACTCCAGGGCTTGCTCGTCGCCAAAAAGTATATCGGAATCATTATTATTACGGTAGAATGTATAGTTGACAAAAGCAAAACAAGCAAAATAAATTTTACTGACTTTTTGTTTTTAATAAGATCACAAAACGCAAACAAGATTGAAACACATATAAACTGTCGCATTCCGTTCATCATCCATACAAACACAAGCATTGATATAAACAAAAACGAACTGAAAAAGAAATCGCATGAATATCGTCTGAGCGTTATCATAACACAAACGCCGCAGACTATCGCAATAGTCATCAGCCACCATGTATAGTTGTCGGAAATGAAACATTTAAAAAATACGTTAAATACCTCAAATCCGGGACTTTTTCCGTCCCAGTCAATTTCTCCCCATGCTTCTGAAAAGTCATTCGGTATTGCGTTAAATGAATATATATACTGCGTTGTGTCTGCAATGTATTTACGCATACCAATCCAAAAAATGTAGTAACCAAAAATAATAATCGCATATGCGATCGGCACTTTTTTTTGAATTCCCTGACGAATATTGTAATCGACAAGCATAACATCTTCTTTGTGATTCAGAGAATATATAAAGTATATAAGCGGTACCCATAAGAGCATTGACCAATAAATTATCATCTAAATCTCCATTTTATTCGGAAATAGTTTCAAGCACTTTAATTTGCTGTTTGTCAAGCTGCCATCCAAATGCTTCAAGATTTGATGTTGCCTGGCGGGGATATTTTACTCCCGCAAGCACTACCGAACCCGGCAAATAGTCCAAGATAAATCTTATTGCAACCGACGCAACAGACCGCCCGTTTTCGGCGGCAATTTTTTTCAAAATCTCAACTATTTCAAGATTTTTAAGCAGCTTTTCACCGTGAAAATTAACATATACATTCCTTGAACGTCTGTCATCTGAATTAAATGTGGTGTTTTTATCATATTTTCCCGTAAGAATTCCCTGTCCAAGGCTTCCCCATGTCAAAGGCGTAAGCGAAAGACTTTCGGAAAGCTCTCGGATATCATTTTCGTTTTTTCGGCAAGCAAGGCTGTATTCATCTTGAAAGCTGACAAATTTTCCTTTAAAAGCCTTTATCTCATCAATATCCTTCTTGTGAATATTGGAAAGTCCGTAATATCTGATATATCCTTTCTTCTTCAACTCTTCAAGTGTATCAACCACTTCGCTCATTGGGGTGGTTTCATCTCTGTAATGTATCTGGTATAAGTCAATGTAATCTGTTTTTAAACGCTTTAAGCTTCCCTCGACCGAGGTTCTTATCCATTCGGGTGAATTGTCATAATATGTAGGCTGTCCCTTTTTTGCGTGTACGCCGAATTTCGAGGCAATCACAACCTTATCTCTTTGTCCGCAAAGAGCCTTTCCAAGCGTTATTTCAGACTGCCCAAGACCGTAGGTATCTGCTGTGTCAAAAAAGTTAACGCCGCCGTCAATAGCTGTGTGGACAGCGTCTATAAGGTCTTTTTCGGTTATATTAGACCCCCAGCCGTAGCCGCCCATAGGACAACCGCCCATACAAAAACGTGATACTTGCAAATCCGAATTTTTAAGCGTTATATATTCCATCCTACACCTGTTCCTTGCTCTTGTTTTTAAAAATAAATTTCAGTGCTTTTTTTATAACATCAAATACAGTTGTAAAGAACAACTTAACATCTGTTACAAACGAAACCGTTGCGGCATATTTAACCCTAAGCAGATTTTTCTTTTTAAGCACATATTTTTCATAATATTCATCGGCATTTTCATTGCCCACAATCTCATCAAGATTGATAAATTCTATTGAGCTGTAATCTGTTATTCCGGGGCGAACTTCAAGTATGTATTTTTCAACACCCGAATAGTTGTCGGTGTACCGTAAAAGCTCGGGACGAGGTCCGATAAAACTCATATTCCCCTTGATAATACTTAACAAATTTGCAAATTCATCAGCCTTTGTCTTTCTGAGAAAATTACCTACCCGAGTGATTCGACTGTCATTAAGCGCAGTTGTTCCGCCGCCGATCTTATCGGCATTCCAAACCATTGTTCTGAATTTAAAGATTCTGAACGGTCTATTTTTATAACCCCCGCGCTGCGCCCTGTAAAAAACAGGAAAACCGCTGTCAATAACAATAGCAATAGATATAATTATCAACACCGGCAAAAGCAGCACGAACAATAAAACCGACAATATAAGGTCGATTATTCGTTTAATTATTCTGTTGTAAACGCTTTTATATCCCACGATACAGTTCTCGTCAACCGCTTCAAGCGTGTTATAATCAAAATCCCTTTTCATACCGATATACCCTATTACCTTATTTATTAATTATAACATATCTTTTATACAAAATCAACATATACACACATTAAACAGTGCAATAATTCAGAACAAATAAAAAACATTTGACAAGAAATTAAAAAACTATTATATTTTAAATAAATTATATACTTTATATATTCAGGAGAAAAAATGAAAAAAATAATTCTAATTATTCTTATAATACTGTTAATTATTACTGTAGTAATAACATCAAGCGGAATATACAGCAATAATACGCTTGTTGTAACCGAATATAATGTTTTGAATAATAAATTAAACACCGATTTAAAAATCGTTTTGATTGCGGATCAGCACAATCATCAATTCGGAGAAAACGACATTGAGCTTGTAAATAAAATAGCCGAACAAAATCCGGATATAATTGTTGTTGACGGTGATATGGTGACGAACACGCTTGCTAACGACGATGTTATGAAAGTGCTTTTGCCTCAGCTTGTTGACATTGCACCGACATACTATTGTCTTGGCAACCATGAACACGAATTGCAGGATAAAATTGATTTTTCCGCCGACATAAGCAATACAGGAACTGTATTGCTCGACAACAAAAGTACGTTTTTTGAAAAAGACGGTGAAAAAATACTCATCGGCGGATTATCTGACTTTCCGTATTATGATTATGAAGCACCCGATTTTGATAATCCCGAAAGGTATTTCTGGGAAGAGTTTGACAGTGCTTCGGAAGAATATTTTTCGATACTCCTTCACCATCCGCCGGAATATATCGGCGATATGATAAGCGGGAGTAATGTTGATCTTGTACTATGCGGTCACACTCACGGCGGACTTATCAGAATACCGTTTATCGGAGGATTGTTTGCGCCCAATCAAGGGCTTTTTCCGAAATACGATAAAGGTAAATTCGATTTTGACGGCACTACGATGATAATAACCGCAGGGCTTGGCAATTCAAATTTTCTGCCGAGAATAAATAACTGTGCTGAAGTCTGCGTGATAAATGTAAATTAACACGGTATTGTTACCCAAAAACCTTTTTTGCGGCGTCAACGCTCTCTTTTGCGTCCCTGCAGTAATAATCCGCACCGATTTTCAATCAATTATTTTTCCTTTCAGCGGTATTTTCATTATCCCTTTATTAGATAAAATACACAATACAAATGCAAATACGACAGTAAGTACAAATGACGATATCCAATTAATAGGGATGTTTTTAATATACGGAATTAAATAATATATTTCAGCTGTTAATGTTCTGAGAAAATAATTGTAACCAATAACCGTAATTGAACAACTTCCCATAAATAGAATAAATTTATTTGATAAAAATTCAGCTTTACTGCAAAAAACAATAACAGAATAGGATATTAGTACAGATGAACAAATAAAAAGCAACGGATTGCCATACACATTTTCATTTAATCCTACTTTCTCGTAATTTATTACAGCTGCAACTACACCCGGTACGGCTAAAAACACATGCCATAATCTGGATTTTTCAACCATACTATATTTTCTCATTAAATAACCGACTTCCATAAATGATATTGCAACCGGAACAGTGGCAATCTTCAACGGTAATATAACTGTAACCGCAGCACTTAACACAAAACTGATTATTGAAACTGATAAAGCAATTATATCACTGTATTTCTTAATATACTTATGCAACAAATAAAATACAATTCTCGCAAGGAAAAGGCAACACAAAAACCAAATCGGAGAACAGTTTGGCATATGTCTAACATCTGCATAGCAATACAAAATTCCCGGTATATAAATCGACAAGTCATCTATTACTACCGAAAAATCAAAACCGGTTTTATAAAAATCAAATAATAGAACAATAACTAAATTAACCAAAGCAAAAATTAAATATGGCACCATATATCTATTGGCGTTTTGTTGCAAAAAATTTTTAAAACACACCTTATCATATTTATTTTTATTATATAAAAAACCGGATAATACAAAGAACAGCGGCATATGAAATGAATAAACTATTTTACCCAAAACTTCCGGAAAGCCAAATATATTCGTATGTCCAAGGATAACTAAAAGTATTCCTATCCCTTTTACTGCATCAATATAATCTATCTTCTTTTTATCTTGAGAAATATTAATTAAACTATTCATCGCTGTTTACCTTATTCCAAAAACCTTTTTTGCGGCGTCAACACTCTCTTTTGCGTCTCTGCAGTAATAATCCGCACCGATTTTCATAGCGTAATCTTCGGTGAGAACCGCACCGCCGACAAAAATCACGCATTTGCTTGAACCGTCGGGATTTTGCAGCCTTTTATCAGCTCTTACAAGCTTTATTGTATCTTCCATACTTTTGAGGGTTGTAGTCATAAGCGCAGAAAGTCCTATCATCTTAATATCCTGCTTTACTGCGGTTTCTACGATCAGTTCCGGCGGCACGTCACGCCCGAGATCCACTACGGTGTATCCGTAATTGTCAAGCAAAACCTTTACGATATTTTTGCCGATGTCGTGAATATCACCCTTTACGGTAGCAAGAATTATCCTGCCTTTGCTGACAGGCGTTCCCGTAGTTTTAGAAATGTGACTTTTTATCACTTCAAAACATTCCTGTGCCGCATTAGCGCTTTGAATAAGCTGAGGAAGAAAGATTTTGTTCTTTTCAAAATCTTCTCCCACCCTGTCAAGTGCGGGGATAAGCATTTCATTGACGATTTTCATAGGGTCAACATTATCTTCAAGGAGCTTTTCGACTATAGAAGCTCCTTCTTTTTTCAGCCCTCCGTAAATTGCAGCGGGAATATCGGTTTGAACAGCCTGTTTCGGCACACTGACGGCAGACACGGCGTCGTTGTATTTTTCGATAAATTCGGTTGAATTCTTATCTATCCCCGAAAGCACCCTGTATGCTCTTACCGCTCCTGTCATCGACTCGACATTCGGATTTATTATCGGAAGATCAAGACCCTCTTCAAGCGCCATTGTAAGAAATGTACGGTTTACAAGCTCACGGTTGGGAAGTCCGAAGGATATATTTGAAACGCCGAGGCAGGTCTTGCAGCCGAGCTCGGTTTTTACGCGGTGAAGCGCCTTAAGTGTTTCTTTGCACGCCTGCTGTTCAGCCGAAACGGTTAGCGTAAGGCAATCAATATATACATCTCGGCGGTCTATTCCGATTTTTTCAGCACGCTCGACGATTCTTTGCGCTATTTTAAATCTGCCCTCTGCCGTTTTGGGAATACCGTTCTCGTCGAGTGTAAGTCCGACTACCGAAGCGCCGTATTTTTTTACAAGCGGAAGAATCGTTGAAAGGCTTTTTTCTTCACCGTTTACAGAGTTTAATATCGGTCTGCCGTTATAATAACGCAGTCCTGCCTCCACAACCTCCGGCTTTGTCGTATCTATCTGCAAGGGCGCATCGCAAACGCTCTGAATTGCTTTTACCACACGCACCATCATCGTTTTTTCGTCTATTTCGGGGTGTCCGACATTTACGTCAAGTATCTCTGCCCCACCGCTTACCTGACTGAGCGCCTGAGTAAGAATATAGTCGATATTATTATCGACAAGAGCCTGTTTAAACAGCTTCTTGCCCGTAGGATTTATGCGTTCTCCGATTATCCTCGGTCCGTTTATCTCAACGGCATTGCTCGCACTGCAAACAACGCTGTCAACGCTTTTGCCGCAGTTCTGATATTTTTTGTCTTTAAGAGAGGTCTTTATCTGCTTTATATATTCGGGGGTCGTGCCGCAGCAGCCTCCGATAAATTTTACGCCGTATTTAAGCAGAGATAAAACGCACTGTGCAAACCTGTCCGGCATAATATCATAGGTATTGCTGTTCGGGTCGGGAAGCCCCGCATTTGCCTTTATTACAAGCGGCAAAGATGTATATTTTGTCATTTCGCTGACAACGGGTTCCAGCTCATCCGGACCGAGCGAACAGTTCACGCCTATCGCATCAACGCCGAGTGCGCTGAGCGTTACTGCGGCAGAGGCAGGAGAAACGCCTGTAAACGTACGTCCGCTTCGTTCAAAGGTCATAGTTGCAATTATAGGTTTGTCGCAGGTTTCTTTTGCGGCAAGCACTGCCGCCTTTAATTCGTAAAGGTCGGTCATCGTTTCAAACACGATTATGTCTGCGTTGCGGCCTGCAATTATCTGTTCCTTAAAATATTCATACGCCTCGTCAAATTTGAGAGAACCGGCAGGCTCAAGCAACATTCCGATAGGTCCTATATCAAGCGCAACAAGCACAGAAGTTCCTTGTGCGGCTTGTTTTGCGATATTCACCGCCGAATCCACTATTTCATCGACAGAATAACCGCTGTCCTTAAGCTTGTAGGAATTTGCGCCGAATGTGTTAGCATAAACAATATCCGAGCCTGCGTCGATATACGCCTTATGAAATGACTCGATAAGTTCGGGGTGAGTGATATTAAGGGTTTCGGGAACGTGGTCATAGTTTACTCCGCTCTTTTGGATAAGCGTTCCCATCGCTCCGTCAAGTATAATGAATTCTTTGTTGTTGTAAAAGCTCTTAAAATCCACAATGCTCTCCGTTTCTTCTGAATTTGCAGGTATTGCGCATATTACAGACCGCACAGCCTCGCTTTTTTCTTTCTATAGGCGATTTTGACATTCCCGCTACAGCCGTGACAGACTTTGAGGGAATAAGCAAACTGTTGTCGTTAACAGTCAGACCGATTTTTCGGGGTGCGTCAAGTCGGTCAAGAAAAGTTCTTTGCATTTCAATGGGATAATCGCCGTATCCGGGGCTGAAACGAAATGTAAAAGAAAAATCGGGATACTTTTGTGCAAGTATTTCATCAACCTTAAAGCACACCTGCTCAACGGCTGTACTTGCAAAGCTGTCAAGCACTACCGCCTTTGCCATATCCGAGATTTCTGCTATGCGTATCAGCCTGTCAACCTCGCCTCCGAGGGTAGCGCACATAATAACCGCTCTTTCACAGCCCTTGAGGCAGTCGGCAACATCTTTTCCCCTGACTATTTCATCACATGGCAGGTCAATGAGCCTGTACAGGTATTTAGGGCTTGCGGCGGTCAGTATCATATGTTCGCACTCGTCCATAAGCGACTGCATTTTTTCATTCATTTCAACCTTTGCTCCGCCGAGATAGCGTATTGCTTCACGGCGGTTAAGTTTTTCAAGCTTTACCATATTCCGTTATAATAAATTTACAGTTGCATCGGTAATTTTTCGGGCAACATACGGGTTGTTCATTGTATAGAGATGAATTCCGTCAACGCCGTTTGCAATCAAATCCACAATCTGTTCGATCGCATAGGCTATGCCTGCGTCACGCAGGGCGTCGGGCTTGTTCTCGTATTTCTGCATTATTTTTGAGAATTTCACAGGCAGACTTGCGCCGCACATAGAAACCATACGCTCAATCTGCCTTTTGTTGGTAACAGGCATAATTCCCGCCTCAATCGGAACATTGATTCCTGCAATTTTTGTGCGCTCCAAGAACCTGTAAAAAACGGAGTTGTCAAAGAAAAGCTGACTTATAAGGTGCTGTGCACCCGAATCTACCTTCTTTTTAAGATTTAAAACGTCTTCAACCTCGTCCTTTGCCTCAATATGGACTTCGGGATAACAGGCTCCCGAAATATCAAAGCCGCCCCTGTCTTTTATATAACCGCAAAGGTCGCTTGCGTGCAAAAAATCCTTCTTGGGTTCAATGCCGTCAACATAATCGCCGCGCAAAACAAGTATATTTTCAATTCCGCAGCTTTGGAAGCGGTCAAGGGCAGTATCTATATCGTCTTTTGTACTGTTGACGCAGGTAAGATGCGCTACCGACTCAACCTTAAAATCATTTTTGATTTTTGAGGCAATCTCGGCAGTTCTGCTGCAGCCTCCGACTCCGCCTGCGCCGTAGGTAACGCTGATAAAGTCGGGATTCAAAGAACATATTTCTTCAAGCTTTCCGTAAATCGACTCAATGGGAGAATCCTTTTTCGGCGGAAACACCTCAAAAGATAATACAGTTTTATCGGTATTTTTAAACAGATTTGAAATCTTCATTACAACCTCTTATAAACACAAAAATCTTTTTTTAACCGGAGCAACACCATGCTTTGTCGGCAAAGAACATAGCTTGTGAAAGATTGCAAGCTATGTATGGAGCGTTAACTCCTCACGGTTTCAGTGAGAGATTATAACTCCCGCTGAGATCTCAAAGCAGCACCTGCCGTCTAAGCGGCGGCGGACACTTTTACATAGTTTATATTATACTATTAAATTCTGCATAAAACAACATTTTTTTGGTCCAAGATTGTAAAATGAGCATAAAACAAGGGCGAACAATAATCACTCTTGTTCGCCCCTGAATTTTTGGTAACTTAATATCCCCAACGGTCAAAAAATCTTACATCCTGATACGTCAAAATGTAGTTTTGACTTTCGTGGAATGCGCTCTGACAAAGCTTTGGGTTATACATATACATCAGCCTGTGCTGAACTGCATCGCGGTTTTCGTCAAAAATATATTTAACCGCATTAACGCAATCGTCATTCTTGCCTATTCTTGTGCTACCCGTGTAATAACAGCTGTCAATAACCTCCTGCACGCTCTTATATCCGTCAAAGCACATAGCGTCCTTTACAGACTGAGCGATAAGGCAGGTTGCAATAAATCCGCCGTTTCCGAACTCTCCCATACAAAGGCGTTCAAGAAGATCCCTGTCCTCATCGGTCAGGGTCACCTTGGCACATTCGTATGTATTGTCGGGATTATCTATTGCAATAAGGTAGCCTGCCGCCCACTGAGCCTCGTAATCGGCAGGCGTTTCGGGAGGAATCGCCGTTGCAAACGGTATGGTAATTTCCTGCGTGGTTTCCTCTTCGGTTGCGGTTGCTTTTGTTTCATCTTCTTTATCGGCTTCATTTTTAGAATTTTCGGCGGTTTCCTGCGAAGCGTCCTTGCCTGCGATTGTTGCGCCGAGAACTATCTCACCGGCTTTTGATTCGTCCCTGTATTTTGGGTTTATGCCCGAAACATACGCCATAGCTTCGGTTTCCTCCGAATGGAGGGGAACCGAAACAACCGTTGTTGCGGTTACAAGAATACACAACGACAAAAGCACCGAAAAGAGCACGATATTAATTTTTTTATTGAAAAAGCCTTTCAATATTATCACCTTAAAATTATGTTGGCTGAATTTGATTAAATGCTCTGCTTTGCTTGCAAGGAGCAGAGCCTACATTTTGATTATAACACAAAGTATGTACACTTTCAAGGCTTTTAAATTCAGATATTATGGGGTTATTTGTCAAAAAAACAAGGGCGTCGCATTTAGTGCAAAGCGAAGAAAACGCTTTTTGCATCCTAATGCGACAGCCCTTTTACATACGGTTTATTTTTGTTCAGCAAGTGCCGATTAAACCGTTTGTGCATATTGCGCTGTCAGATTTTCAAGCAACGTTCAGGTGCTGATTTAATCGGTGTTTATTTAAGTGAAATGTGCAACAGTTTTTTGAATGTACGTTACGTCAAGAACATTAATCTTGCCGTCGCCGTTTGCGTCAGCCGCTCTGAGTTGGTTTGAGTTTAATTCGACTACTCTTGCAATGTTTTTTTGCAGCAGCGTTGCATCAAATATCGTGACTTTGCCGTCGCCGTCAACATCGCCCTTTATAACGGCAGGCTCTTTCTTTATACAATCGCCTGCAAGCACCAATTCCCCCGTCACATTCGGATTATCGGCAATCACGGCATAAACCTTTTCATCTTTTACCAACAAACCATAGCATTTTCCGTTGAGCGAAATGCTTGTGTTATATTTCTCAAGCGTAGAATTTTCAACGTCGTAATAATATATTTCATTATCCGTGTTGCAATACAAAATCTTTTCATAGGAATCCAGGCTTGAAAATCCGCCTATCCAATAGCTGTGCTCCGCCGCCATCCAATATGCGTCAAATTTGTGAATCACCTCTGCGGTATCGTCTGACGCATTGTATTTAAGCAGACATTTTTCATATTGACTTCCGCTTTGATTGTCAACGCAATACAGCGTGCCGTTTACATAGCAATATCCTGCGTCAATCCGATGAAGCAAACCGTAATCATCATACTTTGTGCTTGCCGCATCGTTCAGAGCGTCCTCAAAACCTGTGTGTGCGGTTGTTTTTCCGTTATTTCCGCTGACAAACGCACTGTCGCTGTACAAAAAGTATCCGTGCCAAGCCTTACCGAATCTGTCAGCCGTAGGATCGTCCCATGTCACGTCAACGTTATAATACTCACCGTCTATTTCAATTTTGTTCCAAGCGTGGTTCATTTCCGCTGATTCGACAATTTCGCTGTTTATTCCGACAAGTGCCAAAAGATAGGAATAAGATCTGCTGTATGCCGTACAGCAGCCTTTGCCGTCCACAAGCAAATCATAGGCTGTCACTTCGCCTGAATATTCGCTGGAGAGAATTATCTCATCGTGCAGTATAAGAGCTTTTTGAAAATCGGTCATAGAATCGTCAAGCTTGCCCAAAAGCTCTTCAACTCTTGCGTCAAATTGCGCCGTCTTTTGCTCAGCCTCACTTTTGGTACAGTTATAGCTTGGCTTTATGTACAACACGGTACCGTCTCTGTGGCTGTATGAAATTCTATAGTCCGCATAAAACAGCTCGGGATAGTTATTAAGCGTTGCGAAATATAACGAAGCTACGTTATCCGCAGAAACATTATAATCTCTTATATCAATTTTTTCATCAAAGTTTTTAATTCCCTGAGCTAACCTTTCGCACACCTGCCTGTTCGCAGAGTAATAATCATATTTGCCCGAAGTAATTATGCCCCTTTGGGTTGCTGCGGAGGCTGAGAAAAACGAACCGACGGAAAACGAAGCGAAAATCAGAACAACCGCCAGAACAGCCGAAAAGGATTGTTTTAAGAATTTTGTTTTTTGCATATAACCCCTCCTATTTATAGTAATTATAACATTTTGCATTTAATATTACAATTATCACAAACAACCAAAATATTGTATAATATTTTTGTACTATTACACAACGATAGCTGCCTATAGAAAAAATCAATTAAAGAATACAGCCCGATCGATTTGCATATAAATTAGCAAGACTGATAGGAGGGCTTATTGTGAAAGGATTAGTTGAGGAACGTGCGGCAATGCTGGGCGAATACATAATAGAAAGCAAGGCTACCGTAAGAAAAGCGGCAAAAAAATTCGGTGTAAGCAAAAGCACTGTTCATAAAGACGTAAGTCAGCGGCTGAAAGCACTCAATCCGGCACTGTACCGTGAGGTAAGGTTGATTCTTGACACCAACAAAAGTGAAAGACATATTCGGGGCGGTATGGCGACAAAAAATAAATATTTGCAGGAAAAGCTTAATAAAAGCGAAAAAACAAATTAAAATCCTGCATTTTTCTCCTTGTGTGAAAAATTATTTTCATATTCTTTACTTTTAGCGGGAAATGATGTATAATCCGTTGTATATGTTCATTCAAACGCCCACCATACAAGGAGATTAAAGAATGAGAAATATACCGTTTTCTCCGCCCGACATTTCTCAGGCGGAAATTGATGAAGTAGTAAAGGTCTTAAAGTCGGGCTGGATCACAACAGGTCCCGAAACAAAGCTTTTTGAAAATCAGATAGCTCGTTACTGCAACGTAAACAAGGCGGTATGCCTTTCGTCACAAACCTCTTGTGCCGAGCTTACTTTGCGTATATTAGGCATAGGTCCGGGAGATGAGGTCATCATTCCCGCCTACACCTACACAGCTACCGCTTCAATAATATATCACGTCGGCGCAAAGCCGGTTATGATAGACTGCAAATGCGGAAGCTTTGAGATGGATTACGACAAGATGGAAGCCGCTATCAACCACAATACAAAGGCTGTTATTGCCGTTGATCTTGCAGGAGTTATATGCGACTATGACAGAATATATGAAGCTGTCGAACGCAAGAAAAGCATTTTTAAACCAAAGAATGAACTTCAGGAAAAATTCGGCAGGGTGTTTGTTATTGCAGACGGCGCTCATGCATTCGGCGCACAGCGCAACGGAAAAATGTGCGGCGAAATAGCCGATTTTACAAACTTCAGCTTTCACGCAGTAAAGAATATGACAACAGCAGAAGGCGGCGCCGCCGTTCACAGACCGCACGACGGAATTGATGAAGAAGATATGTACAAACAGTATATGCTGCTTTCTCTTCACGGTCAGACCAAGGACGCATATCAAAAAAACAAGGTTGCCGCATGGGAATACGATGTTGTTGACACTCAGTATAAATGTAATATGCCCGACGTTTTGGCGGCGTTGGGTGTTGCTCAGCTATCGAGATATGAAAAGATACTTGAACGCAGACACGAGCTTATAAGGCTGTATAACGAAGAATTTAAGGACTTGCCTGTTCAGGTACTGAATCACTGCGATGAAAACCACCGCAGCAGCGGACATCTTTATTTTGTACGCTTTATTGGCAAGGACGCCGAATACAGAAACAAGTTCTACAATATGATGGCTGAACACGGAATTATGTGCAATGTACATTTCAAGCCCCTGCCGTTGCTTTCCGCATACAGCAAACGCGGATTTAAGATGTCTGATTATCCCAACGCCTACAATATGCACAAAAATCAGCTTACGCTTCCGATGAACACCACTCTCTCGGACGATGACGCATGGTATATTATTGAAACCTTTAAGCAGTGCATAAACACATTAAAATAATCCGAATAAAAAAGCAAAAGCTATAATTCACATCGCACCCGTTGGGTTGCCGGTTGTGAATTATAGCTTTTTTGATTTTACTGTTTACTCTGTGCCGAATTAGGTTATACTATTTTCCGATAAAACGCTTTAAAACAGATGTCGATGGAAATTTTCGCAGAAC
>UQQD01000010.1 GCA_900543095.1 uncultured Ruminococcus sp. | reverse complement strand
CTTTGATAAGAGTTGACGGTGCGTATGCTCCCTGTACCGTTACGGGAATAAAAACCACTTCCAGTATAGGTCTTCGTCTTGCAATGATATTCAGCATATCCTGAAGCGCCGCACCCTTTTCAGCGGTTATAAGGCAAACCTTTTTCGGCTGTTTCGGTATGGGGCGCTTTTTATTGAAGTATCCGCCTGCCTCAAGCTCACGCTTTGCCTGTTCATACGCAAGAGCAAGCTCGCCCTGTCCCCTTTCGATCATATCAGTGACATAAATCTGATTAGCTCCGTCACGCTCATAAACATTCACGCTTCCGTGAACGATCACGCTCTGACCGCTGTACGGAGTGAAGTCAAGACTGCGGGCATTGCCTGCAAACATAACGCATTTTATTGAAGCCGTTTCGTCCTTCAGCGTGAAATATATATGCCCTGACGCTTTATGCAAAGTAAAATTCGAAATCTCGCCCGAAACATACAGTATCTTTAGAGTATCACCCATAAACTGGCATATCTGCATCAGAACGGTTGATTTGCCGATTCCGGGATCACCGCCAAGTAATATCAGGCTGCCCTTTACTATTCCCCCGCCGAGGACTCTGTTAAGCTCTTTACTGCCTGTATTGTAACGATACTCATCTTCGGTTGAGATTTCATCAATCGCAAGCGGTTTGCCATAGCTTGAAAAGCTGCGAGATTTAGCCGCAGACGGCGTTTTTGCACTTTCCTTTATCTCTTCATTCATAGTGTTCCATTCGCCGCAGGAGGGGCATTTCCCGTACCATTTGGGCGACTCATAGCCACACTCGGAACATATGTAAACACTTTTTATTTTAGCCATATTCTTTTCACTTCCTAATATGAATTGCAATAATCCAAAAATCCCGTTACTATTGCATAAGACATTTGTTTTTGATAATCCTCGCACATAAGATTTTTACATTCCTCACTGTTTGAAATAAAACCGCACTCAACTATGACAGCAGGCGTTGTTGCATTATGCAAAAGATAGATACTGCTGTCGGCAGGCTTGCATTCTCTTTCGTTGTCAGGCTGTAGCTGAGCCTTTACGGAGTATTTTATATTTTCGGCAAGGAGCTTGCTGTTATTGTTGTTTGGTGAATAAAATATCTGAGTCCCGTGATATTGACTCTCGGTAAATTTATTTTGATGAATACTTATAACTACGTTATTGTCCGAAGAATTAAACATTTCAAGACGCTTTTTCATATCCGACACCTTTCGTTTGTGAACCGTGTCGCCGTCGTCGGATAAAGCGTTGTCATCAGTGCGTGTTTTTGTAACATCAAATCCCATAAAGGTAAGAAAGTCTGCCGTATCATCGGAAATTGCAAGGTTAATATCCTTTTCAACAGCGCCGTTGCTGACAGCTCCCCCGTCTTCTCCGCCGTGACCTGCGTCAATTATAACGTTCGGCAAAGTTTTTACAGCATTATTTGATACGTTCATTTTGATGTTGACCGCTGTTGACATTATCATAATAAACGATACCGCAAACACTATCACACAAGAAAACACGGCAAACGTCTTTTTGTAATTCATATAATCACCTCTGACATAAATATGCTTGCTTAAAGGTGATATATTACTGTTATTATACATCAAACTGTTTATATTGGCAAGAATTTAAGTGCAACTGTACCTACAAGCAAAACAGAGCGTTGCTCTTATTAAAAAATATATATTGTAGAAATCATTGCAAAGTGATATAATAAATTGAAATTAAATACAAGGAGACATATTTATGGATAAACCGGGCAGAAATGATGAATGCTGGTGTGGCAGCGGAAAAAAATATAAAAAATGCCACATTGATTTTGATGAAAAAATTGAGGAATATGAAGTTCAGGGATTTGAAGTGCCCGATCACACTATTATTAAAACCAAGGCTCAGATTGAAAAGATAAAAGATAGCGCCAAAATTAACATTGCTGTTCTTGACTATGTTTCCGAACATATAAAGGCAGGCGTTACAACCGAAGAAATTAACGACTGGGTAAATGATATTACATACAAAATGGGCGGTATTCCCGCACCGCTTAATTTTGAAGGATTTCCAAAAAGCGTGTGCACTTCAATCAACGACGAAGTATGCCACGGTATTCCGTCAAAGGATATCATTCTTAAGGACGGCGACATAGTAAATGTTGACGTTTCCACAAATCTCAACGGTTACTATTCGGACTCATCACGAATGTTTTGTATCGGAGATGTGAGCGAGGAAAACAAAGCCTTGGTAAAAGCGGCCAAAGACTGCATTTACGAAGGATTAAAGCAGGTAAAACCTTGGGGCTTTCTCGGAGATATGGGACAGGCTGTAAATGATTTTATCAAGAGCAAGGGCTATTCTGTCGTCCGGGAAGTGGGCGGTCACGGAATCGGACTTGAATTTCACGAAGATCCGTGGGTTAGCTATGTATCGACCAAGGGCACGGAAATGCTTATGGTGCCGGGAATGATATTTACTATTGAGCCGATGATAAATATGGGCAAAGCCGATATTTATGTTGATGATAAGAACGGCTGGACCATTTATACAAAAGACGGCAAGCCGTCTGCACAATGGGAAATTCAGGTGCTTGTTACCGATGACGGCTATGAAATAATTTCATATTAATTCTATAACGGCAGGCTGTTCCTGTTAGGACGGATAAATTAAAACTAAAAAAATATTTGTGGTTCAATACTTTATGCATTAATTTTATTTCAAATCTTGCAACAGAAATCGTTAATGAACAAGTGATTTATAGATGAGAAAAAGGCACAGCTTACGGAGAAAAATACCGTAGGCTGTGCCTTAATTTTATTTGTGAGATTAAAATGTATAATCTTTGTGAGCAGACCATTAGGTTATCAAAACGGTAAACTGCCCGCTTTTTGCACAATCTCAGCAAGCATACCAATTATGGAAAGGTTGTCCAAATCGGTTGCTTTCGCTTCGTTGTGAAACAACAGCAGGCAGTGTGTTTTTGGGCAGCTATGCTGCAAACACCTCGTTAGAGATACCCTAAGACCCGTTATCACCGAAAAAATGGTTTTATAATTTTATCATATCATTATCAAATTCAACAGAACGCTCATCTCCGTTAAAGAAATGGAACCCCCAAATTTTATATTTGTTGTCATCCGCAAATTTTGTTACAGGGATTGCTTTAGATTCAAGTTGTAGAAGAAAATCCTCCTTCCAACGATCCTTGTCGATAAGATGTGCTCCTTTGGGCTCAATGAAAACTTGTAATTGCTCATAGATATCATTTTTTTGTTTATGCAAGAAAAGAAGATAATCAGGTTCAAAGCGTTCACCGCCGTCAAATGAATAGATTACAAGTTGGCGTTCATTGCGAACAAGATATACCTTATCATACTTGCCTTTTAAATCATCAACATATGTTTTAAAGTATGCAACAAAAGATTTTTCCTCACTTGTGCCATAATTGTCTTCAAAAGCAAACCAATCTTCTTTTGATAGATCCATTTTCCAGGCTATAGGAACGCTATTATCATTTTGTGACACACCAACTCCGCCATCGTGTGGATCTGTATAATTGCATCTCTTGTCTTTGAATATATCTTGCTGTGAATTTTTTGCTTCCCTCATATGTTTCCTTGATACCCGATATACTCTCGGCAACATATCCGACAACCCTCAAACAGGCATTGTATAAAACATCGGCAGTGGGAACTTCATATTTTGATGTAATATGCAGTTTAATACTTCCCAAATAATTACCGTCATAAATAAATTCTCTTGTTGACTTTAAATTAGGGAAATAGGATTTTAATATGTTAAATTTGAAAACATTATATTTACACAAGGCTTTATAAACAATTGCGTAATTTATGTTTGCAATCTCGCCTATTGTTGTCTTATAAGAAAAAGTAATTGAATTGTTATCTTGTGAGGAGTTTTCATCCATAATGACATCTTCTCCGGAACGCCCGGTAGCAATAGATATATTAAAAACTCTATCTCTTACAGACGGCAACAATCCTATAACCTCATTTCGACTTTTCAAAAGGCGTTTATTTACAAAAACATATCCGTTTTCGTATAAATCATCGCTCTTAAATTCATCTTTAAGTACATAATTTCTTGTTACGGTTTTGTCCAAGTCAATACCGATTTCACGCAAAGCCGCATGCAATTCGCTTATGTAACGAGGCTCATTCCAACAATGGTAATAGAGTGTTTCACAAATTCGAAGTGGATTATCTATATCATTATCATATTTACGCTGATATTTTTCCTGTTCTTCTGTAATTTTAAAAGGGCAGTAACGAGCGCCACGACCGATAAGCTGTGCTTCTTTCATTGTCGTTTTACCGGGAATGCCATTTTTACCGTCACGGGTTTCATATAAGCGGACAATATCAAATAAGTTGAGGACATCCCACCCTTCATTCAGCTTATCTACAGCGAAGACAGCACGGAACGGATTGGATTTATCTTCAAGCGAGTTAAGCATTATTTGCTTATTTTCAACATCTTTATTATCGTTTGCCGAAATACAATGATTCTCTGAAAAATCATCTTTTAATTCGCTTGCCAATTCATCATACGATATTTTGTTTTTTATAAAATACTCATCTGCTCTGGCAATAATCTCGCTTGATGATTGCTTAAAAAGGGCTTTGATTTTATCACCTGTAAGATTTTGCACCATATTTATAATTGAGTTCATATTTGCGGCGTTTTCTTTTACAAGTCTTGATTGAAAGAAAACGACGGGTTTTATATTTTGGCGATAATCATGAAATATCTTATAGCGATACTGACTTAATATCAATGCCTGTAACGCCCTGTCTTCAACTCCTAAATCGGAACGCAGTGTTTTAATTTCTTTTGAATACCTGTCCGCACGGAATTTATAAAGCGGATAATCAAATACTATTTTATTTTCATATTCAGCCTTTATTAAAGGATTTTTAATATCGCAGGTTGCAGTAAATTCAAGTAATACATTATCTCGATTAGCATTAAAAATATGATGAACCGTATATTCCCAGCTTTTGTAACTTGCTTCTTCATCTTTGCTCATCTTTTTTGTATCGGCGTTCAAATGGTGTGCCTCATCGGAAATAAGCACAACTTTTTGATTTGCAAAATCATCAATTGAAAGTGCATTTTCTTTTACTCCCCACATATCCGAATGAAGTCCCTGCGTGGTTGTAAAACAAATGTTTACGGCATTATCATCGCAGTACTGAAAATTTGTAACTTCCTTAATCGGCACTTTTTCACCGTCAATGATAATTTCTTCCGAAAAAAGATATTTACTTGAGCCGTTGTTCAAAAAATTTTCTTTTGTTTTTTGAACAATATTCGAGAGATTGACAAAAAATAAAAAATTACGGTAGCCATGCTTGTACAAGTACAGTATCAGTCCCGCCATAATAAGTGTTTTGCCGGAACCTGTTGCCATATGGAAGAGCGTTTGTGTCGGCTTTTGGCACAGTTTATCACTTTCAAAATATGTAATAAAATTTTCAAAAGCGTTTTTCTGATATGGGCGCAATTCAAAATTCGGATTTAGGTTTTCAGGTATATATTTCGGTAACTCTTTAGATACGCCCACTTCACGCAATGTATCTATTTTTTCATAAAGGAACGGCATCTTTATACCCCCTCGTAAAAGCTCCTTGTAAAGGCTTTATCTTCTTCTGAAATTCCGTATGTTTTATCATCAATGTCGCAGTAATTAACATAAAGTTGATTTTTATCAAGTAATTCCATAAGAAGTTTCTTTTTGTCATCAATGGACAATTTAATAAAATCCTCTGAATTTGTATCAATATCAGTTGGGTTAACTTTGTAACTGATAAAGCCGGTTTCAAGTATATCGGCATAGAGCTTTGTCACTTCTTCATCTGTCGTTGCTTTTTCAATTTCGTCAACAAAGTTTTGGTTTAATTTTGCAAGTTCACAGTAGACAAAAGAGCCGCCGCCTTGCCAATTTACATCTTTGGAAACGCCAAATTGCTCACCGTTAATAACTTTTTTTAATCTTTCTACCGCTACATAATTGATATAATCCATTTGGTCGATACCTATGTATTTTCGATTCAATTTATGAGCAACTGCAGCAGTAGTTCCACTTCCCAAGAAAAAGTCGAGTACCAAATCACCTTCACTTGTACTTGCTTTCAAAATGTTGTTAATCAGCAATTCGGGTTTTGGGTTATCAAACGCTTTTGTATCGTCATCTATTTCAAAGATTTTTCGTAATTCGTCAGTAGCATCTTGATTTTGTCCCCAATCTAAAAGTAAATCGGTTATTGTTTTTCCACCTTTAAGCTCCTCATCTGTTTTAAATCTTCTAAAAGAGTTGTTTGCAGTAATATAGAATAAATCTTGCTTGCAAAATTTGGTTATTTCCTCTTGGCTGTTTCTGTATTTAGCGATAGCATTAAACGAATTTTTTGTTCGACCATTTTCAATTATAACATCTTCCAAAAATTCTGTTTGCATTGTTTTGTTTTTATATACTCCCTTTTTTATTATTGTGTTACTATCACCCATATATCGAATTCCTGATTCGATGTGCATTGAAACTGCTTTGTTTGAAGCATTGTCAATTCTTTTGGTTTCATCACTTTGCTCTCCAATTTGAAGTTTATTGATATAAGTTTCATCTTTAGAGTAAACAAGTATAGACTCCATAACACCGGCAACTCTTGATAAAAATGATGGTTGCTTTTTCTTTTTCCAATGCAAATGAGCAATGAAATTTTTACGACCAAATATTTCATCCATTAATATGTTAAGGTATGGTAATGAAGAAGTGCCAACAATTCCACCCGCATTTTGTCTTGATGAATCTATTGAAACGAAAATTAAACCATCTTTTGACAACAATCCCTTGGCTATTTCTAATCTTGACTTCATAAAGCTTAGCCAACTGCTATAGGTAAATGAGTCGTTATACCCAAAGCCATCATTTCCAGTATTGTATGGTGGGTCCAAATAAATACATTTGATTTTCCCCTCATATTTCGCAAGAAGTGATGAAATCGCAAATAAATTATTACCTTTAATAATTAAATTATCTTTATCAGAAATTTTGGTAATGTTTTGAACTCCGTCGGCGGTATATTTTTTCGCATTAGTAAAAACCTTCGGATAAAGTAACCTGTCCACTTCATCTGGTGCAAGTGCTTCGTTATAGAAGATTTCGCTTCTTTTTTGGTCTTCTTTTGTCTGTCCGCCCTCGAGAATGCAATCTTTATACGGAAAAACAAGCTCTACATCATTAGATGCAGAAATGTACTCTCCTTTGTTGTTTACAAGTCCGATTTTGTTTTTATAACGGGTATAGGAGTCCGGTAAAAATTCACGGTTATTTATTACCCAACCGAATCCGATTTTATCAAAAACGGCAATACCGTCAACATCCGTAAAAAAGCGCTTTCTTGTTTCTTCATTATCATACAATGCTTTAATCAGCTTTGCATCCATCTGCATTGCCGCCTCATATATGGCATTACGAAGTAACTGTCCGTCATCGGTAAAAAAACGCTCATCTTGTTTTAACACATCTAAAACCACATTGTAAAAGCTCATAATTAAACTCCTTCACTTTACAACAAAATCGATATTATGTTGTATTTGAAACTGTTATTATTCAAATCAAAAAAGCACCTGCAAGCAAATGCAGGTGCTTAAAGCTGAAAATGAGTATGACGAACTAAGCCTTGTCAAGAAAAAACTTGAAAAGGCTTATTAGTGTTTGTTTTAAGTGAAAATTTTGGTACATTTCATACTCTGCAATATATGTAGCATTGTAAATAAATATGAAATATGATATAATTAAAAAAAGTTTAAGTGTGCTTTACAACATAATATCGATTATGTTATTCGGCACCGATGATGGCGGATTTTTTAAGACTAAATAATTAAGTGCATATTTTCCATTCTCTTGCGATGTTCCGTGCCTGTGGAAATGATATAAATTCGTGTTGTGTTGATACTGCTGTGACCGAGAATATCCGCAAGCTTTGCAATATCTTTTTCAATCCCATAAAATGTGCGTGCAAACAAATGGCGCAAATTATGCGGAAACACTTTTTGCGGATTTACATTTGCATCTTTGCACAAAGCTTTCATCTCTCGCCAAATGTTCGTGCGGTTAATTGGCTTGCCGCTTTTCGTTACAAAAATCATACCGCTTTTTATTCCTTGCTCTGCTGCCCGGCGGAGCAATTTTTGTTTTAGTTCTTTTACAATAAAAACCGAGCGTGTTTTTGCTTTGCAGTTTACAACTGCCTCGCCGCACTTTACTGCCTCAACCGTGATATATTGTAATTCACTGACACGAATACCTGTGGCACAAATCGTTTGAATGATTAAATTCAATCGCTGATTTTTCTTTTGCTTTGCCGCCATGCAAAGCCGTTTGTATTCTGCTTTTGTCAGTTCCTTTTCTTCAGAGCAAAATACTTGCAGTTGCAGTTTTAATGATTTAACTCTCAAATCAAACCAATTCAAAAATGCAAACAAGCTGTTGATACTTGCAAGTATTGAGTTAACACTGCGAACAGCGTAATTTTCCTGCAAATGTTTTTTGTAAGCGATTACAATTTCTTTTGTGACAGCCTCGCCTTGCGTATAAATCAAAAGTGCTTTCACATCACGAATATATTTTTCAATCGTTGCTGCACTTTTCTCCTGTAGCTCTAAATTTTTTCTGAAATCGTCAATAATATTTGCCGTTAAAATTCGTCCTTCCATTGTATTTACCTCCGAGTAAGTGATAATTATATTGTACCCGAAAAGTATGATTCATAAATTATCGCTTTACTCTTAGATAAATACAAAGTGCAAGTCGATTCTGCAAATTCAAGAAAAGCCCCTGTTGGGTTTACAGAATTTTTATATCTCAACAGGGACTTATTGTCTTACAAGGTGTCAAAACTGTATATATAATTTTACGAACAAAAAATCAAGGCACAGCCTTCGAAACAGTTTCTGTAAGGTTCAAAAACCGGGCTTTGGAATATCTATAGTATAACGTACTATGTATTATACTATCCGTATCGTATTAATACTGCGGACTCGACAAGATTTTTGTCTATATGTGCTCTTACAATTTTTTGAGTGTACTTATCCGAACTTGCGAAACTCCTTTTTGAATCGTTCTGATAATTTCACTTCATAATTCAGCATTTAACTCACTCCAAAACTCGGCTATCGGAGTAGATTTACAGCCGCTTTCCACATAATCTTTGTAGGCTTCATCAGCTACGGCTAAGTCATATTCATCTTCAATGCATTCAAAAAGCGCCTGCTTAAATGCTTCGTTCAAAGATATTGAGTGCATTTGTGCATATGAAGTTGCAAGTTTCCGTTCTTCTTCAGTTAAATGAATTGAAATTACCATAATCACTCCCCCTTTTTATAGTACATTGTACTGCATTTTTATAACTTGTCAAATTTTATATTTATAGCGATTGAGAATATCGGCAAGTTTTGCAATGCATATTTCAATCATGCAAACTACCCATCACCCAAGGGTAGTGGGTTTTAGAATCCGATTTACTAAATTTGGCATGTCTTAAATATATTATCTGATATTATATGAAAAATAAATTCGTATGGTGACAAAAAGCCGGCAGAAAATTTTCTGTCGGCTTTAAATAAATATTATAGATTGTTTATTAGTTATTATTTATTTTTTCTTGTAAACAGCTGTCCCGCCTATTGCAAGTGAAGAAAGTAACAAGAATATAATAACAGCAATAGATAATGTACCTGTTTGTATTGTACCGTTATCGTTATTTATACTATCATTTGTTGATGTTTTGGATGTAAAATCAGACGGTATAGTTGGATTAAATGTCTCTTTTTCTGTAGGTTTAGTAGGGGCTATTGTTGTTTCAGTTTCTATTGAAGTACTTGGTAATTCATCTGAATTAATATTTACTGTTGCTATACCATATTCATCTACAATCATTGAGTATGTATCATCATTTAGAACACATTTATAGACACCGGGATTTAAAGCATTTAAAAGGGCTACTACATTTTCATTTAAAATGCTTTTTATTGAAATATTTTCTCCTAATTCAATTGTTAAATTTTCATTGGCATATCTTTGCCCAAAATCAGCAACAACATTAAAAGGCATTGGCACTCCTAACGGATTTTCAATATCAATCTTTTCGATCATATTTACGATAGACGTACTTACCTCAGATGCAGATAAAACATTCGTATATATTCCATTAGTATCTTTAGCAATGTTAGAAAACAAGCCATTTACTTCCTCATTTTCACCAATAGAAATTGTACATGCTCTAATATCTGAATCTTTTGATTCAACTAAGCTTTTAGCCTTTTTCTCTGTAATTACATCATATTCGTCATTTAAAATAAATCCATTGTTTAGAGAATTAATTATTTGAGAATATGTATAATTTGTATATGGTTCCGGATCTAAAGCACCTGCATCTCCCATAACAACTATAATTTTGGTAGCGTCATTTCTCCAATTCCCTATTTTATCATTATCGATAGCTGCCATAATTCCCGAATAAACTGTTTCTAAATCATCTCCTCCATATCCTAAAGATAAATTATAAACAGATTCCTTGATTTTATTTTTATCATTTGTAAACTTTAACTTTACATCATATGGATAATCAACATCATCTCCTGTTCTTTCGCTAAAATCTCGATAATCGACTAATGATACTCGATAATCGCTTGTTTTTACTGACAGAGTATCTATTATTTCTTCCATATTATCTTTTACATTATCAATATCATCCCACATTGAATGTGTTGTATCTATAACAAAACAAATATCAAGTTTTCCATAAATAGTATCTTCAGATACATCAGATGAATAAAAATCAGTATTTTTAATATAATTCCGCGAAAAACTAATTGCATTTATGTAGTTGTTATAACATTCATCAGAAATTTTAAAAAACCATACATCCTCATGGAATATTTTGACATATTTTTCCGCCATATCTAATCCGCACATTTGAATAGAATTAAAAAGTTCAAATGAACTTATTATTCTCTCACTAGAGTTATTAATATCATTTTCATATTTATCCATGTTTGATAAAAGTAATTTTTCGATCTGATATAGTGCTCTCATATACAAATAAGTGGAACACTGCTCATCACCACTCGCTATATAATTGCCAATCAATTTACCGCCTTTATAAGCAAGTTTTATTGTTTCTCCATAAATATCTAAATTATCTAAAATTTTGTCAGTTAATTCGTCCGCAAATTTATATACCAAAGTTTCTGAAAAACTTTCAAGATATACTTCTAACATACACTCATTTTTTGCTTCTATAATTTTATTTACTATATCATCAGTAGCTGATTTCAATGCTGAATTACCTTGTTCCTCTGCCAAATTTCCAATATCACATAATACATCCACCATAGATAATGATATATTTTCCAATGTCGATAATTGCAGGGCTGATTGAATAAATTCTCCTACTGTATCAACAGTATCTATAACATCAAAAACACTGTCAGAAACATTACAATATTTTTGTAGTCTATCTATTAAAGCAGATTTGGTTCCACTCGACATCTTGTCGTCTAGTTTTAAAGAAAGAACTTCATTAACAAACTTTACCGTATCCGTGTAATTACTATCAAATAATTCCCGTACATTTTTTATCTTTTCTTCCGTAGTTGATTTATTACAAAGTAAGTCAAGAATAACCATTTGATAATAGTACTTCGGCTGAGTAAGTTTTTTTAATGAATCGGTATCGTATATTTTGGTTAAAGTTGTAAAATCCAAAACTTTTTTGTTAAAAAAATATAATCCTTGTTTTTCACCGTTTTCTACAATGATATTTTGTACCTTATCACACTTTTTCCAATTTTTATAATTATAATTGGAAACTAAATTCTGAGCTTTTTGTTGAACGCTAAGCTCTTCGCTCTCTTTAGCGTAACTACTAAAATTTGAAATTGTTAATGAACTGATTATAATAATTATAGTAATAACTATTGAAAATACTTTTTTCATTTGTTTTTATTCCCCTTTAAATTTATACTGCAAAATTTACCGCCTTTGCTTTGATTGCATATTGGCGGTCAGCTTTGCTATACAACTGTTCCCCCCGTTATATTTATGTTTTCAGACTGTACCCTCCTTTTTAATTTAAAAGATTATTAAGTTTTATCTTCGCAAATAACTACTGCGATTATAATTTTTAGATTAATATTTCAATTTGCTATTGCAATTTGCGTTTAACTTAAATGCAAAATATTTCGAGCAAAAATTCTTTATTACAAACTCCTTATCAGAACGGATTAATATACGAAATGCATATATCATTATATTCTGCGCCGTTTTTATACTGTAAGATTGTAACTTTCATTATGTTTGTATAAAATGTTCTTCCAAAATCAATAGTTTGCAAGGAAGCATCATCATAAATATATTTGTCAATATAAGTGCCGTCTGAGAATTCAAATCTAAGCTTTGTCACCCTACCGTTGTTATAAAACGCTTTTGAATCCTTTGCATAACCGTTAACAATTTGCACACCCGATACCGCCTGAGTAGTTGTTTCGGAAAAGATAACATACTCACCGACACAAGAGCCGTCTACTCCTTCGCACCAACAAGTATCATCAAAATATCTTAGGTTTGAAGCTTCATAACTAAACTGTTGCTCGGATTCTAAAGTTGAAGACGCAGTTATATGACTAAAGTATGGTTTTGTGTAAACAGTATTATATGAATATTGTTTGTTTGATATTTTTGAAATATAAATGGTTACACTATCACCTTTTTTTAACTCGCTTCCTGATAAAGGCGACTGGCTGATAACGTATCCGCTTGATACTGTATCGCTCTCGGTTTCATGCATAACAACATCCAGTCCGTTACTTTTCAGTTCGTTTTGAGCATCTTCCTTGCTTAAACCGATAACATCGGGAACAACAATTTTTTCTATGATTACTGCTTCGGCTGGTTTGTTTGTTGTTAGCTCTGCAGTAGTTTGTTCTGCTACGGAAGTGTTAGCGCTTTCTGTATTATCTGATTTATTGTTTAAATTTGTCAAAAATAATACAGCAATACAAATACAAACAGAAATTACTGCAACGGAAATTCCTGCTATCAAACCTATTGTTCCGTTATTATTTTTTTTTGGTGGCATACTTTTTAAAAAATCATTGTTTACATTATCAATATTATTAATATCGACTTTTTGAATATCAGATAAAGGACTTCCGCACGACTTACAAAAAACTGTTACTTCACTGTTATCCATACCGCATTTCGGGCATTTCAAGTAAATCACTTCCTAAAGTTAGCTTGCAAATCAGTTATAATCTGTCAGCAATTTTATATTATAGCTTTCATAAGAATTAAAATCTGAAATCGAAAAACTCGGATCTGCATAATACCAAGGCTTTGATTCATAATAATTTCTTATGCTTTCGGTTTTGAACACATACCCGTTCCTTGCGTATATTTCGTTTATTGCATCCTGTGCAAAGGTATCAGCAACCGGTGTGCCTACCATTCCGGTTAGAACCGAGGCGATCTCGGCATTTGTCAAACGACGTATTGAAGAATCAGGAAATACAAAATCAGTTGCTCTGTATATATATGACGGGTTAAAATGACCGTAATATGTGTTTGTATCAAAAGTTTTATTCTTACTTTCTACGGCAGATTTATCTTTAACCGATACAGTGCAGGAAGCCTCAATGCCGTTGCTTGATTTGCAAAATATATTTGCTATACCCTCTGTTACTCCCGTTATATAACCTTCACTGTTCACTATTGCAACGGTATTGTCAGACGAAGACCAGATAAGATTATCTTTCTTTGCGTCCGGCGGAGTAATGTTTGCACTCAACTGTATTGTTTTTCCTACGTCCAAAGATACAGCTTGTGCATCAAGTGTTATTTTTTCGATTTCTTTATCAACAACAGTCACATTGCACGTTTTTGATAGCCCTGATTCTGTTGTAACGGTAATTACGGCTGAGCCTGAAGCTTTCGCTTTAACAAGTCCGTTATTTACGGTAACAATATTATTATCGCTGCTTGACCACACAACACGCTTTGAATCAATATTTCGGGATGTTTCGTCAATATAAAGAGTTTGTGAATCTCCAACAGTCATAGTTATTGCTGTTTCATTTAAATTAAGAGTTTCCTCAAATAAATTACATCCGCTAAATATAGAAAGTATCGTTACTATTACCATAATTAATGCTATTTTTCTTTTCATTAAAATCACCGACCGAATTTTATTTATTTGACTTGAATTTTCTTTTATTCAACTGACCTTAATGCAACAACACCAAAACATTTATTGTCGACAAATTTCTCGCTTGTTGCAAGATTTATCTCAAATTTAAAATATACCAATAAATATCACATTATATTGCATATATAACTCGAAAATACAAATAAATTCACAATATATGCAATCATTAGTGCTTTGTGTTTAAATTTTTAGTGTATTTTACTATTACAATTATACATTTATTTATATTAATTTAATAGTTGGATGTAATAATTAGCACGAAAAATGTAAAAAATAACAATTAATTTTTGATTATGCAATTATTTTATTTTCTTATGTGATATAATGCAAAATGAGGTGTTATATATGATTATTGCTGTATGTGATGATGATAAGATTATCACAAGTCATATCAGTTATTTAATTAGAGCAAAATTTTTATCAATAGTGGAAACACGGTGCTTTAATTCTCTTGAAGGGTTTAAGACTTCTGTTTTAAACAAAGAAATTCCCGACGCCATTATTATGGATATTTGCGTTAATAACGGAAACGGTATTCTTATGCTGCGGGAAATGCGGGAGCTTATTCCTAAAATCCCCGTTGTTTTTATTACAGGATATACTGAATACAGCCAGGACATTTTTATCGACTTTGTACCCTTTGGTTTGCTCACAAAGCCTATTGACAGCGACAAATTATATTACTATATCAACAAAATAATTGATTATTATAAAATTAACCGATCGTCATTTGTTAAGCTTTCCGTAAACGGACAAAACATTTTAATTGATAAAAATGAAATCCTTTATCTTGAAAGTCATGAAAGGAAGGTTACATATCACACTGTTTCTGATAAATTTGAGGAATACATAAAACTTGACAATGCTATGCAAAAAATTGACGACAATTTTCTGAGATGTCACAAAAGCTATGCGGTTAATTTAAAATATGCCACTGATTTCTCAAAGTCAAAAATAACACTGTCAAGCGGTGACCAAATACCGATAAGCAGAAGTCAATACGATAAAGTTAAAAAAGTGTTTTTTGAACATATGGCTTCAAAAATCGGATTATAACGGAGGGATTGATTTGCATACTATATTTCAATCCGATAATTACTTACCGCAACAAATGTGGCTGTATATTTTCTACATTTTTATTGCAAATGTATTTGCGACATTTTTGCTGAAAAGCAAGCTTAAAAGGATACCCACTATCCTTTTAAGCTCGGTAATTCTGTATGTTTCGCTTCTTCCGCAACATTTTGACAATGTACCTGCATGGGCAACTCAAGCCTCTATCCTGTCATTGATATTCACCAACTTCTTTATGTACAAAGACAGGCCTCATATAAAAATTATTTCTTCATTGCTTTCAATAGCTATAATATTTTTGAGCGATTACCTCGGTTATTATATAGTTGTTATTCTGTTCAAATCCACCGAAAACTATCTGAGCGAGCCGTATGTATATCTTATTAGTTCAATGCTCGTTGTATTTTTCTTTTCCGTATATACATTATTATGGAACAAGCTTTACAAGAAGGACTCTAAGGTTTTTTTAAAAAACAATATTGTAATATTCATATTGCTTATATTAATTGAATTAATGTTTATTTCTTTTTGGATTCTTGACCATAAAAGTATATGGGAATTTCTGCCGTATGATTTTAAAAATACTAACCTCAGCTTTTTGTATTTTTACATTTTTATGTTTGTTGTTTTGGATTGTATCATCATATATTTTACAAAGAACAGTTCTTCCTATTACAAAATCAAAGCAAAAAACAAAATGCTCGAATACCAAAGTAAGCTCCAAACAGAATATTACGAAAAAATGCTTTGCAATTATGACAGCACCGCAAAGTTGCGTCATGATATAAATAATCTTGTACAAATAATTAATATTCAGCTGTCGGAAAATACAGCCGAAGGTAATAAAAAAGCAATGGAAATTACAAAAGGCATTACCGATATTATGGACAGTACCAAAACAGGAATTTTTTGTAACAACAAGATTGTTAATGCCGTTATGTTTGATAAGATGTCAGTTGCGAAAAATCAGTCGATAAAAATTGTTGACAACATTATGCTCAACGAAGATATTAATATCACGGATTTTGATATTTGCCGTATTTTTATTAATCTGCTTGATAATGCGATAAATGCCCTAAAAAACTATAACGGTGACGAACGTATCATATATGTTTCCTGCAAGGAAAACAACGGATATATTTATATAAAGTGTGAAAACAAATTTTCGGATAACCTGAATAAATCAAAGAAAAGTTCTAAAAAACATGGCTTCGGACTCAAAATCATCAATGATATTACTCAAAAATACAACGGCGAACTTATAACCGAAATACACGATTTCACCTTTAGCGTACTTGTGGTATTAAAAGACGAAACAATCGCTGAATAAAACTTAAAACTAAAAAATGCAGAATAAAAAAGCCCGGCTTTTAACGGGCTTTTTAACAGTCAAAAGGCAGAGTGTGAAACTCTGCCTTAAATGATTTTCAGTATTAATTATTTTACCATGCTTGCAACTTCTGCCGCAAAATCATCCTGACGTTTTTCAATTCCTTCGCCTTTTTCAAAGCGAATAAACTTAACAATGTCAATCTTGCCGCCGAGTGCCTTAGCTGTGTTCTGTGTATACTGCTTAATTGACTGCTTGTTGTCCTTTACAAACTCCTGATCAAGGAGACAGTTCTCTTTATAGAACTTGCCGATCTTACCCATAACAATCTTGTCTGCGATAGCTTCGGGTTTGCCCTCGTTGATAACCTGCTGACGCATTACTTCCTTTTCGTGAGCGATTACGTCTGCCGGAACATCATTTTCGTTGAGGTATTGTGTGTTAAGAGCTGCAATCTGCATAGCAACGTCTTTGCCGTATGCAACGAATTCGGGTTTTGCAGCGAGGTCTGTATCAAAGTTCACAAGAACGCCGATTTTGCCGCCTGCATGAACATAAGCTACGCAAGCGCCTTCCATACGCTCAAAACGACGAATTTGAATGTTTTCGCCGATTGTGAGTACCTTTTCCTGTAAAAGTTCTGCAACAGTCATATCACTTCCGTCAGCCTTTAATGTGAGAAGCTCCTCAACGTTTGCGGGATTCCGGCTCATAACCGTAGCTGCACATGATTTTACAAAATCCATAAATGAATCGTTCTTTGCAACAAAATCTGTTTCAGCGTTTACTTCAATTACAACGCCAACCGAATGATCTTCTGTTGTAGTTGCGTAAGCTACGCCTTCTGCAGCAATTCTGCTTGCTTTCTTAGCCTGCTTTGCAAGTCCCTGTTCTCTTAAAAAATCAATAGCTTTATCCATATCGCCGTCGGCACTTGTGAGGGCTTTTTTACAGTCCATCATACCGCAGCCTGTTTTTTCTCTGAGCGCTTTTACGTCCTGAGCTGTAAATGCTGCCATTATATATACATCCTTTCAAAAGTAAAAATTAAATTAATTATTCAGCTGCCTCTTCTTCGAGTTCTTCATTATCTGCTGCTGCACCCATCTGACCTTCTCTTCCCTCAATAACAGCGTCAGCCATTGCGCCTGCAATAAGCTTTACTGCACGGATAGCGTCATCATTGCCGGGAATTACATAGTCGATTTCGTCAGGGTCGCAGTTTGTATCAACAATAGCTACGATCGGGATATTGAGCTTCTTTGCTTCAGAAACGGCAATTCTTTCTTTTCTTGGGTCAACGATAAAGAGTGCACCCGGCATCGCTGTCATATCCTTAATACCGCCCATAAATTTTTCAAGTTTTTCAATTTCAAGGTTGAGCTTGATTACTTCTTTCTTAGGAAGAAGATCAAATGTGCCGTCCTCCTGCATAGTGCGGAGCTGTTTTAAACGAGCTACTCTTCTGCGGATAGTTGAGAAGTTTGTGAGCATACCGCCGAGCCATCTTGCGTTTACATAGTAAGCACCTGCTCTCAGAGCCTCTTCTTTAACTGAATCCTGAGCCTGCTTTTTTGTACCTACAAAAAGTACGCTTTTGCCCTCTGCAGAGAGCTCACGAACGAAATTATAAGCTTCTTCAAGCTTCTTCACGCTCTTCTGAAGATCAATGATATAAATTCCGTTGCGTTCTGTGAAGATGTACTCAGCCATTTTAGGGTTCCATCTTCTTGTCTGGTGACCGAAATGTACACCGGCCTCCAGGAGTTGTTTCATAGAAACTACTGCCATTTTTAATATCCTCCTTAGGTTAAAACCTCCGCTGTGCCTTGATTTTATCGGCGCAAAAAGCTGTTAAGCCACCCTGCCGACAAGCATCAGCGTGCGAAATGCTTATATATTATACCATAAAATACAAAAAAATCAAGTGTTTTCTTAAAAAACTAAGAAAACACCTGATTAATTCAAGTTAGTATGTTTAATTTTAAGCGTTGACAAAGTCAAAGAATCTTACATTATCAATATCCATAATGAAAGTCTGAGTTTCGTGCCAAGGACTGTAGCCTGTATAGAAGCAGAGAACTCTGTGCTGAACAGCCGAGCCGTCCTGATCAAATATGTAGGAAACTGCGTCTTTTACTTTTTGGTTTGGTTCATATGATGTTACGCCAAAGTATTGATACTCTGAAATAATTCTGTCAACCGAGTTCGTATTCGAACGGTTCATAGCGTCACGGATTGACTGAGCAACCAGCGCACATCCGTTATAGCTCATTGTGCCTGCTTCGCCCATTACAATGCGCTCAAGTCTGTCCCTGTCGTATGATGAAAGGTTGACGTGCTTAGGACTGTAGTTGGGGTCAGCGTTGCTTATGCTCATAAGATATGAAGATGAATCGTTTGAATAACTGTCATACGATGAATCTGTGTTGTAATCGTATGAATAGCTTTTCTCAGAATTTGATTCAGCGGGTTCTTCACTGTTTGAAGCTTCTTTGTTTGTTTCGTATTCGGTTTTGTCTTCACTTGGTTCAGTTGAAGCCTCGGTTGCTTCGGCTTCGGTTTGTTTCTCCGTGATTTCCTCAGTAGTCGGCTGCTGAGTTTCCGGTGCTGTTGTTATCTCAACGCAGTTGTTTGTAATAACGGCAGAAAATTTATCAATATCACCTACAGAATATGATGCGATTCTGCTGTCTTCATAAGCGCCTACGTCCGGAGCAAGAGTTGTTGTCGGAACAATCAGTACCGTAGCTATTGCCGCAATTGCAACACCTAAAGAAATCTTTTTGGCCTTTTTAGAAATTTTTTTGCATTCCGAAGTTTTGGAAGTATGGGTATTTAATGCGTTATCCTCGCTTCTGTAATGCTTATAGTTAGTAGCTCTCAAAAAATTTATCCTCCCTGTGATTTCCGCACAATATAAGTTATTACTAATCTGCATTAGCTTGATAATTGTGCAACGTCTTTAGTCGTTAAAATTTTATCAAACACACAACTTCTACTGTATTAAAACACAAATTGCTCTAAAATGCAAGCTGTATCGGGCTTTTCGGCCTGTAACCGTTGTAATTTTATTGTAATATTTAAATTTTTAATTTCATAAAGCAATTATTCTTTGTACAATATAAACAATTCGGAACACGATTCTTAGTATATTTTGCCGTAAGGTTAGAAAGTACACTTTTTCCGATTTTTTTCAAAAAGCCAAGGTTTTTTGTGCCTTTTTACAGGTTGCGGCGTCTTGCAGGAAATAATTATAGTATCGGCTCCTATCAACTCAATTTTCTCCCACGGAATAATATAATCTTCGCATTTTCCGAATAATCCGAAGAATCCCGAACGCCCAAATATTACAAAAGATACAACACAAGCTAACTTTGTATCCACTATTACGTCATCAACAAAGCCTATTCGTGTGCCGTCACATAAACTTATAACTTCCTTATGCCTCAAATCTGTCAGTCTGCAATTCACAGCACTCCCCCCTGTCTCTTTTTAAATATATATGTTTAAATGAATTGTTATATTCATTGACTTTTATTGTAACGTTTGATAGAATATATCTTGATAATTTTGGATTGGAGATGTTCTGATGGATTATGTATTTATGACTGACGCTTCTTGCGACTTAGATGAACTTCAGGTTGCAAAAGCAGGCGTTAGGGTGATTCCTATGGAATTTCAAATCGGAGACAAGTGCTTTTTGCATTATCCCGACAGAAGAATGATGAGCCTTGACGTGTTTTATCAAAAGCTCAAAAGCGGAGCTTCGGTCAAGACTTCTCAAATCAACTACTCAACCTTTAAAACCGACTTCGAAAACTATCTTAAAGCAGGTATGGATATTTTATATACCGGTATTTCAACCGGATTGAGCGGAACATTCAACACTTGTCGTATGGCTGTTGAAGAATTGCGTGAACAATATCCTGACAGAAAGATAATCATTATTGACTCTCTTTGCGATTCGGCAGGGCTTGGCTATCTTATCTATCTTGCGGGTATTAAATACAAAAACGGAGCAACCATTGAAGAACTTGCAGAATTTATTGAAGACACAAGGCTCAAAATTTGTCATTGGTTTGTAGTTGATGACCTTGATCAACTTAAAAAAGGCGGAAGAATTTCTGCGGTTACTGCAACTTTCGGTAAAGCATTGCAGATAAAGCCGCTTATTACAGTTGATAATGAAGGACGTCTTGTAAATGTCGGCAAGGTAAGAGGAAAAAGCAATGTTACGGGTGCATTAATCGACAGGCTGAAGCGTGACGGCATAGATTCAAAGAAGGCTCCTGTTTTTATCGCTCACGCCGACAATATTGAGGGCGCAAAGGAATTACAAAAGTCGCTTAAAGGCAAATACAAGGACATTCAGGTATGCGAGATCGGACCGGTTATCGGTGCACACGTCGGTTCGGGAATGTTGGCAATTCTGTTTTTGGGAAAAAGAAATTTAAAATAATCGCTGCAAATGACATATAAAAACGGGACGGATTATCCGCCCCGTTTTATTATATGCTTTTAAATTAATATTCCCAGTTGTGCCATACGTTCTGAATATCATCATTATCATCGAACATATCAAGCATTTTCTGCATTTTTGTTGCACTTTCTTCGTCCTCAAGCTTTGTATAGGTGCTTGGTACCATTTCAAGCTCAGCCGATACAAATGCGTAGCCCAGCTTTTCAAGATCATCACGGACTGCACTGAAATCTTCAGGCTCTGTATATACAGTAAACACATCGTCATCAGCCTCAAAATCAGAAGCCCCACATTCAAGCGCATCTGTCATAACCGTATCTTCGTCTTTTTCAAGGTCTTCACGCTCGATTACAAGCACGCCCTTTTGAGAAAACATAAAGCTGACACAGCCCTGAGTTCCCATATTGCCGCCGAATTTATCAAAATAGTGTCTTACCTCGCCCGCAGTTCTGTTACGGTTATCGGTAAGCGCTTCAACGATTACGGCTACGCCGTTCGGACCGTAGCCCTCATATGTAACGGATTCGTAGTTGGCAGAATCGCTGTCGTTTGCCGCTTTTTTGATAATACGCTCAATATTATCGTTAGGTACATTTGCGGCTTTTGCTTTTGCGATACAGTCACGCAGCTTTGAGTTTACGTTAGGGTCTGCACTGCCGCCTGTTTTGATAGCAACAATAAGCTCTCTGCCTATCTTGGTAAAGACCTTTGCTCTTGCGGCGTCGTTTTTGCCCTTTTTCTGTTTAATGGTACTCCATTTATTATGTCCTGACATAAAACCATTCCTTTAAAATTAATATATCCTGATAATTATATCACACTAAATCTCATTCTGCAAATAAAAAAATCGAAAAATCACTTAAAATACATATATATCTGGCATTTTAACGTACCGTTATAGGTTTTTCGGCGTTTGTCGGCTTTTCGTCCGAATATCTTTTCAAAATCATCGTCGGGCGTTATTATACTATAGCTTTTGCCCTGTTCCCTGCAAAATTTTTTGCCCATAATCGCATATAATTCCTCAGCCTGACGGATGTCAAGCAAGCGTTCGCCGTAAGGCGGATTTGTTATTATTGTTTCAAATCCGTTTGTCGGTTTATAGTCCCGTATGTCACGTTTTTCAAAGTATAACCTTTCCCCCACGCCCGCAAGCTCTGCGTTGTGCTTAGCCGTTTCAAGTGAAAGCACGTCAATGTCGTAACCTTTTGCGTGAAAATCGCAGTCCGAACGCACGTTTGAGCGTGCAAGCTCACGCTCGTAATCAAATGCTGATTTCGGAACGCAATCCCATTTTTCACAGGAAAAATATCTGTTCACACCCGGCGCAATATTTAACGCTTTCAGAGCGGATTCTATAAGTATTGTACCGCTTCCGCACATCGGGTCAACAACAAAATGGTTTGACCTTACTCTGGAAAGCTCTGCCATTGCAGCGGCAAGTGTTTCTTTTATGGGCGCTTCGTTTGATTCTGCACGGTATCCCCGCTTGTGCAGACCTGCCCCCGAAGTGTCAAGCATTATACTAACCTTATTCTTGATAATTAAAAATTGAATTTGGTGCAGTGCGCCTGTTTCTTCAAACCAAGACATTCGGTAGTGGTTTGACAGTCGTGTTACGACCGCCTTTTTAATTATTTTTTGGCAGTCGGGTATGCTTTGAAGTTTTGAATCAAGGCATCTGCCTTTAACGGGGAAAGCGTCGTTTATACCGATAAATTCCTCCCAAGGAATATCTTTAACACAATCAAATAGATTTTCAAATGAATAGGCATTAAACTCAGAAAGTAATATTTGTATTCTTTCCGCATAGCGTGAGTTGATATTAGCTTTGGCAAGAGTAGAATAATCGCCGCTAAACAGAACTCTTCCGTTTTCGGCTGTGACATCTTTAATACCGAGATATTTCAGCTCATTTGCACATATTCCCTCCAAGCCGAAAATGCACGGCGCAGAAAATTTCAGCGTCATAATTCCTCCGATTTGTATAAGTGTATTCAAAAAAATCAGCCTCCCCTGACAGAGGAGGCTCAATAATAATTGATTATTCGGTTTCTGCTTCAAGCAAGCCGTAGTTGCCGTCCGCACGTTTGTAAACCACGTTTACATCATCTGTTTCGGCATTGATAAACATAAAGAAGTTATGATTTACCATATTCATTTCAAGGATAGCTTCCTCAACCGTAATAGGCTTTACAAGCACCTGCTTTTTGCGGACTATATTATATTCGTCCTCAGCTATACTTTCCGCTGCTTCCGTAAACATATCGTCAATACTGCCGGATTTTATCTTCTTTTCAAGACGTGTTTTGTTTTTGCGAATCTGACGCATCAAAATATCTATTACCTTTTCAAGTGCGTCATTCATTTCCTGCATCGTGCTTTCTGCACGGTAAACCATATTTGTATCACGAATGGTAATTTCAACAGTCTGACGGTTTTTTTCAAGTGTTACAACCACATTTGCGGTTGCGTTATCGGAAAACAGCTTGTCAAATTTTGCGAGCTTTTTTTCAACTCTTTCTTTGAAATTATCTCTGAGAGTGACTTTTCTTGCGGTATAAGTGATTTTCATAATTATGCCTCCCTTTAAGAGTTTTTTATCTTCTGCCGTTACCGTTGCCCCTGCGGCTGTAGCCGCGGCTCTCCCCTCCGCGTTTGAGATCGGACATCTTGTCCTCGCTTGTTTGTTTGAACTTAGACATCATATCTTCAAAGCTGGACGGAGCGGCTTTGCGTGAGCTTTGCCATTCATAGTCTCCCGGAGATGTTACGGGAGGGGCAGGTTTGTAGGGCTGCCCTGTGCGCTGAGGCTTTGGCTGGCGTTTTTGCTGATCTTTAGGCAGTGCTTGTTTCATCGAAAGGCTGATTTTATTGCCGTTGAGCGCAAGAACCTTCACCTTGACGGTTTGTCCTACCTTTACATAATCGCCTATCTCAGAGATAAACATCGGAGCTACCTCTGAAATATGTACCATTCCTGTTTTTGAATCGGGCAAATCGACAAATGCTCCGAATTTTGTAATTCCCGATACCTTACCTTCTAAAATTGAACCGACTTCAATTGCCATATATATTATTTACCCCTTAAAATTTTTCTATCCTTTTATTCTCCGGCAACATTTATAAAAATGCGTTCGCCGTCGCTTATATATCCGAGCTCCTCTTTTGCAAGCTTTTCCATATAATCATTTAGGTCATCGCCGGTATATCCCTGAACTTTTTCAAGATACTGCGACTGTATTTCAATAACATTGATTTGTTTATTTAATTCACTTAATTCAGACTTCTTTTCGGCTATCCTAACATTTTGGTTTATTATTGTGATTGCGGCATAAAACACAAAGCCCACTGCTACAAGTGCAAGAAGAAAAAATCTCAGTCTTTTAGGCCTTTTGCTTTTTTTAGGCTCGATTTCCCTCAAATCCGCTTTTTCAGGATTCTTGACTTTTTGAACCGCCTTTTCCTTTAAAACGTCTTGCTTCATTTTTTACCATAACCTTTTTATTATCAGCCGACTTTTTCGGCTTCTTTGTAAATAATCTTAATTCTTCATTTTTATTATACAATATAATGTGAGTAATTTTCAATAGTGATTTGGCAATTTTTTTAAAATAATTGCAAAATATCCTTATTACTTTGCCAATGAACTTTATTATCGGACAGTACAGCTTTGAAAAAATCATTCCAAGCGTAAATCTGTATGCCAAAAAGCCGATTAATCCACCCAAAATAATGTATATCCTTACAAATCCAAGCAAAAAGGCAAGCGAAAACATAAACAATGATAATGCAGAGATTATCATAAACAGAACATCAAGCAAAAGCAACGCAATTTTTCCGGGTGAAAATGCCGTTCTAAACATCTTGAACACACCGTACAACACGCCAAGACAAGCGCCCAGAGGAATCGACCATAAAAATGCAGTTGACTGTTGGGCAAAGGTTAATTCCAAATTATCACCCCGTTATTTAAACAGCCTTGAAAGCTTTGAGCGGGAATTATCGCTTCCGATATACTGCATTGCGCCGATCTTGCCGTCGATAACAACGTCGCCTGTTTCAAGATTCAGCTTGCCGATATGCAGTCCCGAGCCTTTTACTATCAGCGTTCCGCAGGAAGTCTTTACAGATACGGTTTCTTCGTTAAAGCCGTTTACATCTTCCGCTCCCGTCATAACAAGATGAGAACGGTCGTCAAGCATAATAGAATGTTTCTTTGATTTTGGCATTTCACTCATAAAAACACCTCCGATATTTTGTCTTTTAATATATACGGAGCAAAATTTCAAAATATGCGTGTCATCTATATACTTGCTTAATAAATAATATTGTTCTATAATCTAAGTACAGATATTCTCAGATTTAAATAAAGATATAGAGAAAATACAGAAGGAATATGAGATTTTATGAAGAATATTATTATACACAAGCTGAAATCCGCAGGGAATTATGTCAAGACATTTGTTAAATGGGTACTTATTGCAGTGCCTACCGGACTTATCGGCGGACTTATCGGCACGGCTTTCAGCTATGGTATAGGCTATGCAAATAAATTCAGCAATGCACTTGAATGGACGATATTTTTGATGCCTGTTGGCGGTGCGATTATAGTTTTGATGTACAAACTCGCGGGAATTGAAAATGATCCCGGAACAAACCTTGTTATAGAATCAATACGAACAAAAAAATCGGTTCCGTGGGTTATGGCGCCGCTGATATTCTTCAGCACGGTAATAACACATTTTGTCGGAGGTTCGGCAGGCCGAGAGGGCGCCGCACTGCAGCTCGGCGGAAGTCTTGGATCGCTTGTGGGCAAGGTACTGCGGCTTGATGAAAAGGATATGCACATTGCAATTATGTGCGGTATGAGCGGATTGTTTTCATCGCTGTTTTGCACACCGATAACGGCTGCATTTTTTGCACTTGAGGTAATCAGCGTAGGGGTTGCATATTATTCGGCGCTTGTTCCCTGCTTTGTTTCGGGAATAGTTTCATATTATGTTGCGGTTACTCTCGGAATCACTCCGCTGCGCTTTGATATTCAAAACGTAATTCCCGATTTTAACTTTATTCCCATCGCTCAGGTAGTCGGTCTTGCGGCTGCGTGTGCGCTTGTCAGCATTATATTCTGCGTTGCTGTTGAAAAGGCGCATATATACGCAAAAAAATATATACACAATGAATTTTTGAGAGTATTTGCAGGGTCGGCAATACTGATATTGCTCACGCTTGCTTTGGGGTGCCGTGATTATAACGGCGCAGGTACTCAGGTGATTGCAGAGGCACTCGGCGGAAGTGCAAAGCCAGAAGCATTTGCGCTGAAGATACTGTTTACCGCCGTAACAATCGGCTGTGGGTTTAAGGGCGGTGAAATCGTTCCTACGTTATTTATCGGTGCAACATTCGGTTGCTTTTTCGGATCGCTGTTGGGACTTGACCCGTCTTTTTCGGCCGCTATAGGGCTTATATGCCTGTTCTGCGGAGTTGTAAACTGTCCGCTTGCCTCAATTATGATGAGCGTTGAAATATTCGGTTCGAGCGGACTGATATTTTTTGCACTTGCGTCGGGGGTCGCTTATATGCTCAGCGGATACTACGGATTGTACAGCAGTCAAAAGATTCTTTATTCAAAGCTTAAAGCGGAATTTATTAATATTAACGCTAAATAAAGCTAAATAAAAAGTAAAAGCTATAATTCACATCACACCGTTTGGGGTGCTGATTGTGGATTATAGCTTTTTATTTTTGGCTTTTTACTTTGCTCTGCGCAAAATGCGTCAGCCGCTTGTTATTCGCTTAACAACATTCTGTCGTTATCTATTGAGGAGCCGCTGACTTGTTCAAATTTTTGCAGGAGATGTTCAACAGTCAGCTTCTTTTTTTCTTCGCCCTCAATGTTAAGTATTACCTTGCCGTCGTTCATCATTATAAGACGGTTTCCGTGTGCAATGGCGTCTTTCATATTATGCGTTACCATAAGTGCCGTAAGGTGGTTTTCAGCAATTATCTTATCTGAAAGTTCAAGCACCTTTGCGGCTGTTTTTGGATCAAGAGCGGCAGTGTGCTCGTCAAGGAGTAAAAGCTTTGGCTTCTTAATCGTCGCCATAAGCAAGGTGATTGCCTGACGCTGACCGCCCGAAAGCAAACCGACCTTTGTGGTCATTCTGTTTTCAAGTCCGAGGTCAAATTCCTTAAGCATTTCACGGTACTGTTCTTTTTCTGACTTTTTAACTCCCCACGAAAGCCCTCTGCGTTTTCCTCTGCGAGCGGCTATTGCAAGGTTTTCGATAATTTCCATATCGGCAACGGTTCCTGTCATAGGGTCCTGAAATACTCTTCCGAGATACGGTGCACGCTTGTGCTCGGGCAAGCCTGAAATATCTTTGCCGTCAATAATTATCTCACCGCTGTCAACGGGCCATACACCGGCAATGGAGTTAAGAACCGTTGATTTGCCTGCGCCGTTACCGCCGATTACCGTGCAAAAATCGCCGTCATTCAGCTTTAAATTAACGCCGTTTAAAGCGCGCTTTTCATTAGCTGTGCCGGGGTTAAAGGTTTTGTAAATATTATTGATTTCAAGCATTTTTCTCACCGCCCATACGCTTTTTTAAATTCTCTTTAGCAAGCTTCTTGAACGAGCTTTTTGATTTCCCTTTTAAATACGGAACAGCAAGGAAAATTGCAACTATAACGGCTGTGAACAGCTTTGTGTCGTCTGTCGGCATCTTGAGCCAAAGTACAATGCCCATTGCTATGTAATAGAGAATTCCGCCGATAACCACAAAGATAAGTCTTACGATAAAATTCATACCCTTGCGGAAGAACGCTTCGCCGATTACCTGTCCGATAATTACGGCCGCAAGTCCTATAACGATAGCGCCTCTGCCCATATTGATGTCGGCAAATCCCTGATATTGTGACGAGAGCGAGCCTGCAAGCGCTACAAGACCGTTTGAAAGCGCAAGTGCCAATACCTTTGTTACGTTGATGTTGATACCCTGAGCCTTGCTCATTGCGGGATTGCTGCCTGTTGAGCGAATTGCTGAACCCTGCTCGGTACCGAAATACCAATACATCAGAGTTATAACAACCGCCGCAATAATAAGTCCGACAAGTATTGCCATATTAATATTGCTTGCCGAGATTACAAGGCTGTAGTTTCGATAGCTTATCGGGAGGTTTGATTTGCCCATAATATTCAGATTAATAGAATATAAGGCTATTTGAGTAAGTATTCCTGCGAGAATATCGGGAATTCCGAGTAAAGTGTGCAAAAGCCCCGTTATCAAACCGGCAATTAAACCTGCGACAAGTGCCACAAGAACAGCGATCCATACAGGAACGCCGTTTATAAGTAAAATAGCAGTTACGGCGCCTCCGGTTGCAAACGAACCGTCAACCGTAAGGTCTGCAAAATCCAAAAGCTTAAACGTTATAAAAACGCCAAGCGCCATAAGTCCCCAAATTATTCCCTGTGCAATGTTTCCGGGTAGCTGAGAAACAAAGTTCATAGGATTTAGGGATGTAAAATATGAGATTACTCCGTCCATTTAAGTTCACCATAAACCTATCTCTAACATAAAAATCGGGGTGTAGTAAAACAACACCCCAATAGTTGCCGATTAATTTTATTTTGAAATTGCTTCAAAGCCGTCGGGAACAGTTATACCGAGTGCTTCGCATCTTTCTGCATCATACTTTTTGGTTGTTGAAGCAAACTGAATTTCCATAGTTGAAATATCAGCACCGTTTACTAAAACATCATAAGCCATTTCGCCTGTCTTTTTACCAAGCTCATAATAGCTGATTGCAAGAGTTACAACGCCGCAGCCTTTGCATATTCCTTCTTCGCCGGCAATAATCGGAATTTTCTTTTCAAGGGCAATGTTGTTAATGTTCTCAGCGTTTGCTGCAGCGGTATTATCGGTCGGGATATAAAGGAAATCAGATTCATCACAAGCTGTAGTTGTTACGGCTGCAAGGTCGTTTGAATCCGAGAAAGTGAATTCTTTAACAGTGTAACCGTCTTTTTCAAAGTACGGCTTAATTGTATCAAACTGATACTTTGAATTTGCTTCTGCCGAGCAATAAAGTATTCCGACTGTCTTTTTATCCGGGAAAAGTTCCTTTGCAAGCGCAGCCTGCTGGTCGAGCGGAGCAAGGTCGGAAGTACCCGAAACATTTATTCCCGTATAACCCTTCCAGTCGCTGATCTCAAGAGCAGTGCCGTAGTGCGAAATAGAAGTACCCAAAATAGGTGTTGTAGCTGTTGCGGTATATGCAGCCTGAAGTGCGGCGGTACCGTTGCACATAATAATGTCGTCGTTTGATGATACAAACTGGTTACAGATAGTAATACAGTTCTGTGAATCGCCCTGAGCGTTTTGCTCGTCAAATTTCACCTTATCTGCACCGAGCTTTTCGGTAAGAGCGTCTTTAAAGCCCTTTGTAGCGGCGTCAAGAGCTTCATGCTGAATAAGCTGACAGATGCCGATATTGTAAACCTTTGCGTTGTTATCGGAATTGCCCGAAGCGGATGATGAACTGCCGTCGCCGCAGCCTGCAAAGCCGAGTGCCATTGTAAGCGATGCAAGAGCGCCTGCAATAATTCTTTTTGATAATTTCATAAATATTCCTCCAATAATTTAACACTTTTACACTTTTATGTGCTAAAATATGATAACACCTATATTATACAAAAAAACTCAGCATTTTTCAATAGCTTTTTAAATATTTAGAAGATATTAATAATAATAAGCAGTAAAATTTAGCTATTTTGCTACTACATTTTTATCGCCAAGCTGGAATTTTAACTCTTTTATCATAACATCGTTAAGGCTTACCCACATTGATGACGGTGCTTTTACCTTTCTGCCTGATTTTTCAAGATAGAATATAACGGGTGTGCGTCCCTCAAAAATATCAATAACCCTTTTTGCACGGTGGTAAAGCTCGGTATCAAGATCGTCAATTCTGAGATATAAAGCCGACGCAGGCGCAGGTGTGTTCCTTGAAGCGGGTGAAAAATTATTTGTCGGAACAGCTGAATTGTTTTGCGGATAGTTTTTACATTCCTCATTGGTTCTTGCTTTTTCTATTGAATCGCAAATTATCTTCGGTTCTTCATTTTCCTTAAAGTTCAGTCTGCCTCTTATGATAACGGCGTTTGTTTCACTGAGATATACGCCGTATTTTTCATACACATTGGGAAATACAACAGCTTCGGCTGTACCGAATCTGTCCTCAACCGCCGCAAAAGCCATCATTTTATTGTTTTTGGTAAGCTGAGTTTTGACTTTGCGAACAATACAGACTACGGTAACGCTTTTGCCGTCCGAGTAAATTCCGCTGTCGTTGCCGATTATCTCCCCTATCCTGTCGGCTTTGATCTGCCTTGAAAATTCGGTATAATCGTCCATTGGATGACCGCTGAGGTACATCCCCGCTACTTCGTTTTCCATATGCAAAAGCTCGGCTTTTGAAAATTCCTCAACATTCGGTAGCTTTGGTTCTGAAGAATGGGTATTATTGTCGTCGTTGCCAAGTTCAAAGAACGACATCTGACCGTTTAAATTGTGCTTTGATTCATAGTCAAGGTCGTCAAGCACGTTTTTTGTAATTGCAAGGAGCTGACGGCGGTTTGCTCCGAGCCCGTCAAACGCACCGCATTTTATCAGGCTTTCAACTGCACGGCTGTTCATATATTTGCCGTACAGACGTTTGCAGAAGTCATAGAAAGAAGTATAATTTTTTATACTTCGCTCGGCAATAATACGGTCGATAAACTGCCTGCCGAGATTTTTAACGGCAAGAAGTCCGTAGCGTATGTTTGGGCCGCTGACGGTAAAGTCGTGATCGCTTTCGTTAACGCTCGGCGGCAAAACACTTATTCCGAGTCGCTTGCACTCTGCTATATATTGAGCTAATTTATTTTGGTTATCCAAAACGCTTGAGAGCAAAGCCGCCATATATTCGTGCGGATAATGACACTTTAGCCAAGCGGTTTTGTAAGATATAATCGCATATGAAACAGCGTGTGCTTTGTTGTAGGCATACGACGCAAAGCTTTCCATTTCATCAAATATAGCATTTGCGGTTTGTTCGTCAACGCCTCGTCTTACGCAGCCGTCAACAACTACGGTTCCGCTTTCGTCAACCAGTCCGTGAATAAATATTTCACGTTCCTTCTGCATAACATCGTGCTTTTTTTTGCTCATAGCACGTCTTACAATATCGGCTCGTCCGAAGCTGTAACCCGCAAGCCGCTGAATGACCTGCATTACCTGCTCCTGAAAGACGATACAGCCGTAGGTATCCTTTAATATTTCTTTAAGCAAAGGGTGTTTATAGTGAATATGCGAGGGATTGTGGCGGCAGTCAATATAAGTGGGTATGCTTGCCATAGGCCCCGGTCGGTAAAGGGAAACCACGGCGAGTATATCCTCAAAACATTCGGGGCGAAGCTTTATAAGCACATTGCGTATGCCCTGACTTTCAAACTGAAAAACGCCCTCTGTATTGCCCTTTGAAAACATTTCAAAAACCTGTTTATCGTTTTCGTTAATCTCCTTCGGCGAATATTCGGGATAATGGTGTTTAATTAATTTTTCCGCTTCATCAATGACAGTGAGGTTTCTCAGTCCTAAAAAGTCCATTTTAAGAAGTCCCAGGTCTTCAAGGTCGTTTTTGGGGAACTGTGTTACAACTATATCATCGTTTTTAGAAAGCGGAACATAATCCGAAACAGGCTTGTCGGTAATTACAACGCCTGCCGCATGGGTTGTAGCATGGCGCGGCATTCCCTCGATGCTTTTTGCTATGTCAATCAGAGTTTTAGTTTGCTCGTCGTGTTCATATCTGTTCCTCAGCTCAGTGCCGACAGAAAGAGCACGGTCAAGCGAAATGTTAAATTCTCCCGGAATTGATTTTACTACTGCATCTACCGTGGCATACGGCATTGCAAGCGCTCTGCCGACGTCACGCAACGCTGCCTTTGCCGCCATTGTATCAAATGAAATGATTTGAGCAACGTGATCTGTACCGTATTTCCCGATTACATAATCAATTACTTCTTTTCTGCGCTTTTGGCAAAAATCTATATCAAAATCTGGCATACTTACACGTTCGGGATTAAGGAAGCGTTCAAAAAGCAAATTATGCTTTATCGGATCAACTGCGGTTATTCCGATACAGTATGCACAAAGCGAGCCTGCTCCCGAGCCTCTGCCCGGTCCTACGGGAATTTTGTTTGATTTTGCATACTGAACAAAGTCGTTGACTATTAGGTAATAATCTACAAATCCCATTGAAGATACAACACTGATTTCATATTCAAGCCGCTGTACAACAGATTCGTCGGGATTGTTGCCGTAATGCTTGTACAGTCCCTTATAACAGCTTTTTCTGAAATATTCAAGGTGATCTTCACCGTTAGGCAAATCAAACCGAGGGAGTCTGCGTACTCCGAATTCTATGGTTACGTTACATCTGTCGGCAATTTTTTGGGTGTTGCTTATCGCCTGTGGATATGACGAAAAAAGCGAGAGCATTTCATCTTCGCTTTTAAGATAGAATTCATCGGTTTTAAATTCCATTTTATCGTCGTCGTTTACTGTGTGATTTGTTTGAATACAAAGCAATATACCGTGCGGCTTGCTGCCGGCTTTTTCGATATAGTGGCAGTCGTTGGTAGCGACAATATCAACGCCGATTTCTTCAGCGATTCTCACAAGGTTGGGAATTATGCGGATTTCTTCTTCGATTCCGTGGTTTTGAAGTTCGATAAAAAAGTTTTCTCTGCCAAACAAATCACGATAATACTCCGCCTTTTGTTTTGCTGCGGAATAATCTCCGTCAAGAAGCTTTTGAGGTATCTCGCCGGCAAGGCACGCCGAAAGACAAATCAGCCCCTCATGATACTCCTTGAGAAGCTCGTCGTCTATCCTCGGCTTTGAATAAAACCCCTCGGTAAAGCCTTTTGAAACCAACTTTATCAGATTTTGATAACCGATATTGTTTTCGCAGAGCAGAATCATATGATAGTATTTTTCATATGCTGTGGTTTTGTCAAACCGTGAATGAGGAGCAACATAGACCTCACATCCGATAACAGGCTTTATCCCCTCTTTTTTGCACGTTTTATAAAAATCAATTACACCGTACATCACTCCGTGATCGGTGATCGCAAGGGAGTTCATTCCCATGCTTTTGGCGTGGGATACCACACTGCCTATACGGCAGGCGCCGTCAAGCAGGCTGTATTCGGTATGAACGTGTAAATGTGAAAAAGCCATTTTACTCACCTAACGATTTTGCTCTTATTTTTCCGTCGGAAAATTCAACAGTGAACTCTTCACCGCATTTAAGCTGTGATTTTGAACTGATCACCTTTCCGTCCTTTTCCGCAATGGAATAGCCTCTTGCAAGAACAGATACGGGATTAAGACTTTCAAGCTTTGCGGATATGCTTTTGAGTTTGCTTTCCTGAACGTTAAGCAGATTTATTATGTTTGCGGAAAGTAAATTTGCTGTGTTCGAGAGCTTGTACTCAAATTCGTTTATCTTGTTTTCGGGTGATACGAGCGCAAGCCTGTTGTGAAGATCGGAAACCGTATGCAGGTTTTGATTATATTTGCTTGTGACAGTTGAATAAATAAGTTGATATTGCTTTCTGTAAAGCTGTTTTAGCTCTTCCTGATCGGGTACTGCGATTTCTGCGGCGGCTGTAGGGGTTGCGGCACGTCTGTCCGCTACAAAATCACAAATCGTATAGTCAATTTCGTGACCTACTGCCGAGATAACGGGGATTTTACAATTATATACGGCATTTGCAAGCTCCTCATTGTTAAATGCCCAGAGGTCTTCTATAGAGCCGCCTCCTCTGCCTATGATGATAACGTCGCAGAGGTTGTATTTGTCGAGCGTATTTACTGCGTTCACAAGCTGTTCGGGCGCACCGTCGCCTTGAACTAACACGGGACACATAACTATGTCGACGCAGGGATAACGCCTGTAAAGCGTTTTATGAATATCGTGAAACGCCGCTCCTGTCGGAGAAGTGATAACTCCGATTGTCTTTGGATATTTCGGCAGAGGTTTTTTGTGTTCGGGCGCAAACAGTCCCTTGGCAAGTAATTTTTCTTTGAGCTGTTCATATGCAAGCGTAAGTGCACCCACACCGTCGGGCTGCATATTTTCTACCGTAATCTGATATTGTCCGCTCGGCTGATATACGCTTATGCGTCCGACGCAGATTACATTCATTCCGTTTGTCGGGATAAATTTGAGCACTTTTACATATCCTGCAAACATAATCGCTCTTATTACAGAATTTTCGTCTTTAAGTGTAAAATAAGCGTGTCCGCTTTTGCTGTTTACTCCAAAATTTGAGATTTCACCGCTTAAAAACACGGCGTTTAATTTTGTATCGGATTCAAGCAATGATTTAATGTAGCCGTTTAGCTGAGTTACCGTAAGTATCGGCGGCTTTTTAATATTTGGTGTGTACATTTTTATACTTCCTGAATGCAAGATACGCAATGCCTGCGGCATTGTCGGTGGAATACTTCGGTTGGGCAAAAACTGCGTTGTATTTTTCTATAAAAGAATTTTGTATTATAGAATCCGACATTACTCCGCCTGCATAAAGCACGGGAAGCCTGCCGTATTTTTCAAACAGCCTGTCCGTCATCATCGACAGTGTTTTGCGGATATACTCTATGCAATACGCCGCAACATATTCATCTGACTTTCCGTTGTCCGAAAGCTTTTTGCATATATTTTCAATACCGCTCAAACAGCAGTCACATTCCTTTAATGTCGGGTGTACGGTTATTTTTTCGGAATTTTGTAATGCGAGCTTTTCAAGTTCTTTGCCGCAGGGAAATTTAAGACCGAGCATAAGTCCTGTTCGGTCTATTGCCTGTCCTGCGTTAAGGTCAAGGGTTTTTGCTATGGTTTTAAGGCTGAAACCGTAATTATCGGGAGAAGCAAGCACTGCTTCGGTGGTGCCGCCGCTGACGTGAAAAGCAATAAAATTTTGCGAGAAAAGGTCGTCACGCTTTGAATCGTACAAAACAGAAGCAATATGTCCCTCCTGATGAGAAAACTCATACAACGGAATATTCAGTGCGGAGGATAAAATTTTTGCCGTGTTCTCCCCCACTGTAAAACACGGCATATATGAGCCGTCAATCGGGCGCGGCTTTGAGGAAACGCCGATTGCGGCTATAGCTTTTGTATCAACATTCTCAACGAGCTTTGAAAACAGCGTGTGAAGCTGAGCGGTGTGGTGAAACACCGCGTCGCTTTGGCGCAGTCCGAGCTGTCCTTCTTTTACGGGCAAAAGTTTTTTGCAGTTGAGCATTTCTCCCGTAGGACTGTCATAAAGTGCCGTTGACGTTGTGTAGTTAGAAGTGTCTATACCGAGAAACAAGCTCATTTTGTACCCTCAGCTTTGCTTCGTACATATGCGCCGAGAATACCGTTTACGAATTTGCTTTCGTCAATGGTATATTTCTTTGCAAGCTCGACTGCCTCGTTTATAGAAACGCTTTCGGGGATACTCTCAATATATTTTATCTCATAGATTGCAAGTCTTAGAATTGCAAGAGATGATTTTGAGATTCTTGAAATTGACCAGCCTTTTTTCAAAAATTCCGATATTTCAAGATCAAGCTCCTCTTTTTTATCATCAATTCCGCTGACAACCGACTGAGCATATCCGCATACTCCGCCCTCAAAAAGCTGAGTATCGTCCTCTATTTTTTCATCAAGCGGTTCGTTGTCAAACATAGATGAAAAAAGAAGCATAAATGCCTGTTCTCTTTCTTCGCTCCTTGTGAGCTTAATCTGACTGTTGTTTTCACCGTTATCCATAAAATACCAACTTTACATTTTAATTCAGGATAATTATAACACAACAGTATTTAAATGTAAACTGTTTTAATAACCTAAGCGCACATATCCCCCGTCTTTTATTCGGCGGGTGCCGGCTCAGGATTTCAGCGGGAATTAAAATCTCTCACTGAAATCCTGCGGAGCTACCGCTGTTTTGCGTTGTTAAATCTGTCGCAGGCTTTGTTACGACTTAAATTATGCACCGACAATAGATATATCTTCGTATGCAACCTCATAGTGTGATGTGACCGCATCGTCGATGACAAGCGCCGAAGTATCGTTTAGCTCGGTGTCGGGCACTGTTATCGTTACGCCGTCGTCGCTTATGTAGCAAAGACATTCCGAAAAGCCTTTAGCCTTTATTATGCTTTCGATACTGTCCTGAATTGTGAAATTCTTGAGCATTTTTGCAACATCTCTTTGAGCGTCAGTCATATCCTCGTCGCTGATATCTTCTAACTTAAGGCTCTCGTTTGCGGTGTCGATTATCTCGTCCTGCAAAGCCTTGCGCTTTGTGCGTTCGGAGGAAAAGTAATTTTCCTGTTCTGTTGACAGTGCGGACGTTTGGACGCTTTCATCGTCGGTTGAGGACGGAAGCGTTGCATTTACATATGACGCTGCGCCGAGTTCCTTTGCGGAAGTATTTTTTGTTGAGTTGAACTGCCAGTTTACATAAACTGCTGTTCCGAGTGCAAGCACAAGTGCTGCCAATACTACATAAATCTTTTTTAATTTCATAATAATACCGACCTTTATTCTGATAATTTTGTAACACATACTTTTGCTGTTGATATGTCGAGTGCTTTGGTAACCGCAAGGGTAATTCGCTCAACCACAACAGGATTGTCACCGCCTTCGCATACAACAAGCACTCCTCGTATTAGAGGTTCGATTTCCTTTGTTTTGGTGGTACTGTTGTCAAGATAAACATACTCTATGCTGTTTTCCATTGTCAGCAGCACCCTGGTTTGTCCTGCGCCCTCTATGCTGGATATTACGGACTGCAGGTCGCTTTCAATTTCCGTACTGTAGGTTTTTACCGAAAACTCCTCATCCTCTCTTTTTCCGAAAGCAGAACCAAAATCAATATAGCTTGACAGAAATATCAGAGCTATTCCGACTATTCCCGCAATTACAATGATGTTGCGGACCTTATCTTTTTTGATAAGCTCCTTTAATTTTCCCACGCTTTTGATTTCTTCCATATTCTACTCCGTTAAAACTTCTGGCGTTACGCCGAAATTCTGTGAGGTAATCTCAGTAATTTTTCGGACGTAAGGCGTGTACTCTTTGTTTATATATATGCTGATTGATGATATGATTATGCTGTTATCGTCCTTCAGGGACAAAATTATTTCACAGCGGCTGATTTCGATTGAATTTTGCTCAAGCAGTTGTTCAAGCGTTTTTTCGAGATTTTCTTTGGTTTGTTTTACAACCTGCTCATTATAGGCTTCATCATAGCTTGCCGAAATTTCGGCAGAGTCGGGGTGATTGGAAATGTTAATATTAAAATCCGACACTGCATTTTTTATCGGCACAATAAGAGAGCATATAATAAATGCGCCCAAGACGAGATTAAGAATTTTTTTTGTACTGCCGTCGGTCACAAACGACGACACAAGCGTGCAAATCAGCGACGACGCACAAACCACAGCCGCAACCGTATATAATCCGTTCATCCGGAGCCACCGCCTATAATAAGCACAACTGCGCTTGAGATAAGGTATATGGACATTATGCAAAGCAGAATTGCAATCAATGTAGTAAACACCGTTGATATGCTTTGCAAAAGCTTTGAGGTCTGCGGCAGGCTGAGAACGTCGGCGGCGGCCTTGCCGATCCAAAGCGATATTACCCACATAAAGCACTCGATTATTACCGGCAGATATACAAAAGCAACTGCAATTATTACAAATATTCCCATACCGGATTTTAAAAGGGATACGCTCCCCTGAACGGTTTTATATGCGTCCGAAAGCGCAGCACCGACTACGGGTACAAACGATGTAAGGGCAAATCGTACCGCTCTTCCGGATACGCTGTCAAGTGAATTAGAAATAAGCTGTTTTATTGTCAGAATTGATGTAAACACCGTCATCGAAAAGCTTAATATCCACTTAATGACCTTTGCAATTATATTTGTAAATCCGCTTAGGTTTACGTTTGGCGTTATGCTTGACGTTATGCTGAACCCAAGAAACATATCAAGAAACGGAACGATTACCTTTGATGAAAGCTGTCCTACTCCTTCGCCTGCCGCTATCATTGCCGCATAGTATGTACCTGAGCTGACCGCCTGTCCCGAAGCCGCCATAACTGCGGCGATTATCGGAATATATGCAAGCATAAGGTTTGTAGAAATTTCAATTACAGACGCAGCGTTATTTATTGCGGCGATTGCCGGCATTGCAACCGCACAGGTTATGCAAAGCGACGACACAATATTGATTGTTGTGGAAACATTACTGCTCAGCGTGTTTTTGTATGTAGACAAGAGCGAGCATAAAAGCAAAATGCCGATAATTGATATAAGACCTTTCAGCGGCGATTTTGCGCTTTGCGACGCCGTTCTTGCAATTTCATCAATGACAGACTGAAAAGATATGTCGTTAAGCTTGTTTGCGTCTGCGGAATCTGCGCCGATATTATCAAGGCTTTGACGGACCTCATCGGAAAGGCTGTCATACACCGCCGAAAAATCATAGGTCATACTGTTGTCTTCGGCTTTGACCTTGAAAGACGAAACAGACATTACCGTTAAAATTGTGCAAAGTATTATAATCAGCTTTTTCAAATCAAACTTCCTCACATTTTTAAAAGTGACAGCACGACATTAAGAATATCGGCATAGAGCGGCAGGGACGTTACCGTCACCATAATTTTGCCTGCAAGCGATATGTTTGAAGCAAGCGACTGACTGCCTGCGTCCTTACAGGTGTTTACCGCAAATTCTGTCACAAGGCAAATTCCTATAACTTTGAGCAAAATCACAACATAGCTTGTACTGATACCCGACACGGAGATTATATTATTTACGGTGCTGATTATCCCGGAGGCTTTTGACAGCACAGATAAAAGGATAATTACCGAGCAGGAAATCCCGAGCATTATTGCAATTTCGCCGTTTTTGGGGCGGAGCGTGACTATCAATATTACAGTTGTGACTGCAAGCACACAAATTGAGAGTATGTTCATCAGAAACCAAACAGCCTTTTTATTGTGTCAAACAGCGTGCTTATTTGGGTTATTATCAGCGTAAGCACAACTATCAGCCCGGCAAGAGAAGTAAGCATCGCCTGTTCTTCACGTCCGCTTCTGATCAACAGCTGTGAAAGCACCGCCACTATAATTCCGACCGCCGCAATTTTAAAAATTAATTCTACGTCCATTTTTACCTCAAATTATCATAAGGGCTATTGATATTCCCGTAAAAAAGCCCATGGTTTTGTACAATTTAGATTTTTTTGCTATTGCTTCCTCGGCATCGGAAAGCTGTTTTTCAAAAACAGCTTTGTACAGCTCAATATGTTTCAGCTGACCGTCAAGGTCGGATTTTCCAAGTTCCGAACCGAATTCAAAAAGCATATCTTTATCGGTTTTTCTCAGCGAAAACTCTTTTGGCAGTTCGGATATTCTCTCGTTCCATATTTCATCAAACGGCTTTTGATTGTTATTATCAAAACAAAAGTTTTTTAGATCCTGTTTCTTTGCCGAAAGGGTTACAAGTGTGAATATATCCGAATTATTGTATCGCAGGTTGGTTTCAAGGAGTGACAAAAACACAAGAAAGCTTTTTAGAAAATCACGGCGTTTGTATAAAGCGCCTGACTTTAAATATCCGACGAGAAAGCAGGCTGAAATTATAAGTATCGAACCGATTATTTTAAAAATCAAATATCTCACCTGCTTCTGATATTCTTGTTATTTTTCCTACATTGCTTCTGTCTGAAAGAAAAACGATTTTTTTAAATGCTCCGAGCTTTACCGCCGAGCAAATGTTGGATTTGTTTTTCAGCTCGTTTTCGTTTGCGGCATGAACGGTAGCAATTACCGTAACGCCGCTGTTTACCGCCTGTTCTATTGCAAGCACGTCGTCGGCAGAGCCTATTTCATCACACATTACAATATCGGGCGACATACTTCGTACCGCCTGACTGATTCCGTCGCTCTTTTTATAGCAGTCAAAAACATCGCACATTCCTATGTCGTTCTGAAAGGCTCCCGACGATGTTCCGGCAAGCTCCCCCCTTTCGTCGATAAGAGAAACGTTTTTGCTTTCGGAGGTTGAAAGTATTCTTGCAAGGTCACGCAATACTGTGGTCTTGCCCGAACACGGAGCGCCGCATATCAGAATTCCCTTATCGCTTGTTTTTATCTTTTGATAAAGCAAATCTGCACAACCCTTATGCTCTCGGGCTATGCGTATATTAAGAGATGAAATATCACGGATATTTGAAATTCTGCCGTCGCTTATTACAGCCGTACCGCAAATTCCCGCACGGTGTCCGCCCTGCATTGTGACAAAGCCGTTAATTATCTCGTTTTGTCGGGTATACACCGAATAATTACAGATGTTTTGAAATGTTTCGTCTATATCTTGCTTTGTAATCGTCAGCATATATTTGTCGCTTACAGAGCTTGTCAGATTTCCGCTTGCGGTTATGTAGTAAGTGGAATTTGTGCAGACGATTGAAAGCGGACGGTTTAACCTCAGTCTTATCTCTGTTGCGGTATTTTGAAGCTGTTTGATATAGGGAGATAATTTTTTTTGAATCGCAGGACTGAGGCATTGTGACGCCTGACGCAGACGTTCGCTGTCATTAAGTCTTGTCATTTAACATTCCTCCAAGTTTTGATACAGTAAATATTATGCCGTCGGGCAAAAAAATATGACCGCGATGTTTATCGCGGTCACTGTATGACATTATCGGTTATAGATTTTATTTTAACATTTCAAGCAAATCCTGCTCGGAAATTACGGTTATACCTAAGCTTTGCGCCTTAGTCAGCTTTGAGCCTGCCTCCTCGCCCGCAAGGACGTAAGATGTTTTCTTGGAAACGGAGGAGCTTGTCTTTCCGCCGTTTTGCTCAATCAGCTTTGAGGCTTCACTTCTTGTCATTGTCGGAAGTGTGCCTGTCAAAACAAAGGTTTTGCCCTCAAATTTTCCGCCGGACTGCTTTTGCTCGGACGGTTTCATTTTAAGTCCCAAGCTTTTCAGCTCCGAAATCAGCTCTTTTGTGCCGTCAAGCGAAAAATAATTTTCAAGGCTTTGTGCCATTACAAGTCCAAATCCGTCTATCTTTTCAAAATCTTCTGATTTGGAATTCATAATATCATCTATCGTCGCAAAATTTTCGCATATAAGTTTAGCGGCTTTTAGCCCGATATTTCGTATGCCAAGCGCAAATACAAGGCGATAAAGCTCATTTTCCTTTGACTTTTCAATGGAGGCAATAAGATTTTTCGCTGATTTTTCCGCTTTTCGGTCAAATGATAAAATATCCTCAGTTTTAAGCTTGTATAAATCGGCAGGCGATTTTACAAGTCCCGAATCGGAAAGCTGTTCAAGGAATGCAGGACCTAGTCCGTCTATATCCATTGCGTCACGGCTGACAAAATGAATAAGATGGCGCATAAGCTGAGCGGGACAATCGGTATTTGTACAGCGTGTTGCCGCTTCGTCATCACGAACCACGGGACTGCCGCACGACGGACACAGCAACGGAAATACAAACGGTTTTGCATTTTCGGGATGTTCGCTTACCGAAAGCACTTCGGGAATGATTTCGCCCGCTTTGCGGATTATTACGGTGTCGCCTATGCAGATGCCTTTTTCCTCAATAAAATCACGGTTGTGCAGTGTTGCACGGCTGACGGTTGTACCTGCAAGCAATACAGGCTCAAATATGCCCACGGGCGTGAGAACGCCTGTCCTGCCCACATTGATTTCAATATCAAGCAGTTTTGTCGGCTTTTCTTCGGGCGGATATTTATATGCTTCCGCCCATTTAGGATATTTTGCGGTACTGCCGAGCAACTCTCTTGCCGCAAAGCTGTCAACCTTTACTACTGCGCCGTCAATGGCGTAATCATATTCGCCTCGGTTGTTTCCTATCTTTTCTATTTGCTCTATTGCTTCGTCAATAGTATCACATACTGTATAAAACGACGTTGGAAAGCCAAGCTCGGAAAGGTAATCAAGGCTTTGGCGGTGTGATTTGAGGTCGTTGTCGCTTGACTGCTGAACATTGAATATAAATATATCAAGCCTTCGGCTTGCCGTTATTTTGGCGTTTTTCTGTCTCAGCGAGCCTGCCGCCGCATTTCGTGGGTTTTTAAAGGGCTTTTCTTCGTTTTCCTCCTGCCTTTTTACAAGCTCGTCAAAGCTTGTAAACGACATATACACTTCACCCCTTACTTCCAAAAACTCAGGGGCGTTTAATATGCGTTTTGGCAGACTTTTTATCGTCATCAGGTTATCGGTAACATCTTCGCCCGTTACTCCGTCACCTCGGGTGGAGCCTCTGACAAAAACCCCTTTGCGGTATTCGCACGCAACCGAAAGTCCGTCAAATTTAGGCTCGACAACATAGGTAACGTTTGGAACAGTCTCACGCACTCTGCGGTCAAAATCACGCAATTCATCGTGCGAAAAGCTGTCGTGCAGGCTTTCAAGCGGAACTGTGTGCGTTACGGGCGAAAATTTTGCGCCTGCACTGCCGCCTACTCTGTTTGTCGGGGACAGCGGAGATTTAAACTGAGGGTACTCCTCTTCAAGGTTTTCAAGCTCTCGGAGCATCTTATCGTACTCAAAGTCGGAAATTTCCGGTTCGTCCTTGTTATAATAAAGATTGTTGTGATATTCAAGCTCTTTTGTAAGCTCTTTTATACGGCGTTCTGCCGAAATGATGTCCATAAACTGCTCCTACTTATTGACTTCCGAAGTACCCTTTTCTCTCAGAAACGTTGACTCGAGATCCGCAAGGTGAAGCTTTACGGCAAGCGGGTAACGATCGTACGCCTGACTTATTACATTGCTGTTTTTATCGCCGAATTCACCCATATGCCAACGAATTGCCATTGCCTCGTCAATTTTCAGATGCATTTTTCTTTCTATAAGGAAAACGGATTTTTCACCGTGACCGTAAGGAAATTGGTCGTCTATTGCATAATAGGGTACCTTTTCCCATTGTCCTGTTTGTTCGTTTTTAACGTTGCGTGATGATACTTTATAAAACTGTGCCTTACAAAGATCGTGCAAAAGTCCGCAAATTGCAAAGCTTTCGATGTTGTCGGTTTCTTCGTCAAAATGCTTTTCCATCATTGTGTTAAACACGCTTACAGAGTGCATAACAAGTCCGTTTTCACAGGCGCAATGATATTTTGTGCTGGCAGGTGCGGTGAAAAAATCAGTTCGCTTTAACCATTCAAGCAATTCAGCCGCGCCCTGACGTGTGATGTGTTCGTTATATATGGCTAAAAATTCTTCTTGCGGCGTCATAGGTTTTCCCCCTAAAAATTTAAGGGCACCCATTAGAGTGCCCTTGATTAAGTTTAATTATTCAGCTGTTGTTTCAGCTGCTTCCTCAGCAGGAGCTTCGGTTGCTTCTTCAACGGCTTCTTCGGCAGGAGCCTCTGTTACCTCTTCAACAGGTTCTTCTTTTGCGGGAGCCTGTTCATCTTCGGGAAGAAGCGCACGCATTGAAAGACTTACACGCTTTTTATCAAAGTCAATAGCGGTAATCTTTGCTTCAACAGTTTCACCAACTGAAAGAATGTCAGCGGGCTTGTCGATTCTCTTGTTAGCGATCTGAGAAATATGGATAAGACCGTCAATGCCGGGGATTATGTTTGCAAATGCGCCGAAGGTTGTAAGTCCGACGATCTTTGCCTTAACTACCGTTCCCTCGGGATAATCTCTCTTGAGGATTTCCCACGGATTGTCTTCTGCGTTCTTGAAGCCAAGAGAAATCTTTTTGGTTTCTTCATTGATGTCCTTGATATATACGTCAACCGTATCGCCGATGTTTACAACCTCGCTCGGATGCTTGATGTGCGTCCAAGAAAGCTCGGAAATATGGATCATACCGAACACACCGCCGAGATCAACAAATGCACCGTAGCTTGTAAGCGACTTTACAACGCCCTTATAACGCTTTCCGATTTCGCAGGTTTTCCAGAACTCTTCACGCTGAGCGGCTCTCTGCTCCTTGAGTACACTGCGGATAGAGCCGATAGCTCTTCTCTGTCTGCCGCGCTGAGATACCTCGATAAGTCTGAAGTTTACCTCCTGACCTACAAGATCCTCAAGCTTTTCGTCGCGGCTTGCCGTAGCCTGAGATGCGGGAATAAAGATTCTTACGTTATTGTAAAGCACAATAACGCCGCCCTTTACGGCTTCTGTAACCTTGCTTGTAAGTATCTCCTGAGAATCAACCTTGTCCTGAAGCTCTTCCCAACCCTTCTGGGCGTCAACTCTGCGCTTTGAAAGCATAATTGTGCCTTCCTGGTCGTTGGTCTTCATAATAAGCAGTTCAAGCTTATCACCAACCTTAACGACGTCTTCGGGATTGGCGCTCGGATCGTTTGAAAGCTCTGAAACAGGAATAAAGCCCGTTTGCTTTCTGCCGACGTCAACCTGAACTTCGTTGGGCGCAATACTGATTACTGTACCCATTACCCTCTCATTTGTATTTAAGTTTTTGAGGGATTCTTCAAGCAACTCCTCAAAAGATTCTTCAACATTTGTTTCACCGGATTTAATTTCACTCATTGTATCCAGTACCTCCTTTATTATCCTTGTCGGTGTTGACGCACCGGCAGTTACGCCTATTTCAGTTGCAGAACGAACTCGGTTTAAATCAAGCTCCTTTGCGGTTTCGATTAGTACGGTGTTTGCACACTGCCTTTTGCAAATATCAAAAAGCTTTGCTGTATTTGAACTGTGCCTGTCACCTATCACTATCATAAAGTCCGACTGAGCCGCAATTTGATCGGCTTCACTCTGTCTAACTGACGTAGCATTACATATTGTATCAAATATTTTTGAATTTGTACATAGTTTTTTTATCTTTTTTACTGATTTTTTCCATTCTTTTGTGTCAAAAGTCGTTTGTGCTATTACTTTTAATGATTTATTATTCGTATTTAGAATAATAGGCATTATACTGTCAAGCTCCTGCCCATTGTTAAACGTGTAACAATCACAATTACAATTACCGATTATGCCCTGTACTTCGGGGTGATCCTTATTGCCTGCGATTAAAACAACATCAGTATCGGGATCGGTTTTTGCAACTATGTTGTGAATTTTTTTGACAAACGGGCAGGTAGCGTCTTTGTAATTGATGTGATTTTTTTCAAGAGCGTCAATCACCGACTTTGGTACTCCGTGCGAACGGATTACAAGGGTTTCGTCGTCGCAAAGCTCGCTTATATCGTCGATAGGGCGGCAGCCTTGTTCCTTTAACTCACGAACCATCTCCATATTATGGATTATCGGACCCAGGGTGCAGACCTTTATGTTTTGAGATATAAGGTCATCAACTATATTTATCGCTCTGTTCACGCCGAAACAAAAGCCTGCCGACTCAGCCTTTTTTATACTCACGCAAATCCTGCTCCCTCATCTTTTTTATCTCGTCCATAATCATATTTGAAGCGTTTCTAAGCTCGTGCCTGCCGCCGTCGGGCGTCAATCCGAGCTGCTGAGGAGTAAGCGGCTCTCCGAAATGAACAACGCATTTTGCAAATTTGTGTTTTGGATTGCCCACAACGGTAATGCACGCAGGAATTACAGGCACCTGCATTTGCTGTGCAACAAGTGCGCAACCCGAACGCGGACGCATAAGATCGCCGGTTTTGGTTCTTCCGCCTTCTATGAATATAGTCATAACTTCGCCGTCTTTAATAAGGTCCTCGCCTGTTTTGATTGCCTTATTGTCACCTGCTCCTCTTTCAACGGGGAAAGCGCCGAGCGCACGGATTACGGCGGCAAAAAATTTGTTTTTGAAAAGCTCCGCCTTAGCCATAAAAAACAGTCTGCGTTTTTGACAAAGTCCCAAAAGCACGGGGTCTGCAAACGAGATATGATTGCTTGCAAGAATACAACCGCCTGTTTCGGGAATGGTGTGATTGTTTATTGGCTTATACCGATAAAACAGCTTATATATCGGGGTGCAGATAACACGACCTATTGAATAAAGAACCCTTGATTGTCCCATCAGATATTCTCCTTGATTACGGAAATTATTTTATCAACCGACTGTTCAAAGTCGAGTTCTGTTGTATCTACCGTGATACTGTCCTCGGCAGGCTTGAGGGGCGCAACGTCTCGGTGAGTATCATTGTAGTCACGCTGTATAACGTCGCTGAGCACATCTTCGTATTTTACGTTCATTCCCTTTTCACAAAGCTCCTTGTACCTGCGTTTAGCTCTTGCTTCGGGTGAGGCGGTAAGGAAAATTTTTATCTGTGCGTCGGGAAGTACGACTGTGCCTATATCACGCCCGTCCATAATTACGTTGTGAGCTTTTGCCATATTGCGCTGTAGGTCAAGCAGATATTCTCTTACGGAGGGAACCGCCGAAATTTTTGAAGCTGTCATTGATGCCTCGGGCGTGCGTATTTCACCCGACACGTCCTCGCCGTTGAGCAAAACAATCTGTTCGCCCTTATCGTTAAACGTAAGGTCAACCTTTATTTCGGACAAAAGCTCATTTACTTCCTTTGAGGGCTTTGGCTCAACATTGCTTCGGGTTGCGGCAAGACCGATTGTGCGGTAAAGCGCACCCGTATCAACATAGATATAATCAAGAGCCTTTGCCGCTCTTTTGGCTATTGACGACTTTCCTGCGCCCGCAGGTCCGTCAAGTGCTATTGCAACAGACATAAAATTATCTCCTTGTGTTTATTTTAATTGAGCGCAGCATTTTCGCCTGCAAGCCTGCCCGTACTCCATGCGATTTGCAAATTAAATCCGCCGGTATAGGCGTCGCAGTCGATAACCTCACCTGCAAAGTACAGACCCTTTATCAGCTTGCTTTCCATAGTTTTTGGATTAATTTCAGTGACCTTTACGCCGCCTGATGTAACTATTGCTTCTTCAATCGGACGAAATCCGCTTATATCTATTCTAAACGCCTTTAAAAGCTCGCATAATTTTTTGCGTTCTTCTTTGGTTATTACATTACATTTTTTGTCAAAAGGAACTCCCCAGCGCTTTAATACAGGAATTATTATCTTGTGCGGAAGCAGCTTTGAAAACGAATTGGAAACATCTTTGTTTGAATTTTCACGAAAATCGTGCTGTATTCTCCTGTCAAGCTGCTGCATATCAAGAGCAGGCTTCAAATCAATTTCCGCACAGTATTTTCCTTTTGTTATATCACGCAGGTGTGAGCTTGCGGAAAGCACCATAGGTCCGCTTATACCGAAATGAGTAAAAAGCATTTCTCCGAAATCACTGTAGGCGTTCTTTCCGTTTGAAGTATCAATGATTTTTAGCGCAACATTTTTAAGCGACAGACCTTGCATTGATTTACAGTCGTTGTCTGCGCTTTCAAGCGGAACAAGCGAGGGCTTGGGCGTTATTACGGTGTGGCCCGCTTGCTTTGCAAGAGTATAACCGTCGCCTGTTGAGCCTGTGAGCGGATAGCTTTTTCCGCCGCAGCAAACAATTACGCTGTCGGCGTTATATGAGCCTTTATTACATTTTACCTCGGCAACGGAGCCGTCACTGAATTCAAGCGCATATGCATTATCGTTTACTGTTTTTACGCCCTTGCTTTTAACATAGGAATAAAGCGTATCAACTACGTCAAGTGCTTTGTCGGATACGGGGAAAACACGATCGCCCCGTTCGGTTTTGAGCGGCAAACCGAGATCCTCAAAAAATGCCATAGTATCCCACGGCGAAAAATTATTTATTGCAGAGTAAAGGAACCGTCCGTTTACCGGAACATTTGATATAAAGGTTCGGGGGTCGCAGTTATTTGTCAGATTGCATCTGCCTTTCCCCGTTATCATTATCTTGCGTCCCATACGGGTGTTTTTCTCGATAAGTGTGACCGAAGCACCGCTTTCGGCGGCTGTTCCTGCCGCAAGCAGCCCCGAAGCTCCGCCGCCTATCACAACGACTGATTTAGCTTTTATCTTCATTTGTAGTTTTGGGATTATCCTTGTCGTGATTTGTGTAAACACCCTCACGGTTCCAAACTTTTTCAAGAGTGCGGAAGGTATCCGATACTTCGTCTTTCTTCTTCAAAACAGTTGCAACGATAAGTGCATTGATAAGGCTGAGCGGGGCAACAAGCGAATCGACTATTGAAGCCATATCGCTGCGTGCGATAAGCACGGAATCAGCCGACTGTACAAGCGGAGACGCCATACTGTCGGTAATTGCAACTGCGTGAGCACCTCTTGAACGTGCAAAGTCCATTGCTTCTATCGCCATTTTACTGTAACGGGGAAATGAAATTCCGATTATAACGTCTTTTTCGGTAATCCTGAAAATATGTTCATAGGTCGAGGTTGCACTTGTGGTGTTTATAACCCTTACATTATCAAAAATAAGCTCAAAATAGTAAGCAAGAAAGCTTGCTATTGCGGCGGTTGAGCGCACACCGAAAATATAAATTCGTTCTGCATTGCAAATTTCTTCAACCGCTCTGTTAAAATCTTCATGCGAGGTTTCTTCAATAGTTCTGTGTATCTTTTCAATATCCTGATTAAGAACGCTGTCAAGCACATTTTCATCGCCGATACGGCTTGAAGTTACTTCGATACGCTGAACGGAGGTAAGCTTGTTGCGAATCATCTCCTGCATTGCCTTTTGAAGCCTCGGATAGCCGTCATAGCCAAGCTCGGTCGCAAAGCGTACAACGGTGCTTTCAGACACGCCTACGGTTTGTCCGAGCTTTGAAGCGGTCATAAATGCCGCTTTGTCGTAGTGTTCCTCTATATAAAGCGCAATGCGCTTTTGACCCTTTGAAAAAGAATTCATCATCAGATCTATTCTTGTAAGAAGATGTGTAATCATTTAAAATCCCCCTTGTGGATTTCTATACGCTTTCATTTTAACACAACGACTTGCAAAATTCAATAACAGATGAATTATTTTTAAGAGTATTTTGCAAAAAATTGCGAGAGATGATTGTTAGTATTGCAAAAAAAATCAGATTATGTTAGAATTGCTGTATAAAACCGTTGATTTGGAGATGAAGCGATGATAGCGATTATTGATTACGGCGCAGGCAATATTCAGAGCGTGTACAAAGCACTGGAATATATCGGCTGCGACGCCTTTATTACAAATGACAAAAACAAAATACTGAAAGCCGACGGAGCTGTTTTGCCGGGCGTAGGTTCGTTTGGTGATACAATAGACACAATGAACTCCTACGGTATCAAGGACACCGTAATTGATTTTATCAACAGCAAAAAACCGTTTTTGGGAATTTGTTTGGGGCTTCAGCTCTTGTTTCCTTACAGTGAAGAAAGTCCAAACGCAAAAGGGCTGGGTGTTTTTGACGGCACAATAAAAAAAATACCGTCGGGTGACGGACTGAAAATTCCGCATATAGGTTGGAACAGTCTTGAAATAAAAAAAGAAAACGGTCTTTTTAAGGGTATTGACAAAAATTCCTATGTTTATTTCGTACATTCCTATTTCCTTGACGCAAAAGACAAAAAAATTGTTTCCGCTAAAACGGAATACGGTGTAAAAATTGACGCCGCAATCGAAAAGGACAATGTTTTTGCTACGCAGTTCCACCCCGAAAAAAGCGGTGAAACAGGACTTAAAATCCTAAAGAACTTTGCTGACATTGTAAACGGCTGAGGGGGGTAAATATTATGTATGCAAAAAGAATAATTCCCTGCCTTGATGTTAAAAACGGCAGAGTTGTTAAGGGTATGAGCTTTGTTGACCTTGTTGACGCAGGCGATCCTGTTGAATGTGCAAAGCAATATGACAAGCAGGGCGCAGACGAGCTTGTGTTTCTCGATATTACCGCTTCAAGCGATTCAAGAAACATTACTGTCGATATGGTGGAAAAGGTTGCAAACTCAATCTTTATCCCGTTTACTGTCGGCGGAGGAATAAGAACCGTTGATGATTTTAACTTACTTTTAAGAGCAGGCGCAGATAAGGTGTCTGTAAATTCCGCAGCAGTTTATCGCCCTGAGCTTATAAGCGAGGCGGCTTATAAATTCGGCAGTCAATGCGTTGTTGCCGCTATTGACGCAAAAAGGAACGGCAAAAGCTGGGAGGTTTATATAAACGGCGGGCGCAAGCCTATGGGAATTGACGCTGTTGAATGGGCTGTAAAATGTGAACAGCTGGGCGCAGGCGAAATTTTATTGACAAGTATGGACGAGGACGGTCAAAAAAATGGATATGATATTGCGCTGACTAAGGCCGTGTCGGAAAGAGTAAACATACCCGTTATTGCAAGCGGCGGCGCAGGTGCGCTTGAGCATTTTTATGACGCACTCACCGCAGGAAAAGCCGACGCAGTGCTTGCGGCTTCGCTTTTCCATTTCGGAGAAATACCGATACCGCAGTTAAAAGAATACCTTAACAAAAAAGGTATTCCCGTAAGAATGTAGATAAACAACATTACCCCCGAAAGGTTTGGTCTTTCGGGGGTATTTCCTGCGGTAAAAATTATTCAGACTTCTTTTTGTAGAACGGCTCTATTCCCTTCACTGCGGTTCTGCCGAATTCCATTGAATACGGCATCATTGAAAGCTGAACTTCATCATCAAGGAACGGCTTTGCAACATCTGAGATTGCATCAAACGTATGCTCGGTATCGCCGACAAAATCAACTACAATAAGGTAGCTCTTAAGTCCGTTTTGCTCGACCATTCTAAGGTATGCGGCGTTTACAAGCGGTTCGGTGCTGAAGTGATTGATGAGCGCCGCCATAAGGTCAATGGGATATTCCTTTGGGTCACCGAGCTGAACGGGCGAACCCGGCTCAATAGTCTTGTGCGACTTCATTCTGAGATAATCACGCTGTTGCTTGATTGAAAGCACCATAGGCTTTGGGAAGGTCACGCTTTTGCCGAACGGATTGATTACAAAACCGAGTACGCCGGCTTTTGGATCGGTAACCATTTGTGCAAGACTGTCAAAATCGGTTACGACCTTGTTTGCCTGCTCGTTGCCGTTCCATTTGTTAAGCTCGCTTATATCGGTAAACGCTCCGAAGAACTTTTCTTTGTTGCCGTTTTCAAGCAGGCGGAACTGCACTTGAGTTGTGTTTCCCATAATTGTTCTGCCGTTCTTGGTTTCGGCTTTGGGAATACTCTCAACCTTTGCGGGAAGAATAAACTTTGCTTTTACAACTTCGTTAATCATTGCGTTAATGTTTTCTTTACTGCCCTCCGACTGCATTTTTTCAATCGCAGCGCAAAGCTCGGGATTTGTTATTTTTTCGGCAGGAACTTTGCTTCCTTCCATTTTAACATTTTTTAATTCGCTCATAATTGTCTCCAAAACTTATTTTACTGTATATACCTTATCAGGCTCAACCTTAAGACCTTGACCTTCGGGATATTGAACACCGTCGGTTGCTCCGCCGTCGTTAAAGATTATATACGGGTTATTCCAATCATTAACAAAGGTGTAGCTGTATTTGCCGTCGGATTCTTTTTCCATTTCAATTCCCGGCCAGGAGTCGTTTTCATTTATATCGTCATCATAAACATAGGCGTATATATCATCGTCCCAGTCACCCGTATCGGGCTTTTGGAAATACACCGTTGTTCCTTTTGATATCTGATAGCTTTGCTTAAGTGTGAAAACAAGCTTTTCATAGGTCGAAACGCCCTGAGCGTTTTCGGCGGTAAGCTCAAGCGTTGCTATACCGTCGTTATCGGGTGTGAGCGTTACCTTATCGCCGTCGGTAAATGTGTTTTCACCTGCGCCGTTTATTGTATAGGTACCGTTTTCGGCGTTGGTGAGTGTGAGAGAAACGTCAACCGTATTGCCCTCAATGTTGAATTTTGTACCGTCGGCTACGCCGACATTTGCCTGCGGTGCATAGCTTGTGTAACCGTCGTTATAAAGAACTGTTACGGAATTTGACGGAAGCTTTGTATCACATGTCAGTTTTCCGCCCTTGACGGTGTATTCTGTCTTATTATCAACGCGGTCGATATATTTTCCGTCGGCAAGATTTGTTTCGAAGTTTACTTCCTTTTCGCCTATGGTGTTTACTATTACAACACCCTTCTTGCCTCTTTCTATCATCAGAACCGATGAATCCATATCGGGGTTTACAAGGTTTTCGTCCTCGCCGATCATTGCGGTGCGGAAGAAGTTCACGGCAGACACACGGCTGTCCTTGTACATATCGTCGCCCTGAACGCCTATGCGGTTCATTCCCCATTCGTCCTCTATTGAGCTGTTGTACGGACGTGAGAAAAACAGCGGAGTTCCGTCCTTGCGTGATGTAATGATTGACCAGCCGAGAATGACCTGATCCTTTGTAAGCTGCGCCCAAGTGCCGTCGTTTATGTAATTATCGTGCGATTCAACCCATGTTACCATATTAAGCGGTGCATCGCCGAGCCAATATTCTTTTACGGCGCTTGTATCAACTATATTGTTTTCGATTGCGGCTCGAATCTTGCTTCCGTAGGTGCTTGAGGTTGTGCGACCTATCTCATTTATATAATCGGCAATGCGGTCGTTGTTACCCTGCAATACCTCGCCGTAGATGAACATATCATCGGCTTTATCAATTTCTTTTGTAACACGTTCCCAGAAATTGTTTTTAAAACCGTCGTCCTCCTTTGGATCGTCGGGAAGTCCGATATGCTTTGCTGTATCATAACGGAAGCCGTCTGCTCCGCAGGCTATACAATCATTGACAAAATCAATAAAATAGTCCTGGAAAGACGTGCGTTCAGTGTTTATATCGGGTAATCCGCCCATTTTGTATGTGGTGCAGTCAAGACGGTTGCTGTAATCGATAAGGTCGTGTGCGTTGCCCTTGTGATACAGCGTTTCAAGGCTGCCGCCGCCTGCTTCAATAAGGTCTTTGCTTACCTTGTCTGTCTGAGGCGTGGTATGGTTTGCAATTATATCTACAATTACCTTGACGCCGTACTTTTCGGCTTCATCACACATTGCCTTGAATTCGTCACGTGTTCCGAGCTGATAGTTGCCTATCTTAAAGTCAGTGGGCTGATAATGATAATACCATTTGCCGTTGCCGTAAAGCTCCATTCCTCCGTCTTCACCCACAAGACATTCGTTAATCGGAGAGGTTTGCACGGCTGAAAAACCTGCGGCGGCTATGTCTGCCATTGATTTTTTTATCGTGTTAAAATCCCAGCAGAAAGCCTGTAATATTGCTCCGTTTTCTACCTTTTCGGAAGTTTTGTAATCGGTAGAATCAACCGGAGTTTCATTACAGCCGGAAAAATATACCGCTGTTGACGTAAGCATCAGCAGTGATAAAATCGAGGCTATTATTCTTTTATACAAATACAATCACCGTCTTTCGTTAATTTTAAATACATTATACCATTTAATGATGACAATTTAAATAGTTTTTTGAAATTTTTATTGTTTTTTTACATTTGGCGGATATTGTAATTAGATATGAGTTGCTGTATAATCTAAGTGTGAATGTCCCCGATTTTTTGAGCAAAGCAAAGCTCTGCTTCAATATAATAGGATATATCTACAGGAGAATTTGTATGAACTACGCTGTTATAATTACCATCTACTATGAAACCGTAAGCACCCTGAAATTGTGCAGACGGTTGTGTGAACTCGGCGCCGATAATATTGTTATCGTAAACGACGGTGTTAAGCTGTCAAGGCAATATCTTGCCGAAATGCTCAGTATGGGGTGCCATATCATAAAGCTTGAGAAGAACGAAGGCAAGGGCATAAGCGTTAAGGCGGGCATAAAATACGCTCACAACAAGCTGTATAACATAAAGGGCTATATAACCGTTGATTCGGACGGTCAGCACCGTGCAGAGGACGTTATGAAGATTGCAAGAGCTATGGATTTACGCCCCGACTGCCTTGTGCTGGGCAAACGTGATATTAAAAAGTCAAACGCTCCTTTCGGAATAAGATTCGGAAGCAGGCTTTCTTCGGCATACTTTAAAATTATAACGGGAGTAAGCTGTAAGGACACCCAAACGGGTTTGAGGGGGATTCCGAATTATCTTTATGAACTTGCGGTAAGCACAAAGGGCAGACGCTTTGACTATGATATGAATTTTTTAACACACTGCGCCGACAAAAAAATCCCTATATATAATATAAGTATTGTTGCCGACTATTCGGAAAACAAAAAAAGCGATTACAGGGTTATTAAAGACACATATCTCATATATGCAACTCCGCTCAGGTTTGCGACGGCGTCAATCGGTTGTGCTCTGATAGATCTTATCCTGTTTACGGTAATAACCTACCTTTTGCCCTCCTCGCTTGCAATTAATGTTATTCTTGCAACTGTGCTTGCGAGGATTATATCGGGCGGAATAAACTTTTTGATAAACCGAAAGGTGATTTTTAAAAACAACGGTGATCTTAAAGGTCAGGTATGGAGATTTGTAATTCTGTTTTTGGGAATAATGTGTACAAGCTCCGTTATCGTTTCGCTCTTATCGTTTGTCCCTATTCCCGTTACGATAACCAAAGCGATAGTTGACGTGCTTTTGTGGGCGGTAAACTACACGCTTCAAAGAAAATGGGTATTTAAAGAAAGAAAATAAAATTATTATGATTAAAAAGCACCCTTACAGAGCTGCAACCTGAATCGCTCAAGCTCTGAGGGTGCTGAATTTTTGTTTTATCGAATTTTACTTTTCTTTTTTTGTAAAGCCGTCAAGTGCGTTTACGGGACATTCCTCAACACATTTCATACATAAAATACATTCCGTGCCGTTTTTTCGTTTGCGTGAATTGTTGTTGACCTCAACGTTCATAGGACAAGCCTTTAGACACTTGCCGCATGAAATGCACTTCTTTTCATCAACTTTTACACGGAAAAGTGAAAAATAACTCATAGGTTTGAGAAATACGGTAACGGGACATATGTATTTGCAAAACGCTCGGTTGTCTTTAAAAACAAATGCAAGAATTATTCCTACTGCATAATATATTGCGTTGCCGATTAAAAAGCTGTACCACATTATCATATCTTTTTGCTCAATATCAAAGATGAACAGAGATACTACAAAAACAAACGACAGAGCAAAAACAATATAGCGAATAAACCCAAGCTTTTTTCGCGGCTTTTGAGGAGTTTTGTACGGAAGAAGGTCCAATATCATAGCTGTCCAGCACGCATATCCGCACCAGCCTCGTCCGAAAACCAACGGACCGAAAATTTTTGCCACTGCGTAATGTATGGTCGCCGCTTCAAAAACACCGAGGAACAGATAGTACCAAAAGCCTTCAATCTGCATATTTTCACCCGAAATGATTCCGAGATACACAAGCATATAGCTTCCGACTAAAAATTGAACCAAATGACGTGCGTAGGGCTTATGATTTGCAAATAATGCGAGTCCAAGCGCAAGCGAAATGCCGATATAACTGAAATTAAACAGATAAAATATGTTGTCAAGCGTTAGCCAAAGCGTCACCGCAACCGCTTCAAATATTACAAGCATAACGATTGGAGTCAAATATTTTTTCATGCGGCTGTTATTTTTACCTTTCATTACCTCACCCGAAAATTATTATTAGATATGCTTTTTATTGCAAAAGTTCACCGGTTAGGGTGGATTTTACAGATAATAAAACTCAACCTGAAGCTCTTGGAGCTTTGCAACATAATTGTACATCTTATAATTTATGACGTCAATGATTCAAAATAAAAATTTACAAACAATATACAATTATTCCTTTGCAAATCCAACACCCTGTATTGCTCCTGCGGTAGTTACAATTATAAATGCACTGCGGTCTATATTTTTTATGCCTTTAGTTATTTTAAAAACCTGCTGAGGACGGACGGCACACATAATTACCCGCTTTTTTTCGCCGCTGTAGGCTCCTTCGCCGTCGAGCAGCGTAACTCCGCGCTTGAGGTTATTAAGTATTACTGCGGTTACCTCATCGCTTTTGTTTGTTATAATGAACATCAGCTTTCCGTTTCCTCTTGATGTTCCGTAAGAAATTGCGTCAATTACACGAATACTCACAAATATTGCTATTCCTGCGTATAATGCGCTTTCAAGGCTGTGATATACAAAACACGCTACGGCAAGAACTACTATATCCGTCAGCATAATTATCTTTCCGTTTGACAGAAACGGAAAATGCTTGTGAAGATTTACGGCGATAATATCCGTTCCGCCCGTTGAGCCTCCACGGTAAAATATAATTCCCAGCCCTGCGCCGTTAAGAATTCCGCCGAATATTGCAGCGAGAATCGTATCACCCTTGTATACCGGCATAATCGGCGTAAGTACATCTATTGCTACTGACACCAAAAGCGTTCCCACTATTGTTTTCGTAAGGAATTTAATTCCGTTTTCGTATGCTCCCCAAATAAACAAAGGTATGTTCATAATGAAAATAAACATACCGATCGGAACAGAAAACAGGTAATTAAGCATTGTTGCGATACCCGTAAAGCCACCCGGCGCAATGTTGTTTGCCGAGGTGAACACAACAACAGATAAGGCGTAAATTATTGCGCCGGCTGCGATTATCAGATAATCCAATACTGTTGTTTTTACATTATCAGCTTTCAGCTTCATTGCAAACTGTCCTTTCTGAAACTATTTGTTTATTGAACTATGTATAATTAACTCAAACAGCTCTTCTACCCTGCTTTCTTCGCCGTTAAGGTGAAGATAACCGAACAGACTTTCAAGCCCCGTTGCACTGTGATAATCGGCAACCGAGCCGTTTTTTGCAATGCATTTCGGCGCCGCATTTCTCCCCCGTTTATATATTGCGGTTTCCTTTATACTCAGGTGCGGCAAAAGCATTTGAGCATATTGCGCCTGACTTTTACAATTCACAAAGCTGACTTTAATTTTGTTAAGCTCTCCCACGGGACGATTTGCGTTATTTACAAGATAATCCCTTACGAGCAAATCATATACTCCGTCGCCGACAAACGCAAGCGTAAGCGGTGATATTTCATCGGCTTTTGTGTGCGATTTTGCTATATTTTCCATACTTTTGCCTTACTCCATAAAGTCAAATTCAATGTCATAAATCGAAACGGTATCGCCATCATTACAGCCCTTTTCCCTAAGAGCGTCAATAACTCCGCCGTTTACAAGCACCTTTTGAAAGTAATTAAGGCTTTCGTAATCGTCAAAATTTATGCCTTTCATAACCTGCAAAAGCCAGTCGGCTTCCACAGTATAAATACCGTTTACATTTTTGATATTTACCGAATGATCGTCAAAATCCTCAACCTTTACAACAGGCGCAGGCTCAGCCTCGTATTTTGAAATTGGCGGAAGCTTTGAGAGCATTTCCTGAATTTTTTTGAGCATCGGGTCAACATCATAGCGTATTGCCGCCATTATCGGGAAAAAGTCGTAGCCTTTGCCCTCAACATATTCTTTGAACTTCGCAATTTGTTCGTCTGTAGCCATATCGCATTTGTTGCCCGCTACAATCATAGGACGTTTTGCAAGCTCGGGGTTGAACTTTTCAAGCTCGGAGTTTATTGTTTCAAAATCTTCAACAGGGTCTCTGCCCTCACTTCCCGAAACGTCAACTATATGAACAAGCATACGACAGCGTTCAACATGGCGCAAAAATTGATGACCGAGTCCTGTTCCCTGCCACGCACCCTCAATAAGCCCCGGAATATCCGCCATTACAAATGACGAGCCTTCGCCCATTGACACAACTCCAAGCACGGGAGTTATGGTTGTGAAGTGGTAATTTGCTATTTCGGGTTTTGCCTGAGAAACTACAGAAACAAGGGTGCTTTTTCCGACGTTTGGGAATCCGACAAGTCCCACGTCGGCAAGGAGTTTAAGCTCAAGCACGACGTCAAACTCTTCACCGGGAAGTCCGGGTTTTGCAAAACGAGGCACCTGACGAACTGCGGTTGCAAAATGAGGGTTGCCCCAACCGCCCTTGCCGCCTTTTGCTACAACATAGGGCTTATCATCGGAAACGTCGGCGAGTATTCTGCCGCTTTGCTCTTCTTTTATGACTGTTCCGACAGGAACTCGGATAATAAGATCCTCAGCGTTTTTGCCCCTACAGCGGTCACCTCTGCCGTTTTCGCCCTTTTTGGCAGAATATTTACGCTTATAACGGAAATCGGCGAGTGTGGAAAGATTTGAATCGGCAACAAAAACGACATTGCCGCCTCTGCCGCCGTCGCCGCCGTCGGGTCCGCCTGCGGCAACATATTTTTCACGGTGAAAGGATACTGCGCCGTCGCCGCCGTCGCCTGCTTTGATTTTTATTTTGGCTTTATCTACAAACATAGTATTCTCCGCTAAAAAAGTAATATGGAATGATGTACGTTAGACAGTATTAGTATATCAAATATATTTAATATTAATCAATGATTACTTAAACAAAAAGGGTGGAATAGATCCACCCTAAAACGCAATGTAATTACTGCTCAACAGGATAAACGCTTGCACGCTTTCTGTCTTTGCCGACACGCTC
>UQQD01000009.1 GCA_900543095.1 uncultured Ruminococcus sp. | reverse complement strand
GCCGGTGTGTCGGAATTGGCAGACGAGACAGACTCAAAATCTGTTATCCGCAAGGGTGTGTGGGTTCGAGTCCCACCACCGGCACCATCAAAAACGACAGGTTTCTATCGAAGCCTGTCGTTCTTATTTTATCTGCTTAAATCGCAGCAAGGCTTTAAGGTTTGCCTTTGGAACAGCGGACCGATTAAAAGCTTTTATTCTCCCGAAAGCAATGATTTCGGAGCGATTTTTCTGATTTTCAGCGACAGCAGGCAAACCGTTAAATGCCCGTCGGAGTAGCTTTCTTCCGTACTGCTTCCGCAGCGCTTGAGAACAGCCCTGACCTTTGCAAGCAAAACGCTTAGTGAATACGGCTTTTGTATATAATCGTCGCCGCCGATACTGAGAGCGATGATTTGGTCGTCGTCACTTGTCCGTGCCGAAATGAACAGAATGGGGATATCGGTAGTTTCTCTAAGCTCTTTGCAAAGCTCAAAGCCTGTGCCGTCGCCGAGGTTGATGTCAAGCAGCAACAGCTTTGCGCTGTTTTCTTTCAAAAATTCTCTGCAATCCGAAGCGCTGTATGCAACGGCGGATTTTACACCGAAAAGGTTAAAATATTCCGCTGTACTGTCTGCAAGCAGCTTTTCATCGTCTATAATCAAACAATCGTAAGTCATTATAATTATCCTTTCATTGTCTGTACGGAAATATGATTATCCTTTGCAAACCATACGTTTTTAACCTTAAATTCTCTGCTGTTCAGATATTCCAAAGCCCCTGCGTTTTCCGTAAAATTAAACCTAAGCTTGTAGCTGTAAAGCGCCTGATATTTAAAACCGTCGGGGGCTTTTTTTGTTTTTCCGTATTTTGTATCGCCGACAAGCGGATGTCCGATTGACGCCATATGCGCTCTTATCTGGTGCGTCCTGCCCGTGAGCAGCTCAACTTCGGCAAGGCTGTATCTGCCGTCAAAATCAAGAATTTTGTATTTTGTACGAATTTCTTTTGAATTTTCAACCTGATTTTTGAATACGGTCACCTTGTTTTTGCTTTCGTTTTTGGTTATGTAGCCGTGCAGAACGCCGCCGTCGTTTTTCGGCTTTCCGCATAGGAGGCAGAGGTAAAATTTTTCAAGCTCTCTTGTTTTCATTTTTTGATTGAGAATACGCAGACTTTCGGCATTTTTGGCGGCAATGACGATGCCGCCCGTGTTTCTGTCGATTCTGTTTACAAGCGCAGGTGAAAACGCTTTGTCCAAAGCGGGATCGTATTCGCCCTTGTTGTACAAATAGTGCTGAACCCGTGAAACAAGCGAGTCATAATGATAGCTTTTGTCAGGGTGAACGATAACGCCGGGCTTTTTATCAATAAGCATTATGTTTTCGTCCTCATAAACAATATCAAGCTTTGAGGGAGCTTTCATAAATTCATAGGTCTTCGGCTGAGAACTCTCAAAAAACTCGTCTTTTATGTAAAATGTCAGCGTATCGCCCTCGTTGAGCATAGTTCCTATATCGCATTTTTTGCCGTTTACTTTAATGCACTTTTTCCGTATGTATTTGTACATCAGCGATTTTGGCAGAGTCTTAAAGCGTTTTTGTAAAAATTTGTCAAGTCGCTGACCTGCGTCGTTTTTGTTTATTTCAAGCGTTCTCAAAATTTCACCTCACGAAATTTCCGATTAAAAAAAGCGGTAAAAGCCGCACTTTACAATATATATTATCTCAAAACACAGCAAAATTCAAGCGGTTTTCTGCACACAAATTATTGTAGTGTATAGACTGATAAAGGGTGATACGGTGAATTGCTACACAAACAAAATCAAATGGGCGGTTGCATTCGGGCTCGGAATGCTGATAGCAACGGTTTTGCCAACTGAATGGGTACTTATTGTAGCCGCCGCCACGCTTGTAATCGTAAGCATATCATGTCTTCGGAGGTAATTATGAAAGTTGTACTTATTGTAAACCCAAAATTTTTCGGACCGATTCTGCGTAAAATTTACGGAATAAAAAAGATACCTCAGTCTATTTAAGTGACGCCGCATTTAGATGCAGAGCGAAGAGCAACTGCTTTTGAATTTCAGATAAAAAAGCAAAGGTTATTGCCTGCGTAACACAGTTGGTGCTGATTGCGAATTTAAATCGAAACAGCACTTAGCTTTTGCTTTTGCTCTTTGCTCTGCGCTTAATGCGATAGTTACTTACATATTTTTAACGTAATCAAGTCATAAATTAATTAGGGAGGTAATATATTTTAGTATAAAAACAAAAGGAGAGATAAATATGGAGTTTAATCAGGATAACCGTTCATTCTGCACCCCCGTAACAGTGCTTGATACGGTTGCCGAACAGCTTGCAGATGTGGATTTGACATTACCCGATTATTGTCCGGATATTGAAAAAATTTTAAAATGCACGCTGACGCCAAAAATACAGTCAAAATCCCTGTCGGGAGGTCAGCTTCAGGTTGACGGCTATTGCGTTGTTACCGTGCTTTATGTTGAGAGCATCAACAAAACTATTCGCTGCTGCGAGCAAAGCGTTAATTTTTCTCAGAGCTTTTCTGTTAAAGAAACGCCCGACAATCCTGTCATAATCACAAAAACCAAGCCTGAATACATAAATTGCAGGGCTTTAAGCCCCCGACGTCTTGTTATGCACGGGGCGTTTTCACTGTATGCAAAGGTGTTTTCAACAAGCCGAACCAACATCTACACCCCCTCGGACGACGCGCTTGAAGCTCTGAGAGTATCGGCAAGATGCGCCGATTTAAAGTCGTTTTGCCAGGAGCAGTTCAATGTTTGCGAGGAAATTTCGGTTGCCGACAAGCCTGCCATAGAAACCATACTTTATTCAAACGTGACCGTAAGCATTACCGATACCAAGGCGGTAACGGGCAAGCTTATGGTGAACGGTGAGATAAACCTTAAAATGTTCTATCTTTCCGATGTTGAAACAGGTGCAACGGGAAAGATAGATTACCTTTTGCCGTTTAATCAGATAATCGACTGCGAGGGAATTGACGAGGATACCATAAACAGCGTTACCTGCGAGATAATGTCATATGACCTGCGGCTGAAAAACGATATGCTGTCCGAAAAGCCCGCCGTAGTGCTTGACGTTAAGCTCTGCGTGACCGAAGAGGGTTATCTTGTAAACGATGAAGAAATAATCACCGACGCATATTCCGTGCATTGCTCGTCAAGTCCTCAGTTTGAACAGCTCAGATTTCAAAGCGAGGTAACGCCGATAAACGAAGGCAGTATGCAGAAGCTTTCCGTCAAGGTTGACGACGGCAAGATAACAAAAATTCTTGATATTTACGCAGACGTTGTATCGTCCGATTGTACCGAAACCGACGACGGTGTAAAAGTATCGGGCAAGCTTAATATATGTATGCTTGCGCTTAATGAGGAGAATTTTCCCGTATTTATCGAACGTTCGTCGGATTACGAGCATATAGTAAGCTCGGCGGGAGATTGTAATTCCCTTAAAAATCTTTGCGTCCGTGCTTCAAGCATAAGCTTCAGACTTGCCGACGACAACACCGTTGAAATACGATGTGAGCTTAAAATCACAGCCTGCGGCATAAAACAGGAAACCTTTAAGGCAGTGTCAGATGTTGAAGTGTTTGAAGATAAGCCGATAATCCCCGAAAAATGTGCCCTGACGCTTTATTTTGCGGGCAGAGGAGAGAATCTTTGGAGCATAGCGAAATCTCACAACACACGTCTTGATATGCTCAAAACCGAAAATTCACTTGACGATATGGTGCTTGACAGCGCACAAATGCTGCTTGTGCCGAGAATATAGGAGGGTAGAACGATGGAGGAAAGAAACGTATATCAGGACATTTCCCGGCGAACCGACGGCGATGTGTACATAGGCGTAGTCGGACCGGTAAGAACAGGTAAATCAACTTTTATAAAGCGTTTTATGGACGCACTTGTTTTGCCGAACATAAAAGACGAAAGCATTTACAAACGCACGGTTGATGAGCTTCCGCAGTCCTCGGCAGGCAAAACGATAATGACTACCGAGCCAAAGTTTATCCCCGAGGAATCGGTTGAAATAAACCTTGGAAACAATGCGACCTTTAAAGTCCGTATGATTGACTGCGTAGGCTATATTGTTGACAGTGCCATCGGCTACAACGAAGAAGATATGCCGAGAATGGTAAAAACTCCGTGGTCAGATACCGAAATACCCTTTGACGACGCTGCGGAAATCGGTACAAAAAAGGTAATCACCGACCATTCTACAATAGGTCTTGTCATAACAACGGACGGTTCGTTTTCCGAGATTCCCCGTGAGGATTATGTTGAAAGCGAACAGCGTGTAGTAAACGAACTCAAGGCGATAAACAAACCGTTTATCATACTCCTGAATTCAGCCGAGCCGGAAAGCGAGCGGGCAATATCCCTTGCCGACGAAATGTCAAAGCAGTATGAAGTCCCCGTTTTGCCTGTAAGCTGTATGGAGCTGAGCGAGAACGAGATAAAGCGGATTTTGGCACAGCTTTTGTTTGAATTTCCTATCCGTGAGATAAAGGTGGATATTCCAAAGTGGGTGGTACAGCTTAATAAGGCTCACTGGCTGAAGTCATCGCTGTTTGAGTGTATCAAGGATTCCGCAAAGAAAATTGAAAAAATTCGTGAGGTACAGCAAACTATCCGAGAAATATCTGAATGTGAATTTGTTACCGATGTCAGAATTGCGGGGCTTGATTTGGGCAGAGGAACGGCTTCGATGGCTGTATCAATAGCGCCGAATCTGTTCTATCGCGTTTTGTCCGAGCAGACGGGGCTGGAAATCAAAGACGAATGTGCGCTACTGAACTGTATAAATGACCTTTCGCAAAAGAAAAAGGAGTTTGACAAAATAGCGCAGGCGTACGACCAGGTAAAAGAAACCGGCTACGGCATAGTAATGCCGACGATTGACGAATTGTCGCTTGAAGAACCTCAGATTATAAAGCAGAGCGGTAAGTACGGAATACGCCTGAAAGCAAGCGCACCGTCTATTCATATGATGAAAGTCGAAACAAAGACCGAGGTCACGCCGATAGTAGGCTCCGAACAGCAGTCGGAGGAGCTTGTGTCTTATTTGCTCAAGGAGTTTGAAGAAAATCCCGAAAAGATATGGGAAAGCAATATATTCGGCAAATCCGTTCACGAGCTTGTAAACGAGGGACTGCACAATAAGCTCTACCGTATGCCTGCCGACGCACGCCGCAGAATAGGCGAAACCATAGAAAAAATTATCAACGACGGCTGCAACGGCTTGATTTGCATAATACTGTAAAAGTATCCTTGACAAATTATTTTTTTGCAAACCCGAAAAATTTGTTAAATTCAACAAAAAAATATTCTCCCCATATTTGTTATTGAAAAAATGCACATAATAACGTATAATAATCGTGTATGCAATTACAGATATGGGGGCTTTTTTATGAATCTTTCATCCATAAATTCATTTATTACCGCTGCCGAGCTATCGCTTGCCGAAAAAGGCATTGAAGCGGCAAAGGTTATACTTACGGGTTTTGTCGTGGTCTTTTCTGTACTTTTGCTGCTGATAGGCATAATAATGCTTTTCGGTTTTGTGATAGAAAAGGCTCAGACTGCGGCTACCGAACGAAAGAATAAAAAGCTTAAAGAGAGTGTTGAAACAAATGAGGCTTCGGCTCCCGCTCAGCCCGAAAAAACGTCGGTACAGGCTCAGACTGCCGACGACGGAGTACCCGAGGAGGTTGTTGCCGTAATATCGGCGGCTGTTTCTTCAATGTACGGTTCTTCACAAAAGGTGAGAGTAAAGAGCATAAAGAAGTCAAATTCCGGACGTTCTGCGTGGGCAAACGCAGGTGTGTTTGATAATACACGCCCGTTTTAAGAAAGAGAGGACGATATAGAATTATGGAAATTATAAACGGCTTTTGGGAAGCTATTGTCGGACTCTATCAAAGTTCCGGTTTGCAGTCGCTTAATTGGCAAAACTATATAATGATAGGCGTATCAATCGTTTTGCTTTATCTTGCAATCAAAAAACAGTACGAACCGCTTTTGCTTTTGCCTATTGCGTTCGGTATGCTGCTTGTAAACCTTTATCCGCCTATAATGAGCCCGCCTGTCAACAACCTTTTGACTCTCGAACAGTGCGCCGAACAGGGCGTTGCGGTTTCGGGACACGCTCAGACGGTAATCGACGGTGTAACGTATGTTGAAAACACCACCTACGGCGGTTTGCTCTATTATCTCTATCAGGGTGTCAAGCTCGGTATCTATCCGCCGCTTATCTTCTTGGGTATCGGCTGTATGACAGACTTCGGCCCGCTTATTGCAAACCCGAAGAGCCTTATACTCGGCGCTGCCGCTCAGATCGGTATTTTTGTTACCTTTATCGGAGCTATTTTCCTCGGATTTACGCCTGCGGAATCGGGCGCTATAGGAATCATCGGCGGTGCTGACGGTCCTACGGCTATTTACGTTACCACAAAGCTTGCTCCGCATCTTCTCGGCTCAATCGCTATCGCCGCATACTCGTATATGGCGCTTGTACCGATTATTCAGCCGCCTATAATGAAGGCTCTTACAACCAAAAAGGAACGTGCGGTAGTTATGGAACAGCTTCGTCCCGTTTCAAAGCTTGAAAAAATTATGTTCCCTGTTATTGTTGTAATCCTTATCTCAATTTTCCTGCCGGACGCTGCACCGCTTGTAGGTATGCTTATGCTCGGTAACCTGTTCAAGGAATCGGGTGTTGTTGACAGAATCGCAAAGGCAGCACAAAACGAGCTTATGAATATTATCACAATCTTCCTCGGTACTACCGTAGGAGCTACGGCTTCCGGACAGAACTTCCTGACCCTAAGCACAATTAAGATTATTGTTTTGGGCTTGGTAGCTTTTTGTATGGGTACTGCTTTCGGCGTGCTTTTCGGCAAGATTATGTACAAACTTTCGGGCGGAAAGGTAAATCCGCTTATCGGTTCGGCAGGCGTTTCGGCCGTACCTATGGCTGCCCGTGTATCTCAGAGGGTAGGTCAGCAGGAGAATCCCGGAAACTTCCTGCTTATGCACGCAATGGGACCGAACGTTGCAGGTGTTATCGGTTCAGCCGTTGCCGCAGGCGTTCTTTTGAATGTCGTTTGATAAAAATTTAGGGAGGCTTTTGCCTCCCTTTTTTGTTTTTATTCCAATACAGAATTATTACTTTGACGATATATAATATAATTTAAATATAAATATCAATCGCCTGTTAGGCGGCGGGAGTGTTTCGTAATTTCAGTGGAAGTTATCTTTTTTCACCGAAACCCTAAGGAGTTAACGCTCCTTTGCACTGTTTGCAATCTTTCGCAGGCTATGTTTTCTTTGAGCAAAGCAGAGCATTGCTCTGATTTAAATATAAAGGGGTATATAAAATGACAAAAAATGTCACGGTACAAAAGATAATAAATATTCTCCTGCAGCGAATCAAGTTTATTATTCTTACGACTCTTGTAGTCGGTTTGCTGTTTTTTTTGTATTCAAAGGTAATTGTAACGCCGATGTACAATACTTCCGCAATGATTTATGTACAAAACTACAGCAAATCAGATAAAGCAAACGTCAATAATTCAGAGGGATCCAACGAACAGGCAAAGAAAATTTACGGTTCCGATATAAACGGTTCTACAAATCTCGCAAACATATGCGTAACATTATTTCAGAATTCCGATGAAATCACGTCTCTTTACGACGGATGCAATGTAGTAATTTCCGTTAATACGGATACGTTTTTTATTACAATTTCCGTTGACGGTACGGACCCCGAAAAATGTGCCGATGTTGCAAACAATATTGCAAAAGCAGCCGAGGATGTTTTCCACAACCATTTTGATTACGGTCAGATCGGTTCGATAAGGTCAGCAAAGATTCCCGCTTCTCCTTACGGACCTGACAACCTGAAAAACACGCTTATCGGACTTTTTGTAGGCTTGGCAGCTGCGTGCCTGATTTCAATATTGCTTGAACTTATCGACACCACCGTTAAGCCTGATGATAATCTGCAAATGATGTATGACCTTCCGGTATTTGCAGAGATTCCGGATTTTGAAAAATCTGAGTAGGTGATAAAGTATGAATATTAAGCTGTTTAACAAATCAAAAAAGTCTAAAAAATCATCTTCCCAAAGAATTGAACTGTCTGAAAAGAGCAAGTTTGCCATTGTTGAGTCATACAAGCTTGCCAGAACCAATATAATGTTTTCTCTTTCAGCTGACGATAAAAAAATTTTTGCCGTAACGAGCCACTCAAAAGGCGAGGGAAAAAGCACGGTTTCGGCAAATCTTGCAATCTCTTTTTCAAAAATGGAGAAGAAGGTTTTGCTTATTGACTGTGACCTCAGACGTCCTAACGCCCATAATATTTTTAAATTGGATAACACATCCGGCCTTTCAAATGTTATCGGAAAAATGGTGACGTTTGACGAAGTTGTCAACCATGATATTTTGCCGAATCTTGACATTTTGTCAGCCGGTACGATACCGCCTAATCCGTCCGAGCTTTTGTGCTCGTCACGGTTTTCGGAGCTTCTTAATCGACTTGACAGTGAGTATGACTATATAATTCTTGATACTCCGCCCATCGGAATAGTGTCCGACGCATTGCTTCTGAAGGATCATATTTCAGGCTTTGTTGTGGTTATCAGGGAGGGCTCAACTACTCACGGCGATATACGCAACTTACTTAACAGCATAAAGCTTGCCGATTCAAAGGTGCTTGGCTTAATCAAAGTCGGCTGTGACATCAGCAAAAACAGAAACGGCAAGAGAAATTATTCTTATTATCAGTATTATTAGCCTATAGCAACAACAGCCTAACTCGGCAGTTACAATTCAAATAAACAACAGACTCACCAAGTTTTTTTCGTTAAATGGGCGTGAGTCTGTTTTTTTGAACAAAAATGCAGGATTTACAAAAAGCACTTGCATTTTTTTACTGTGTGTATTACAATATACTTATGGTTTAAACTGAATTTTGCAATAATGAATTAAAGGGAGAGCAAAATGGATTATTTAAAAAGCGATAAGCATATGCTTGAAAAAGAATATTCGTCTTTGGAAAAGCTGTTTGAAGAAACCAAGGGCAAAAAGCTAAGCCTTAATATGGCAAGGGGAAAACCGGGAAAAGAACAGCTTGATCTTTCTCTCGGACTTCTTGACGTAATAAACAGCAAGTCCGATTTTATCGGCGAAGACGGCATGGACTGCCGCAACTACGGTGTTCTTAAAGGAATTGACGAATGCCGCAGGCTGTTCGGCGAAATGCTCGGTGTAAATTATCAAAACGTAATGGTGGGCGGAAGCTCAAGTCTTAATATGATGTTTGACACGATTTCCTGTATGATGACGAAACCGATAGTTGACGGCTGTAAGCCTTGGTATGAAGTAAAAAACAGAAAATTCCTTTGTCCTGTCCCCGGTTATGACCGTCATTTCGGAATAACCGAGTATTACGGTTTTGAAATGATTCCGGTTCCTATGACCTCGAACGGTCCCGATATGGATATTGTTGAAAAGCTTGTTGAGAGCGACGACACAATTAAGGGCATTTGGTGCGTGCCTAAGTACTCAAATCCCCAGGGCATAACCTACAGCGACGAAACCGTCAGACGTTTTGCCGCATTAAAGCCCGCCGCAAAGGATTTCAGAATAATGTGGGACAATGCTTATTGCATTCACGACCTCAGCGACACCCCCGATACCCTGCTTAACATATATGACGAGTGCGTAAAGGCAGGCAGTGAAGATATGCCGATAATCTTCTGTTCAACTTCAAAAATCACCTTCCCCGGTGCAGGAGTTGCGGCAATGGCGGCTTCAAATGCAAATATGAATGTATTTACCGAGCGTTATAATTATGAGATAATCAGCTATGACAAGCTTAATATGCTTCGTCATATCAGATTTTTTAAGAACTATGACGGTATGCTAAAGCATATGCAGCTTCACAAAAAGGTGCTGAAGCCTAAGTTTGAGATTGTTGTCAATACGCTTGCAAAAGAGCTGAAGCCCTGCAATATCGGCGATTGGACCGAACCTAACGGCGGCTATTTTGTCAGCGTTGACGTGCTTCCCGGTACCGCAAAGAGAGTTGTTGCTCTTTGTAAGGAGGCAGGCGTGATACTTACCGGAGCCGGTGCAACATATCCACTCGGCAAGGATCCCGACGACAAAAACATCCGTATTGCGCCGTCGTTCCCGCCTAATGACGAGCTTCAGACAGCAATGGACGTTTTCTGCGTATGCACAAGGCTTGCGGCGTGCGAAAAACTGCTTTCAATGTGATAAGTGAAAAATAATTCGAGCAATTTTGATGAAAATAAATATTTTTTAATCAAATGTTTGTGTTTCCATTGACTTTTTTATAAAAAAATCTTATAATAACTCTGTTACGTCTGTAAGTATGCAAAGTAACAGAGTTGTTTTTTGCTTAGAAACAGACAATTATGATACGGAGGTTTCAAAGGGATGAAAAGAGTTCCAAAGCCAGTGTTCTTCATTGTTGCTTTGCTGATACTTGCCTTTACGTTTACTGCTGTTTTTGGAATAGCCTATTATAACGGTGATAACAAAGTTACGGTATTCAAGGGTATCAACGACATACGATGGGGAATCGACATCAGGGGCGGCGTTGAGGCGACATTTAAGCCTGCCGACGGTTATGACGCAACTGATGAGCAGTTAGATTCTGCAAAATCAATCATTGAGCTTCGTATGGTTTCTCAGGGTATTACAGATTATGAGCTGTATGCCGATAAGGGCAGCGACAGAATCATTGTACGTTTTCCGTGGAAATCAGACGATGAAGAGCATAACGCAGTTGACGCTATCAACGAAATTTCTTCAACGGCTCAGCTAACATTCAGACCGGGAAAAGAGTACGAAACAACTGACATCGACTCAAACGGCGAATATGTTTACAAAACGCCTAAGGGCGACACACAAACTGTTCTTATGGACGGCTCATCGGTAAAATCAGCCGAAGCGCAGGTTTATCAGGATAACAACGGTGAAGCTCAGTATGTAGTAAGCCTTGAGCTTACAGATGACGGTGCAAAAACCTTTGCGGACATCACATCTACTTATCTTAACCAGACAGTATCTATCTGGATGGATGATATTATGTTATCCGCTCCAACCGTTCAGGCAACGATTACCGACGGCAAGGCTCAGATTTCGGGTGATTTTACAGCGGACGAAGCTACGGCTCTTGCAAATAAGATTAACGCAGGTGCGCTGCCGTTCCAGCTTGAAACCGCAAACTACGGACAAGTCAGCCCGACGCTCGGCGAAAATTCGCTGACGGCTATGGCTGTTGCCGGCATTATAGCTATTATAGTAGTAAGTCTTATTATGATATTCTTCTATCGCTTGCCGGGACTTATCGCAGTAATATCGCTTTGCGGTCAGATGGGACTTACAATCGCCGCCGTTTCGGGCTTCTTTACAACAATCCCGTCGTTCACAATGACGCTTCCGGGTATTGCGGGTATGATCCTTTCAATCGGTATGGGCGTTGACTGTAACGTAATCACAGCCGAGCGTATCAAAGAAGAGCTGCGGACGGGAAGAACTCTTGACAGTGCGCTTGAAAAGGGTACCAAGAACTCACTTTCGGCTATTATCGACGGTAATATGACCGTTGTAATTGTATCAATAATCCTTATGCTCGTATTCGGACCTGCAAATATTCTTTCCGTTATATTCGGCGAGTCAACAACAGGTACTATTTACGCATTCGGTTACACGCTTCTTGTAGGTGTAATTTCAAACTTCATTATGGGTATCTTCCTTACGCGTCTGATGCTCAGAAGTGCTGCGGGCTACAAGTTCCTGCGTCATAAATGGTTGTTTGGAGGTGCAAAGAATGGCAAATAATGTTCAGACTAAAGCTAAAGAACAACTCACAAACGAAGAAATCAGCGAAAGATACAACAACGGCAGAAAGATAATTGATTTTGTCGGCTGCAAAAAGATTTTCTTCGGCATTTCAATAGCGATTATCCTTTTAGGTATTATCTGCAACTGTATTTTCGGCACTACCCTTGATATTCAGTTTACCGGCGGTGCAACGCTTAAATTCAGTTACACGGGTGAACTTGACCAGAACGAGCTTTATGATTTCATTCAGGAAAAGACCACCGACCGAATCACAACAACATTCTCTGCCGACCTTATGGGCTCAACCGGAAACAACGTATCCGTTCAGTTCTCCGGCAACGACGCTATCTCTACCGATATTCAGCAGAGTCTTGAAAAGGATCTTCAGGAAGAATATCCCGATAACAACTTCACAATTCTTGAATCCAACTCTGTTGATGCGTCAATGGGACTTAAATTCCTGCTCAAGTGTATTACGGCGGTTGCCATTGCCAGCGTGCTTATGGTGCTGTATGTTACTATCCGATTCAAAAAAATCGGCGGTTTGTCGGCAGGTGTTATGGCACTTGTTGCACTGTTCCACGATGTTGCGATGATTTACTTCCTTTACGTTATCTTCCGTATGCCTATCGACTCAAACTTCATTGCGGTTGTGCTTATGATTTTGGGTTACTCGCTTAACGATACGATCGTTATTTATGACCGTGTGCGTGAGGAGAGAAAGCTGCTCGGCAGACGTGCAACAACAGCTCAGACATTTAACCTTAGCTGTACAAAGTCACTCAAACGTACTATTATGACATCTGTAACAACAATTTCCGCAATTATTGTAGTTTACGTTGTTGCTGTTGTTTATAACATCTCATCGGTTAAGGGCTTTGCACTTCCGATGATGATCGGTCTGCTTTCGGGCTGTTACTCGTCAATCTGTATCGCAGGTCCTCTTTGGGTAATGTGGCAGAATCGCAAGTCAGCCAAAAGAGCAGCCGCAAAATCTGCAAAAAAATAATAATCCGAGTGCAAGCTTCTGCTTTCTGATAAAAAGCAGAACGCCGCTCCGATTTAAGTTTAATTAAATCAGATTTTCAAAATAAGGGTACTCACTTTCTTTAAGGGAAGTGAGCCCTTTTTTTATACCTGCGCTTTCATAAAAATACATCTGAGGATCGCCGTTTTCAATACTTGCCCTCATATGCGACATATCCACGCTGATACTGTCAACATAATCGTGTATCAAAAAAATATCAATGTTGCTTGCGGTTTCGTCCCATTCTTCTTCAATTTTTCTGCTTAATTCAACGGCGTTCTCAAAGTCGTCCTTTAACATATATTCATCTATTACGTCCATTTGTTCCGAAAATTTATCAGCCTTGCTTCCTACATACCAAAGCTGAAAGAATGCTCCGATTAATGTGACCGCAAGAAATGCCGCCGAAAAGTAGATTCTCTTCATATCAATTCTCCTGTCGGGATTTTTTGTCCGATTTGTCTTTCCAAACAATATTATAGTTTCCGAGTGCGTCCAGCGACATAATAAATACATCGCTGACCTTTGCTTTTTCTTTTCTCAAAATCTTATATACGTCGTCCTGAGTTTTTTGGCAGAGCTCAAGTGAGTTGTCAAGGATTTCACCGTCGTTTATAACTACCGCTTCGATTTTATTGTCCTTAATCTTTATCTTCATATCCTCGGCGGTCGGCTGACGTTTTTCGGGCTTTTTAAGCACGCTTATTGAGCCGTTGGTTTCCATTATGCAGTATTGAACGCTTTCTATGGAAAAAACGTCCTGCTGCCTAAGCTGAGTAAAAAGGTCCTCGTTGCTGAGTCTCAGCCTTCTCATCTGGCTTTGCAGAATTTCTCCGTCACGAATCACGACAATGGGATTACCGCATACAAGCCGTCTGAATTTGCTGTTCTTTAACATAACGGCACTTGTCAGAATTTCAAGCGCAACAAGTATAATTACGGGTACAACGCCGCTGAAAAACGGCTGAGAGGTGTTCTGCATCGGCAGAGAGGCTATGTTGGAAATTATCAGCGTAGCCACAAGCTCGCTGGGCTGCATATCGCTTATCTGACGTTTTCCCATAATTCGTATCGCAAAAATTACGAACGCATATAAAACTACTGTTCTGATTATAGAAATCAACATATTATCACCGATTTTAATATTTGCTATTTTCTTTATAATATTCTTTACATAATTTAACACCGTATGCAAATACTTACTTTGGTGATACAATGTATAATTCTATCAAAGAAAATAAATCAATGCTGAAAAAGCTTTTTAAGGAATCCGCCGACCTGACAATACGTGAAATGACGCTTATCTCCGAAAATTCCGTGTCGGCAGTGCTGGTGACGATTGAGGGTATGTGCAACAAAGAAGTTACGGCTTCGTCTATACTCACGCCGCTGACGACATACGATTTCGGCAAAAAACAAGGCTCGGACGTAATTGATGAAATTGTTTTGTCGGTGCTTGCGTCAGCCGAGATAATTGAAATCAATACGCTTGACGAGCTTATTTCCTTTGCAACATCGGGCTTTGCGGTAATAGTAGTTGACGGAACAACCAAAATGCTTGCCGTCGGAGCGCAGGGATATTCATACAGAAGCGTGTCCGAGCCTGAAAGCGAGGTTGTACAGAGAGGTTCCCGTGAGGGCTTTACAGAGCCCTTGCGAGTAAATATGTCGATGATACGCCGCCGCATAAAAAGCCCCGACCTTGTGTTTGAAACAATAACGCTCGGAAAAACCTCACGCACGCATATGATGATATGCTATCTTCAAAAGAGCGTGTCGCCCCTACTGCTCAAAAAGGTGCGCCGTCGCCTTGAGGATTGCGACCTTGAAACGGTTTTTGCGTCGGGCTACCTTACCGAATACCTTGAGGACAAGGATTCAAGATCTATGTTTTCGGGCGTAGGAATTTCAGAGCGTCCCGATACCGTCTGCGGAAAGCTGACCGAGGGAAGAATAGCGATACTGATTGACGGCACACCTGCCGTAATAGTTGTTCCGCACCTGTTTGTCGAGGAGTTCCAGGGCGTTGACGATTATTCAAACCGCCCGTATTATGCGACATTTATCCGAATACTCAAATATGTTTCATTTTTTACGGCTGTATTTTTGCCGGGAATTTATACTGCGCTTGCTCAGTTCCACCCCGAATATTTCCCGACGTGGATTTTGATAAAGACCTCGGAATCTCTTGCCCAAACGCCCCTGCCCGTAATGCTTGAAGTGATACTGATAACGTTTGTCTATGAGATTATGAAGGAAGCGGGACTGCGGATACCAAAGTCGTTGGGTCACGCAGTCAGTATCGTCGGTGCGCTCGTCATAGGTGAAAGCGCCGTAAGCGCAGGTATAATCAGCTCATCTACGCTTATGGTAGTTGCGACCGCCGCAATATGCGGTTATGTAAACTCACCGCTTTATCCGTCGATAATGCTTCTCAGGTTCATTTATATAATTGCAGGCGGCTTGCTCGGATTGTGGGGAATTTTACTTGCTACGGCAGTTGTGCTTATCAATATGTGTGACAAGACCTCGTTAGGGATTCCGTATCTTTCTTCGCTTGCGCCTTTTTCAATACGCAGTATGCGCGACGTGTTCATAAGAGCACCGTGGAAATATCTTTCAAAACGTACAATAAAGGTGCAAAATTTTCCCGAAACGGAGGATGACTGATGCAAATCAATCAAAAATTCGTATCAAAGCGACTTTTGCTCTCACTTTTCTTTTGTGCGTCATCTGTAATTCTTTTGCAGAATTATAATCTTTCAAAGAACACCTCATTTTCGTTTGACATTATTTGTCTTGTTGTAGGGATTGCGTTGTGTGCATTGATTTTCTTACCGTCAATAATTCTTAAAACGAAATATAATTATGACGCAGTGTCGTCAATAAAATCTTACTCGCCAAAGCTGTTCTATGTTTTATTTGCAGTTTATGCGGCTTATTTTGTATATTCGGCAGAGTATTTTTTGCTTAGATACACAGAAATGTTCCGTGAAAAATATTCTTCGGAAGCCGCCGAGGCAATAATAGCCTTCATAATGCTTGCAGTGTGCTTTTATGCGGCGTGCCAAGGTTCAAATGTGGTCACAAGATTCGGAATATTTGTGTTCATATTCGGACTGCTGAGTTATATTCTCTTGTTTTCGGGGTCAATTAATTCGCTTGATTTCTTTCACTATGATTTTTCTTTCCATGGCGGTGCGGACAACTTTTGGTCAAACGTCCTGTTTTTTGCCACTCCGTCATTTATAGCCGTTATATTTGCCTGCCTTTCGGGCTACACTCAGAATTTCAGACTGCGCCAGCCTATGATCACTCTGATGATACTTGCACTTGAATTTGCGGCATTTATGTTTTTTATATATTTTGCGCTTGGCGATTATGCCGACAATCAAAGCTATCAGACTTATATTATGGCAAAGGTTTCTCAGATAAGCGAGCTCGGAGGCATTGAGAGCTTTTATTTTGCGTTGACAACGCTTTGTGTTTTTCTGGCGGTTTCGCTGATGCTCTGTTGTATCAACAGAGGAATTGACGACAAAAAGCCTCTTATGAACACTGCGATTTTTGCGGGCGTGATTTTTGCACTGCACATTTGTGCGGTTTGTATTAATCCCGTAAAAGAAGTGTTAACCGACCCTATGATATTTGTAATTTTTACCGTTATAACGGCGTTTTTAATTCCGTTAATTTATCTTTTGGTTATAAGGAGGCGCAAAAATGCTTAAAAAATTAATGGCGGTGGTTTTTTGCCTTGCTCTTTTTATGCTTTCGGGCTGTTCCGAGTCACGGCGTATTGATACTGCGGCGCTTGCCGAGGACGTTACGGTTGACAGCATAAACGGTCAGACGATATACTCCTTTTACCTTTTGTCAAGTGATGAAGCCCCGTGGGCAATAGACATTCCCGCCGACAGCTTTGAGCAGGCGTGCGAGCTTGCCCGACAAAAGTATATTCCGAATATATCGCTCCCTAAAATTAAAATGCTGATGATAAATTCAAATATATATAAACAGACGATGCGCCGTGACATAGAATATATTTCAACTCAGGCGGCTTTTTCACCGATAATGAACGTCACACTTTGCGATTCGGGTACAATCAAAGCAATGAAAGAGGATAAGCGTGTTCCCGAAATTATCGAAAACGAGCTTAGACTGATAAAAGAGGATACCGACCGTATCAGCACAAACTGCGTGTCGGTATTTAACAGCATTGTTAATGATAAGGACGGCTTTGCCGTATCATATATTAGTTCTGATACAGAATTAAAAATTGATACAATTAATATCATTATTTGAAAACAGTGCAAAAAGTGAAAAATAATTCACAAAAAGACTTTATCTTAATGCCGTTTTGGTGTATAATATTTTATGTAAAATAGGTTTTGTATACTCAAAAACATCAAAGGCGGTGGATATATGTCAACTGAATTTTCTGTTCCCTTGTCTCAGATTGTTGAAAAATTAAATCTTACAAAGGTTTATCTTGCCGAAAATTATAATGACATAAAAATATCAACGGTTGAAATAAACCGTCCGGGACTTGAACTTACGGGTTATTTTGAATTTTTTGACAATAAGCGTATTCAGGTGCTCGGAAATACGGAATTTGCTTATCTGGGACGTTTTGGTTCGGAAGCGCAGAGAATGGTAATAGATTCGATTTTCAGCTTCGGTCCGCCTGCCGTAATAATATGCCGTGACATCGAGCCGTCAAACGCAATATTGGAGAGCGCAAAGCTCCACAAGGTATCAATATTCAGCACCAACGACAGCACCTCCGACCTTACCGCCAGGCTTGTACAGTTCCTTAACCGAGTGCTTGCGCCGAGAATCACACGCCACGGCGTATTGGTTGAGGTTTACGGCGAGGGCTGTTTGCTGATCGGTGACAGCGGCGTAGGAAAGAGCGAAACTGCGATTGAGCTTATAAAGAGAGGTCACCGTCTTGTTGCCGACGACGCAGTCGAGATACTCCGAACCTCCGCCAGCACGCTTGTCGGTCAGTCACCTCAAAATATACGTCATTTTATTGAGCTGAGAGGCATAGGAATAATCAATGCACGCCAGCTTTTCGGTATGGGCGCTATCAAGACAAACGAAAAATTAGACCTTGTTATCAACCTTGAACTGTGGGACAGCGCAAAGGTTTATGACCGTATGGGACTTGCAAACGAATATATGGAAATACTCGGCGTTGAGGTTCCGACTATAACCATACCCGTAAAGCCCGGACGTAACCTTGCGGTAATAATCGAGGTTGCCGCAATGAACAACAGACAGAAGAAGATGGGCTATAACGCCGCTCAGGACCTGCTTGTCAGTCTTGGAATGGACGTAAACGATATTGAAGAATCGCCAAAAGTAATAGTTGATAAATGGGGAAATCAGTAAATCCTTTAACAAACCATAACCAATTCGGGGGTACAGATGAATAACACAGAAGCAATCTACAATCTTGCAAAAATTCTCGGTTGTGACGCACGCAGAAACGAACCGATGAAAAAGCACACTACATTCAAGATTGGCGGAAACGCCGACACATACATAAAGGTTAAAACGCTTTCAAAGCTCAGCACAATACTCAGGGAGTGCAAGGATTCAGACGTTGATTTTCTTTTGCTCGGCAACGGAAGCAACCTGCTTGTGAGCGACGAGGGGCTTAATAAAGCCGTCATTCGCCTTGACGGTGATTTTCGTAATATTACGCTTGTGGACGAAACAACCGTTTACTGCGGCGCAGGAGCTTCTCTTGCGTATCTTTGCAAATTTGCGCTCAGATGCGGGCTTTCCGGGCTTGAATTTGCATGGGGAATTCCGGGAACGGTCGGCGGAGCAGTGTTTATGAACGCAGGAGCCTACGGCGGAGAAATGAAGGACGTTGTTTACAGCGTGTCGCATATTTCTCCCGACGGAAAGCTCGGCAGAACAGAAAAAGACGATCTCGGATTTGGCTATCGCACAAGCGTTTACCGCAAAAACGGATTTATTATAACAGGCGTTACATTAAAGCTCAAAAAGGGAAACGCCGATGAAATCAGAGCGCAGATGGACGATTATCTCAACCGCCGCAACACAAAACAGCCGCTTGAATATCCGAGCGCAGGCAGTGTGTTCAAGCGTCCCGAGGGCAACTACGCCGGTGCGCTTATCGAGCAGTGCGGTCTGAAGGGCAAAACCGTCGGTGGCGCTCAGGTTTCGGAAAAGCACGCAGGCTTTATTATCAACAAATCAAACGCTACGGCAAATGATGTAAAGACTCTTATAAAAGAAGTGCAAACCACGGTGTCCGAAAAGACGGGTTATAATTTGGAATGTGAATTGATAATTCTACAAAAGAATTAAGGTGATTTTTTGGAATTTGTAATAATAACGGGAATGTCCGGCGCAGGCAAAACCTCTGCTCTTCACATTCTTGAGGACATAGGCTACTACTGCGTTGATAACATACCTGCTTCACTGCTTGCAACCTTCTATACGCTATGCTCAAAATCAGACGACGATATGATGAAGCGCGTTGCTGTTGTTGTTGACGTCAGGGGCAATGAAAATTATGACAAAATGAACACTGATATTGAGGAGTTCAAAGCCTCTCACAATGATGTTAAGATACTGTTCATTGACGCAAAAACCGACACTCTCATTATTCGCTACAAGGAAACACGCCGCAAGCATCCGCTTTCGGAGCGGCTCAAGGACGGAACCGTGGCGGAGGAGGTTGAATATGAAAAAGCGCTTTTGATGCCTGTAAGACGATTGGCGGACTATAAGGTTGATACAAGCTATATGTCAAACAAACAGCTCAGAGAGCGCATTATGTCGATGTTTATGGACGACACCTCACAAAGCCTTACGCTTACGTTTATGTCGTTCGGCTTTAAATACGGAATACCGCTTGAAGCCGACCTGATAATTGACGTAAGATGTCTGCCCAATCCTTTTTATATTCCCGAGCTAAAGCCGCTTACGGGCAATGATAAGGTTGTGCGTGACTATGTTCTTAACAGCGAGGATACGCAAAAATTTTTGCGCCTTACGCTTGATTTGCTTGATTTTTCCGTGCCGCTTTATCTTAAAGAAGGAAAAAGCGAGCTTGTGGTAGGTATCGGCTGTACGGGCGGCAAGCACCGCAGTGTGACGATTGCACGCTGCCTTAAAGAGCATTTCTATCAAAAGGGATACAAATGTGTTATTCAGCACAGGGACGTTAATAAATAAGGGGGACAAGCGTGTCGTTTTCGTCCGAGGTTAAAAGGGAAATCTGCTCAAACGATGTGTTTGACAGAGAATCACTCAAAGCCGAGCTTTACGGACTTTTGCTTTTCGGCAAGACGTTTTCCGAAGGCTCTATAATATTTACAACAGAAAACAAATATGTCAGCAAAAGAATAACAATGCTTTTGCAGAATTTATATATGCCGATAATTGAAAAGCGCACTGCTCTGCGTACAAAGTCGGAGCAATCTCAGCTTTATCGCATATCTGTAGTCGGCGGGGATGACTGCAAGCGTATTTTTGACGACTTCGGTCATTCAAAGTCGCAGGTAACACTTCGGGTCAACAGAGCCAATGTGTCAAGCGACGAGCTTTCAAAGTCGTTTTTGCGGGGCGTGTTTCTGAGCTGCGGCTCGGTGTCGTCTCCCGAAAAAAGCTATCACGGTGAATTTTGCGTTCCGCACAAAAATCTTTCGGTTGATTTGTGCAAAATTCTCGGTGAGGTAACCGAATGTACCTTTTGCCCGAAAACGGTTTTGAGAAACGGCAACTATGTTGTCTATTTTAAGGGCAGCGAACAGATATGCGACCTGCTTACATATATCGGAGCACCGCTGAGCGCAATGGAAATTATGGGGACAAAGGCAGTAAAGCAGGTGCGGAACAATATAAACAGAAGAATAAACGGCGAGGTCGCAAACATCGGAAGGATAGCGTCCGCTTCGGCAAAACAGCTTGAGGCGATTAATTATATAAAAAGCACAAAGGGGCTTAATTCACTGCCGGACGATCTGCGTGAAATCGCTTATCTCAGGCTTGAAAATCCCGAAATGTCGCTTCGTGACCTGGGGCAAAACCTGACTCCGCCGATCAGCCGCAGCGGAGCAAACCACAGGATACAGCGTCTGCTTGAATATGCAGACCTTGAGGAGGATAAACGAAATGGAAGAAAAGCTGACACTTGAACAGGCAAATCAAAAGCTTGAACAGACCGTCAGAAGTATGGAGGACAAAAGTCTTACGCTTCAGCAAAGCATTGATTTGTATGCGCAGGCGTGCGAACTGCTTGCATACTGTATGAAGGAGCTTGACAGCTACAAGGGACAGATAGAGGAAGTAAACCAAAGGCTTAAAAGGATGAAAAACGGGGAGGACAAGGCGTGATGGATTATGTTGGATTGACCGAAAAGGCAATAAACGATTTTTTGCCGAATGTCGGCGAACGTGAAAAGGTTTTGATTGAGGCTATGAAGTACAGCCTTGAAGCGGGCGGAAAGCGAGTGCGCCCAAGCCTTGTTTTTGAATTTAATTCGCTCTGCGGCGGCGACACAGAAGCGGCGGCGCCGTTTGCCTGCGCTGTTGAAATGCTTCACACATATTCGCTTATTCACGATGACCTGCCGTGTATGGACAACGATGATTTTCGTCGGGGAAAACCGTCAAACCACAAGGTTTACGGCGAAGATATAGCTATCCTTGCGGGTGACGCTCTGCTGACGCTTGCGTTTGAGGTGCTCACCTCCGACAGAGCGGCAGAGGCTGCGGGTGAAAAGGCGAGCCGCACAGCCGCAAATACTCTTGCACGCTATACGGGCGCAAGCGGTATGGTAGGCGGTCAGGTTATTGATATAATCAGCGAAAACACAAGCGCACCCATTGAGGTGTTAAGGGAAATGGACTACAAAAAAACAGCCTGTCTTATCAAGGCAGCCTGCGAGCTTGGCTGTATATCCGCAAATGCCGATCCAAAAATGATTGAAGCCGCTTCGCTTTACGGGGAAAACCTCGGAATAGCATTCCAGATTCAGGACGATATTCTCGACGCAATTTCCTCCGACGAAGAACTGGGCAAGCCTGTCGGCAGTGACGAGGAAAACAGCAAATCGACCTATGTTTCTCTGCTCGGTATCCACAAATGCAAAAAGCTTGTCGACGAGCTTACTCACAGCGCAATCGCAGCTTTGCAGGCTTTTGAAGGCGATACCGCAGAACTCAGAGAATACGCTCTTCAGCTTGCAAAGCGCAGTAAATAACCGACTTTTGAATATTACTGCAATTTTTGATATAATAAAGGTTAAATCAAATTTGTATTGACGATATAGGAAATGTATATTTATGGGTGAATACAGAATTCTTCCTACAATTAAATCGCCGAGCGACGTCAAAAGGCTTTCGGAAGACGATATAAAGCTTCTTTGCACGGAAATCAGAGAAAAGCTTGTTGAGGTCGTGTCGGTAAACGGCGGACACCTTTCGCCGAATCTCGGTGTTGTGGAGCTTACCGTAGCCCTGCACCGAAGCTTTAATATGCCCAAGGACAGCATTGTATGGGACGTAGGACATCAAAGCTATACTCACAAGCTGCTTACAGGCAGATACAAAGACTTTGACACCCTGCGCCTAAAGGACGGTATTTCGGGTTTTCCGAAGCGTGAAGAGAGCCGCTATGATGATTTCAATACCGGTCACAGCAGTACCTCAATTTCCGCCGCTTTCGGAATCGCAAACGCAAAGCTTTTGTCGGGTGACAACAGCAATACCATTGCCGTGATAGGCGACGGCTCTTTTACGGGCGGACTTGCGTTTGAGGGAATGAACAACGCAGGACGTTTCAACAAAAACTTTATTGTTGTATTAAACGACAACAAAATGTCGATTTCCAAAAACGTCGGAGCGATTCCCCGCTATCTCACGACCGTTCGTATTCAGCCGTGGTATATCAGGGCAAAGCACGTTACCGAAAAGCTCCTTTCAAAGATACCGCTTATCGGGCGTCCGATAAAAGGATTATTAAGGCGAAGTAAATCAAAAATAAAGAATCTTGTCTATAAAAATACGCTTTTCGACTGCTTTGGATTTACCTATCTCGGACCTATCGACGGTCATAGCGTCGAGGAGCTTGAAAACGCATTTAAAGCGGCAAAAAAGATTAACGCCCCCGTGCTTCTGCACGTTGTTACCAAAAAAGGCAAGGGCTACCAGCCTGCCGAGGATAAGCCGGGCGAATTTCACGGTATCGGTAAATTTGACATTGATTCGGGCGAGCCTATCTCAAGCCACAGAGGATTTTCCGCAGTGTTCGGCTCGTTTTTGTGCGAGCTTGCCGAAAATGACGGAAAGATATGTGCAATAACCGCCGCTATGGCTTACGGCACGGGGCTCAGAGAATTTTCACATTTGTACAAGGATAGATTTTTTGACGTCGGCATAGCCGAGGAACACGCCGTAACCTTTGGATGCGGACTTGCCGCAAAGGGTATGCGCCCTGTTTTTGCGGTGTATTCAACCTTTTTACAGCGGGCCTACGACCAGCTTATCCACGACGCGGCTCTGGGAAAGCTCCACCTTGTCCTTGCGATAGACAGAGCGGGTATAGTGGGCAGTGACGGCGAAACTCATCAGGGAGTTTTTGACGTTTCAATACTCAATACTATCCCGAACGCTACTATCTATTCGCCCGCCTACTTTGACGGATTGAGAAAATCACTGCACAGCGCCGTCTATGTTTGCGACGAGCTTGCCGCAGTGCGCTATCCGAGAGGCGGAGAGCTTTACAGACCCGACGATTTCGGAGAAGAAAGCATTGATTATAATATATACGGCAGTAAAAACTGCAAAAATCTTATTGTAACCTACGGCAGACTGTTTTCATATGCCGCAAAGGCAAAAGAAATGCTCAGCGAGCAGGGGTTGGAGGTTTGCATACTGAAGCTCTGTAAGCTCAAGCCGATAAATTCCGAAGCGGTAGAGTTTGCGGCGGGATTTGAAAATGTGTGGTTCTTTGAAGAGGGGATTAAAAACGGCGGAATAGCAAGAAATTTTTCCGATATGCTGTTTTATAAAAGCTTTAAGGGCAATTATCATATCAAAGCCATAAACGATAAATTCGTAAAGCAAATGTCCGTTTCCGAGGCACTCTCAATGCTCAGGCTTGACAGCAGGGGAATGGTTGATGTGATAACAAAAGATTTGGGAAAAAAGGCAGATATATGAAAAAAAGATTGGATATACTGGTATATGAAAAGGGATTTGCCGAAAGCCGTGAAAAAGCCAAAGCTGTAATAATGTCGGGGCTTGTATATGTTGATAATCAAAAGGCGGACAAATGCGGCACTTCTTATGATGAAAATTCAAAAATTGAGGTCAGGGGAAATGCACTGCGCTATGTCAGCCGAGGCGGTTTGAAGCTTGAAAAGGCTATTAACAATTTTGACCTTGACCTAAAAGACAAGATAACAATGGACATCGGAGCTTCAACAGGCGGCTTTACCGATTGTATGCTCCAAAACGGCGCAAAAAAAGTATATTCCATTGACGTGGGCTACGGTCAGCTTGCGTGGAAGCTCAGAAACGACGGACGGGTGGTAAACCTTGAACGCACCAATATGCGAAAGGTTACCCGTGAACAGGTACCCGATGATATAGACTTTTTTTCGGTAGACGTATCGTTTATATCGCTGAGGTTGATTTTGCCTGTCGCAAGACAGCTTATGGCAGAAAACGCACAGGCGGTTTGCCTTATAAAACCTCAGTTTGAGGCGGGACGAGGCAAGGTAGGAAAAAAGGGCGTTGTCCGTGATCCCGAAGTACATATTGAAGTTGTGCAGGGAATTTATGATTTTTGCCTGCAAAACGGTTTTGACGTTTTGAACCTTGATTTTTCGCCGATAAAAGGCCCCGAGGGCAACATAGAATACCTGATACATTTGCAAAAAAGCGATAATCCGAAATCATATGTAAATATAACTCCCCGTGAGCTTGTGGAAAGCTCACACAAACAGCTTGACAAACAGGTGACTATATGAAGATAGCTTTGATAGTAAATCTTTCAAAAGAAAAGGCAATTTCCTGCGCCGAACAGATAACACGGCTTATGTATGAACACGGAGCAAGTGTGCTTATGCCTGCGGAATGTAAATCGGTGTTTTCAAATCCCGTAATTACGTTTGCAAATACAACGGAGGATTTGTTTGCGCTTTGCGATACAGCCGTTACCATAGGCGGCGACGGCACGATAATCCACGCCGCAAAGTACGCCGCAGCGTTTTCAAAGCCGCTCATAGGCGTAAATGTCGGCAGGCTCGGATTTGCCGCAGACGTTGAAATTGATGAAACAGACAGCCTTGTAAAGCTCCTTGACGGCAGCTGCTGCTCCGAAACAAGAATGTTGCTTGACGTTGCGGTTCAAAAGGGGCAGGATACAAAGCATTATCTTGCCGTAAACGACGCAGTTATCGCCCGAGGTCTGTTGTCTAAGATAGTCGATTTCAAGGTTTCGCTCAACGGCGAGGTTATTTCGGGCTACCGTGCGGACGGACTGCTGTTTTCAACGCCTACCGGCTCAACGGCATATTCGCTTTCGGCAGGAGGACCTATCCTTGCGCCGCAGATGGAATGTATTCTTATGACGCCGGTTTGTCCGCACTCGCTGTTTTCACGCTCGGTGCTTTTTGACGCATATTCCGAGCTTTCGATAACCGCAAAAATACCGTCCGAATGCAGCTGCCTGCTGACAATAGACGGCGAAAAAAATATTGACATTCTCGATACCGACAAGGTTATCGTAACAAGGTCAAAGCTAAAGCTTGAGATGCTCTCAATACACAAGCGCAATTTTTACAAGCGCCTTAACGAAAAGCTGAAAGAGAGGGAATTATAATGAAATCGGGACGGCACGCAAAAATTCTTGAAATAATCTCCGAATTTTCAATAGAAACCCAGGACGAACTGCTTACACGCCTGAGAGCGGAGGGCTACAAAGCCACTCAGGCAACCATTTCCCGTGACATCAAGGCTCTTCGCCTTGTTAAGGCTCTCGGCAAGGACGGAAAGTACCGCTATATTTCCGCTTCCGACACCGCAGGCGACAACCGTTCGGGCTTTGAAGCTATGTTTTCTTCGTCGGTCAGGGCGGTTGACTTTGCTCAGAATATAGTTGTTATAAAAACCTACAGCGGAATGGCAAACGCAGTTTGCGCTTCTCTTGATTCAACGGAACATTCGGTTATAGTCGGCACTATCGCAGGCGACGATACGATTTTTGTTGCCTGCCGCACAACAGAGCTTGCACAGGCTCTTACCGATAAACTTAAAAAGCTGATCTGACAGGAATGAATTTAAATGCTGAAAACTTTGTATATTGAAAATATTGCGGTTATTGAAAAAACCTCAATAGACTTTAATTCGGGACTTAATGTTCTTACCGGCGAAACAGGCGCAGGAAAGAGCATAATAATTGACGCAATAAATGCAATAATGGGACAGCGTACCTCAAAGAATATTATCCGCACAGGCGAACAAAGTGCGTTTGTGAGCGCACAGTTTGACGACATCAATTCAACCGTGCGGCAAAAGCTCGGGGAACTCGGATTTTCCGATGACGACGGAGAGCTTATACTCCAGAGAACCCTTTCGGCAAACGGAAAAAGCGCCTGCAAGATTAACGGCAGACCCGCAACCGCTTCTATGCTCAGAGAGCTGTCGCTTGACCTTATAAATATTCACGGTCAGCACGAAAGCTATGAGCTTTTTTCTCCCGAAACCCATATTGATTACATAGACAGCTTTGCAAAGGACGAAGCCCTGCTTGCCGATTATAAGCAGAAATACGCTGAGTATAAAATTCTCAAAAAGAAATTAAACGAAGCTCATACGGATGAAAGCGAACGCCTGCGTGAGATAGACCTGCTGACATTTCAGGCAAACGAGCTTTCACAGGCAGACGTTCAGGTCGGCGAAGAGGACGCACTCGACGCCGAGCGAAACTCATTGATGAACTTTGAAAAGATATATGCGCTTTTAAACAAAGCAAAGATGCTGCTTGACGGCGACGATTCAAACGGAGGAACGGAAGCCGTAGACCTTGCTTCCTCGGCAATGCAGTCCGCCGCCGAGCTTGACGGCTCCTACGAGGAGCTGAGCAGTAATCTGACCGATATATATTATACGCTGAGGGACGTAAGCGAGAGTATAGGCGATTTTATCGAAAGCCTTGACGGCGATCCCGAAAGACTTGAAGAAATCGAAGAAAGGCTTGATCTTCTCAACCGCCTTTCACGCAAATATAACTGCCCCTGTGACGAACTGCCCGAATATGCCGAGCAGATTCAAGCCCGACTTGACGAGCTTTTAAGCTACGACAAAAACCGTGACGAGCTTGAAGAAGCGTGCCGAAAAGCCGAGCAGCTCACGCTTGATGCGGCTGAAAAGCTGAGCGCCTGCCGCAAAAAAGCCTCCGAGGTGTTCGCCAAAAGGGTAAAGACCGAAATGCGGTTTCTCAATATGCCGAACGTAGAGCTTGTGCCTGAGTTTGGGCAGACCGAGCTTTCCCCCAAGGGCATTGACAGGGTTGAGCTTTTGATTTCCGCAAACCCCGGTGAAACGCCGAGACCCGTTGCAAGGATAGCCTCGGGCGGTGAGCTTTCAAGAATGATGCTTGCGATTAAGACCGTTCTTGCCGCTGCCGATACGGTGGATACGCTGATATTTGACGAAGTGGATACGGGAATTTCAGGCTCAGCCGCCGAAAAGGTTGGACTGAAGCTCAAAGAGGTTTCGGAAAGCCGACAGGTGCTTTGCGTAACGCATCAGGCGCAGATTGCCGCACTTGCCGACAGTCACTATCTTATACAAAAGCAAATTGAAAACGGACGAACATATACAAATGTTGCCCTGCTTGACCGAAACGGCAGGAAAAACGAGCTTGCCCGAATTATCGGCGGCGTAAATATCACCGAAGCCGCACTTTCTCATGCCGACTCAATGCTTGCCGAACACAATAATTAATCATTACTTGTATCAGATAAAAAATCCCGAAAGGAAGACGCAAATTGAAGCTCTGGAACATCGCAAAGCTCAACAAAGCCGAGGTTTCAAAAATTGAATCACAATACAGCTTGCCTACCGTTCTTGCAATGATGCTCGGGCTCAGGGGTATAAGCTCCCGTGAGGAAGTCAACGATTTTCTTTTTAACGATTCGGACATTGCGTCGCCCTTTGAGATAAAGGATATGGACAAGGCGGCAAAGCGAATTAACCGTGCGATAGACAGCGGCGAGCTGATATGCGTTTACGGTGATTTTGATGTTGACGGCGTAACTTCAACGGCAATTATGTATTCATATCTGCAAACCGTGTCCGCAAACGCAATGTACTACATACCTTCCCGCGAGGAAGAAGGCTACGGAATGAACAAAAACGCAGTCGATTTTCTCAATGAAATGGGAGTAAAGCTGATAGTAACGGTTGACAACGGAATTGCCGCCAATGATGAGATTGCCTATGCCGGCACGCTGGGCATAGATACCGTAGTAACCGACCACCATATGCCGCAAAAAAGCCTTCCGCCCGCATATGCAGTTGTTGACCCTCACCGTGAGGATTGTAAAAGCCGTTTTAAAAACCTATGCGGCGCAGGCGTGGCGTTTAAGCTGATTATGGCTCTGGAGGGCGAATTGTGCGATTTTGAGTCGCTTTATGATAACTATTCCGATTTGCTTTGTCTTGCTACGATTGCAGATATTGTCGAATTAAAGGGAGAAAACCGAGCCTTTGTAAAGCACGGACTTCAAAATCTCAGAAACTGCGACCGTGTGGGAATAAACAAGCTGATTGAAAAGGCAGAAATCAATAAAAGCGAGCTGTCGGTTTACGACGTATCGTTCAGGTTAGCTCCAAGGCTTAATTCCGTCGGAAGACTCGGCAAATGTGACGACGCAGTAAAACTGCTTTTGACAGATGATGAAGCCGAGGCGGAGGAAATTGCCGAAACGATGTGCGACGATAACTCACAACGCCGACAAATCGAAGCTTCCGAGCTTGCGGAAATCGACAATATGATAAAGAAAAATCCGTCGCTTGTTACCTCGCGGGTGATTGTGATAGACGGCAACAACTGGCGGCAGGGAGTAAACGGACTTGTTGCGGCACGATTAAAAGAGGCTTACGGAAAGCCGACAGTTGTAATTTCACGTCACGGCGATGACGCCAAGGGATCGGGCAGGAGCGTAGAGGGATTTCCTCTGCACACAGCCGTAGCTTTTTGCGGCGATTTGCTCACACACTACGGCGGTCATCCTATGGCGGCTGGTTTGTCGCTTGAATCGGGAAATATAGAATTATTCCGCAAAAGAATTAACGAGTTTGCAGACGCATATGAAAATATGCCGTTTGACGCACTTAATATATCCTGCAAGCTCAACCCGGCAGGAATATCGGTTGAGCTGATACAAAATCTTGAATATCTCAAGCCCTACGGCGCAGGCAATCCCACGCCGCTTTTCGGGCTTTTCAATATGACGATTTCCAATATTATTCCTTTATCGAACAATAAACATCTTCGCCTTGTGCTGACAAGGGGAAACACAACAATAGAAGCATTGCAATTCGGTATGTCAACATATACTTTTCCATATACTAAAGGTGATACGGTCGATATAGCGGCAAAGCTCAGTCTGAACGAATACAACGGCAATGTAAAACCGTCCGTATGTATTCAGGCAATAAAATTTTCATCGGACGATTCCGAAGAAATGCTTAAAAGCCTGAGAATATTTGAAGATTTTTGCGGCGGAACACCGCTTTCAAGGTCACAGATAATAAGCATTTTACCCGAAAGACAGGATTTTGCCCTGCTGTACACTTTCCTGCGCCGAAACGGAGGCTACGCATTTCCGACGGAAACATTGGCGCACAGGCTTGACAACAGGCTGACATATGGTAAAATCAGAGTTATTCTTGAAGCATTAAGCGAGCTTGGGCTTATAGAGATTTGCGAGGGTATAAAACAAAATGAAATCACGCTCAGGGACAGCACAAAAAAGGTTGACCTTGAGTCGGCAAAAATAATAAGACAGCTCAGGGAGGCGTCACGGTGAGCAAATATTCAAAGATAGCGCATTATCAGGATTTTACGGAGTTGCTGAATATTCTTGATCATTCAAGCAACGAATATGATATTGACAAAATTACAAGGGCATATAAATTTGCCGAAAAGGCTCACGGCGACCAGCGCAGAGTGTCGGGAATACCTTATATACTTCATCCCACGTCGGTAGCCTGTATTGTGGCAGAGCTGGGAATGGACACCGATTCTATCTGCGGTGCGCTTTTGCACGACGTAGTTGAGGACACTCCCGTTATGCTTGACGAAATAAAAAAGCAGTTCGGCGCCGATGTTGCAAAGCTTATTGACGGAGTTACCAAAATTTCTAAAATACCGTATTCCACCCGTGAACAGCAGCAGGCGGAAAACATCAGAAAAATGCTTATCGCAATGGCGGACGACATTCGTGTTATCATCATAAAGCTTGCCGACAGACTGCACAATATGCGTACAATGGACTGTATGCCCGAACAAAAGCGCAGAGACAAGTCGCTTGAAAATATGGAAGTTTTTGCGCCGATAGCTCACCGCCTCGGTATCAAAACCATAAAAGACGAGCTTGAGGATCGTTCTTTGCAATATCTTGATCCAATCGGCTACAAGGAGATTGAAGACAAGCTCCTTATGAATGAAGAGGGCAGAGATAAATTTATCGAGTCCATAAAGGAACAGATACTTGAAAAAACAAAGGATACCATAAAGAATATTTATATCAGCGGACGTGTAAAGAGCATTAACAGCATTTACCGCAAAACCTATATGAGAAACCGCTCAATGGATCAGATATTTGATGTGTTTGCCGTGCGTGTTATAGTGGATAACGTGTCCGACTGTTACAATGTGCTTGGCGTTGTACACGATATTTTCAAGCCGATACCAAACCGTTTTAAGGACTATATCTCAATGCCGAAGCCCAATATGTATCAGTCCCTGCATACGACCGTGCTTGATAAAAACGCAATTCCGTTTGAGGTGCAGATACGCACATGGGAAATGCACTACACCGCCGAATACGGAATCGCCGCTCATTGGAAGTACAAGCTCGGTATGGGCGCAGACAGCAAGGGTGAAGACAGGCTCCAACAGAATATTCAAAGAGTTAAGAAAATGATCCTCGATCAGCTTGAAACCGAGGATTCCACCGAAATAGCAAAGAACATACGAAACGATTTTGAAGAAAACGATGTTTATGTATTCACGCCGAAGGGCGACGTTATCAGCCTGCCGAGAGGCTCAACGCCGATTGATATGGCGTACATCATTCACACGCAGGTAGGTCACAGAATGGTGGGCGCAAAGGTCAACGGAAAAATAGTTCCGATTGATTATGTGCTGAAATCGGGCGAAATTTGCGAAATTATCACGCAAAAAGAGGAGCATCCCAACCGTGCTTGGATAGACATCTGCAAAACCGCCTCCGCAAAGTCAAAAATACGCCAGTGGTATAAGCACGAAAAGCGTGATGAAAACATTGTTGAGGGCAAGCAGATGCTTGAACGTGAATTCAAGCGCCACGGAATTAACCTTGCAGAAAACGAGTGGGACGATTTTCTTCATAAATTGTATTTTAAAAAATATAATACTATCGAAGATTTTTATGCGGCTATCGGTTACGGCGGAGTTCAGCTTTGGAAGATTATGCCGAGGCTCAAGGAGGAATACCAAAGAACCTATGCCGAAAATATCGAAAACATAACGGTCCCTCAGGCTCCCGTAAAGCGCACAAAGTCCACTTCGGGCGTAGTAATCGAGGGTACGGACGCAGGCGATGTGCTTATCAAGTTTTCAAATTGCTGTAATCCGCTTCCCGGTGACGATATAATCGGCTACATTACGAGAGGCTACGGCGTTTCTATCCACAAGCGCACCTGCACAAATGTGCCGAAAGACATTTCAAAATGTGAAGAACCCGAACGCTGGGTATCCTGCTATTGGGAGGACGAGGTAGGCGAAGCATTCCGAAGCACGCTCCAAATTATGGCAAACGACCGAACGGGACTTCTTGCGGACGTGACGATAATGCTTTCAAATATGCACATATTTATTCACTCACTGAATTCCCGTGAACTGAAAAACGGAAAGGCTGTCGTTACTGCGACTATCGACGTAATGGGGCGGAACCACCTCAGAGGCGTTATATCAAAGCTTTCCGACATAAACGGAATCGAAGAAATTACGAGGCTTTAATATGAAGGCAATTTTACAGCGTGTATCGCACGCACAGGTTGATGTTGAAGAAAAGACCGTCGGCAGTATCGGCAAAGGCTTTTTGATACTGCTCGGCGTGGAAAACGGCGATGACAGAATCGAAGCCGATGTGCTTGCCGCAAAAATATCGGGTCTGAGGATATTTACCGATGAAAACGATAAGATGAATCTTTCGCTTTCCGATATTGACGGCTCTGTACTTGTTATCTCAAATTTCACGCTTTGCGCCGACTGCTCCCACGGCAGACGTCCGAGCTTTATAAATGCGGCTCGTCCCGAAAATGCCGAACCGCTTTATGAATATTTTTGTCAAAAGCTCCTTGACAACGGAGTTGCAAGGGTAGAAAAGGGAATTTTCGGAGCGGATATGAAGGTATCTCTTCTTAACGACGGTCCCGTAACGATAGATATTAACTCAAAGGATTTGAAAAGATGATAAAAATTAAAATTTATAATGTAACATTTCTTGATACAAACTGCTGTTACCTTGTTGACGAAGCAACAAAGAAATCGGCGGTTGTCGATCCGGGCGGACGAAGCGATGAGCTTATCGAAAAAATAAACTCCGACGGAGGACACCTTGAATATGTAATGCTTACTCACGGTCATTATGACCACATTTACTTTGCAAAACAGCTTGCCGATATGTTTGGGGCAAAAATTGTAACAGGGGAGAAGAACAACGAATTTCTCAGCAACCCTGCGCTTAACCTGACCGCAAAGCACAATATCAGCCTTGCGCCGTTTTCCGCCGATATAAAGCTAAAGGACGGCGATACCTTTATGCTCGGCGAAACGCAGATAAAGTATATCACTACCCCCGGACACACAAGCGGATGCGGCTCGTATATTTTTGATGATGTGATAATTTGCGGCGACACGCTGTTCTGCGAGTCCTACGGCAGAGTCGATCTTCCTACGGGCAACTACGGCGATATGGTTGCGTCGCTCAAAAAGCTAAAGGAGCTTGACGGTGATTACAAGGTGATTCCGGGGCACGGCGAGCTTACCACGCTTGAGCACGAAAGAAAATACAATCCGCTTATGAGAGCCCTTTGATATGAATTTATACGTTAATAACAACAAATTTCACTTTGAGCTTGAAAACCTTACAAGGCTGTTTTTCCCCGATGAAAAGATAAACGTGTATCACAATGCCGAAAGCGAAAACACGCCGTATATTTTAGCCGAGATTTCGGATAAAATAACCGTAAGAACGAATATTAACGGCTTTACGGCGGAAAAATCCGCTCCGCTTTGCGATGACGATAATTCAAACGAGCTTGCAACCGTTCGCTTGCTCTATATGATTTTGTCCGATTATACGGGTGTATCACAGCCGTGGGGACTGCTCACGGGAGTACGCCCCGTGAAATTGTTGAGGAACATAATTAAAGAGGTCGGCGAAACAAAAGCAAGGCAAAGGTTTTTAAACGACTTTTTCGTCAGTCCGGAAAAGCTCAGCCTTGCCGAAAGCACAGAAAGCAACGAAAGGCGCATATTGGAGCTTTCAAAGCCCGACTCCTTCAGCTTGTATGTCGGAATACCGTTTTGCCCGTCAAGATGCAGTTACTGTTCGTTTGTAATGTCGTCAATAGAGCGTGCAAAAAAGCTTATCGAGCCGTATGTTGACCTTTTGTGCGAAGAACTTAAGGCTACTGCCGAGATCGCTTCCGTGCTTGGTTTAAGGCTTGAAACCGTATATTTCGGCGGCGGAACGCCCACAACGCTCAATGCCGAACAGCTTGACAAAGTGCTCAAAACGGTAAACGGTAATTTTAATATGAAAACCTGCCGTGAATTCACCGTTGAGGCAGGCCGCCCCGACACGATAGACAAAGAACGTCTTTTTGCTTTAAAAGAAAATAATGTTGACCGTATCAGCATAAATCCACAGACAACCTCCGATTCCGTTTTGCAGGCGATAGGGCGCAGGCATACGGCGGAAGAATTTTTTTCTGCCTTTGAGCTTGCCCGAAAATGCGGATTTGACAACATAAACACCGACCTGATAGCAGGCCTGCCCACCGATACCGCCGAGGGCTTTAGAGCCTCGCTTGATTCAATGCTGAAGCTTTCCGCCGAGTGCATAACGGTGCATACCCTATGTATGAAACGGGCTTCGACTCTGACGCAGGAGGGAAAGGCTCTTGATAAAATCGGTGCGAAAACGGCACGGGATATGACAGATTATGCTCAAAGCTCGCTTTTGCGGAACGGATATATACCGTATTACCTATACCGTCAGAGCCGAATGGTCGGCAATCTTGAAAACGTAGGCTGGTCAAAGCCGGGGTATGAAAGTCTGTATAATGTTTATGTTATGGACGAAACGCACACAATACTTGCCTGCGGCTCGGGCGGAGTAACAAAGCTCAAAAATCAGACGTCCGGCCGTCTTGAACGAATATTTAATTTCAAATATCCGTATGAATACATAGACAGGTTTGATGAAATTATCGCAAGAAAGTCAGGAATAAAAGGCTTTTATTGGCAATAATGCCGTTGATTATTACAGTTAATAGTGCTATAATTAATACTAAATTTGATATAGCCGTTTTATAACCTAAATGCATCAGAAGACAATTTTTTATATTTATATTTGAAAGGTTGGTATTACTATGGGAAAGTTTGATGAAATTTTTGATGATGTTGTAGTAAACGCAAGGGCAGCGGCTTCTGCCGTTTCCAAAAAGGCGTCAAGCGTTTATGATACGTCAAAGCATAAGATTACCGCAGCTGAGCTGAGAGGAGAAATCAACAAAAAGCTCAAGGACCTCGGCGCACTCACCTACAAGGTTCAGGTTCACGGTATGGATCTCAGCAAAGAAATTGCGGCTCTTGTAGCCGAGATAACAGACTTAAAGGAAAGCCTTGCGGTTATCAACGAACACATTGCAGCTTCAAAAAATCAGCGCAAGTGTCCTAACTGTGACGCTGTTATTCCCAAAAATTCATTGTTTTGCAACATTTGCGGTGCAAAGCTTGTAAATGATTTTACCGAAGCCAAAGAAGAAGAGCCTGTTGCTGCCGAGGACATTACAGCAGAACAGGCAATGGCTGACGATGCCGAAAATACTGAAGAATAATTTTTAGGTGATATATTTTGTCAAAAAAGTACAATGCGGTAGCTACTGCGGAAAAGGACAGCGCACAAACCTTTCTTAAGGGCGCCGCAATTCTGACGGTCAGTATGGTGATAGTCAAGCTGTTTGGTATGCTTGACAAGATATTGCTTGCCAATATCTATGGAATGTTCGGAGAAAATGCGTCGTCAATAGGTCTTGGAATTTACAGCAACGCCTTTGAGGTGTTCAATGTTATTTTCACGGTCGCCACGGGCGGACTTCCTATTGCCATTTCACGTCTTGTTTCTGTAAATATGGCGCAAAAACGCTATAAGGACGTAAGGCTGGTACACAAGATTTCCGTACCGCTTTTTGCAACAGTAGGCGTTGTGTGCCTGGTTGCCATCATTGCGGCAAGCGTTCCGTATGCAACATTTGTTATTAAACAGCCATATTCAATTCCGGCAATGCTATGCCTTGCGCCGACTGTGCTTTTCGGATGTGTGGCGTCAATTTACCGAGGTTATTTTGAGGGACAGCGCAATATGTTCCCGTCCGCCATATCCGAAGTTATCGAAGCAGGCGTAAAGCTACTTGCAGGCACATTGCTTGCATATTTTATCATCGTATGGGGTATGGACTCCTACAACAGCACGGGAACATTTTTGGGCTTTACCTTTGAATCGAGGGTAGAAGCGGAAAAAACCATACTTTCATATTCCGTTGCGGGCGCAATAATCGGAATTTCGCTCGGCAGTATAATGTCGTTTTTGTATATTTTTCTCAGATACAAGATCGGCGGAGACGGTATTCCCGAAGAATACTACAGAAATTCTATTGACGCAAGGGCAAAGCGCGAAACTTTTGTAATTATCTGCAAAACCGCTGTCCCGATAGCGGCAGGTGCGCTTGTAATGAGCCTCGGAACCCTGATTGACCAGATAATTCTGCAAAATGTTCTGCTCAACATCGCAACCGATAATTCCGATGTTCTCTATTCTCAGTATCATCAGTATTATTCGGACGATGTTTTTTATCAACAGCCGATAACCATACACACCAGTCTGCTCGGTTGCTTCTCTGCCGCACTTACGCTTATGCAGCTTGTGAACGCCGTAACTCAGGTGTTCGGTTCAAGCGCAACGCCGAATGTCACAAGTGCGTGGACAAAGGGCAACAAAGATGAACTCAAAAAGTCAATAAACACCGTAATACGAATGACTATGATATTCACTTTGCCGATGTCGCTCGGATTATGCGTGCTTGCACACCCGATAATGGGGCTTATCTATTCCGACCGTGCTTTGGTTGAAATAGGCGGAGATGTTCTGACGATTATGGGCATAACCACAATATTTACGGCGGCAATAACGCCTGTATGCAGTATGCTCAACGCAATAGGCAAGGTAAAGCTTCCCATGCGTATTTATGCAATGTGTATGGCAATTAAAATATTTGCTTCGTGGATGTTTGTCAGCATACCCGAAATCAACATTCAGGGCGCAACTGTCGGCACGATGATTTCATATGCAATAAGCCTTGCCGTAGCAATGTATTGCCTGATAAAACATTCAAAGGTCGTTCCGGACTTCTTCGGAACAACGGTAAAACCGCTGATAGGTGCGATTTTCAGTTCGGCTGCGGCATTTTTTACAAATATGCTTATGTCTATTTTTGTTCCTCAGCGTGTTTCAACAATAATTTCCATACTTGCGGCAGTAATCGTTTACATTATTGCTTTGTTGCTTTTGCGTACATTTACGCCTACGGAAATTAAATTTTTGCCAAAAGGTGAAAAAATTGCAAAAGTACTTGAAAAGTGGCGGTTAATTGGTTAAAATAAGTAATTGTGAATTGTATAAGCGATTTTCACCGATTACGGAGATGTGTAAAATGGATTTCAAGGAAAAAAATAATTACAATTTTGACGACCTTGTTGAAATAGTAAAAATACTGCGTTCCCCGGGCGGTTGTCCGTGGGACAGGGAACAGACTCACAAATCCATTCGCTCCAACTTTATTGAGGAAACCTATGAGGCGATCGAAGCTATTGATACGGAGAATACCGAGCTTCTCAAAGAAGAACTCGGAGATGTGCTTCTTCAGGTAGCGCTTCATTCTCAGATTGAAAGTGAAAAAAAGAGCTTCAATATAAACGATGTGTGCGACGGCGTGTGCAAAAAGCTGATAATACGTCATCCGCACGTATTCGGTGACGTTAAAGCCGACACGACCGAACAGGTGCTTAATAATTGGGACGATATAAAAATGAAAACCAAGTCCCAAAAATCGCAGGCGCAGGCAATGCAGAGCGTATCAAAGTCGCTCCCGTCACTTATGCGCAGCACAAAGATACAGCAAAAAGCCGCAAAAACCGGCTTTGACTGGGACAGTGCGGACGGAGCACTTGAAAAATTGTTTGAGGAGTGCAACGAGCTAAAGGCGGCAATTCTCAGCAATGACGAAGAAAATCAGCGTGAAGAGCTCGGAGATGTTTTGTTTTCTGCGGTTAATGTGGCGCGAATGCTCAATATTGACAGCGAATACGCTCTTTACAATGCTTGCGACAAATTCACGGATCGTTTTTCAAAGGTCGAATTTCTTGCAAACGAGCGGGGAATTGATATGAAAACGGCGTCACTTTCCGAACTTGATTCCCTATGGGATGAAGTTAAAATAAATAAAAATTAAAAACGGAGGTATTTACAAATGAAGAAAACCGAATTAGTAGCTGCAATTGCAGAGCAGAGCGGACTTTCAAAGAAGGACGCAGAAAAAGCTCTTTCAGCAACAATTGACACTATCATTAATGCTGTAGCAAACGGTGATAAGATTCAACTCACAGGCTTTGGTACATTCGAGCAGCGTCAGAGAAACGCAAGAACGGGTGTTGACCCAAGAACCGGCAATTCAATCGAAATCCCTGCTTCAAAAGTTCCTGCATTCAAAGCAGGTAAGGGCTTTAAGGAAATCGTAAATAAGTAATTATTGATGATTAATGCCGCTTGATACACCCGTATCGGCGGCTTTTCCTTTATCTGGTTTTTGTAATACACCAAACGCTGTTTTTATACGGCGTTTGTTTTAGGAGAATAAATATGCGACTTGATAAATATTTAAAGGTATCTCGCCTGATAAAGCGCAGAACCGTTGCAAACGAGGCCTGTGACGCAGGAAAAATTGCAGTCAACGGCAAGCCTGCCCGTGCGTCATATGATGTAAAGGTCGGCGACGTTATCGAAATCACCATGGGCGCACGTTCGGTAAAGGTGCGTGTATGCGGGGTGAAGGACGTTGTCCGCAAGGAGGACGCCGACACGATGTACGAAGCGGTAATTGATTAAATACTAAACCCGTGCAGTTAAATCATAAATATGAAAAATAAACGGTTTAGCATAAATAATACTTGTATTTGACTTAATATAATATTGAAAATATTTGGCAGCAGGGCAAACATAAAGCCTTTTAAAGCCGCATATTTTTTAATTTGTTTTGAAAGGAGATCTGATATGGGCGTTGTGTTAAAAACCGAGGGACTCAACAAGAAATACGGTCCCAAAACGGTCACAAATAATATAAGCCTTACGATTAACAAGGGCGACATTTACGGCTTTGTCGGAAAAAACGGTGCGGGTAAAACCACGTTTATGCGGTTGGTGCTTGGCTTGGCGTTCCCCGACAGCGGCGAAATCGAGCTCTTCGGCGGAGAACCCGTCCGTTTGGCAAGACAAAAAATCGGCTCGCTTGTCGAAACTCCCGCAATTTACAAAAAATGCTCAGCCTACGAGAATATGAAACGCTTCTCTGTTTTTTCGGACAGTTCTGATAAAGAAATAAAGGAAATACTCGATTATGTCGGTTTAAGTGATACCGGCAGAAAGCCGGCGGGACAATTTTCACTTGGTATGCGCCAGCGCTTGGGAATAGCCATAGCGTTGCTCGGCAATCCCGAATTTATGATACTTGACGAGCCTGTAAACGGACTTGACCCTACGGGCATAATTGAAGTTCGTGACCTTATCCTGAAGCTGAATCACGAGCGGAATATCACGTTTATGATTTCAAGCCATCTGCTTGAGGAGCTGTCAAAGATAGCAACCTGCTACGGTTTTATTTCGGAAGGACGCCTTATTGAGGAGATCACGGCGCAGGAGCTTTCGGAAAAATGCAGCGACCGTATCAAGATAGTTGCAGACAATTCCGAAAAAGCCGTTGAATTACTCTCAAATACGGTTCCCCGTGATATGATACACCTCAACGAGGGCAATATATTCATTGATACCGATTTGGATAAAACGGGTGAATTTAATAAAATGCTTGTAGAAAACGGTGTAACGGTGAAGCAGATATATCTTCATTCAATAAACCTTGAAGAATATTTTTTGCGTAAGGTAGGTGCGTGATATGGGAAAGGTATTATCCTTTGAACTGCATAAACTGTTCCGAACCAAAAGCTTCTATGTTTGGACAGCTCTGTCCGCCGCCCTCAGTGTTTTGTTTCTGTTAATGTACTACGGATTTTATCAGACAGTTCAATCTCCGGAGGTTGTTGCCGAAATTTCCGCAGACGGAGAGGCTATTCCGTTTTTGCCCGAAAACGGAATTATGAGTATGGTACAGATGTTCGGAAAAAGCCCTATGGTGTTTTGCATACTGGTGTTTATATGCAGCTTTGCATGCAGTGATTTTGAAAACGGCATATTAAAAAATATCATTTCCAAGGGCTACAGGCGTGAAGCAATCTTCACAGCAAAATACATTACCGTGCTTGTTGCTTCATTCATAATGACCGCGGTAAATGCAATTTGTGTATTTGCGGTTTCAACCGCTCTGTTCGGCAGTGCGGGCGAGTCATATTCTCTGCTCATTCCTCAGCTTATCATATTGGTATTCGGTATTCTGACATTTGCGGGACTGTTTTTTATGTTGTGTTCATTATTCAAAAAGAACGCTCCTGCGGTCATAATTTCGCTTCTTTCACTTTTATTGATTCCGCAGGGACTGAGCCTTGCAAATATGGCGTTGAAGCTCAAAGACTTTGATCTCGGAATACTTTGGTTCGGCAGTCGGATTTCCGATATTTCAACGGTAAGTGTTACGGAGGGCGCACTTGTCGGAGCGGCAATTTGTATTGCGGTTTATTTTGCCGCAACTTATATTGTGTCGATCATTGCAGTCAAAAAAACGGAAGTATGATATAAGCGCAGATTTAACACCCTCTTGGGAGCATATGAAAATCCAGCACGGCGTTAGCAAAACGCCGTGCTTTTTGTACCCAAAATTATTTTCGACATAGTATATAGTGTACAAGAATAATCATAACAGTCGGACTTTGTACGCTATTATTCGGCTGACAGTAATAAAGGTGAAAGCTATGGAAAATAATTTAATAATTTTTAATTCAATGACTCCCGTTATGCGGAGCAGGGATGTTTTAAAACAAAACGGTATATCTTCAAAGGTAGTGCGAACCCCCGCTCAACTGAGAAAAAAGTCCTGCGGCTACAGCCTGCTTGTCAAAAAGGAGCTTGACAGGGCGCTTGATATAATAAAGGGCGCCAATATTCATTATATCGGTACTTCGGCCGTTGATTATCTATGATATATTTTGACAACGGCGCAACGACCTTCCCAAAGCCCGAAAGCGTTATCCGTGCCGTAAATTCGACTTTACGCAGCTTTGGAGCAAATCCGGGGAGAAGCGGTCACAATATGTCGCTTAAAGCGTCAAAAATAATTTACGACTGTCGGGTTAATTGTGCAAAGCTGTTTGGTTTGGACACGCCCGAAAGTATAATATTCACATCAAACTGTACGGCGGCTCTCAACACAGTAATATACGGTCTGCTCAAAAAGGGCGATCACGTTGTTATTTCGTCGCTTGAACACAACGCCGTTTTGCGCCCCGTGGAATATATGAAAACACAGGGCGTAGAGTATTCGGTTGCCGATTATGCGCCGTATGACGACGATGCAACGATAGATAATTTCAGACAGGCTGTAAAGGAAAACACACGTCTTGTCATCTGCACTCATGCGTCGAATGTGTTCGGAGTAAAGCTTCCGATTGAACGCATAGCGGCTTTATGCAGAATTTACGGAATATTGTTTTGCGTTGACGCCGCCCAAAGCGCAGGCGTAGTGCCGATAAATATGAAAGAAAGCGGCATTGACTTCCTGTGTACGGCAGGTCACAAGGGACTTTACGGACCAATGGGCACGGGGATTTTGGCAATCAATACCGACCAAACGCCGAACAGCCTTATCAGGGGCGGTACGGGCAGTATGTCGGCAAACAGGGAACAGCCGGATATATTGCCCGATAAATACGAGAGCGGAACTCCTAATCTTCCGGGAATAGCAGGTCTTAACGAGGGAGTAAGGTTTGTGCTTTCAAGAAATCCGATGCGCCTTTGGAAAAATGAAATGTACCACGCTCAGCGTCTGTATGACAGGCTCAGCAAAACCCGCGGTGTTATTTTGTACACACGCCGTCCTGAGATAGAAAACGCAGTGCCTGTTATATCGTTTAATATAAAAGGACTTGACAGTGAACAGACGGCGTCAATTCTTAACGACCGCTTCAAAATAGCGGTAAGGGCGGGACTCCATTGTGCTCCGCTTGCTCACGAGTTTTATCATACCGATGATGTGGGCACGGTCAGAGCGGTAATGTCGGCGTTTACAAACACCTATCAGGTGGATTATCTTGCGGATTCCGTCAGAAAAATATGTCGAAATACCAAGCAAAATAACCCGAATTTCAGCACAAATACAAATTAAAAAAACCTTTAAAAAAGGTTGCAATTAATAATTAATGTGTGTTAAAATAAAAGAAGTGTTAACGAAAGGAGATGACGCATTGGAATTCTTCAACGGCTTATGGTCGATCATCAAGACCATTCAAATCAGGGATGTAATTGATATATTGGCTATTGCTCTGATTATTTTTGCGGCGTTCAGATTCATCAGGGAAACCCGTGCAGTACAGCTTTTAAAGGGCTTTTGTGTGCTGCTTTTTCTCTATGTAATATCGTCGCTGCTGGGCTTTGTTATGCTGTCATCTTTGTTGAGAACATTTTTTGAAGCGTCGGTAATAATCGTAACCATAATATTCCAGCCCGAAATCCGAAAGGCTCTTGAACAAATGGGCAGGAATAATACCTGGAGTAAATATATAAAGATTTTTTCAAGATACGGCAAGAGCGACGAATGGAAAAAAGCGGTAAAAAAATCCATTGTTGACGCCGCCGATACGGCCGCATTGTTTTCACATTCCAAAACAGGTGCGCTTATTGTTTTTGAGCGTGAAACAATGCTTTCCGATATAGCCGCAACAGGTACCGTGCTTGAGGCCGAAACCTCGGTTGCTTTGCTCGGAAACATTTTTTTCAACAAAGCGCCTTTGCATGACGGCGCAAGCATAATTCGAGACGGCAAGCTTTTTGCCGCAGGATGTATTCTTCCGCTGACCGACAACAAAAATGTTGACATTAACCTCGGCACACGTCACCGTGCGGCTCTCGGCATAAGTGAACAAAGCGATGCGGTTGTGCTGGTTGTCAGCGAAGAAACAGGCGTTATTTCACTTGCTATAGACGGAATTCTGCTGCGTGACTTTACCCGCGATTCGCTTGTTGCAAAGCTTGAAGATCTTCTTCTTGACGATTCGGGCGACGATGACTCCGAGCAGGAAGTCCGCCGAGTTAGGAAAGGGAGGAACAAGTCTTGAAAAAAAAGAAATTCTCCCTGAACAAATTAATGATGAATAACAAGTTTCTGCTTGTTTTATCGCTTTTGATTTCACTGACGATATGGGTATATATGAGCTACGGAAATTCAAGTGACACAAACGTGACGCTCAGCAATATTCCGATTCAGATTGAGCTTTCCGATGAGGCGAGGAACTCCGGGCTTCAGATTTTTTCGGGTACGGAGCAGACCGCTTCAATTACGGTAACAGGCAGCAGGGCAACTCTCGGCTCTGTGAACGAGTCCGATGTAACCGTCACCGCTGCGGCAAATACAATAAGCTCTGCAGGAAGCTACACCCTGCCGGTTTCGGCAACAAAAACCAACCCGTCAAGCAATTTTCAGCTGACTTCGACAGTTGTTCCGTCAACAATAAACGTTGTTGTCGATTATCTTCGTGAAAGCACCTTCCAAATTCAGGAAAATGTCGTTTACAGGGTTGCGGACGGCTACTATGCTTCAACCTCGCTTGCAACAAAGTCAATAGTAATTTCAGGCCCGCAAACTGAGATTTCAAAAATCGACAAGGTTTCCGCTATTGCGGAAATCAGCGGAACACTTACCGACTCGTCAACGACCGACGCAGATATAGTGCTGTATGATAAGGACGGAAACGAGATGTCAACCGACCTTCTGACAATGGACTTTAAAACCGTTAAGGCAACGGTATCCGTACTTCCCGAAAAGACGGTTGACGTAAAGCTCAAGTTTACAAACAAACCCGACGGACTTGAGATAACAGATGATATGGTATCCATTGAACCCTCATCTATCCTGCTTGCAGGTTCAAAAGACATTCTCGACAAGACCGATTATGTAAACCTTGAGGTTATTGATTTCTCCAATCTCAAAAACGAAAGGGTAACGTTCGACGCACTCGGAATTGATATACCGTCGGATTGCAAGAACATCAGCAACTCGACCACGGCTAAGGTAACGCTTGATTTGAGCGGACTTTCAAGTAAGAAATTTACGGTTGATAATTTCACGGTTAAGGGACTTTCGGATAAGTACAGCTCGGAGGTTACGCAAAAGAGCATTTCCGTTGCGGTAATCGGTCCCGAATCACAGATTGACGACCTTGATACCGACAGCATAACAGGTGTTATTGACGTTTCAAATTCTAACGGAACCACGGGTTCGGTTCAAATGCCTGTCAGCTTTAAGTTCAGCGGAGCGGACAGCTGCTGGGCATACGGAACCTATAAGGCAAATGTAACGATCACTGAAAAATAACGGTTTTAAGGCGCAGACAGTAGCTTTACTGCCTGCGCCTTTTAATTTTTAACAAACGAAGCCCGAAATTATTGTTGCGTTGTTAAATCGGTACTGTAGGGAACGGTCTTGACCGTTGTGCATAATTCGGCCTTACGGCTAACCGCAACGGCGGTTATATCTTTATCCTGTTTTGGCTTCCTCGTCTTATTTTTGCCGTGTCCATATCACTGTCATTGTGATACCTGACGCTTTGCACAAGCCCAATACATATCAGCGTACTCAGCGCCGATGTACCTCCGGAACTGAACAGCGGCAGGGTGATTCCGATAACAGGCAAAAATCCAAGCACCATTCCGAGGTTTATGACCGTCTGAGAGGCAATTACCGCAAACACGCCGCAGCAAATAAACTTTCCTTCGTCATCATACGCCTTTTTTGCATTGATGATAACCTTAATTATTATGCCGAGCAGAATACCCATAAGCACAATACAGCCGATAAATCCAAGCTCTTCACCCGCAACGGTAAAAATAAAGTCATTTTCCTGTTCGGGTACAATTCCGTATTCAACCCTTGACCCCGAGTACAAACCGCTTCCGCTCAGTCCGCCGCTTGCGATGGAAACCTTACCCTGATATTGTTGCCAGCCGTAATTGGTCATAGCGTTTCCGTCAATGTCAAAAAGCGCATAAAAGCGATTGCGTTGATCTTCATTCATAAAATAATTCCATACAATGGGAATCCCTGCCGCAATCAATCCGAACAATATTAAAAAATATCTGAGCTGAACGCCCGCAACAAAAGACATAATAAGAAAAATCAGCGCAAATATAAGTACCGTTCCGTCGTCGCCCTGAATATGGATTACTGCCATAGGAATTGCGGCGTGAATTACCAGCGTAGCAACTCCGAGCGGATTGTGCAGCATTTCCTTTTCTTTCAGATACGAAAGATGCTTTGAAAATGTGATGATAAGGCATATTTTTATCAGCTCCGACGGCTGAATTGTAAATCCGCCCGGAAGTGAAATCCACGCCGTATCGTCCGTACCCTCTACCTGTATGCCGAAAATAAACACCAGTGCCGCCAGCCCAGCCGCCGCAACAGCGGCGATATACCATTTCCCGATAATAAATCTGTAGTCGGCGGCACATATAACAACAGCCGAAACAATTCCTATTAACACTGCGGCTGCCTGCGTTTTCATATAGTTATATTCGCCCGACCTCTGCATACTTGAAATCAGCAAAAAGCTATATACTATCGCCAAAACAGTCAGCGTCCAGAGTACAGCGTCTGTCTTTTTAAAAAACTCTTTGATTGAGTCTGAAAATTTGTTCAAACAATAATCCCTCTTCAAAAAATCCGAATCTGCTAAAAACTGTATTCTTACGGTATTATTATATTAAACAACAGCAATAATATCAAGTATATTTTCAAATAGGAATAATACTAATGCAAAATTTTGATATACTTATAGAAAATATATGATGCGGAGGTACATAATATTATGTTGTCTGATATAGAAATAGCTCAGCAGGCAAAGCTTTTGCCGATAAAGGACGTGGCGGCGTCAATCGGCATTGATGAGGACGAGCTTGAGTTTTACGGAAAATACAAAGCAAAGCTCTCCGATGAGCTTTCTGCAAGGGTACAGAACAACCCCGACGGCAAGCTGATTCTTGTAACGGCGATAAATCCCACGCCCGCAGGCGAGGGCAAGACCACTACTACCGCAGGGCTTGGACAGGCTATGGCGAAGATTGGCAAAAAAGCGATAATAGCATTGCGCGAGCCGTCGCTCGGACCGGTATTCGGCATTAAGGGCGGAGCTGCGGGAGGCGGCTATGCTCAGGTTTTGCCGATGGAAGACATCAACCTGCATTTTACGGGCGATATGCACGCAATAACGGCGGCAAACAACCTTTGCTGCGCTATGCTTGACAACCATATTCAGCAGGGCAACGCTCTCGGAATAGACGTTCGCAGAATACTGATAAAGCGCTGTCTTGATATGAACGACCGTGCGCTCAGGAATATAGTAATAGGACTCGGCGGCAAGGTAAACGGCGTTCCGCGCGAAGACCATTTTATCATAACGGTAGCGTCCGAGGTTATGGCGATTCTTTGTCTTGCTTCCGACCTTGACGACCTTAAGCTCAGGCTCGGAAAAATACTCGTTGCCTATAATTATTCGGGCGAGCCTGTTTATGCAAAAGACCTTAAAGCCGACGGAGCTATGACAGCCCTGCTGAAGGACGCAATCAAGCCGAATCTTGTGCAGACCTTAGAGGGTACGCCTGCAATAATGCACGGCGGACCGTTTGCAAACATCGCTCACGGCTGTAACAGCATAAGAGCAACAAAGCTTGCGCTCAAGCTTGCCGATTACTGCATAACGGAGGCAGGCTTCGGCTCTGATCTCGGAGCGGAAAAATTCCTTGACATCAAGTGCAGATATGCAGGCTTAAAGCCGTCCGCAATCGTGATTGTTGCAACCTGCCGTGCGCTCAAATACAACGGCGGAGTGCCAAAGACCGAGGTATCAAATGAAAACCTTGACGCACTTAAAAAGGGAATTGTCAATTTAGGCGTGCATATTGAAAATATGCGTAAATATAATGTTCCCGTAGTTGTGGCAATCAATCAGTTCGGCACCGACACCCAAGCAGAGCTTAAGTATATCGAAGATTACTGCAAGGAAAAGGGTGCGGATTTTGCGCTTTCAAATGTGTTTGCCAAAGGCGGAGAGGGCGGAATCGAGCTTGCGCAAAGGGTAGTGGAAGCCTGCGAAAAGCCGTCGGATTTTGCTCCCGTATATTCGCTTGATCTGTCGCTTAAAGAAAAGATTGAAAAAATTGCAAAAACTGTCTACGGCGCAAATGGGGTGAGCTATACGACTGCTGCGGAAAAGGCGATTGCCGAGGTATCAAGGCTCGGTGCGGATTCTCTTCCGGTCTGTATAGCAAAAACGCAGTATTCGCTGTCGGATGATCCGTCCCTGCTCGGTGCGCCAAAGGACTTTAATATTACCGTAAAAAACGTATCTCTTTCAAACGGCGCAGGTTTTGTTGTGGTTTATACCGGCGACATAATGACAATGCCCGGACTTCCGAAACAGCCTGCCGCACATAATATTGACGTTGACTGCAACGGCAAAATAACAGGATTGTTCTGATATGATAAGATTGATTTCAAACAGCCCAAAGGATACCGAAACGATAGGCGCAAAAATTGCCTCAAAGCTTAAGGGCAATGAAGTGATAGCGTTGTTCGGCGGTCTCGGAATGGGGAAGACTGCGTTTACAAGAGGACTTTGTTCTGCCCTCGGAATTTCCGACGGCGTATCAAGCCCCACATTTGCGCTTGTCAATGAGTATTCGGGCAAATACCGTGTCTATCACTTTGATATGTACCGTGTTGCTACCTGGGACGACCTCTATTCTACAGGCTTTTTTGACTATATCGGCAACGGAATACTTGTTATTGAGTGGAGCGAAAACATTGAGGGCGCTCTTCCCGAAAATGCGGTAAAAATATCAATAAGCCGAGGCAGCGGCGATGAGCAGAGAATTTTTGAAATAGAGGGTGTTGACATAAATTGAAGATACTTGCAATAGACACCTCGGCAACGGCGGCTTCGGTCTGCATAGCCGAAGAAAACAAAATTATCGGTGAGTTTTTCATCAACACAGCAATAACCCACAGCCAGACGCTGATGCCTATGCTTGAACAGCTTTTTAAAAACACGGGATTATCGCTAAAGGACATCGGTGCAATAGCCGTTAATGCAGGCCCCGGTTCCTTTACGGGAGTCAGAATAGGCGTTGCGGCTGTAAAGGGCTTGGCTTTTGCCGATAATTTGCCGTGCGTTTCGGTTTCAACGCTTGAAAGTATGGCTTACAATATGCTCGGAACGGACTGTATAGTTTGTTCGGTAATGGACGCTCGCTGTTCTCAGGTCTACAATGCACTGTTCAGAGTTAAGGGAAATTCGGTGGAACGTCTTTGTGATGACAGAGCGTTTTCACTTTCGGACCTGAAGCTTGAACTGCAAAAATACAGCGAAAAAATTTATCTTGTCGGCGACGGTGCAAACATATGCGCTCAGTTTCTTGAAAATTCACTTCCAAACGCAGAAATTGCACCGTTTAATAAAAGAATACAAACAGCCTCTTCGACGGCTTGTGCGGCATTTAAAAGGATTTTTGACGGCGATACATTAACGGCTGAAAAGCTTATGCCAACATATCTGCGTTTGCCGCAGGCTCAAAGAGAACTGAACAAAAAACTGGGGGTAACTAAATGATAGCACTCGGATGCGACCACGGCGGATACAACCTGATACTTGCCGTAAAAAAATATCTTGACGAAAAGGGAATAGAGTACAAGGAGTTCGGAACCTTCGGCACCGAAAGCGTAGATTATCCGATTTACGCCTACAAGGTTGCAAAAGCCGTTGTAAGCGGCGAGTATGAATTCGGAATACTTTGCTGCGGAACGGGAATAGGAATTTCGATAGCCGCAAACAAGGTCAAGGGGATTCGTGCCGCAGTAGTCAACAACGAATTCGGAGCTGAAATGACGCGCCGCCACAACCACGCAAATATACTTTGTATGGGAGGCAGAGTAACAACCGAGGAAGATGCGGTGAAGTATACCGATATTTTCCTCAACACTCCCGAGGAGGGCGGCAGACACGACAACCGTCTTGCAATGATTACCGAAATCGAAAACGGAACCTTTAATCCGTAATAAAACAAGGGAAACTGCTTTTTCGGCAGTTTCTTTTTTGTTGCGCGTAAATATTACAGCAATGAAACTATTTGTAGTAATTTATATAAAAATCGACTTTCAACATAACTAACATTATTAAACAATTAAAATAACGACTTTCCACAGAACTAACATTGTTCCACATTAGAATAATTAGTTGTGCAACAGTAATAATAAAACTAAAGTATTATGCAAAAAAATAATCTAAAACAACGGCAAATAATCAATTTGTAACTAAAATACGCAAAAAATTTCATTTTTTTAAATTTATTTACAAAAAAGGCTTGTTTTTTTTCTCTTAAAGTATTATAATAACTTTACAATGTTTTTAAAGAATTTTAAAAAAGAATTATTATTGATATGGAGAGTTAAAAAATGAGATTACGCAAGCAGGAACTTGGAGACAGAAACTTAGTGGGCAACCGTGTTGAGCTTGTCAGAAAGCAAAAGGGTATGAAACAAAAGGAATTGTTGGCTCAGCTTCAGGTCAACGGAGTAGATATGAACGCTTCGGGACTTTCAAAGCTTGAGGGACAAATACGCTTTGTTACCGATGTTGAGCTTGTTGCACTTGCCGACATACTTGAAGTGTCTGTAGATTATCTTCTCGGCAGAGAAGCAGGCTGATTATTTCGCCTTAAATAATGATATTTATGCTTTTTCCTCTATGCATATATTTACAAAGCGGAGCTTAACCGGCTCCTTTTTGTTTGTCCGATTAATTTGTGAGGGTGCGTTGTAATGCTTATCAGACCGATAAAAGCCGAGGATGTAAATTCTTGTCTTGATATATATAATTATTATATCAAAAGCACCTGCGTCACGCTTGAAGAAAAAGAACTGACGCTTAGCGATTATGAAGCCCGTGTTTCCGATATATTAAAAAACTATCCGTTTATTGTTGCCGAAAACGACAGGGGAGCTGTAGTCGGATTTGCATATCTCGATGTTTTTAATTTCAGAAGCGCATACCGATGTACCGCCGATCTGACAATCTATGTGGATCATACCAGTATGCACAAGCATATCGGAGCGCTTCTGCTTTCTGAAATTGAGGCTGCTGCTAAGAATAGGGGAATAAAGAACCTGATTTCGATTATTACACAAAGCAACACCGATTCCTGCGGCTTTCACGAGGCAAACGGCTTTATGCTTGAGGGCGTGATTAAGAATGTTGCAGTTAAGTTTGGCGACGTTGTAAGCGTTTGTTATTATCGCAAAGAGCTGTAATAAATTAATACGATACAAAAAGCTCCTGCGGGTATTCCGCAGGAGTTTTTGCGCCTCAACATTTTTATTATATCATAATTAAATTTTATATTCAATAGTTGTAGATAAAATAAAAATATAAATAATTTATATAAAACACTTGACAATGTTAAATTTATTATGTATAATATAGACGAAGAAAAGAGATAAGGAGGTTGTCAATATGAAAGTTAAAAGACCTTTTTATAATCATATCAAAGAATATATACGGAGTTTGCCGCCTAACAGGCAATTCCCGATACGGTAAGAAAAATTAAAGCTAACCGATTGTGTAAAGCAACTGATTATTTTAAATGTTAAAAAACATTATTTATTTTGAAATCAAGTATATGCTTTAATGCAAGACAATCTGAAACCGAAAAACGCTTTCATTTAAAGATATAATCACAAATATTTGTCAGATTGTAACGCCTCAAAAAGTGAATGTTGATTCAATCTTATGGTATTGGGAATATGTAAGACTGATTCAAAATTTAATATTATAAGAAATTTATTTATGGTGGTTGGACCAATGAGAATTTAAGTTATTGCTGAAAAAAGATTTAATCGACTGGAGATTATTCCAATGAGAATATAATTTTTGACAGAACTAAAATTTTTAGATTGGAGATATTCCAATGGGACTGTTATTTAATCCTTGATGATAATATATAAGATAATATATAAGGAATATAAGGAATAATAATTGATATTTACAGGAGATTAGTCCGATGTAATACTTAATCCATAAAACAAATATTCCATATTTGGGAGGTGATAACAAACTACAGTTAAGTATCCCAAAATTTATGGAGTAAATAATTGATAGATAAAAATATAGCTATATATAAGCGTAGAGGCGGCAGCGATGTCGCCTCTATTTTTCGGCTCTATGTCAATAGTTGGGGTAAACCCGAAAAAGAAGAATTGAAATAAACAAGCGATAGCAAGTCAAGCTGTCGCTTGTTTTTGAGTTTGGTGAGAAAAGATATGTAAAATACGATTACGGAAACGCTTGAAATTCCTTTAGCCGTAAGCGTTACGCTTAAGCACTTTAATCTTGTTGTTGCAGCCTTCGGTAAAGCCGTTGGTGATAGCAGAAGAAAAAGAGTTCAGAATACCCGGAAGCCAATTAATCATAGTGTCAGCGCATTTTTCAAATTGAGTAATACCGCAGTCTAAAGCAGAATTTATCCAATCAGATAAAGCGGATTTTGCGGACTGTCTGTCTTTGCAATCAAGTATTTTAAGAAAATCCTCTTTGTAAAAATGAGCAGTAGAAAGAGTTGGAGAAAGCGTACTGTTTCAGGAGAGTTTAAGGTCAACGCAATCAATCCGGTGTCCTTATTGCGGAGGCAGTGTGTATATTTATGAAAATGGACAAGTCAAACTCAAAGATATTCCAATATGGAGAGGTACTACACACATATGGAACTTCTTTATCCATAGATATCAATGCAACTGATATCCAAAACGGGGCTGGATTTCAATCCACACCCTCCGTGTGGAGGGTGACCCGCTGTCTGCCTGCATTACATTTAGTTCATCAAATATTTCAATCCACACCCTCCGTGTGGAGGGTGACCAACCGACATATCTTCTATGTCTTTGCCAATCAAATTTCAATCCACACCCTCCGTGTGGAGGGTGACACTAGGCAACCTTGGACATAAGGTCATAATCCCATTTCAATCCACACCCTCCGTGTGGAGGGTGACCATTTTCAGATTGAAAGACATACACTCCACCCCCTATTTCAATCCACACCCTCCGTGTGGAGGGTGACGCTCAAAAAAACCTCTATGGATAGGACGGCGCAATTTCAATCCACACCCTCCGTGTGGAGGGTGACCTCAGACTGCTTACAAGCCGCTGCATTATCGGGATTATTTCAATCCACACCCTCCGTGTGGAGGGTGACTATATTACGAGCGTCCTCGGCGATATGACCAAAACAATTTCAATCCACACCCTCCGTGTGGAGGGTGACAATTTGGTTAAGGGAGTATATGTTATGTTAAAACATTTCAATCCACACCCTCCGTGTGGAGGGTGACTCTTTTTAAACACTTTTGATGGTGAGTGTTCGTCATTTCAATCCACACCCTCCGTGTGGAGGGTGACAAGATACCGCCGATAATGCCGCCGATCCACGTCGAGCATTTCAATCCACACCCTCCGTGTGGAGGGTGACCAAGCTCGGCCACCATAATTTTTGCCGACCTTACGATTTCAATCCACACCCTCCGTGTGGAGGGTGACGTTTCATCATCAAGTGCACCGCCCTTATCATGCCAATTTCAATCCACACCCTCCGTGTGGAGGGTGACCTACTGTTTTCATTTTTTCCACCTCCTTGCAATAAATTTCAATCCACACCCTCCGTGTGGAGGGTGACGTCATTGTAGTTGTAGCTGTCGTCGTCTTTGCTGATATTTCAATCCACACCCTCCGTGTGGAGGGTGACAAGCTCGGCCACCATAATTTTTGCCGACCTTGCGGATTTCAATCCACACCCTCCGTGTGGAGGGTGACTTTAGCCGTCAATGAGACGGCTATTATTTTGTCCGATTTCAATCCACACCCTCCGTGTGGAGGGTGACGGCACTCTGACCATACCATCAGAATACTTTGGTAATTTCAATCCACACCCTCCGTGTGGAGGGTGACGGCAAGCTCCTGATTTGCAATACTGCCGAGATAATCATTTCAATCCACACCCTCCGTGTGGAGGGTGACGCTCAGAGGTTGAAAAGGAGCAGGCGGAAAAATAATTTCAATCCACACCCTCCGTGTGGAGGGTGACTCCTTATCCATTTTCGCACCGCAATAAGGACAATATATTTCAATCCACACCCTCCGTGTGGAGGGTGACAAGGTACTGTGCGCCGAGCTTGAGCATATCCTTTGATTTCAATCCACACCCTCCGTGTGGAGGGTGACAGACGGATATTCTTTTGTTGACAAAGTTAAGAAAATTTCAATCCACACCCTCCGTGTGGAGGGTGACGGATCTGCGTATATAACGCTATATTTCTTGTTTGGATTTCAATCCACACCCTCCGTGTGGAGGGTGACGTTTGGGATATTATACAAGCAGTAAACGCCTATATAATTTCAATCCACACCCTCCGTGTGGAGGGTGACGACTTTTGCTTGTAAATGTGATACAATACATAATAATTTCAATCCACACCCTCCGTGTGGAGGGTGACCCTATTCGTAGGATGCTCAATAATGGGTATTTCAAATTTCAATCCACACCCTCCGTGTGGAGGGTGACAATACTTTTTTTGAAAAGTTTTTAAGATTTTTTTTATTTCAATCCACACCCTCCGTGTGGAGGGTGACATACCTATTTTTCAGATTATGAAAGGATTTTTATGATTTCAATCCACACCCTCCGTGTGGAGGGTGACACTCTTTTTCCTCAAACACAGCAGATTTATTTGGATTTCAATCCACACCCTCCGTGTGGAGGGTGACCAGTTACCGTCGGGTCTGCAATCATCAATGCTCTATTTCAATCCACACCCTCCGTGTGGAGGGTGACTTTAAATTCATAATCTTGTTTTTGCTTAACGATATTTCAATCCACACCCTCCGTGTGGAGGGTGACGGCGTTAAAATCCAAAAAAACAACCCCTCCACAAAAATTTCAATCCACACCCTCCGTGTGGAGGGTGACATAGGGGATTTTATCTTTATTTAACGGACAGTTAATTTCAATCCACACCCTCCGTGTGGAGGGTGACCATATTCTTTTTGTGTATATTCACTATCGGTTTCATTTCAATCCACACCCTCCGTGTGGAGGGTGACCCGGGTAAAAAATCCCAAAAAATACCACTCAACGGAATTTCAATCCACACCCTCCGTGTGGAGGGTGACATTGTGATTTTCATTGCTTTTATCTCTCCTTTTTGTATTTCAATCCACACCCTCCGTGTGGAGGGTGACTGTTTTTTGCTGTAAAATTATATTATGACAAACAATTTCAATCCACACCCTCCGTGTGGAGGGTGACTCAATGCTCGGTTCGCCGTTTTGAGCGTAGAGTCTATTTCAATCCACACCCTCCGTGTGGAGGGTGACAATATTACGGATTTATCGAGTGCGGCAAGAGCGATTTCAATCCACACCCTCCGTGTGGAGGGTGACGTATGCGATTTTTTTCTGCCTTTCTTTATTGTTTCCATTTCAATCCACACCCTCCGTGTGGAGGGTGACATTTGCTTATTGCGGGTACTACCGGTTCAGGTAAAATTTCAATCCACACCCTCCGTGTGGAGGGTGACTTCGCCCTGTCTGCATCCGTCTTTGATACATTCCAATTTCAATCCACACCCTCCGTGTGGAGGGTGACCGATATATGCCTCTTCATATGCACTGTCGATTTTTTATTTCAATCCACACCCTCCGTGTGGAGGGTGACATTCTCTGTGTGTTGGGTGTAAACCCTAAAAATTAAATTTCAATCCACACCCTCCGTGTGGAGGGTGACAGTAAAGAGATATTACTATGGTTGATTTTTACGATTTCAATCCACACCCTCCGTGTGGAGGGTGACATTTTTCTTTGTTATTTTCTACCATGCCGTTTGAATTTCAATCCACACCCTCCGTGTGGAGGGTGACGTACCACATTTTGTAATGCTTGTCAATACCTTTTATTTCAATCCACACCCTCCGTGTGGAGGGTGACAATTATGTTGGATTTTGTTATAGCAAATGATATTAATTTCAATCCACACCCTCCGTGTGGAGGGTGACAGCAAAAACTGACATCATCTATGACATATTTTATTTTGAAGTTGTAACTTCTTACAAAATAATATTTAAAAATTCCTGTACATAGAAATATCAGCTTTAATAATTACAGTTTTTCAGGTGCGAATGCTCCGATACTTTTATGCAAGCATAACATTCGCACTACATTATCAACACTCCTTCAACGTCAAAATCATTGCTTTTCCCGTAATGTTCTACCTTGGCTTTATAATTGTTGCCAAGATAATAAAACCTGATGCTGTCTTCCTTTTCGTCAATCAGATTTATTAACTTTTCCTTGACCTCTCTGCATTTTGCAGCGTCCATTACACATTCAAAAACTGAATTTTGAACTCTTTTACCGTAGTTGACGCATTCTTTTGCAACCTTACGCAACCGTTTTCTTCCCTGCGAAGTTTCGGTACTGACATCATAAGTAACTAATACTAACATATTAAAATTTACACCTACTTCCACATAAACGGAGGATACCCGTCAAGGTCGCCGCGCAAATATCTTGAAAGCAAAAGCGCCTGCACATACGGAACCATGCCCCATTCAACCTTTTCTTCAAGATACGGATGTTTAATTTCGGTCTGTTTTTTTGTTTGCCAGGATTGCAAAAACTTTTTCTTACCGTTGTCGTTGAACACTACTGCACCGTTCTCTTTGAGGATAAAATCATTTTTGTTTATGATTTTCTTATTAATCATAGTCAAAACAAATCTGTCGGCAAATACAGATCTTAGTTCTTCTACCATGTCAAGTGCAAGTGAAGTCCTACCCGGCCTGTCCTTATGCAAATAACCTACATATGGATCAAGCCCTACACAATACAGTGCCGACGAAACCATACTTGTCAGAAGTGTATATGAAAACGAAAGCATCGCATTAACCATATCCGTCGGAGGTCTGCGGTTTCTGCCGTTAAAAACGAAGTCCTCTTTTTGCTGAAGGATAAGATCGTCAAATACAGAAAAATATCGCGTTGCCGCCTCGCCTTCAACACCTCTCAGTTGCTCGGTAGTTCGGCAATCGGAAATATTCTGCATTGAATTTTTAATCCGTGCAGAAACATTTTTCAGTTTTGCAACATCAACAGAATTTGGATAATCCCTTGTTGCACGTTCAATCACCCAACGCGAATTATATAGCTTGCCGAGGATAATATTCCTTGCAATTTCTATACAGGAGTCCTCATTATCGGAAAGGCGATACTGAGTTTTTCTCAAAATTACATTTCCGCAGTATGGTCCTGCAACACTTGCAAGGAATCTTCCGCTTCGGCTCATAAATGAAATACTGATGTTGTTTTCCGCACATTTTCCGAGTAAGGCAGGACTGGTTCCGCTGTAGCCAAAGGTAACCACCGCTTCGAGATTGTGCAGAGGAATTCTTCCACATTCCTGTCGTTCAACCGACACAACAATATTTTCGCCGTCAAGCGACAAATACTTGTCCGATGAAGTTACATAGAGTGTATTAAGTAGCTTTTTCATTTTTTTCCTCTAACATATCCGACACATATTTGTTTACTGACTTGATCTTGGTGAGCCTTGGCAGGCACAGATTTTTTAATGAACAAGCCCTGCAATTTTTGTTTTGTTTAACCCTTGGAGTATATCTGCGTTCATAAAGCAAATGCATTTCATCAATAACTTCTATAAGACGATTGCGTATTTCATCAGAAAACTCAATTCTCTGACGGTGCTTTGTTTTACCGTAAAAAATATTGAGTTCGTCAATTTTAGTGCAGAACATATTTTCAAGACAAAGTGCCTGGGCTGCCACCTGAAGAATATCTGCGTCGATTTCTTTTGGCTCGCCGTGCTTATATTCAACAGGTATGATTTTATACCTGCCCGACTTACCGTGAATAGCGGCACCGCTTTCAGACGGAATAAACTCCACAACGTCACAAACGCCGTAAATACCGAGTTCATAAGAAACGACCTGCATTCCTCTTGAGGTTATAATTCCGTTTCTTGTTTCGGTAAATGAATTATCGTGCGCCCGCTGGTGCATAATTTCACCGCTGACAGTGAGCAGATTTTCCGCCCACTGTTGTTCAAGATGTATCAAAGCCCACTGTCTGCGACAAAATACAAAATGTTGTATTCCTGATATACTCAATATATTGTCATCATCGTACATCATTTAATTATACATTCTACGCCTTCGGGAAGCGAAGCCGTATCAACCGAAAAATCATAATCGGCAAATTTTCTCGGAGTCACAACATCGTGCTTTTTGTTTATGTTTATTTTTTCAAAAAGCTTGTATGACGGTGCGTTTCCAAGCTCACTGCTGTGTTTAAAAATTACAAGCTTTCGGACAGCCATTTTTCCCCTTGCTGCCGCATGGTCGTGTTCAAACATATTGATGATAGCATTCCATAAGAGTTCGAGATCATCTTCCGAAAAGCCCGTAACTTTTCTTGCCAGATTTGCGGAAATATAGCCCTCGGCAACATATAAACCGTAAGGAACGATAAATTTATTGCCCATAGTATTAACCTTGTCCTTAGCATCTTCATCTGTGGTAACAGCGCATCTTGTAATTGTTACCTCCTGCGGAAAGACAGTGTCAACGGAACGGGCAAAACTCAGCTGAACGGGACCTCTTACCTGACCGCAGTTAAGTCCGTTTGAAACAAAGGTTGTCATTACCGCTCCGAATGTCCTGATGTCAAAGAAATTCGAGCACATAAAATCCCTGATTTTTACGTCAATTTCAGGATCGTCGCTTTTCAGTTTTTTAATTTGAGGTTTTAAATCCTTTTTCTCCACATCAACGTCAAAATTTTCAAGTGCAGTCTTATCGCTTTTGTTCAGCGTTACTCCGCTTTTTATATAAATTTTGTAACCCTGCTCGTCCTCCTTTACGGTTTCAACATAGTTTCTGATTTTTCTTTTAAGACAAACATCCGTAACTATACCGTAGCCTGTTTCGGGATCAACTCTCGGCATATTGCCTGCATCGGGATCACCGTTTGGATTTCCGTTTTCAACATCAAAAATTATTGCAAAGTCATATTTGTTCTTAATTACCTCAGCCATTGTTTTTTTCCTCCTTGTTTTTATATCTTTCTTGTGTCTGATGATAATAACCGAGCTGGAACATACCCTTTTCCTGAAGAGTTAGCCTTACGGGGAATTCCTTTCCGAGCTTTGACATTGTTTCCCCGATTTTTTTCTGATAGTAAACTCTGCTTCCGGTGCCATCCAATTTTTTAATATGGTTTTGTGCAAGTTCAATAAGCAACGGAAAGACCGAAGCCGGTGTTGAGCTTGCCGAAGCAAAGTACTTATCTCTTATAGTCGCCTTAATGCCCGGGTTTGCTACATTTTGAACCTCTTCAAGTTTTGAAAAAAGAATTCCGAGCAAATACGCTTTGTTTTCGCAGGTTTCATTTAATTCCACTGTTATTTCCTCCTTTGGAATAATATTATGACTGTTTTTCAGAAGATAGGCCTTAATTATCGCAGCCTTTCCCCAATTTATGTTTCTTTCTGCCGATATTCTGCTTTGCACACCGTAATACAGAGTATCGGGATAATTTCTGTTATTTAAAATTGCATCAAGAACATCGCCTGCAAGCTGTGGTTTACATGCCTTGTCCTTTGACTTTGGATTTACTGTTTGATTTACCGTTTGCCAAAGAGTCAGCCTGTCACGATTTTCAAAACTCGGTTTTATAATTTTCATTCGTTCCTCGTGAAGCAAAATGTTCTTCATAATATTTCCAAATGTATTTTTTATAAAGAACCTTACCGACAGCCTTGCCGCATTCGGTGAAATCCCGAGAATATAAAAATTGTTATTCGGGTTGACAGGCACGTTTTCCCAAAGCACCGTTTGTCCGTTCGCTACATTTGTAACAACGTCCCGCAATAATTTTTGTGAAACAGTGTTGTCATCGGAAAAAAGATTATATGTTATCTCCGGATAAACCGATTCGGCGTCCTCAGTCCAACAAACAACTGTTGTATCACCGATAAATATTCGATGTTCATTATCCGCAAGAAGCTTGTTGAGTGCTGATGAATAGGCGAATGCGGCATATTCACCGACCGATGCATTATAGCCCTGAGACTTTCCGAACGACTCAAACGCCGTAGCATTGTACGACACAAGGGAAGCTCCTGAGGATTGTGCTCCTCTGACGTTCTTAATTGACGGATGCAAAACAGCAATGTTATCATATTTGCCCGTCACAAGACATATGCCCTTTTCGCTTTCGGATGTATGATAATTTTCATCCCACGCTTTGCAAATTTCATCGGAATCAGTCGGGAATCTTCCGAACGGCATAAGCAAAAGATTTACGCCCTTGTTGAGAATTTCATCAATCATTTTAGGCGTGCAGTTAGCGTCCGAAAGCTTCTGTTCAACACTTTCAATTTTGTTTTCAAAAAACGCCTTAATAGAATTTGATACTTTATCATTGCAGTTTTTAAGCACGCTTAAGTGCTTGCTTTTGCAGGATTCAAATGCATTTTTAGCCCTGTCGGACTTCCCCGAGGAATCATAGCCAAACAAATATGTGACGTTTTCATAAAGAAAGTTTGACGCAACGCCCGATGACCTTTTTACAGGCATAGGCAAGCTTATGTTTGACGGTATCTCCTTTTTTCCGTCCGGTGTTTTAGACTTTAGCGGAATTACTTCTTCAATCACTCCGTTTTCATCAAGGCTTATCCCGTAAGAGATTTTTACGGGATTCCAGCCCAGCCTTTCAATCTCGCCTTTTTTGGCAAGGCTTTCATAGTACTTTACAAGCGATTGTAAAAGCATCAGCGATACACCTCGCAATCTGTCAAATCAATCACGCCGTTCTTTAAAACCGCATTAAAGAACATTGGGGTGATCTCGTCAGTGCTGTAATCCATATCATACAGCATAAGTCCAAGCTCTTTTGTTTCGTTCTGATAGGCGGTGGGAACATAATCAAATTCCCATTGTCTGAATTTTGCAGGAAATTCCCGACAGCCAAAATACGGCTGATGATAGCACTGCCCTTTTGAAAGCCTGCGTTTCATCATCTCCTGAAATTTTGCGGGGGTGTCCGTGGGGCTTGCATTTGGAGTCATATCAAAATGCGCCTCGAGAACATAATGAACATTTTTTAAAACTATTGCCGCCCGCTGTTGAATGTCGGCCCGGGCGTCAATAAAAAGCTCCGATTTTTTTCCGTTCATTGCGCTTCTGACATTTCTCGCCGATATTTTGGACTTCACCTCATTTCTTCGGATATTTGCGTGCTCTATCGGGCTGAGAACATAGATCTTATCAATATGCCATCTCATTCCGGGGTGCCACATAATCGCTTCAAGTATTCCCCTTGCGGCAGAAGGCGTAATAGCATCGTATGTTACTCGTTCGGTTTTAAGTTCAGGGCGATTAAATGCGGCGTAATCGCCAAAAACTTCTACCATAATTGACAAACATATCACTCCTTTCGATTTGTTTATATCAAATTACAAATTATTTCTTAGCAATAGATAAATCATATTCTTGCTCCCCCCTGTTTTATGTAAACAGCGCCATACCTAAATCAGCGTCGGGAATTTCGATTCCTGTCTTTGGATTATAATATTTGTTATCGGACAAAACAAAAAAATCATTATCAACAGTTTCAATGGCGGACGCATTGTCAAGCTTTTGAAATTCATATTCAAAAAGATTTACGCCGTACTGCTCAAGATTACGAAAAAGCGATCTGCTGTATTTTTTATTGCGTAAGTTATCTATCAGCGGACGGCTGTCATCTGTTTCAATGTAGATTGTTTTTGTATTTTTGTCAATCATCTTAAAATTATCGGCAACGGTTTGAAAATTAAATGAATTATAATCTTTTATAATACTGTTTTTATCAAAGCCGTACTCGCCGTTGCTTCCGTTTATAATGTAATAAAGCTCGTCAAAATACATTTTTATGGCTTCGGTTTTATAAATTTCATTGCCGTACTTCCTTATTACTTTGCGTGCAATACTTGTATTCTTCTCCTGATACGGTGTGATAACATCGGTATCGAATATGTGTACAATACTGTCTTGTCTGCTGTTTCTGTTTTCACGGTTGCATCTTCCGCCTGCCTGTAGAATTGAATCAAGCCCTGTAATTGCACGGTAAACGGTTTTAAAATCAATATCTACGCCCGCTTCGATAAGACTTGTTGAAATCACACGGCACGGCAGACCTTTGGCAAGCCGATCCTTTAGTTTTTTAATTTCGCACTTTCTTTGCTTTGGATATTTATGGGTTGATAAACAAATATTCTCCTCGGCATCGCCAAGCATTTTAAACAGCTTTTCTGCGTGTGCCTTTGTATTGACTATGCAAAGTACCTGCTTCTCACCTGAAATTTTTAGCACGAGTTCATCGTCGGAAAGCTTGCCGTCATATTCAAACTCTGCTCTGCGAAACTCCTCGACATAACGCTCCTGATCAATACTGCATATCTCAGGGATCTTAAAGCTGTCCTTTTTTCTGCATTGACCGAAAAATTTATCAAGATTAGGCTGGGTTGCCGTACAGAGAACAGCCGTTGTGTTGTATCTCTCGGTAAGCTCGTTTATTGCGCTTATGCACGGTGTTAAATAGTCAACAGGTATCATCTGAGCCTCGTCAAAGATAATAACACTCTCTGCAAGATTGTGAAGCTTTCTGCTCTTTGAGGGTTTATTGCTAAACAACGATTCAAAGAACTGAACGGCAGTAGTCACAATAATCGGTGCGTCCCAGTTTTCACAAGCCAACTGTTGTTTTGTGACTTCTTCATCACTCATATTGTTACGGTCAAAGCTAACGTTTGAATGGTGTTCAACTACATTTTCAGCGCCAAGCACATCTCTGAACACACCTGCGTTTTGCTCGATTATGCTTGTGTAGGGAGCTACATAAATTATACGTTTTCGTATGTGATTTTTCTGTACTGCATAATTCAACGCAAAAGCAAGCGACGAAATCGTCTTTCCTCCGCCTGTAGGAACCGTAAGCGACAATAAATTTTCGTTGCAGTCCTTAGCACTAATACACTGTCTTTGTATTTCGGAACGAAGCTTGTTAAGCTCTGAGGTCGGCTTTCCCCACTTTGATATATAATCGTTAAGCCTATTGAGCAAGGTAGGAATATCATCATATCCGCCTCTGTTTACGGTATTTTCATTCATAAAGCGCTCGGTACAAATATAATCAGCGTCTACAAGGCAAGAAAACAACATATGAATTAAAAATGCAGCTCCAAACGGACTTTCGTAATTGATGTTCTCATTGGAAATCTTGTATTCCTCAATGTTTTTCTGCTCTTTTTCCCAGTATGAATAATCATCAATATTCTTGTCATTTAGCTTTCCCCACATAGTTCCGCTAAAGGCAGTATCAGCTCTGCTGCCTATATTTGGAATTCCGCCGTGATGACCGGCAATACAAAATGCCCCCGTGATAAAATTAAATGTCCTTAATGATGTTACTGCGCCAGCCGTTGAATGATTTACCCGTATATTTTCATTCCTAATGCGGCGCTGAAAGCTTTTTCCGTATTTGCCTATATCATGAAGCATACCGATAAAATAAGCCTCAGCCCCATAATTAAATGGTTCAGCAAATATTTTTGCCATTGTTGCGGTTTCGGTTAAATGATTTATGATTTTTTCTTCTTTTCCGTCAGTTTCATTTCGTTTGTGTGCAATATAGTCCATTTTTCCACTCCTTAATTTATAATAATGCTATTATATCACTGTTTGTCGGAATATTCAACATATTACGCGTTATTAGTTATACATTTTTATGTTTTTGTAACAACATTGGTTGAAGAACATATTTACAACAGACAAACCGCAAGTTTATTATAAAAATACAGATACAATTAAAGAAACATCCTCTATTATAATCATACAAAAAGCATTGTCCTATAATCAGGACAATGCTTTTGAGTTCGTATATTTAATTTAATATTCGGTAAATGTAATGTGATTTTTAACATATCACGGCTTATCGTCATAATCATCAAGGAAGCTGTGCTTTTCCTCGCCGCACTTATATGATATTACAGTTTCAAGATTAACATTCTCAACGCTGTGGAAAATATTGCTTTCTATCTGAGGGTTTATCTTTTTTAAATCCGCAATAAGCTGTTTTATTTCCTGACGTTTCGAACCGCTGTTTCCGTTGTTACAGGTCGTGCAGGTATCGGTAAATCGGCAGGCACATTGTATAAAGCTAAGGTTGTTGTAGTCACGCCAGCGCTTTATCTCGCTTTCACGCACAAGATACAGCGGACGTATAAGCTCCATTCCTTTGTAGTTGGTGCTGTGCAGTTTTGGCATCATCGTCTGAACCTGACCGCCGTAGAGCATTCCCATAAGTATGGTTTCAATCACGTCATCATAATGATGACCAAGGGCGATTTTATTACAGCCCAGCAACTGCGCCTGCTTGTAAAGATACCCCCTTCTCATTCTTGCACAAAGGTAACAGGGGTACTTCTCAACATTATAGACCGACTCAAAAATGTCGGTTTCAAATACCGTAATCGGAATATTAAGCTTTTGTGCGTTATTTTCTATCACACTTCGGTTTACGGTGCTGTAGCCCGGATCCATAACAAGAAAAACCGGCTCGAACGGGAACTTATTGTGACGTTTTAGCTCCTGAAACAGTTTTGCCATAAGCATAGAATCCTTGCCGCCGGAAATACATACAGCTATCTTATCATTAGGTTTTACAAGCTCATATTCCACCACAGCCGCTGTAAATCGGCTCCAAATTGTTTTGCTGAATTTTTTGCGTATACTTTTTTCAACGTCATCGGCGCAGATTTCATCGGTCATTTTGCGCTTTAGCCAACCGTAGTAGCCCTCTTTAAGATTTACCGCATTATATCCGCTTTCACGCAGTTCTTCTGCAAGAGTATCGCTTATCTGTCCGCTTTTACAGCAGAGCACAATCAGCTTGTCCTTGGGCAAAACAGAGCTGTCCTGTTTAATTTTATCAAGCGGAATATTCACCGCAGACGGAATACAGCCGTATTCAAAAGAAATATTGTCACGAATATCAACAATTATCGAATTTTCCTTGTCAAGAGTATCAAGCGACTCTATGCTTATTTCAAATTTTTCATCATCCATACACACACCAAGCTCTCACATAAAACTATCGGAATCATCGTTTAACTATTCAGGCATTAAAAAACGGCACAATCAAATGACTGCACCGTTTTAATTCTATTAAGCAATTAAACTTTCTGGCAAACAGCGTTGATAGAATCGGGAACTTCGCTTTCATCAGCAGAAATAAGAAGCACAATATTTGTTGAAACAGCTTCTGCAAGCTCCTGGAGCTTTTTGGTGAAGCCCTCAAGACCCGAAATTCCGTCGGGGCAGATCTTAAAGGTAGAGTCAACAAGTATATCCGTAACATCGTAGTTTCCTGCGCAGATACCGCTGATAAAGCCAAAGAGCATATCATAACCAGAAATCTCGTAATGCTCAGTGTCGATAAGCCTTGCTTTGTGTGTTATGTCATATGTAAGCTTAGAGCCTTTTTCAATTACAACAACGTTGCCCTCGGAGGCAGCTACAGCCTCGTTTGCAAGAGCGATGAGTTTTTTAGTTTTGCCTGAACCTTTTTTACCGATAAGTAAAGTAACCATATTTCAATTCCTCCATTTTTATACTTTATAGTTAGAAATTACTTTAATCTTGCCTCAAGAGCTGCCTTTTGATCCTCATAACCGGGCTTTCCGAGCAAAGCAAACATATTCTTCTTGTAGCTTTCAACGCCGGGCTGGTTAAACGGATTTACACCGAGCATATATCCGGAAATTGCACAAGCCTTTTCAAAGAAATAGATAAGATAGCC
>UQQD01000008.1 GCA_900543095.1 uncultured Ruminococcus sp. | reverse complement strand
CTTTTTTATGAGCGAATAACTGAATGTTTATTTTAAGCATTACCTTACACCTCCGTAATTTTAACTTTAATGTCGTTTGAATATTGCTCTGACAGAGCAGTTAAGTGAAGCCTGAGTCCGTCCAAAATGTATTTTGACCTTTCGGCGTCAGGCTTTGACAGATCCATATTTACAAATCCGTCGGATTCGGTAACCTTTGCATTGATATGCATTATCTCGGTGACTGTGTTTGCCGTCATTATAACGGCCGAACTGACTGCCGCACATACAATATCACTGCCATCTTCTCCGTAGTCGGAATGACCGTTTACCGTAAAGCCGCAAATCAAGTCTCCGCTTGTTTTAAATGTTACCGTAATCATAATCAGGCTTCGATTGATGTAATCTTAACCTGAGTGTAAGGCTGTCTGTGACCTTTTGCTCTCTTCTCACCTTTTTTAGGCTTGTAAGTAGCAACTCTGATTTTCTTGCCTTTTCCGTTTTTTACTACCTCAGCAGTAACCTTTGCACCCTCAACAAACGGAGTGCCGACCTTGATTGAGTCGTCTGTGCCGACTGCAACAACGTCAAATGTTACTGTATCCTGAGCTTCTGCGTCAAGCTTTTCAATAAAGATAACTTCGTCGTTTGTTACCTTGTACTGCTTGCCGCCTGTCTGAATAACTGCGTACATTTTTTTCAATCCTTTTCATTGGGCTCGCTACCTATGGGTGGACAAACATTAAGTCACTTATAACCCACAATATGCGGCTTATATACTATACCACAAAGGAAATATGTTGTCAACTGTTTTTTGAAAAATTCGGTTGAATACGGTCTTAGATATTGTTCTGTATCCTTGCGGCTTTGAGCGTGTTTTTCATAAGTGTTGCTATTGTCATAGGTCCTACGCCGCCGGGAACGGGAGTTATGTAGGAGCATTTGTCTTTGACGTTTTCAAAGTCAACGTCGCCGCAAAGCTTGCCGTTTTCGTCCCTGTCCATACCTACGTCAATTACAACTGCGCCCTCCTTTACCATATCTGCCGTTACAAACTTCGGTCTGCCGACTGCGGCAACCAGTATATCAGCCTGCTTTGTTATGGCGGCAAGATTTTTTGTGCGGCTGTGGCAAATCGTTACAGTTCCGTTTTCGTGAAGCAGAAGCATAGCCATAGGCTTGCCTACAATATTGCTTCTGCCGATAACAACGCAGTTTTTGCCGCTGACTTCAATGTTATATGAATGGAGCATTTCCATTACGCCCGACGGTGTGCAGGGCAAAAAGTCGTACTCGCCGAGCATAATTTTGCCTACGTTTACTGCGTGAAATGCGTCAACGTCCTTTTGAGGACTGATTGCCGCAATTACAGCCTTATCGTCAAGGTGTTTCGGAAGCGGAAGCTGAACGAGAATTCCGTTTATGTCATCCTTGTTGTTTAAGGTGTTGACAAGCTCTAAAAGCTCCTCCTGCGTTGTTTCGGCAGGAAGAGCATATTCTTCGGATTTAAAGCCGACAAGCTCACAAGCTTTCTTTTTATTATTTACATAAACTCTTGACGCAGGGTCGTCGCCTACGATAACAACCGCAAGACCGGGAGTTATGCCGTGAGTCTCTTTCAGCTCAAGCGTCTGCTGTCTTACTTTCTCCTTTACTTCTGCCGATACCTTTTTTCCGTCTATAATCTGCATAGAACGGGTCCTCCTTTTTGATATTTATAATAAGAAATACTATACCTGTAATGCAAAGAACCGCCGACAGGACTTGAGATACTCTGATGTCCATTCCGAAGATTTGAAACGGAAGATACAGACTGTCGGTGCGAAGTCCCTCAACTATTGTTCTTTCAAAGCCGTACCAAACAAGATACCAAAAGAATATTTGTCCCGAATATCTTTGCTTGTACTTGCCGTAAAAATGGAGCAGTGCAAATCCCAAAAGACACCATATAGATTCATAGAGAAAGCAGGGATGAACAGGAATATTACCCGTGTTTTCGCTCATCATTGCCCAAGGGAGATTTGTCGGAGTGCCAAACGCCTCCTGATTCATAAAGTTACCCCAGCGACCTATTCCCTGTCCGAGCAAAAAACCGACCATTGATATGTCAAGGATAGGCATAATCTGCATTTTTTGTATTTTTGCAACGACAAGACCGCCGATGAGAGCGCCTATTATACCGCCGTAGATAGCAAGTCCGCCGTTGTGAATGGCAAACAGCTCGTCCAAATGCTGTCCGTAGTAATCCCACTTAAAGATACAAAAATAAAGTCTTGCACCGATGATACCCGTTATAATTCCCACGAAAATGCAGTTGAGCAGTTTGCTGAAATCCACCTTATAGCGCGGTGCGCTTTTGTAGGCATAAAGCACGGCAAGCAACATTCCCGTTGCGATAATTATACCGTACCAATATATATTGATACTGCCCAAAGAAAAAGCGACCGGATTTATTGTGAATTCAAGTCCCATATACGGGAAAGCAATCTCCATTATCGTACCTCGCTTTCGGGCGACTTTACAACCGACAGGGTGCAGTTGCATACATCAAGCATATTTTTAAGCCTGTTATTTATATCGTCAAGCGTTGTGTTTTCAACAGCCTTGATATATTTATACAATTCATTGCCGCTGAAGTGATAGCCGAGAATCGTATTTGCTATTGAGCTTACAGAGTTGAGCGACGATACCGTATCGCCGTAAGCAGATTTTCTTGCGGCCTCAAAATCATCCTGCTTAAAGCCGTTTTCTTTGTATTTTGTTATATAATTTTTTATCATTTCAGCCGCCTGCTTAGGCGCTCTTGATTCGCCGCCGAATATTACCGAGCAGTAGCCGGGGCCTTCAAACAATTCATATGAAAAACTGCTGTTAATAAGGTTTGAATCCATAAGGTCACGGTAGAGTGCGCTTGCGGGAGAAGCGAGCATTGAAAGCAAAATATCGGTCTGAGCGAGCAAAGCTTCGTCAAGCGAAGAATCTGCTCTCTCTTTAAAGCCGAGGTTAAACATAGGCATCGAAACGGGAAAGCTCTGTTCAACATACGGCTTTACAATTTCGTAAGGCTCATCCTCAAAGAAGTTTTGAATAGTATGCTTTGGATTTGTTTTAAGCATTTTATCGCAGATATTCAGCACCTGTTCGGGCGTTACGTTGCCCGCAACGCAGAGCGCCATATTGTTGAGGTTGTAGAATACATTATATACCTCATAGAGTTTTTCGGCGGTTATATCTGCAATGCTTTCAACCGTGCCCGCAATGTCAATTTTTACCGGGTGATTTTTATACATACCGCCCAACATATTGAACATTACACGCCAATCGGGTGAATCATCGTACATTTTTATTTCCTGACCGATTATTCCCTGCTCTTTGGCAACCGTTTGTGCGGTAAAATACGGATCCTGAACAAAATCAAGCAGCATCTCAAAGCTTTCGTCAAATTTGTCTGTGCAGGAAAAAAGGTAACAGGTCTTTTCAAAGCTTGTGTATGCGTTTGCGTTTGCGCCTGTTTGTGCAAATTTTGCAAAAACATCGCCCTCCTCGCTCTCAAACAGCTTGTGCTCAAGGTAATGAGCTATACCGTCGGGTACTGTGATTTTTGCGCCGCCGTCAAGCGAAAAGCAAGTGTTTATACTGCCGTATTTTGTGCCGATTATCGCATACGCCGATCTGTAGCCCTCCTTGGGATAAACATAGATTGTCAAGCCTGTAGGGTGGTTGATTTTATAGTAGCTGTCGCCGACGCTTTGTGATTTAACTTCCTGAATATCCAACTTGTATCCCCCCTTAATTGTTTTTAAGCACATATACGGTATCAAGCGTAAGCTTGTTTGCGGCTTTGATTATCTCGTCCTTTGTAACGGCGTTAATCTCAGACGAAAGCTGTTCAATGGTTTTGAACTCTCCGTCAAAAAGCTGACTTGAATACCATGCTTCAATTCCGCTTACGGTATCGTTGGAGGAATTAAACATATTTATAACGGCTTTCTTAGCTGCTTCAATTTCAAAATCGCTTATAATACCGTTTTTTATATCCTCTATTTCTTTTAATATGCCTTTTTCCGCCTTTTCGATATTATCGCCCTCAACGCCGCTGTCAACAGTAAGTATTCCCTTGTTTCTGTCAAAACGAGATGAACAATAGTAGCACAGGCTTTGTTTTTCACGCACATTGCAAAACAGCTTTGAGCTTGCGGTACCGCCGAGGATAGCGCACATAAGCCGTTCTGCAATAACATCGGAATCGGGTACGGCACAATCTGTGCGAAAGCCCATAACAAGCTTTGACTGCGAAAGCTCCATTTCTTCCGAGATATGCTTCGCTTCCGAGGCGGTGCGAACAATCTTTGTTTCAAGGATTGCAGGTTTGCGGTCGAATTTTGAAAATGCATTTTTGAATACTTCTCTTGCACTGTCGGGGGAGCTGTCACCGATATACATAATTTCTACTACGGCTGTATTCAAAAGTCTTTTCCACGTTTCATATAAAGATTGAGGTGTTGCGGATTTAATCTTATCCGCTGTTCCGTAGCGCGCAAGTCCGAAAACCTCATCGCCGCACATATTTTTTATAAGCTGTGAGTTCGCATAAATTCGTTTATCGTTAAATTCGGAGTCAATCACATCCAAAAGTTGTCTGCATTCCTGTTCAACCTCAGACTCAACGAATGCGTCGCCGTTCAGATTAGGCTCGAATATGGCGTTGCAAAGCAAAAGCGACAATTCCTTGGCTATGCTTTCGCCGTCAAAAGCATATCTGTCGTCGAGTCCCGATGCGCTGAGCGACAGCATCTGACGATCACCGATCTTACGGATTGACACAAGAAGCTCTGCTCCGTAAAGCGAGGCAAGCTTTTTGCTTAGTGCGGTAAAATCGGGATAGGCTTTGCATGAACGTGAAAGCACCCCGAAAAGCAAAGCGTTTTCTGAGGCTGTTTCCTCCGAAAGCGGCACAAAAAGATTTGCCGAAATCTTCATTGTCTTAAATCGGCTGTCTTTTACGCTGTTAAAAAATACCTTGTCGGATATTTCAGCTCTGTTGACTGTATTCATTATATCAACTCCAATTATTATTCAATATTTAGTATATCATAAATTGGCAAATTATGAAAGTATTTTTTGTTTACATATGAAAATGCGATTTTCGGCGAATTTTAACGATTTTACATATATTTTACAAAATATAAGTTTTTGATTTTACAGCGGACGCTTAACATTATAGTTGCAGGCAGGAAAAAGCCTGAAGCGATTAACAAGCAAACAAATTTAATTTTACAGAAAGAAAGGAAATCACTATGAAAAAAGTTATTGCAATCGCACTTGCCGCAATGATGGCTATGACAGCATTTGCCGGCTGCGGAGAAACAACCGAAAGCGGTTCTTCGTCATCAAGCGGTGATTCAAGCACAACAAGCCGGAGCAAGGATAACGGAAGCGTATCAACAGACGGTTCTACCTCAATGGAAAAAGTTATCGGCGCTTTGGGCGAAGCATTTATGCAGGATAACTCGGGTACAAATTTCACCTACAACCCGACAGGCTCAGGTTCAGGTATTGAAGCAGTTTCGGCAGGAAGATGCGACATCGGTCTTGCAAGCCGTGCATTAAAGGACGACGAAAAGGCAAAGGGTCTTAAAGAAACAACTCTTGCGCTTGACGGTATCGCAATTATCGTAAATCCGCAGAACTCGGTTGAAAACCTCAGTCTTGACGACATCACAAAGATTTATACCGGTGAAGTTACAAACTGGAAAGACGTCGGCGGAAGCGACGGAGAAATTGTACTTATCGGACGTGAAGCAAGCAGCGGTACAAGAGACGGCTTTGAGTCTATCACAAAGACTGCCGATAAATGTCAGTACCGTCAGGAGCTTACATCAACAGGCGACGTTATTACAGCGGTTTCTCAGAACCCGAATGCAATCGGATATGCATCCCTTGCAGCTGTAAAGGACAGCGTTAAGGCGCTCAAGGTTGACAATGTTACACCGAGCGAAGATACCGTAAAAGACGGAAGCTATGTTGTTCAGCGTCCGTTTATGCTGATAACAAAAGACGGCACACAGCTTTCGGCAACAGCTCAGAAATTCTTTGACTACGCAACATCAGGCGAAGCATCAAAAATCATATCGGACGCAGGCGCAGTTCCCGTAAACTAAATATTAATTACCGCACGGTCGGGCAGCTTAACGGCTGCCTTATCGTGCATATTGTCAGAGGAAATCAGTATGATCAATAAGAAGAATAAAAAACAGATATTTGAAAACATAGTTCACGGTATATTTTTAGTATTAGGTCTTATTACAGTCGGTTTTGTACTTTTGATAACAATATATCTTGTTGTTTCGGGTATACCGGCAATTCAGCAGATAGGATTATTCGACTTCTTGTTCGGTCAGGAATGGGCGTCAACCGCCGAAGAACCTAAATACGGTATCCTGCCCTTTATACTCACAAGTATCTACGGAACGGCAGGCGCAATCGTTTTGGGAGTTCCGATAGGTTTTTTGTCGGCTGTTTATCTTGCAAAGCTTGCACCAAAGAAGCTTAAAGCCGTTGTGGAATCGGCAATAAGCCTGCTTGCGGGAATCCCGTCGGTGGTTTACGGTCTTGTCGGTATGATGATACTCGTACCCGGAATAAGACAGGTATTTCACGTTAATGACGGTGCAAGTCTTCTTGCGGCTATCATTGTGCTTGCCATTATGATTCTGCCGTCGGTAATCAAAGTTTCTATTACCGCACTGGAGGCTGTTCCGAAAGAATACGAGGACGCTTCCCTTGCTCTTGGCGCAACACCTACCGAAACATATTTCAGGGTATCGGTTAAGGCAGCCAAAAGCGGTATTGCCGCCGCCGTTGTTCTCGGTGTCGGCAGAGCTATCGGCGAAGCAATGGCAGTTATGATGGTTTCGGGTAACGTTCCGAATATGCCGGAGCTTTTCCAAAGCGTAAGATTCCTTACAACAGCGGTTGCAAGTGAAATGTCTTATTCGTCAGGTTTGCAAAAAGAAGCATTGTTCTCAATAGCACTTGTGCTATTCCTGTTTATTATGCTTATAAATGCAACGCTGAACTTCTTTTTGAAACGTGACAAGGAGAAATAATTATGCTGAATAACAAAATGTCTAAACGACGCAGAACATATATAATTACACTTAAAATACTTATGGCTCTTGCAACGGTTTTTACCTGTGCAATAGTGTTGTTTCTCATAGTTTATGTAATGGTAAAAGGTATTCCGAATATTTCCTGGGAAATGCTCACCACTAAGCCGAGCTATCTTTCTCAGTCGATTGGTATTTTACCCGATATTCTGAATACATTGTATATAGTTGTCGCCACACTCGCGATTGTGCTGCCGCTTGGTATCGGCGCCGCAATATATCTTACCGAATATGCGACAAACAAAAGGATTGTCGGCATCATCGAATATGCCGCAGAAACGCTTTCCGCTATTCCCTCTATCATATACGGTCTTGTCGGAATGTTGTTTTTCTGCCAGTTTATGAATTTGCAGACTTCTATTTTATCGGGCGCACTGACGCTTGTTATTATGAATTTGCCGACAATTATGCGTACAACTCAGGAAAGCCTGAAAACTGTTCCGCAAAGCTACCGCGAGGGTGCTTTCGGACTCGGAGCAGGCAAATGGCGTGTTATCAGAACAGTTGTTCTTCCGGGCTGTATGGACGGCGTTATTACGGGCTGTATTCTTGCAGTCGGTCGTATCCTGGGCGAATCGGCGGCTCTCCTGTTTACCGCAGGCTTTGCACACTCCCTCAACGGATTTTTTGAGGGCTTGAACAGCGCAGGCGCAACGCTTACGGTTGCACTGTATGTATATGCAAAAGAGCAGGGCGAATTCGGAGTTGCATTCGCAATAGCCGCAATTCTTATGATAATGTCGATAATTATAAATCTTTCGGCTTCACTTGTCGAAAAGTATTTTAACAGGAGAAACAAAATATGAAAAACAATATAATTACAGTAAAAGATATGTGCCTGTGGTATGGCGAACATCAGGCATTAAAGGATATAAATATTGATATTCCCGAAAAAAGCATTACCGCCCTTATCGGTCCGTCGGGATGCGGAAAATCAACCTTTCTTAAATCCCTTAACAGAATGAACGATCTTATTCAGGGCGTTAAGATAACAGGTGACATTCGATATAAGGGGACTGATATTTTCGGATCGTCTGTAAATGTAAACGAGTTAAGACGTGAAGTAGGTATGGTGTTTCAAAAGCCAAACCCCTTCCCTATGAGCATTTATGACAATATCGCCTACGGTCCGCGTACGCACGGCATAAAAAGCAAGGCAAAACTCGACGATATTGTTGAGCGTTCGCTGAAAGACGCCGCTATTTGGGATGAAGTCAAGGACAGATTAAAGAAAAACGCCCTCGGACTTTCGGGCGGTCAGCAACAAAGATTATGTATTGCAAGGGCTATTGCCGTTGAACCTCAGGTTCTCCTTATGGATGAACCTACATCGGCTCTTGACCCTATTTCGACTTCAAAAATCGAGGAGCTTGCTCTTGAACTTAAAAAGAAATACACAATAATTATTGTAACTCACAATATGCAGCAGGCAGTGCGTATTTCAGACAAAACGGCATTTTTCCTGCTCGGCGAACTCGTTGAATACGACGACACCGAAAGGCTGTTCTCCGAACCTAAGGATAAACGCACAGAAGATTATATTACAGGAAGGTTTGGTTAATTATGAGAAGACACTTTGACAAACAACTCTCCCAATTAAACAAAGAGCTTATTGATATGGGCGCATTGTGTGAAGAGGTTATTGCGCTTGCTTCAAAAGCACTGAGCGGCGCCGACAAAAAAATGGCGGAAAAAGTAGCCTCTCTTGACTCTGAAATTGATCAAAAAGAAAGAGATATTGAGTCGCTTTGTCTTAAAATGCTTTTACAGCAGCAGCCGGTTGCGAGGGATCTAAGGCAGATTTCGGCAGCGCTTAAAATGATAACCGATATGGAGAGAATCGGCGATCAGGCTGAGGATATTGCCGAGATAATTCACTTTTTGAACGGCAGAACATTTGAAAACGATGAATTATTGCGACAAATGGCAAGAGCCACAATTAAAATGGTTACAAACAGCGTTGACGCATATGTAAATCGTGATATAATGTTAGCAAAGAATGTTATCAAAGCAGATGATGAAGTTGACAACTACTTTGATAAAATCAAAAATGATTTGATAGATAAGATTGCGAAAAATCCCGATGACGGAGAGTATTACATTGATCTGATAATGATAGCAAAATATTTTGAACGCATCGGCGATCACGCCGTTAATATTGCCGGCTGGGTGATATTCTCGGTAAGCGACAATCGCACGGAGGAATAATAATGATTTGGTGTGTTGAGGACGACGCAAGCATTAGAGATATTGAGATATATGCGCTGAATTCCACAGGCTTTGAGGCGGTGGGCTTTGAGGACGGACGAAAATTTTGGGATGCCCTAAAAACCGACAGGCCCGAGCTTGTTGTGCTTGATGTTATGCTCCCCGAAATTGACGGAATAGAGCTTTTGAAAAAAATGAAAGCAGCTCCCGAACTTGAAGATATTCCCGTAGTTATGGCAACAGCAAAAGGCGCTGAATATGACAAGATAAAGGGACTTGATCTCGGAGCGGACTACTATCTTACAAAGCCGTTCGGCGTTATGGAGCTTGTGTCCTGCGTGAAAGCGGTTTTACGCAGATGTTCACCAAAGCAAGGCGGTAACATACTTAAAACGGGCGGACTTGTTATGAACGTTGATGAACACACCGTTACGGCAGACGGCAGGCGAATTGAGCTTACCTATAAAGAATTTGAGCTTTTACACTTGTTTTTGGCTCACCGCGGAACTGCATTTACAAGAAATCAGCTCTTTAACGATGTTTGGGGTATGGACTACTGCGGCGAAACACGCACCGTTGATATGCACATACGCACCTTAAGGCAAAAGCTCGGAGATTACGGTAAGCTGATTGAAACCGTGCGAAATGTCGGTTACAGAATGGAGGCTGACTTATGACCAAAAAAATCTTTAAATCTATATTGCTTGTTGCGGGCGCAGTCCTGATAGCGAGCATTGTTATAATTATGGGCGTTCTGTATCAGTACTTCGGAACAGTTCAGGAAAGCCAAATGAAAGACGAACTGAGTATATCGGCTGTTGCGGTTGAAGATGACGGCGTGGATTATCTCAGCCAACTAAAGTCCAACAGATACAGAATAACTTGGATAAAAGCCGACGGAACGGTTATTTACGATACCGTGACAGGTGCCGACACAATGGAAAACCACTCGGACCGTGAAGAAGTGCGTCAGGCATTAAGCAGCGGCGAGGGCGAAGGAACACGTTACTCCTCTACCCTGCTTGAAAAAACTATGTACTGCGCCAAAAGGCTTAACGACGGTACTGTATTACGAATTTCTATGAGCAGAGCTTCGGCGGGTGCGCTTGCTTTCGGTATGCTTCAGCCGCTTTTGATAGTTCTTATAGTTGCGTTTGCTTTGTCGGGCGTGCTTGCAAGCAGACTTTCTAAAAGAATCGTTAAACCGCTTAACGAGCTTGACCTTGAACACCCTCTTGACAACGACACATACGATGAGATTTCACCTCTTCTCAACCGAATCAACCTTCAGCATAAGGAGATTAAATCTCAGCTAAAGGAGCTTGAACAGAAAAAGGACGAGACAGAACAGATAACAGCCAATATGAACGAAGGACTTGTTCTTCTTGACAACAACGGCATAATTTTAAGCATAAACCCCTCGGCTCAGAAGATACTTGAAACCGATAAAAGCTGTGAGGGCAAGGATTTCTTAACTGTTGACCGCAGTCACGATATGAGCCTTGCGATAAACAAGGCGTTTATCAAGGGAAAAAGTGAAATTCACAGTGAACGCAGCGGCTTTGAGTATCAGTTTGACATCAGCAGGATTCAGTCCAACGGCAAGACCATAGGCGCAGTCATTCTCATTTTTGATATAACCGAGCGCGAATTTGCGGAGCGAAGCCGCAGAGAATTTACGGCTAATGTTTCGCACGAACTTAAAACTCCCTTGCAGGGTATTATCGGAAGTGCGGAATTGATAGAAAACGGTATGGTAAAAGAAGAAGATATGCCGAGATTTGTCGGTCACATCAAGCAGGAGGCAAAACGCCTTGTTGTTCTTATCGAGGACATTATCAGACTTTCTCAGCTTGATGAAGAAACCGAAATGGAAACGACAAACACTGACCTTTTTGAGGTTGCAAATGAAGTTAAGAGCAACCTTGAAAAAACCGCCGCCGAGAAAAGCATCAGCCTTGAGCTAAGCGGCAACAAGGTCGAAGTTGTCGGCGTAAAAAGACTGCTCTACGAAATAATATACAATCTCTGCGATAACGCCGTTAAATACACAAACAACGGCGGTAAGGTCGCCATATCAATATCCGAAACCAATGAAAATGTGGTTATAAGCGTTAAGGATAACGGTATCGGCATTGCACCCGAACATCAAAACCGTATATTTGAACGCTTTTACAGAGTTGATAAAAGTCATTCAAAGGCTTCAGGCGGTACGGGACTTGGACTTTCGATAGTAAAACACGCAGTTCAGTATCATAACGGAACAATTAAGCTTGAAAGCAGTCTCGGCAACGGCACTGAAATAAAGGTTATTATTCCGAAAAAAATTTAATTTGACAGCTACTTCATTTCGTAATATACTCTGACAATAGCAAAAAGCGGCAGGTTTTCCCTGCCGCTTTTGCTTTATATTTATCTATTGATTTAAAACTTTCGCCAAACCATTTTATTTACTACTCCCGTATAGCTTTGAATAATTTTAACTACCTTTGAAGAAACATTCCGGTTCTGACTTTCCGTCTGAATTTATATCAAACGGAGATTTTTTATCTGCTTAAATTTATCTTTCCCTACTGTCGAAATCTCTATTTATATTCTCGCTCCACGACGGAGATAATGGCTTGCTTGACCTAAAGTTACAAATCGTTTCGGAAACAGTTTCAAAAACAACTGCCGTTCCCTTTCGGTCTGCATGATAGTTTACAGAACGGTCGGCATTGATTCCAAAATGATGAGCAGTTTCAACGGAGTCGATGTTTGCGCCGATGAACAGAAATTCCCATCCGAATTTTTTCTTTTGTCGATCTATCATTTTCCTGACCGTTTTGGCGGTGTAGTGTCGGCTCGCATTTTCCATACCGTCAGTCATAATAACAAACAATGTATTTTGCGGCACATCATCGCGACGGGCGTATTTATGTACGTTTCCGATATGATGAATCGCTCCTCCAATAGCATCAATCAAAGCGGTACTGCCACGCACGGTATAATCCATCTCCGTCATTTTTTTGATTTCCGAGAGCTTTATTCTATCGTGCAACACCTCACTGACATGGTCAAACAATATGGTGGATACAAAGCATTCGCCGTCCTGCCTGCGCTGTTTTTCAATCATTGAGTTGAACCCGCCGATTGTATCACCTTCAAGACCGGACATTGAACCACTTCTGTCAAGGATAAAAACTAATTCAGTAATATTGTTTTTCATAATGATAACCTCCTAAGCTACAACAGTTATTTTATTATCCTTAACTATATTATAATCAAAAAAATTATTATTTTGTCGCTTTGAAAGCGACAAATCAGCATAACAGCAACTGATCAAACTCAAAAAGAGCCTCGTTTATCGTAAAAATATCGTACTGCTTATTCTTAATAAAAAATTCTATGATTATATCAAATTTATTACTGTGTGAAAGCGCATATCCCGCCTTCATCAACAACTCGTTTGTTTCATCAAGCGATAATTCAAGAGCAACGGCAAATGCGATTGCAGTTGTCTTTTTTGGCTTATACTGTGGATTGGTTCTGATTTTCGAGAACAGCTTGCGGTCGATATTGGCCTTTTTATAGCACTCAGAGTCGGTCATACCCTTTTCGTCAATTTTGCGAAGCAGCATTTCGGAAAAGCTCTCGTCAATGTGCTTGAGTACATCGGAAAGGTTTTTCGGGGAATCCTCCATACAAATCGTTTCAGACTTTTGAGAGCATACCGTTTTTAAAGGATGCGGAAACATGCGTGAGCTTTTTTCGTAATGAGTTTCAACTGTACACTCGTCTATGTATTCCTTTATATCGCTGACAAGTTTTTTGCTGACACGAAAGCAGTCCTTGTCAAAAACAACAATATAAACTAACATTTCGTTGTCAATCAAAAATCTGCAGATTTCACTTATCGCAATATGTAAAGCCTGCTCTTTTGGATATCCATATGCGCCTGCAGAAATCAGTGGAAATGCGACCGTCTTGCAATACATCTTTTTAGCAAGATTGAGAGAATTCTTGTAACAATCAATCAACTTTTCTTCCTCATGATTATTGCCGCCTTTCCATATGGGTCCTACCGTATGAATAACATATTTACACGGCAAATTATAAGCGCAGGTTGCTTTGGCCTCGCCCGTTTTACAGCCGCCGAGTTTTTCACATTCTTTTACTAATTTAGGTCCGGCTGCTCTGTGTATAGCTCCGTCGACTCCTCCGCCTCCGAGCAGGGTTTCATTTGCCGCATTTACTATTGCGTCACATTTTATTTTTGTTATATCGTTTCTTACAATTTTTACAGGCATATGTACACCTCGGTTTTATAGATTAACCTGTTAGTAAATTACTGTCTTATATCTTCCGACCGGGCGCAGACATATTCTTTGTTACAAGCATATAAGAATAACGTTGCACTCTATTTATAAAGAATATAATAAATCTCTGCTGCTGTAAAGTAAATATAAAATAATTAAAATAAAATTTTTATAATAAATCAGCTTTCCGTTTGCAGCAGTCACATTTAAGATACAATCATCAACTTCTTCAAACTGCCTCCTGCCTTCCTGTAGCTTGTATTCAGTAAAATGATTTCTATTATCCTTAATATCCGAAACTAAACATCAATAGTCAACTGCTAACCGGCGGTATAATTTTTCTTTTATATAATCCATATCCGTCACCTCACGCTATGATAAGCTGATCATCCACTTGCGCTTCTTAAAAATAACCAGTGATACAACCAGTCTGAATATTTCTTCCGTGGTAAGTAACGTATACACACCTACAATTCCCCATTTAAACACATATGCTGCAAGCAGACACAGAGGAATTCCGATAAACCATGTTCCGATAGTATCAATAATCATTATGATTTTGGTATTGCCTCCGCTTCTTATGATGCCTCCGCTGAGAATCATATTTTCAACCTTAATCGGGGCATACAAGGCAAATACAATAAGCAGAATTTTTCCAAGCTCTTTTACATTGTACTCAACACGGTACAATTCGGTATAGACTCCTGCCAAAAGAATGAGCAATGCCGATACGAGTACGGCGCCGATTAAACCTGCATACATAATCTTCTTAGATTCTTTATAAGCTTCGTCGTATTCTTTCTTGCCAAGCCGTTTGCCGACCATTACACCTGCCGCAGCGGATAATCCGCTCAAAGCCCCCACAATCAGACTTTGTATCGGGCTAGTAAGTGTATAGGCCGCAAGATTTGATGTGCCAAGATGACCATATACCGCAGACTCCACATTCTGCCCAAGACTCCATAGAAATTGGCTGACCAGGATAGGCATAATAATTATAAAATATTGCTTTCCTGTAATCTTCTCAAAACGGAACGACAGCAAGGGATTGTCTTTGTCTTTTTTGATGCAAATAACAAAGCCGACAATTATAAACGCCAAATTAAACAGCTGAGAAATAAGCGTTGCGATTGCCGCACCCTGTATTCCCATAGTCGGGAAACCGAGCTTTCCGAATATCAGCACATAATTCAATCCCGTGTTTACAAAAACAGCTCCGAGGCTTGCTAAAAACGGTATTACGGCGTGTTCCCTGCAACGCAGCCACGCCGACAAAACAATGCTTATTGCCATTGGAATGTATGAAAACGCCACAATGCGAAAATATACGGCGCCTACGTTTATAATACTCGTATCCTTTGTGTAAAGTCCAAGAATCTGTGACGAAAAAACTCCCGACGCAAACAAGAATAATGCAGATATTATAATTCCGCAAATCATACTGATGTCCAGGCTGCGCCAGGCTTCTTTGGCATCACCGGCACCGATAAACTGCGCTATCAAGATTCCCGCAACAGTGCTTACCGCACCGATCACCACAGAGAAAATCAAAGAAAAGTTTCCGCATAATCCAACTGCCGATACATTGATTTCTCCTAACTGACCAATCATTATCTGGTCAACGATTGAAAACGACGCCTGTAACATACTTTGTAATGTAACAGGAATCGCTATTTTGCATAATGATTTAATAAACTGTGACATTATAACAACCTCGTACTTTTTCTTTTGATTAATTTTACAGGTAACAGTATTTCGGACTCACAATCCAACCCGTCACGCATTGCCTCAAGACATTTAATTGCAGTTTTTGCCCTGAGAGACGCATCCTGATGAATCGTCGTAAGTGTAGGATTACTTTCTTTGCTTGCCATATTATCGTCAAAACCTATTATCTGTATATCATCGGGAATTTGCATACCCTTTTCCTGTAAAAAGCGCATAAACTCAAGGGCATAAAAATCCGACACCGCAAAAACAGCTGTAATATTTTTCTCTGACAGTTCTTTAAACTTTTTGCGATAATAGCATATTCTTTCTTTTTCCGTATTCGGAATCTGCCAAACCAAGGTTTCGCCGGGCTTAAAGGCTTCGCAAAATCCCTCAATCCGCTCCTTATCCATACATATGAAATTATCAGCTATACATAATGCTTTTTTATGACCGATTTCTCTAAAATATTTTCCCGCCTGATAACCGCCGTCATAATGATTAATGACAAGATTAACTACCTTAAAGCATTTCTCAAAATAGCCGTCATACACTACAAAGGATATTCTCATCTGATTCCGAAGCTTCTCATAATCAGCTTCGCAAAAGCCCATCAGAATCATACCGTCCATATTCCACATGGAGGCAAACACCGGGATTTCACTGATATCAGCCGTCGTTTTTATCATCAGAAAGTAACCCTTTTCATTTACCTCGTGAGAGAGCGCATTTAATGACGACATCACAAATCCATCTTCTAACACCCTGCCCTCATATTTATCATCATCGTTCACAACTACTCCGATAATTCTTGAATTATTTCTTGCAAGCAAAATTCCTGCCATATTAGGGATATATCCGGACTTTTCAAGCTCCTGCTGAACACGTTTTACTGTTTTTTCCGAAACCTTATCGGTTTTACCATGAATCACATTAGACACTGTCGCCGTACTAAGGCCTAATGAATCTGCAATATCCACGATTCGGACCCTGTTCTGTGCCATACTCATTCCCTCTTTTCCTAATGTTCTAATTATATGATACAATAAAAATACAGTTTTCACAACGGTTAAACGCATAACCTGTTACAAAATTTACATTCGGTTTTTGTAACATATCAATAAAACATTACGGACCTTTCGGTGATTTGAACACCATAAAAATAGATTTACAGGCATAAAAGACAGCAGGCATTCTCACTAACCGAGACTGCCTGCCTTGCCGAAAGTTCACGTCATACAGCATAAAACGCTATATAAACATAACAAAGCGGCAGACACGACTATAATAGCCGTATCTGCCGCTTTGTTATGCTAATGAATTTTTAAAGCAGTGTTTGTTACAGATCAATCATCCTTGTTTTTCAAACACAGAAAATACAAGCCTGAAGCCGTAAACCATAAGCAAAATTCCTATGAGAAAACCTATAGTCTGAGCAACAAAGATAAGGTGGAAATATCCGTATATACCTGCAAGAACAACTAAAATTCCGCAAATCAACGTAATTATCCATGTCTTTGAGCCTGCTTTTTTCGCTTTAAACGAAGCAACGGCGGAACCGATACCGCTGATTATGAGCCAGCCTGCAAAAATACAGAGAATGATTATATCAAGCATTACTCTGATGCTTGGCATAAAGAGTGCGAGAATTGAGATTATTGCGGCTGCAATACCCAAAATAAGACTGAATATTCCCATTGCGGCTTCGGATTTGTCACCGTCTTTTTTGCCTTGGCTTGTTGCAAAAGCGATTATTGTGCATATTCCCCACACACCGAGCAGAACGGTTACAATCCAACCGCTGTTTAAGAAGGTTACTCCGGGGTAGAATATGCAATAGAATGAGGCGATTATTGATAATACACCGAATATACAATTAAAAACTTTCATTAGTTACACCTTTCTGAACTTATGGTTCAATAATGTTAAAATATGACGGGAATTCTGCAAGGTTGTCGGTCAACAGCTTGATAATGTCGGTATTTCCCTCAACAGACTCTATGCAAGCGTCCATTAACTGCTGATTGTTTTGAGATATTCCGACAATACCGGCTCTCTTTGTCTTGATTACAGCGTCGGGGCTGTCGCTCCAATCCTCTTTTGAATAAATCAGAACACCGTGGTTCAGTCTGAGCAGATATTTTGCGTCCTCGTCTGTCACTTCAAGATTTATAACAAGATTTTCGTCTTCAAGTTTCTTTTCATCAAGACAGATACCGAGGTAGTCGATCATTGTTTCCGTGCTCATACCGAGTGCGGTTGCACCTGTTCCGCCGGCGGCAGTGTTGGGATAATCGCCCGTTCCGTTTCTTAATTCATATGCGCCGGTCAGATATGCGTTTCTCCAAGCTCCGCTTTCGGCCTGATAGCCAAGCTGTTCCAATGCGTCGGCGCAAAGGTTGCGTGCATCTTTGTTTTCGGGGTCGGCATATACGAGTGTGTTGGTTATCTGTGCTACCCACTGATATTCGCCGTTCTCATAATCCTTCTGCGCCATTTCAAGAACTTTGTTTGCATCTCCAAGGTACTCCACAAGTTTTTTGGCGTACTCGGTCGGCTGTAATTCATCAAGATGGATCGGGTTTTCATCGTACCAGCCCATATATTTCTGATAAACAGCTTTAATGTTATGCTTGAGCGTACCGTAATACTGGCGGGTATACCAAACCTTGTTAAGCTCCTGCGGAAGCTCCATCATATCGGCAATCTCGGTTGATGTGTAGCCCTGATTGATGTACATAAGAGTCTGAGCGAAGATATATTTATATACAGCCGCAGTGTTTGCCATATACTCATTGATGACGTCATTGCCCCAATGCGGCCAGTTGTGTGACTGCATAATAACCTCGGCGTCTTTGCCGAAAAGCTCTTTTGCTTCCATTATGTACTGTGCCCAAGCATTTCCGTCGCGGACCTCGGCGCCTCTGAGTGTATAGAGGTTGTGCATTGTGCCTGTGCAGTTTTCTGCCATCCAAAGAGTTTTGTAGCCCGGCAGATATGTGTTCATCTCAGCAGGTGATTCTGTGTCCGGCGTAAGCTGGAATTCAAGCTCCACACCGTCAACAGTTGTTTTTAAGATGTGATCCTTTACAACATATGTCGGTGAAAGATATGACGTCGTGCCGTTTGACGGTGTCAGACCTATACCTACCGACAAACTGCCTGTTTCGCCTTTTTCCAAAAGCGAGCCGTACTGGAAGTTTGTTCTGCGTTTCATGGCGTTGCCTGCAAATACGTTTTCTTCCATTACTGCTTTTTCAAAGCCGTCCGGTACGATAACAAGGGTTTTGCCGGAAGCTACCTGTTCTTCAAGGCTTTGCGTGGGATCCGCAAGATCCTCCCGGGAAACAAGTCCTTCGATACCGCCGTAGTGGTCGATATGTGCATGGCTGACAACAACCGCAGAAATATGTGCGTCACCGAATTTTTCCTCAAGCAGTTCAAGACCTGCCTTTGCGGTTTCGGTGCTTGTTGTACAGTCAAAGACTATCCAGCCGTTATCGCTTCGTACAAAGGTAACATTGGATACGTCATATCCTCTTACCTGATATACGCCGTCAACAACTTCAAACAAACCGTAAAGAGCATTAAGCTCAGTATTACGCCAAAGGCTTGGATTTGCGGTGTCGGGAGTGCTTGCATTACGGACAAAATCGTAGCTGTCCTGACTCCATGCAACAGTACCGTTTTCTGTTTTGATTACAAGTCCGTCGGGGGCGGCGATAAAGCCCCTTTCTGCAAATTCACGTTCCTGTTCATCGGAGAAATCAAGCATTTCATACACCGAAGCATTCGCTTCCGCCGTGTACTTTGACGCCCCTTTGATGTCTGCGGTAATTGTAGACTTCTGCTGACAGCCGCACATAACAGACGTTGTTGCCATAAGTGCGGACAGAGTGATACAAATACCTGATTTACTTGCTTTTTTCATACTATACTCCTTTTAATTCTTTTATAGTATCTATATACTGTTAATACTGCAAATATAAAACAGCACAAATACATTTCAATTTCACTATATTATAATATTTTTCACAATTCTATACCATAGTAATTGCACGAACTGTAAAAAACCGTCTTAAATTGTATTTTGAGAAGATTTTTTCCTTAATATGTGTTACAATATAGAAAGAATTTGTAACGGAGGCTTTTTTATGCGTATTGCCATTGTTGACGATATATCTTCCGAACGCAGAGAACTGCACGAAAAGCTGAATAAACTGCTGTGCAGCAAATCTTTGACGGCAGATATTCTGGAATATGAAAGCGGAGCGGATTTTATAAGCAGCGCAAATTGCAATCCTTTTGGCGTAGTGTTTATGGATATTTATATGAATAAGGAAAACGGTATTGAAACTGCAAAAATTCTAAGGGAATTCGATAAAAATTGTATACTGATATTTACAACCGCTTCAACAGACCATGCGCTTGAGGGATTTAAGGTAAGGGCTTTTCAATATCTTGTAAAGCCTTACTCAGATGAAGATTTAAGCACGGTTTTTTATGAAATTGCCGAAAAACTTCCCGAATCCGAAAAGTACATAGATATTCATATTGTGGGAGGCAACGTCCGACTGAGATTAAGTGAAATTGTCTATGCCGAGCACTATCAGCACCGAATACATATTCACACCTCAAACGGGAAAACAACCGTAACGCGCAAGACGTTTTCAGACTTTATGTCGGAGCTTGACTGCGATGAACGTTTCTTTGTTTGCAGCAGAGGCGTAATAATAAATCTTGAACACGCAAAAGATTTTGACGGAACGGCTTTCACATTGAACAGCGGTGATAAAATCGCCGTCAGCCGCAGTATTCGCAAATCCGCACGAATTGCTTTCGGCGATTTCGTTTTCAAAAGGAGAAAAAACAATGGCTGATATACTTCGTCCCATAATCGAAACAGCGGTCATCTTTCCCGGATTGTTTCTTGCGTACCTGCCTATGAAACAGCATTTGCGAATATCAAAAAGAAAGCTGGCTGCAATCGGAATTCCCTGCATGATTTTATTCTGCATTATTTGCGGTTCATTTTGTTGGCTTTTCAGGATGAATGCACTGTGGCTGTTCATTCCGATACTTTCCGCTGTCTGTGCAGTTTATCACCTCACGTTAAAAATCAATTTTTGGAAGGCAATAAGCATTATTCTTGCGGTGTGCGGCGTCTTTGCGTGCCTTGCAAGCGTTTCAAAAGCGTTTGATTCAATGCTTGCACCCGATAATCCCGATCCGTGGTTTTGCCTCGGAGCGGCAATAATCTATAACGTTATGTGCTGGGGATTTGTTGCTTTGTCATTTTATCCCGCTACCCACGCAGCTTATAATCTTCTTGAAGACGAGGGAATTGCCCAGACCTGGTACATCTTCTGGATTCTGCCGAGTGTATTTATTGCAATAAATTTCTTTATGATTCCTTTGAATCCGAATATACTGTTTCAAGGCAGAATTATGCAGGGATATATTGTGATAAGCTTAACATTTTTGTCTCTCCTGATTTTGTTCTATGTGTTGTTTTACTTAATGGCAAAAAGTCTGAATCGCAACAATGCGCTTATGCAGGAAAATCAGTTCTTGTCGATGCAGCAATCACAATATGAAAGATTGTGCACCGCCATTGAAGAAACCAAGCAAGCCCGTCACGATATGCGGCATCACTTTTCGGCACTTTCAACACTCGCAGATAAAAAAGAATGGCAGGAGCTTAAAAGCTATCTTGACAGTGCCGTCGAAAATATTCCGAACGCAGAGCTGAATTTATGCGACAATCAAGCTGTTGACGGCGTTGCCGGACATTATTGTATAAGATACAAGGAAAACGATATTCCCTATTCCATTGAAATTGATTTGCCCCAAATGCTGCCGATATCGGAAATTGATATATGCGTAGTTATAGCCAATCTGCTTGAAAATGCACTTGAAGCAAGTCTTCGCACAGATAAGCCGAAGCGTTTTGTAATGATGAAAACTTATCTTTATTCGGATAATGTTGTACTTATAACTGTAGAAAACAACTTTGACGGAATTATAAATGTGCATAACGGCATATTTCAATCCAGCAAACGACACGGAGACGGCGTCGGGCTTCAGTCGATTCGCCGAATTGCGGAAAAAAACGGCGGTTATTGCAATTTTACACGCACAGAAAATACTTTTTGCGCCGACGTTATGCTCAGAGGAAAAACCGATATATAATAACAGTAATTGTCAAAGCCATAAAAACAAACTGCCGAGGGAAGTGAACGAACAGTAAAATGAAAAAGCTATGGATTTTATTTTTAACATTCCTGAAAATCGGCGCATTCACGTTCGGCGGCGGCTACGCTATGATAGCTCTGCTTGAAAATGAATTTATCGAAAAGAAAAAATGGGTCAAAAAGGACGAGTTCCTTGATATGGTCGCTATTGCCGAGTCCACACCGGGACCTATGGCGATTAACAGCGCAACCTACATAGGCTATCACATCGCAGGTGTTGCGGGAGCGGCAACGGCTACGCTGGCGGTCTGTATTCCGTCCTTTGTTGTAATATACTGCATTTCTCTGTTTTTTGATCGGTTTCTGAGCCTAACATATGTTACCTATGCTTTCAGGGGAATTCAGGTGTGCGTTATCTACCTGATACTGTCGGCAGGAATTAAAATGCTCAGAAGTCTTGAAAAAAACATATTTAATATTATAATCCTGTCTGCGGTAATTTCCGCTATGCTTTTTTGCTCGGTCACCGCCGTTTCCTTTTCATCGGTATTTTATATTATAATCTGCGGAGCTGTGGGGATTGCTGTTTTCTTCATACGAAAAATCAGAAAAGGCGGTAATAAAAAATGATATACCTAAAGCTTTTTCTGAACTTTTTGATGATCGGAACGCTGTCCTTCGGCGGCGGATACGGTATGATTTCACTTGTGCGCGAAACGGTTATCACAAACGGTTGGCTGTCGGAAGACGAATTTATGAACTTTATTGCCGTTTCGGAGTCAACACCCGGACCGCTTGGAGTAAATATGGCAACCTTTATCGGTTCGTCGCAGGGTGGTATTCTCGGTTCATTTATTGCAACATTGGGCGTAGTTTTGCCGTCGTTTGTAATTATACTTATGATTGCGGCTGTGTTAAAAAATTTGATGAAATACTCGGGAGTCAACGCATTTTTGTCAGGCGTTCGCCCCTGCGTTGTTGCAATGATACTTGCAACAGCGCTCAGCATGGCGCTGACAACACTGCTCGGCTTTACAAGCCCTGGAGTCGTAATCAAGCCCGACTTTCGCTCGTTAGCTGTGTTTATTATTCTCGGAGCAGTTCATTTTGCCTGCAAAAAATTCAGAAAAAAAGCCCCGTCCCCTATCATTATGATCGTACTGTCGGCAGTGCTTGGAATTTTCTTTTGGGGAATTATACAATAATTAATATTTAATATCACGGAAAGCTGATTATACTTGAATGTAAAAACAGCTTTCCGCATTTTATTTTACGGCTTTAATTCTTTGCCGTATGTCCTGATTTATTATTTATAATTCAGTTTACCGTCTTTTCTTATATAAGCTAATGCTATTGCAAATACGGAAATAATTATTAGCAGTATCGGTATAACGGCATAACCGCCGTTTCCTGTCTGAGGAGCTCCTGTTGAGTCGGGTGATGATCCCACACTGTCTTTTGCAGCTTTAACGTCCTCGATTTTAACCCATTTTGCATATACGGTCGTATTATCCTTGAACTGAGTTTCCTTAGTTACCTTTACATTCTCCGAGGTATACCAGCCGTCAAAGCTGTAGCCGTCATAAACAGGAACAGGAAGCTCTGAAATATAGCCGTTTAAATCGGTATCAACGGTTTTTGGCTCAACCGTTCCTCCCTTTGCGTCAAATGTAACAGTAGCAGGTATGCCGATTTTATATTCTTCTTGTCCTGTACCCGTTCCCGGAATGCTGTTAGATTGACCTTTATCGGCCATAACCATAACGAAGCTGTCGCAATAGTCCTCGTCGATATATATGTGAGTTCCCCTTAGCGTGGTGTAATAAGCTACATTTGTGTATTTATTGTCAAAAATGCTTTTCCAATCCCACTTTACATAACTGCAATCGCCGGAATTCAGCAGTACGTCACCGATTATCCATTCCTCACCGTAATAGAATATGAAAAACTTATAAAATGTATTATGCACGGTTTTAAGGTCGTTTGTAACAAACATCCAGTCCCTTGTTCCCTCGCCTTTTTCAGGAGGAGTCAACGCCCCGTTTTCGGGTGAGAAGAATATATCGTACAATGACGTTTTTGTCGTTGAGCCGCTTGGGTTGTAGTCGTTATAAAACATTCTGTAGCGTTCTTCAGACAAAGCTTCATAGGTGTTGTTGTTTTCATCGGTGTACATATAGAAAGAATCCCAATGACTGTTTGTTTTTCTGCCCTTTGGGCAATCAAAGTCTTCTTTGTTTCCTGCGTTGCGATACGGAAGCGTTTGCTTTGTCGCCTTTGTGCGGAGAGTAATCTCGTGTCCCTTTACCTGATAATGTCTCAGGTCATCGGACAGACGCTTAACTACGGTTTTTTTACCGATTCTTTTGATGTTTTCGCTTGTTTCGGTCAGCGTTTTAAGCTTTGAGCGAAGGATACTTGCAGAATTTTCACCGTGAACGGCTTCATAAGCTTCGATACGGGCGTTCAGCGACACATACATAATATTTGCCGATGTTGTATAGAGATTTACAAGCGACGACCAATAGTTTTCACGCATTTCATAGCCCTGATGCTCCCATTTGAAATGTCCGAGAGAGTAATTGTTCATCAGTTCAAGCGGTGAACAGCTTCCGTCGGTGAGGTAAATCGTGTCTTGGAGCTTGTTGCCGAATGCAAGCACCTCGGTATCGAACAAGGACTTGTCGGCAAGATTAAGTTCATCAATGCTTGTGGTGTTTCCCACCGACCAAATCATAATATTTTTACGGTTTTTTTCGACCTGTGCATCAATTAAGCCCTCAGTGTTTTGTAAGGCGCCCATATATATTTTTGTCTTTACAAACAAAACGTCGTTTCCGTTAAAATATTGGTTGATTGAATTTAGCTGTGCCTGATCTTTAACAAGACCGGAAAGCTGATCAAGCTTTAACAGGGTTGTTTGATTTTGCATATAAAGCTCGTTTACAGCCGCAAGAATTGTTTCGGTGGCATCGGGTTGAGTTGAATTCATCAGTATGCTCAAAAACTGCTGTCCTGCCCATACACCTACTTTTGACGCAGTGCTTTCAACAGATACAAACGACAGCGCATCGCTTATTGCCTTTATTGAAGTTGAATACCAGTCAAGGTTTTTTGCGGACTGTTGAGCATAAAAGCTGTCCGACAGATTTTTTATGTCCTCGTCAGCGGAAGCGGACACACTTGACGAGCCGATTTCGGTAAATGCATTTACGGGAATTCCCGTAATAAGCATACATACGCTTATTAAAAACGCGGTTGCTGAATAAACGATTCTTTTTTTCATAATGAATTCATCTCCTGACATAATAAAATATTTTTTCGTATTATTTTACGGTGTTTGCGTTAAGGTCATATGATGTTTTGGTATTCCAATCTCTGCGGATAACGACCTCGGCGTTCAATTCGGTATCGTTATATACAATCGACCATTGTGTGTTGCTTGTAACATCGCCTTCCTTTGGAAGCTGTGAAGAAGCTTTAAGCGCTTCCCACGCAATGTCCTTTGTACAAGCACCTTGGTTGTCATTGAATATTGCTTCCATTTTTTCATAGCGCTCTTTGCCGTGCCCGTAGATTCCGTTTTTCTGATTCGGCAGAACCTTGTCGTTATACATTTCAAAGAAATTTGTTACTGTGCGGACCTGAGTCGCAACAAGCTCTCTTGTTTCGCTTTCGCAGTCATATTCCACTACTCTGCCGTCTCCGGACGCATCGGTGATATAGAAGTGATAATCTCTTCCCGCCCCTGCAATCATATCGTATTGCTTTAACAGTTCAATCGCTTCCTCTGTTGTTGCCGCTCTGTCAAGGACAAGACGGATAGCAAGTGATGTTACTATTTTCGGCTTTCCCGTGTTTTGATAAGCAGGCTCACTGTCCAAGGTAAGAACAGCTATTGATACTCCTTTTTCATTCATACCGTCAAGGCATACAAAAGGCGCTAACAGACAAGCTGTTTTTGTTTTTAAACTGCTGTCGGCGTTATTTGCCGAAATATTATCCAAAGCGGCAAAAGCAACTGATTTATAGCCGTTTTTGGGAGTACAATACAGAAGCATTGCAGACGAATCGTTTTTAAAATCATAATTTCTTCCCATAAGAATATTATTATCGGTATCCTTAACAGTAAATGCGCTGCATCCAAAGTCAGGTACGTCCATATTTATCGGCAGAAAAGGAATGGCTTCTTTAGCTATTGCACGGACGAAAGTTTGAGTATCTTCTATTCCGTAATCAATTACCTTATCAATGTCGTAATCGTACTTAATATCCATACGGTAAAGATTGTAATCCTCATAGTCAGTAATTTTTGCTATTGTTGAAATCGTCTGCAGCCTTGTAAAATATATGCATATAAACGAAATCACAAAAACGACTGTTAATGACAGCAAAGATAAGACAATCCAAAGAATCGCTTGTTTCATTATTGAACCTCCGTTCTTGAATTCGTAAGAGTAAAATCAAACTTCATTTCCAACATTGCAAACAGCTTTTGCATTACACTGTCGGCAATTTTACGAATATCAAGGCTTTTAATATATTCAATCACTTTTTCCTGTTCGTTTTCAGGAACTTTGTACGCACGCATTGAAATTGACAGAAAACGCTCAATTTTTCTTTCAAGCGGAAAATGAATATCGCAGGGCTTTGCCATATAACTGCGCATTATTCCCGACGTTCCGATCTCTAATTCATAAAAATCGCTCTCTGAGAAGTCAGGAAAATACATACCGAAAATATGATACAATTCTATTGCCGTATGCTGATATATATATTCCGATGTATCTCTTTGAGAATACGCCTCAATATAAATATCTCTCAGGTTTTCGTTCATTTCCGTCAGCACAAGCTGAATTGACGTTTCAACGGCATAAACGTAAACGGGCGGTAATTTTTCTCCTATAATGCTTCGTGCAACACCGAACTGACCGCTGAACATAGTTTCGATAAGCTCGCTAAGCACTCCGTCTTTTGTGTGGAAAAAATTTTGAAAACTGCTTGCCGAAACATCAGCTTCTTTAATAATCTGACTTATCGGCGTTTGATTGTATCCCTGTTCAATAAACAAACGCACGCAAACGGAAAGGATTCTGTTTTTTATCTCTACGCTTCCTTTTCTTAAAGCCATAGTAACACTTCCAATATGCATTTGGTATATATATCAATTATATCATATTTACAGAAAATTGCAATAGGATTTGCACTTTTTATCAATCTTGTTTAATTAGTTATCGTTAAAGTGCTAAATAACATTGCTTTATATTTTATCATCACATTTTAAATTAACAAAAAAGCACCTTGATTTCTCAAAGTGCCGAATACTGTATTAAGTTTGAGGTAAAACAAAACCGCCCTCAAGGAGCGGTTAAGATTTATACAATTTCTCTTTGAATTTTATCTTGTCTGGGATTTTAGTCGAAGCTAACACTTAGACTTTTCTTAAACCCGGTGTTTAAGCCGTTTTTGAGACGTTTAACATAAAGTTAGCATAAAAAAAGAGATGGTTAAAAAACCATCTCTTTTGAAAGAAAAGCCGGGATTTGAATCATATCACAAACCGCCGCAAACTTTTCCGCCTGCCACGGTTCGTGAATATCGGTGCAAACAGGCAAATGATATGTTTCTTTTACCTTGTTTAATATCCGCAAACCCTCGTCAATACCTAAGCCACGAAAACTATTTATAGATGTACGGTTTGCTTTATCAAAAGAAGCCTTAAATGTAAAAGGAATATGCAATTCGTCGGTTATCTCTTTTAAACGCTCCGCTGTTTCCAACACGATTTTTCGGATTCAATAACGCAGTTCCCCGCAATCAAACTGAACATTCTTCCACTTCCTTATTGGTCCAAATTATTATCCTTCATATATCGCTCTACCTGCACCCTGTCTTTAGGGGTATCAACCGAGAGCGTTTTGCAGTGAGCGTTGATATAGTAACAATCCTTTCGATTTTCGATAAAACGGAAGTAATCGTTTTCTTCGATCTTTTCCACAGGACCACGCGTTGTGTTGTGATAGTATTCCAACGCCGCCTTTGTAAAAGCACCAACGCCGACAAATTTCTGATAAGCGTAATTCATCTCACCCTTTGGGAACGGGATAGGAGCGCGTGAGATAAACAGACATATTCCGTCGTTATTGGTAACGATTTTCAAATTTGTCGGATCAACGACCTCAACGGGATTTGAAAAGTCTGTCATCAGATTAGATACATAGAAGCCGTCGTCGGGAATGGTTTCTGGTATACACTTGACGATATCCTTTGCCAAAACAAGAGGCTCATCGCCGTTGATCATAACATACAGATCAGCGTCAGTTTTCTGCGATACTTCGTATAACCTTTCTGTAGCTGTTTCGCACCCCAATGAGGTCATTATTACTTTTGCGCCAAAGCTCTCGGCGACAGCTTCGATCTGTTCACTGTCAGTAGCGATATATACCTCGTCGAATTGTTTGACGTCTTTGCTGTGCTTCCATACCCAATACACCATCGGCTTACCGCAGATATCGGCAAGAGGCTTGTTGTTGTACCTTGTGGAACCGCCGCGCGCCGGTATCATTCCTATTATTTTCATATTATTTTCCTTTCCTGATTTTGCAAAGCTTTTTATAAATCATTATCAAACTATAACTTTTAAAATTCACAAGCGTTTTCAATTTTGATTTCTCCGAATGCTTCAATGCGTGACAGAACGCTTCATCGTGCAGGATATAATTGATATACGCTTTCTTTTCACTTTTGGACATTGTATTTCGATTATCATTGACAATATCGATGCAAGCATAAAACCGATGAAAGTATTCATTGTAATAATTCTGCATATCCTTATCCGCAATCACGCTTGCTCTTGGGAAATATAGATTTTTAATATCATTATAATACTTTGCGTGATACGCTCTTGATAAACTGTCACTTCTGTCAATGCCCCAATGATAAAGAGGTTTGTCCACATACAAAAAGCTATTGCAGGTTTTCAAGTATTCAATATTGAACAATACATCTTCTCCGACGCTGATGCTTTCATTAAATCGAATGGTATCAGATATCTTGTCCTTTCGAAAGATACGAATCCAACGGTAAGCAGAAAAACCTTTTTGATACATCAAGTAGTAATCACTTATAGAATACCGGCTGTAATAATCTCCGTGTGATAAATGAATCAATCTTGATTTACTTATATCTTCTTTAAAAAAAGCGCAGAAAACAAAATCATCCGGATTATCTTCTATCGCACGATAAAGAGTTGATATCCAGTCTGGTTCAACATAATCATCGCTATCACAAAACATTAGGTATTTGCCGTTGGAATGTTCTATACCGCAATTGCAGGCTGAGGATACACCGCAGTGAGGCTTATGTATAACAAATACCTTTTCCGATTTGTTTTTATACTCGTCACATATCATACCACAGTTGTCTGTACTGCCATCGTCAATCAATAGGATTTCATAATCTTCAAAACCCTGATTGATTACGCTATCAATACATCGGCGTAAGTATTTTTCAGTATTGTAGATCGGAATTATTACACTTACTTCCAATTAAATGTCCTCTTGATCTTTCTGTAGAATCTTTTAGGATAGTTCATTATCTTATTCCCCATCATATGGGTTTTCTTCCTGCTTTTCTTTAGTTCGGCAAACTGATTTATTTCCTCTTCGGTTCGCCAAGTCATCGCCCAATGGTGAATTGAAACAGTTTTTTTCGATTTTAAGCTTTTCGGCTGTGTACAATAGGTCGGGCAAAAATACTCGCGCGGATAAACAGCTGTTCCGTTATTGATCTCTTGAAAATTGTCGTTGAGTTTAAGTCCGTCATTCAACAATTGCTCCGTTACCCAATCCGTGATTGGCAGCAGATCCTGCTTGCCGTTCACAATAAAAGCTCTGTTGTCATAATGCTTGAACAAAGCGCAAATGGTCGGATGGTTAGGCTCAGCTCCGATAATCCCCATACTAACGCTGTCTTCTCTCATGAAACCCAAAAATGCACGGTGAGAAAGAAATGTATCAAGTGGTTTTATCAGCTCTTGGTCTATATCAAGATAAACACCGCCGTATTCTTTTATTGCTTTCAATCGGACATAATCAGCAATGAAAGCATACTTCTTTGTTTCATATGCCTGCCTTGTCCATTCAGACGAATTGATATCAAAAGTATCTTCATTCCATAAAACAAACCGATAATCGGGGCAGTTCTTTTTCCAACTTTTCAAGCATTTTTTCATAATTGGGGGATATTCATTTTTACCAAACCAGCAATAGTGTATGATTTTCGGAATTGCCATAAGTTACCCCTTAACAATTTTATGTTTTGCTTTTGAAGCAAAGGTTAAAATGCGTGTAGTTTGTGGAAAAGCGAGCTCATATATATCCACATTTTTGCGCCAATAGTATTTTTCTTTAAAACACCTTTTCTTAAGCGCTTTTTTGAGCTTTTTATTTATGATTTCTTTATATTCCTGATAGCCTAATTGATCTATCTTATATAGATAATAGCGAATCGTTTTAATGTATTCATCTATTTCCGTATCAAGATAATCATTATAACCATTCTTTTGGCAGTAATCAATTCTTTCTTCGATAGCATCTAATAGCACAAGTCGATCCGGTGTCCACGGCTTGCGAAGAATACTATCGTTGTTTCCGATATTATAGCAATAAAGAGGAGCATCAATAAAAGCCAAACGTTCACAAGGCAGTAATATCTTATACATCACAAACGCGTCCTCGTGGATTTTGCCTTCGGGAAAGCGAAGGTTTTCAAAGCAAGATGTAGGGATCAGCTTTGCCCACGGAGCATTAGAATAAACCCACTGATCAACACAAAAACGCTCACCGGTAATGCACTTATAATCAAAACAAAGATGCTCGTGATCATTTGAATACTCTTTACACTCTACAAAAGCACAGGCGCTTATTGATGAATCACTGTTTGTAACAGCATTTAGCAAAGACTGCAAATAGCAAGGTTGAACCCAATCGTCGCTGTCTATAAAGTTGATCCATTTGCTTTCGCTATTCTCAAACACCCAGTTCAAGCCTATATTTCGTGCACTTGAAACACCACCGTTTTCTTTATGGATAACGGTGATTCGGTTATCTTTTTTTGCGTATTCATCACAGATATTTCCACTATTATCGGGTGAGCCGTCATCAACCAATATCAATTCAAAATCCGTATAAGTTTGTTCAAGAATACTTTTGATACAATTTGCAAGGTGTTTTTCAACATTGTATACAGGTGTAATGATACTGATAACAGACATAAGCTATTTCCTTTCGCATTTCCTTTTTATTGCTTGCCAATACCAATATAGTTTCATTCTCGCAGGATAGGCAAATTCATATAGTTGGGGATAATCATTAATATGAATATTTGCCGGTCTTGCATATTTTTGTTTTCCTAATCTAATTATTCTTTTTAGAATAGCTTTATCCTTTTTTGAGCTATTTTTTAATCCGTTCAAAGCCCAAACACAGTCTTTAAAGTATCGATTACAGGTTTTTTTATATAATGAATCAAATCCGTTTATTGAAAAAAATGATATCCACTCATTTTCGGTTTGGAAGTTACCGACAACGTTGCTGTCCATTTTTTGATGACATATTCCATTAGGATTCTGGAAGTAGAAGTATAAAGCGTTATTCGTGTGAACAATCGTATCGGCGTCCCAAAGCCACAGATATACGCAGGCTGCGTCCTCGGCATATTTGCGATCAGTAGGAAAAAGATGGTGTAATGCAATATCTCTTTTGATAAGTTTTGCCCATGGAGAACGGAAAAGAATGCTCTCGTTAGTTAACGCTTTTTCAGCATAAAACTGTATTGCTTCACGATTGGAAAAGATTATTCCGGAATCAGATGTTATTCTTTTGAGTTCGTTTTCTGTTATGCTTTTAGCAACAGAATAATCACAAATTGCAATTTGTGCATTGTGATTTACGCAAGCAGACAGCAGTCCCTCAAGATAGGTATCTGATATCCAATCGTCGGCGTCAATAAAGGTTACATAATCCCCTGTAGCGTGGATAACACCGTTGTTTCGCGCCACTGAAACTCCGCAATTATTCTGATGGATCACATGGATACGGTGATCACGTTTTGCGTACTCATCACATATTTTACCGCAGTTATCAGGAGAGCCATCGTCGACCAAAATAAGTTCAAAGTCTGTATATGTTTGCGATAGTATACTGTCAATGCAGCGAGGCAAATATGATTCAACCTTATACACTGGGACAATCACACTGATAATAGTCATCATTTGCTTCCTTTTATTTTTTGTATTATCGTTTTCTTCTTCCAATAAAATTTCATTTCAATTGGGTAGGCAAGCTCATAGAGATAAATAATCTTGTTAAAAGGGTATGCGTTGTTTTTTCTTGCTAACGACAGTGATTTTCTTAATAATCTTCTTAATGTGGGCAAATAATCCAAATAGTAATCCGTATTTTTTAAAGCGCGGTATTGTTCAGTAATACACCAAAGTAATACCTTTAAATTCAGCTCCAACGCTTCATAATAATGATGTTTATATAAATATTCAGACTGTTTCAGTATTCCTTCAATTTGTTTCAAACATACTGGAGACCATGATTGATTCGTTGCACTTTCCGGATTTTGGAAGTAATAATAAAGAGGCTGCTCAGTATATGCAATCTCTTTGTTTTTGAACAAAACTAAATGAGTAAAAAACTCATCCTCATACAGTCGTATTTTTGGAAATCTGATTTTTGTAAGAAGGCTTTTTTTATACAGCTTACCCCATACAACTACGGAAGTTACTCTATGTTCAAAAAAGAAACGTTCAGGATTAAATGTCAATATATTTGAATCAGTATATATCAACTCGGAATCATTACCGTTTGTTTTTGAATAAGCACAAATACCGACAGAACATCCTGTTTTTAAAACGATTTCTTCTAAAGCTTCCAAATATCTTGAATGTATCCAATCATCACTGTCAACAAATGATATCCACTCACTGTTGTTTTTTTCAAATACATAGTCTAAGCCTATATTGCGTGCAATGGCTTGTCCTTGGTTTTCCTGATGAATAACTACAATCCTGTTGTCCTTTTCGGCGTATTCATCACAAATGATTCCGCTGCTGTCTGTTGAGCCATCGTCAATGAGAATCAACTCAAAGTCAGCATAGGTTTGTGCAAGTATACTATCTATACAGCGACGTAAATATTTTTCTGTATTATAAACAGGCATAATTATGCTAATCATTTTCATTTACCTCATTTTGAAGAAGTCATATGCTCTGTCTTGAGTGTAAATACATATACCCTACACATCGACACGTCCGCACAGTATCTATGCCGAATCCATGCCGTCTCAGCCGTCTTTATTCTTCGATTGCTCGCCGTCAACAGCGTCTGCGTTTGCTTTATGTACTTTTCGATAAACAGAAACAAGCAAATTCTTTACAGAATATAGTATTGATTTTTGGGGTTTTGCGATATTGTTTTCATGGAGGATTTGCTTATAGAAAGGCGATCTTCTTGCCTCTTTCCAGAAGCGGTCTCCCAGTTCACAGTCGGGGAAACGCCATGGCTTTTTTTCTGTAGTATAATGGATGATGACGGGGGCCTTAGACGCCTCGAGCAGCGCCGCTGCCTCCGGATTTGTCTGTACGGCAACTATGTTTTTTTTCAATTGGCTGAGAACGGAAACCTGTAAATTGAAGTGCAAAGGCGCTAACTTGGCATTCCCTTTGAAAACGTAATTCAAGACATCCTGATCCACTGTTGGAAGTTCCGGAAAGGTAAATGCTGTTCGAACTCTATTAAGGTATTCCTCTTTGTCAACTGACGGGATGTGAAATAAAAGAACGCCGGTGTTGAAGTAATTTTTCGGATTAGTTACTTCAAGTTTCTCGCGTAAAAACACATCCTGATTCTGCGCAAATTCGTTTTCCGGATTAAGAGCAAAGGAAAGCGAGAACGCGTCCTGAACAGCAGCCAGCGGCCGATCGTTCAGGGGAGTTTCGAACAATTTTCCCGGATCATCCTGAAATACGATGTCGGAATCGCAATAAAGTACATATTCATAGTCCGGCATGATAAGCGGAATCAAAAGATCGTAAAAGGTGGAAATGACCCATTTGCCCTCGACCGTGGAGCAAGAGAGATCGCCAAGGTGCTTAAAAGCATATTCGCCGACATCAAAAAACCGCAGAGTGAACCCATTAGGAACCATCTTCTTAAGCCTCTTAATAGTCTGATTTGACAGGCTGTCATATAACACAATCAAATCATATACATAGTCCTTGTCGGCATACCGTATCAGCGAGATGAGAACAACAGAAAAATACTTGGCATATTTTTCGTCAAATGAAAAGACAATTGTCCTAACCTTTTTTTCTGTTTTGAGTTTGGAAATCCTCATCATTCCATTTCACTCCTAAAATAGTCGATTGTCATCTTCAACCCGTCATCAATTTCGACTTGAGGATGCCAACCCAGTACTTTTTTTGCCAGTTTGATATCAGGCTTTCGATGAATCGGATCGTCAACAGGTAATGGCAAAAATACAATACCGGAGGCAGATCCTGTCAATCGCAGAATATGCTCTGCAAGGTCGCGCACAGTTCTCTCGGATGGGTTTCCCAGGTTGATCGGGCCGGTCAGCTCGTCGTCCGCTTGATTCATCATACGGATAAGTCCCTCTACGGTATCATCCACAAAACAAAAACTTCTCGTTTGAGAACCGTCACCGTAAAGCGTAAGATTCTCTCCGCGCAAAGCGTTTGTAATAAAATTGGAAACGACCCTGCCGTCACTGACACCCATTCCGGGACCGTAGGTGTTGAAAAGACGCACCACTCTGATACTGACTCCGTATTGCCGATGATAATTGAAAAAAAGAGTCTCTGCTATCCTCTTTCCCTCATCGTAACAAGCTCTGGGACCGATCGGATTCACATTACCCCAATAATTTTCTGTCTGCGAGAGAACAAGCGGATTGCCATAGACCTCGCTGGTGGAAGCCTGCAGGACTATTGCATGTTCCTTCTTTGCCAGCTCAAGCATGTTTTCCGCCCCGTAAAAGTTGGTTCGTATAGTCTGAAGCGGATCTTTCTGATAATGAGGCGGTGATGCGGGACATGCAAGATTATAAATCTGGTCAACAGACAAATCCAGCGGTTTGATCACATCATGCTCAATAAAGTGAAAATGATCATTTCCGCATAAATCGCTGATATTTTCCAACCTGCCGGTCTGAAGATTATCGAGGCAAAAAACCTCGTGACCTTCCTTGTAAAGCCTTCTGCACAAGTGTGAACCGACAAAACCTGCGCCTCCTGTTACCAGTACTCTCATTTACCGATATCTCCTTCATCTTCATTTTCAATCTGATTCATAACGTCTTCCTGAACATCCTTTCTAACAATTCCGTAGGTATACCAAGCGTATCAAAGAGGGGGCATTATTATGCCTTGCTATACTCCCTGTGTGCAGGTATTATTCTTTCTGTTTTAATATCAATTATCGTTGCAATAAGCAGTGAAGTACAATCACGCTAATTGTTTTCTTTGAGTTCTGCGTCCTGCAAATGAATTGCGCCCCAATACTTTTGGTTCCAAACTATTTTGTTATACTCATTGATTTTATCGGTTATTCTGAACATAAACGCAGGATAAACACCATCAATAAAATGGTCCTCTCCCAATGAATCTGTCATAAACGCGATCAAATCGACACGATATTTAGCAGGAGGTAAATGTGCTGTATCAAGCACAAAGGTAAGTTGCTTTTCTTCGTTACTGTGAAAATCAACACCTTTGTTGGACAACATCGCAGCAATTCTTGTTTCGTTTGTTAAAGATATTTCAAAGCGAAAACAGACATTATGCCAACTTTTTTCTGATTTGATTTTTATCTCCACGGGGAATTTTTTTCCGCACTCAAATCCGCTGTTGTCCAAAAACAATTCTTTAATTTGGAGCTTTCTGCTGCCCCATTCTAAATAGCGGTAGCTGTCATCGTATATATAATGGTCTTTTATTATGTCTTTTTCCTTACTGCCGGATAAGTATATTTCAATTCCCTCTTCTACATCCCCGTCAAAAACAACCTTTCCCTCATCAAGCACTATACATCTGTCGCATAATCTACGAATGGTATTCATATTATGGCTGACATAGAGGATCGTCCTGTCTTCGGTATCGGCAACCTCACGCATTTTGTCAAGGCACTTTTTCTGGAATGCCATATCGCCGACGGCAAGCACCTCGTCCATTATAATTATTTCGGAATCAAGATGAGCCGCTACCGAGAAGGCAAGCTTTACGAACATTCCGCTGGAATACCTCTTAACAGGTGTGTCAATAAAATCTTTTACCTCGGAAAACTCTATAATATCATCCATCTTAGAATCGATTTCGGCTTTTGTCATTCCAAGGATAGTGCCGTTCATATATATATTCTCTCTTCCGGTCATCTCTCCGTTAAATCCGGTCCCGACCTCAAGCATTGATGTGATCCTGCCATAGATATCAATATCGCCCTCAGTCGGAGCGGTAACACGGGAAAGTAACTTAAGAAGAGTACTTTTGCCAGCGCCATTACGACCAATGATACCTACACGCTCACCTTCGTAAATTGTCAGATCAATGCCGTTCAGAGCCATAAAGGTTTCGCCTGCAATTCGATTTTCTCCTATTTTAGTGTTAGGATCTTCTCTCCCTCTGGCTTTAGCCCACCAACTTTGCAAATCCGCCTGAAGTGTCCCTCCGCCAATTTGACCGAGTTTATATTGTTTTTTCACGCCTTGTATTTTAACGGCGATTTCTCTATTTCGCATAATAAACCTCCGTTAAACCGTATCCATAAAATTGCGTTCAACCTTATTGAAAATAACAATTCCCAAAAGGATAACAAAGATAGTAAACGCCCATGAAATCGCCAGATACATCGGCTGAATAGTTCCCTTGCCGATAACCGCATAACGAAAAATCTCAACGGGCATTGTGACAGGATTGATAAGCAAGACGGTCTTCATCCAACCTTCACCGAGTGTTGACAGCGGATATACGACCGGCGTAGCATACATCCACAAGGAAACGCCAAAACCGACCAATACCGATAAATCACGATATTTGGTAGTCATACTCGATATAATGATTCCTAAGCCCATCCCCATTAATCCAAGGTGAATCAGAACAATGGGGATTAGCGAAAACGCCCACCAATTTGGACTGACGTCACCTGTGATAACAAAAAAGAGCAAGAATGTTATCACCATTAAAAACTGAATTGCAAACTGAATTATAGATGAAAGCACATTGGATATCGGTGTTGTCAAACGCGGGAAATAAACTTTACCGAATATACCGGCATTAGCTGTAAATGTATTTGCATTTTTTGTAAGAGCAGACGCAAAGTATGTCCATATCGCTGTGCCCGAAAGATAAAAAAGGATCTGTGGAACTCCGTCTGTTCCTATGCCGGCTATTCCTCCAAATACAAAGGCATATATCAAACTGGTAATAATCGGGTTTAGGAACAGCCATGCGGGTCCGAGCACGGTTTGTTTGTAAGTGATGGTAAAAGAACGCTTTGTAAAAAGCCAAATCAAATCGCGGTAATGCCATACTTCCTTTAGCTTTAAATCAAACCACTTGTGTTTGGAACTGATATGTATATGGCGTTTTTTCAGTTTATTCTCAGTCATAACTATATATCCTTCAAAAAGAAAAATGACTCTTGTTGAAACCAATGCAAGAATCCCTTTAATTACTAATTATTATGCTTTTTTCAGGCGCAATAATACAGACAGTATTAACTGTCTGCTGTCTGCTGTCTGCTGCCTGCTGCCTGCTGCCTGCTGCCTGCTGTCAAAGTGTGACGCCTCTCTTTAGAATTTGCCAAGTCATATATATTATTTTATCATATTTTTGGAATTTGTGCAACTACAATTTATTATTTATTTCTTCTATGAATTAATTATCTATGAATAAAAAGAGTAATTGCTCCACTGTCAAATAACAAACATCGCTTCCGACAACAGGGCATTTTCCGTTAAAATGGATTTTTTAGTTTGATTAGTGCTCTCTCACAAACCCTCTTAGCCGTATCAGCGTCACTAAATCCGTGATCGGTGGCAATATCGGTATAGGGCAGCGGCTTGATTGGTTTTTCTTTCGGCTTGCCGTTTTCGTCTTTATCATTTTTGTCGGCGTAGCGGGTGCTGAAACATTCAGGGCAAAAACCGAGGTGCTGGGCGAGCATTATTTTCTCTGTATATTCCAAGCCGTCGTAGGCTTCGTGCAGCTTGTCATAAAGCTCCTGCTTGAAATAGATGTTTTCGGGACTGTGCGAGGAATCGGGGACGATTATACTTGATTCTGCCTCGTCGTCATCATCCCTTTTATTCTGAATATCCGTATAGCTTTCGGTTAGAATTCCACCCTCGATGATTGACTTTGTTTTCTCGTAGCTCTCACCGAGTTGTTCGGATACCTTCGTGATGGTGTCCTTGGAATACTCACCGCCTAAATCAGTATATATTGCCATAGCTTTTTTCAGGCGCGCATATTCAAATTCGCTTTGAACGGAATAGCCTGTCCGCATTTTGCGGATATAGTTGTGCGCTTCACGCTCCATATACCTCTGCGCATACGGCAAAAACGGAGATATGGAAATATCGTAGTTAAGCAAACTACACCCAGCGCATTGTAATCTACTATCGCTTTGTCGGTTACTTAGAACTACCGTCATCAGATGACGAAAACTACAAAGCCAACACCCGCAAAGGCGTGGACGTTGAGTATATCCCAACAACAAAATCCGCATAAGACAAAAGGTGAGCAGGCACAACAACCTGCTCACCACATACAAAACGGATGAAATTGAATAAAAGAATGAGTGTCCATAACATAAATCCGTTATGAACACTCATACTGGTGCGAGTGACGGGACTTGAACCCGTACGTCGTAAAACACACGCCCCTCAAACGTGCCTGTCTGCCTATTCCAGCACACTCGCAAAAATTTTATTGAGTTTTGACTCAACGTTTGCTATTATAGCACAGACATACTTACTTGTCAATAGATTTATTGAAAAATTTGAGCTTTTTCTTACTAAGTCGTTTTTTATTGTCGGACAACTATTCAAACAATGAGTCCATAAGCGACCTTATACGCTGTCTGCGCTTTTCGGTTTCTTCGGCATTGAGAAAATAACTTCCCTCTTCAAAATGCAAAACGTCGCCCTCGTTCACATTTTTTGGCAAAACCGACCTGTCAAGCGTAATCATATCGCCGTTTTCACATTCAAGCACCGCTTTATCTTCTTCAAATCTGTCTATTGTAAGCTTTCTCATTTCTGTTTATCCCTTTCGATTGACTTTGCACCTGTTTCAACGCTTAAATCTCTGCCGTCCGACTTTATGATAATGGTTTTATCCTCGTCGGTTCTGTAAATTTTACAGTCTATGGCATTAAGATATTTTATTGTTGATTTATGAGGATGACCGTATGTATTATCTTTTCCGCAGGATATTACCGCTGTTGTCGGCTTTACCCTGCTTAACACCTCTTCCGTAGTTGAAGTTTTGCTTCCGTGGTGTCCGACCTTTAGCACATCTGCCGACATATCCGCCGTAATTGTGTTAAATTCCTTGGTTTCGGCGTCGCCCGTAAACAGGAATGACGTACTGCCGTACACCGCTTTCATAACTATCGAGCAATTATTGAGGTCGTTTTCGACTATTGTTACCGGCGCTATTATGTCTATCGACAGTCCCTGAGAATCAAAAATATTCATCCCTGCCGTTGCCGAATGAACTTTCAGTTCCTTTTTCTGAATCGCTTTAAGCAAACTTTCATAGGTCGATGTGTTTGTGCCGACCTTTGGCATATATATTTCACCAATGTCAAAATTCCGTACTATATACGCCATTGAGCCTATGTGATCCGAATGAGGATGTGTTGCTACAAGATAGTCTATTTTTGAATATCCGAGAGCGGTTATATAATCTATTATCCCCTTGCCGTGATAGTTTTCACCGGAATCTATCAGCATACACTCTGAGTTCGGCAATTCCAATAAAATCGAATCCCCCTGCCCTACGTCAAGATAGTGCGCCGTAAAACTGCCTGACGGCTGTGATACGACGCTTTCTTCATTATGATTATTATTTAGGTCGTTTAGGTCGCAGGAACAGCCGAAAATCAAAAGCAGTATCAGCAACAGTGCCGATAACAAAGACTTTATGCAAATAAAGCGCTTGTTCATACCGTTTGTTTCCTCCAAAGCTTAGACATTTAAGCTGTTTTTCCTGTATAGAGCTGATAATACTTGCCCTTTTGTTCGATGAGCTGTTCGTGAGTACCTCGCTCAATAATCCGTCCGTGCTCAAGAACCATAATACAGTCGGAATTTTGTACGGTAGACAGTCTGTGTGCAATAACAAAGGTCGTTCTGCCATGCATAAGCTTATCCATACTGTCCTGAACGATTCTTTCGGTACGGGTATCTATTGAGCTTGTGGCTTCGTCAAGGATAAGTGCGGGCGGATCGGCAACTGCCGCTCTTGCTATTGCAAGCATCTGGCGCTGTCCCTGACTGAGGTTTCCGCCGTCTGATTTTATCATTGTGTTGTAGCCGTCGGGAAGTCTTCGGATAAAGCTGTCTGCATTTGCAAGCTTTGCGGCGGCGATTACCTCTTCGTCGGTTGCGTCAAGACGGCCGTAACGGATATTGCCCATTATTGTATCCGAAAACAGGTGCGTATCCTGCAATACTACGCCGAGCGAACGTCTGAGGTCGGATTTTTTTATCTTATTGATATTTATACCGTCATATCGTATCTTTCCGTCTTGAATATCGTAAAAACGGTTGATAAGATTTGTTATCGTTGTTTTGCCTGCGCCCGTTGAGCCTACAAAAGCAATCTTTTCTCCCGGATCTGCATAAAGGTCTATATTATGAAGAACCATTTTGTCATCTGTATATCCAAAGTCAACGTCATCCATTACAAGCGCGCCTTTAAGCTCCTTGTATTCGACCTCGCCCGTTGCCTGATGAACGTGTTTCCAAGCCCAAAGTCCCGTGCGTTCGTCGGTTTCGGTCAGTTTTCCGTTTTCACGCTTAGCGTTTACAAGAGTAACGTAGCCGTTGTCCTCTTCGCTTTTTTCGTCAAGCATATTGAATATACGCTCTGCGCCTGCAAGCGCCATAATAATTGAATTGAACTGCTGGCTTACCTGGTTTATCGGCTGGCTGAAATTTTTGTTGAACGTCAAGAAGCTGACAAGCTTGCCGAGAGTCAGCCCCGTTGCTCCGTTGAGAGCGAGCAAGCCGCCCACGATTGCACAAAGCACATAGCTGATATTGCCGAGCTGTGCGTTGATCGGCATAAGGATATTTGCAAATTTATTTGCGTTGTATGAGCTGTGGAAAAGCTGTTCGTTCAGCTCTCTGAATTCATCAATGCTTTTTTGTTCGTGATTAAATACCTTTACGACCTTCTGACCTTTCATCATCTCTTCAATATATCCGTTTTCTTTTCCGAGGTCGTTTTGCTGGGCAAGAAAGTATTTTCCGCTATTGCCTGCGATATTTTTGGTGACAAACAGCATTACCGCTACCATAAGCAATGTCAGGAGAGTCAGCGGAATACTTAGCACAAACATACTTGCAAGCACGGATACTATTGTTATTGCGCTGTTGAACACCTGTACAAGGCTCTGGCTAATCATCTGCCTGAGAGTATCTACGTCGTTGGTATAAACACTCATTATGTCGCCGTGCGGATGCGTGTCAAAATACTTTATCGGCAGGCTTTCCATATGAGCAAAGATTTCGCTTCTCAGGTCCTTCATCGTACCCTGAGTAACGTAAACCATAATTTTTGCCTGAGCATAGGTTGCGCCTGCGCCTATCAGATAAAAGCAGGCTACCCTTGCGATTGCAAGAAGCAACGGGGTAAAATCCGGTGTGGGCTGACTGAGCATCGGAATGATGTAATCGTCAATCAGCGTTTGAATAAACAATGTTCCCTGCACGCTTGCGAACACGCTGACTATAAGGCATATAAATACAAATATCATATGCACCTTATATTGCTTCAAAATGATTCCGATAAGCCGTTTAAAGGTTTTCATCGGATTTTTTACCTTTTGTCCAGGCTGCATTCTGTTTCTGTGATTCGGTCCCGGCATATTACAGCTCTCCTTTCCGGTCAAAGTCTCCGCCGCCGCTTGTTTGAGCGGTGTATATTTCGTTATAGATTTTACAGCTGTCGATAAGCTGTTGATGAGTGCCGACTGCGTTTATTTCGCCGTCGTCCATAACCACTATTCTGTCGGCATTCTGTACGCTTGATATTCTCTGGGAAATAATTATCTTAGTTGTATCGGGTATTTCCTCAATAAACGCCTTGCGAATTTTTGCGTCGGTAGCGGTATCTACGGCGCTTGTGGAGTCGTCAAGAATAAGAATCTTAGGCTTTTTGAGCAATGCTCTCGCAATACATATTCTCTGCTTTTGACCGCCCGACACGTTAGTGCCGCCCTGTTCGATTTTGGTTTCGTATTTATCGGGAAAGCTCTGAATAAAATCATCGGCGCAGGCAAGCTTGCAGGCGTTTATACATTCTTCTTCGGTAGCGTTTTCATCACCCCAGCGCAGGTTTTCAAGAATTGTTCCGCTGAAAAGCACGTTGTTTTGCAGCACAACGGAAACCTCGTCACGCAGGGTTTTCAGGTCATACCTGCGAACGTCCTTGCCTCCGACCTTAACAGAGCCTCGGTCTGCATCGTAAAGCCTGCCGATAAGGTTTACAAGGCTCGTTTTTGAACTGCCCGTTCCTCCGATAATTCCGATGGTTTCGCCTGATTTTATCGAAAGATTAATATCGCTGAGCACGGGCTTTTCGGCTGTTTTGTTGTAGCTGAAATATACGTCGTCAAACTCAATGCTTCCGTCTTTTACATCAAAATCGGGGTTTTCGGGATTTGTAAGAATAGTCTTTTCGTTGAGAACACCCGAAATACGTCTTGCGCTTGCAAGGCTCATGGTGAGCATTACAAAAATGAACGCAAGCATCATAAGGCTCATCAGAATATTAATGCAATATGTCAAAACGCTTGTAAGCTCGCCTGTTGTAAGCTCGCCGCCCACTATCATATTTGCGCCGAACCAGCTTACCGCAATGATAGACGCATAGATGGTTATCATCATCAGCGGTGAAACCGTTACCATTGCGTTTTCTGCCTTTACAAAGAGCTTGTAAAGATTGTATGCCGCTTTATCAAACTTTTTGATTTCATAGTCCTCGCGCACAAATGATTTTACAACTCGGATCGAAGTTACGTTTTCCTGTACGCTTGCATTGAGTTCATCGTACTTATCAAAAACCTGATTAAAGTATTTATAGGTCTTTTTAACAAGAAAGACAAGCACTACGGAAAGAAATACTATTGCTATAAGGTATATGGAAGCAAGCTTTGCATTTATCAAAAATGTCATTGTCATTGCACAAATAAGAGTTACAGGCGCTCTGAAAGTGATTCTCAGCAGCATCTGATAAGCGTTTTGAATATTTGTTACGTCGGTTGTCATTCGGGTAACAAGTCCTGCCGTGGAATACTTATCAATATTTGCAAAAGCAAAGCTCTGAATATTTTCAAACATTGCCTGCCTGAGATTTTTAGCAAAGCCTGCCGACGCTTTTGCGCCGAAAATTCCGCCCATTGTACCTGCAAAAAGTCCGACAACGGCACAAGCCGCCATAAGCGTTCCCATTAAAATTATGTGGTCAAAATCGCCCTGATTTATGCCTTGGTCTATCATTGAAGCCATAAGTATCGGGATTATTGTTTCAACAACAACTTCAAGTATCATAAAAACAGGCGTAAGGACAGATTCCTTGATATAACCTTTGATATGTTTGGATAATGTTTTTATCATATAATTTCTCCTAAGTATTATCAGTTGTTTTCCAATCCGTGTTTCAGCTTTTGTACAAGCGATATAAACGCTTCCCGTTCTGTTTCGGTGAGCACGCTGTTAAAACGGCTTTCGTTTTCGGCTATTGCCTTGCGAATCGCAGAATTGACCTCTGTTCCCTTTTCGGTAAGCTCAAGCTTTTTCAGCCTTGCGTCCGAATCAACCGACCTGCGTATTATGTAGCCCTTTTTTTCCATAAGCTTCAATATATTGGTCACGGTTGAGCGTGCTATTCCAAACTCCGATTCAATATCCTTTTGATATACGTCGGCGCTGCGGCGATCGTAAAGATAGCCGATTATCCACCCGTGCATAACCGTCACTCGGTCAACCCCAGCCTTGGTGGCGGATTCAAAAAGCTTGCGCTGCATTATATGGTTGATCGCTTTCAGTTCATGACCGATAGAATCTATCATTGTATATTCACTCATAATATCGCTCCCGAATTGTTTTAAATAAAACAGTTTGATATAGAACTATTTTCTATATTATATCACTCAATTTTTCTTTGTCAAGCAAAATTTCAGGACTGACGCAAATCTTCATTTTGATATTACGTCAGTCCTTAAACATATCATTCCCTTGTTTGCAGTTCGGTCACGTCAAGAATATTTATCTCCTTGTCACCGTTGATGTCACACGCAAATTTTACATATTCGTTTATATCGTCATCGTCGTACTCAAGCTTTCCCGCAAGATAAAGCTGAATAAGCGCACCGTCCTCGACGTCGCTTTTACCGTCAAGATTCAGATCCTTCATTGAGGTCGGCATCATTCCTCCCGACAGCACAAAATCGACGTTATTATCATTTAACATAGATTTGTTAAAATCTTCATCGGCGCTGACAATATACAGTCCCGCTGTTTCAAACGACATTATCATTTTTACGTCTGAATCTTCAAGAACCTTTTTTGTCGCCTGCGACCTTTCGTTTTTAACTCCCATTGCTTTGAGAAAGCCGTCGAGCTTTGCTATTGTCGTCATTGTATATTCGTTATCCGACGACGCCTTGTCTATATCAACCCCGTTTGTGAAGTAAAAACAGCCTACGAGCGTTATTACATAGGGATTTGTAACATCAAGACCGCTGTAAATTGCCGAAGTTTTGAAGCTTGTTTTTCCTTTTTCCGCCGCAAGCTTTGAGTAGCCGTTTATTATGCTGTAGGCAAGCTCCATTCCCTCTTTGGAAATGTAATCCGTGTCAAAAGCAGACGCCGAAAAAATTGTTGTAAGCGCAAGTGAAAGTGAAATTGCCGCAGAAATAATTCTGCAAAAGAATTTTGACCTTTTCATTAATAAAAACCTCCGTTCCGATAATTGTATTATTGCCGAAACGGAGATGATTATTTTTTGTTTTTACGTTTTTTAAACTCTGTTTTTAATTTTTTTATGCTCATTTCTTTGATTAGGTCGTGGTAAAAATAATTTATCTCGGCGCCGAGCATAAGACACACCATACAAAAGTAAAGCCACACCATAATTACGGCAAGTCGGGTAAGACTTCCGTAAATCGAAAAGCCGTTAAAATTGTTTACATAAATTGAAATTCCGAATGACAGCACAAACCAAGACAATGTACATAAAAATGCGCCAGGAAGCTGAGAACGGAATCCGTATTCCTTGTGCTCCGCTCTTGAAATATTCGGGAAATTGCGGTAGAGCAATGCAAAAATCACAACAAGGTACATAAATATTATTACAAATCTGAAGCTGTATAAAAGCCCCACAACCTCGGGAAGATATGCAAAATACGGCGCCAAGATTTTATTTATTGTTGAGCCAAGCACAATGATAACCAAAGTCGCTATTATAATAACAAAAAGAACAACGGTATATATCATTGCCCTTATTCTCAGGTAGAGCCAGTTTCTGTTTTCGTAAGCGTCATAAATACGGTTAAGACCGTTTGTTATTGCCTGTATTCCCTTTGCGGCCGACCAAAGCGTTACAATAAGAGAAATAAAGGAAATTCCGACGGAATTTTCATACATATCGGTCAAAAAGCTTGTAACATAATCAACAATCTGTTCGGGAAAAATAAAACTCAGCGCACTTTGAATATACTCAACCGAGATGTGCAGGTTTTGAAACATAGACACGATAAACATTGTCAGCGGAACAGCGGACAGAATGATATAAAACGCAGATTGTCCTGCATTTGCATAAATGTTATCTTTATTTATTTTATCCATAAAAGGCTTGAATTTCAGATAAAGATTGCGAATAAAAGTTATCATACTACTTTCCGTTCTTTTTCATTTGGACATTATATGAAATGCGTGTGAGGGCTTTTTCACTCAAAAAATGTTCAAAAAATCTTGTTGCTTTCATCTCAAACCCCGGAGTTATTATCATTTTGCCCAAAAGAGTTTTGTCTACCGCATATTTTGCAACAAACTCGGGTGTCAGACCGCGGATACAGAATTTTACATTTGCAACGTCGTTAAAATTTGTTTGTACGGGACCCGGACAAAGCACAGACACCTTGACATTGCTATTATCACGGCGCAGTTCTTCGTGTATAGCCTGAGTAAGGCGCACAACATAATTTTTTGACGCATAATAGCTTGAGAATGTCGGACCTGCAAGAAAGCCTGCGGCAGAGCCGACGTTAAGAATATATCCGCTGTTGCGTGCCGCCATTTCCTTTAAATAGAGCTTTGTAAGTATATGAACGGCACATACGTTTGTATGAATCAGGGCAAGCTCGGTTTCAAGCGGCACTTCGGTAAATTTTCCGTATGCGCCGAAGCCTGCGTTGTTTACAAGAAAATCAATTCGGTCGCCCTTTAGGTGTTCATAAAGGTCGAGAGCGTCCTGTTCTCTTGACAAATCAAGTGTTATTACCCTTACGTCAACATTTTTTATCTCGCTTTTGAGTTGATTTAATTTTTCGGTATTTCGTGCAACGATTATCAGGTCATAGTTAAGCGAAGCAAGGTATTTTGCGATTTCACGACCGATGCCCGAACTTGCACCTGTTATAAGCGCTTTCATATATTACTCCTTTTCGGCAACGGCGCAAAGCCATGATGTGCCGCTTTTGGTATGCGTCTGTATATTCTGATAGCCGGTACGCAACAGTATCTCATGGATTTCTTCCTTTGATACGGCTGAAATGTTCAGCCGCTCCTCAACAGGCTTCCATTTGTCGGGGGCATCCTTGGTTTTGAGCATTTCAAAAACAAGAAGTATCTTTCCGCCCGACTTTAATACACGGTAAATCTCTTTCAGGTCGCCGAGCTTGTCCTGCCAGAAATAATAGGTTTCCACAGCGGTTACAACATCAAACTTTTCATCTTCAAACGGAAGCTCGGACACCGAAGCCTGAAGTATCTCCGCTTTGCTGCAAAGAATATTTTTGTGATTAAGCTTTTTCGACTTTTTTACGCAAAGCTCGGAATAGTCTATTCCGTAAACCTTGCCGTTTCCGACTGCCATACAAAGCTTATCAACTGTTTTTCCGCCGCCGCACCCGATATCGAGCAACGTTCCGTTAGACGGTATGCTTATATGGTCAAGCGCCCAATCGGTAAGTGCAGAATGACCTTTGTTCATTGCTTTTATCATCAATTTGCCCCAAAAGCCGTTAGGTTTTGCGGCGTTTTCTGTCAGCTTATGGTACTTCATATCAGCACATCCTATATATAAAATTTAATATTGCTTTTATCTCTTTTCAATCAGGCACACGCTTTCAACGTGAGCGGTTCGGCTGAACATATCGCACGGAGTAATTTCCTTTGTGATATATCCCCTGCTTTCAAAAAGCTTGAGATCTCTTGCAAGCGTTGCGGGATCGCAGGAAACATATACAACCCTGCTCGGCGACATTTTGGATATTGTGTCAACAAGCTCCTCTCCGCAGCCCTTTCTCGGAGGGTCAAGCACCGCAACGTCGGGCAGCAAGCCCTCTTTGCTCAGAGTCTTGGCAGCTTCGGAAGAATCCGAGCAGATAAAACGGGCGTTTGTTATATTGTTGAGCTTTGCGTTTTCGCAGGCGTCATTGACTGCGTCCTCGATAATTTCAACGCCGATCAGCGTTTTGCAGCTTTGAGCCATTGTAAGTCCTATTGTACCCGTTCCGCAGTACAAATCAAGTAGAATTTCGTCGTCTCTCAGATTTGCGTATTCTTTTACTTTCAGGTACAGCTTTTCCGCCTGTCGTCTGTTGACCTGCCAGAACGAAAACGGAGAAATTTTGAATTTCAGTCCGCACAATTCATCGGTTATGTAACCGTTGCCGTACGCAACACGGTTTTTGGCGCCTAAAATCACATTTGTTTTTTCTCTGTTAGAATTAAAAACGACTGTTTTCAGCGTAGGCAATTCGTCTTTCAGCATTTTTATCAGCAAATCCTCCTGCTTCAAGCCGTTTGCGTTTACAACATAGCAGACCATAAGCTCGTTTGTAATTTCGCCCATTCTGATATAAAGATGACGAAGTCTGCCCTTTCCCGTGGATTCATCGTAAATATCGGTATTTGTTTTTTCAATGAATTTTCGGGTTATGTTCATTACTTTTGTAAAAGCTTCGGGCTGTAAGGCGCAGTCATCGCAGTCGATTATGCGGTGAGAATGGAAGGCATAAAAGCCTATTTGAACATTTCCGTTATTATCTTTGCCTATCGGGAACTGAGCCTTGTTGCGGTAGCGCAGTATATTATCGCAGGCGATTATCGGCTTAAAATCCGTATGAATTCCGCCTATGCGCTCAACGGCGTCAATCACTCTTTGCTGTTTTATCTTACATTCCTCGTCATAGCCGATATGACGCCACACACAACCTCCGCATTTTGAAAAATAACGGCAGTCGGGCGTTATTCTTGAGGGCGACGGTTCCAATATTTCTTCAATTTTGCCGAAAGCATAGTTCTTTTTGACCTTAAGGACACGCACAGAAAGCCTGTCGCCTATTGCGGACAGCGGAACAAACACCGCTATGCCGTCCTGAGTATGTCCCACTCCGCTTCCTTCGGCTGTTGCCGAGGTTACGGTTAAATTAATAATATCGTTTTTGTTAAGCATTATTCTCACCATTTTCTTTTTTATTGTAACATTCTTATTACGGTTTGGCAACACAAAAAAATGCCGTTGTTTTCAATTTTTTTCGATTTAGGTATTTATTTTTTGCGCTTTTTATCTTATAATAGAAAAAGTGTGAAAAAATTATGAAACGGAGTATGAGATATGAACTGCGACGAACTTTTGAATAATATAAAAAGAATACATTTTATCGGCATCGGCGGCAGCGGTATGTGTCCGCTTGCAGAGATACTTAACGCCGAGGGATTTGAGCTTTCAGGCTCGGATATGAACGAGGGCGAAACGCTTGACAGAATTAAAAGCTACGGTATTCCCGTTTATATGGGACATAAAGCCGAAAACATAAAGGGCGCAGAGCTTGTTGTTTACTCGGCGGCAATTAAAGAATCCAACCCCGAACGCAAAGCGGCGGCAGAACAGGGTATTCCCTGCATTGAACGCAGCGTTATGCTCGGCATTGTTACAAGAAGATACAAAAGAAGCATTGCAATTTCGGGTACTCACGGAAAGACAACGACTACCGCTATGCTTTCGCAGATACTCATCGGCAGCGGCTTTGACCCGTCGGCTATAATCGGCGGCAAGCTTCCGTTTATCGGCGGCAACAGCTATGTGGGACAGAGCGATATAATCGTATGCGAGGCGTGCGAATATGTGGATACGTTTTTACAGCTGAACCCGTTTATTTCCGTTATTCTCAACATTGACGCCGACCACCTCGATTATTTTAAAAACCTTGACAACATAAAAAAATCGTTTCATCAATTTGCAACCCAGACTACAGGTCTGCTTGTAATTAACGGCGACGACAAAAATACTCTTGACGCCGTAGACGGCGTTGATATTGAAAAGCTTACCTTCGGTTTTGGCGAAAGCTGCGACTACCGTGCCGAAAACGTCAAGGCAGACAAGGGCGTTCACGAACAGTTTGACTTGTATTACAAGGGTGAAAAGATAACTAATATTAAGCTTATTGTTCCCGGAAAACACAATGTTTATAATGCACTTGCCGCCGCGGCAACCGCACATTATCTCGGCGCAACGCCGAATGAAATTTCGGAAAATCTGCACAAGTTCGGCGGAGTGCACAGGAGATTTGAAATTCTCGGCACTCCCTGCGGAATTACCGTCGCAGACGATTTTGCACATCACCCCACCGAGCTTACCGCAACTCTTAACGCGGCAATGAGTATGGGCTTCAACAAGGTTTGGGCGGTATTTCAGCCGCACACGTTTTCAAGAACGGCTATGCTTCTTGACGACTTTGCAGAGGCGCTGAAAATTCCCGATGTTGCAATAATCTCCGAAATTTTGCCTGTAAGAGAAACAAACACATATAACATCTATTCAACCGACCTCGGCGCAAAGGTGCCCGGCTCGGTTTGCCTTGACACCTTTGAGGAGATAACCGACTATGTCTGCAAAAACGCCAAGGAGGGCGACCTTATCCTGACTATGGGCGGCGGAAACGTTTATATGTGCGCTAATATGATATATAAACAGCTTAAATATATGGAAGAAAACAAGTAAAAAGCATAAACAAATCCCGCAGAGCAAAATCTGCGGGATTTTTACTTAATATTCTAATCAATATCAATCATAATCGGGGTGTGGTTTTTATAAATCGCATACTGCTTAAAGCCAATGCTTTTTGCAATTTCAAGCCCCTGCTCTATCCCCTTGCCGACAAATTCAACGCTGTGTGCGTCGGTTCCCAAGGTTATAAGCCTGCCGCCGAGGTCGTAGTAACGCCTGATAAGACTTGCATCGGGCAAGGTGGTTTTCAGTTCCTTGAATAATCCCGACACATTTATTTCAAGAGATTTATTGTTCTTTATCAGAATTTTAAATATATTGTCTATTTGGTCATAAAACTCTGACATATCGGGCAAGCGGCCTGTTTTTACAAGAATGTATCGCAGCGGATATGTTAAATGCGCCAAGCTGTCAAAGTGTGGGAAATCAGCCGTTTCTGCAATTTCATCAAAGTAATTATGCAAAAGCGTATTTACATTTAGCTTTGAATAGTCAAGATAATAAAAATCGTCGGTATTTCTTAAATTATGCACGGAAGCAAGCACAAAATCGTACTTTCCGTAGGATAACGCCCTTTTTGTGCAGTCGCTGTCGTGCATAGGCTCGCCAAGCTCAAGTCCGCATAGGATATTAAGCCTATCCGAGTATTTTTGCTTTGCAAGGGCGATTTCTTTTATCGTTTTGGGGATAAGCGTATCAAAGCTTCCGAATTCGCAGTCCTTCCCGTATTTTATGAACGGCGCTTCGCAATGGTCGGTTATCGCAATAGCGTACAACCCCTTGTTTACTGCTGTTTTGCACATTTCATCAACCGAGCTTTTTGCGTCAAAAGAATTATTTGAATGTGTATGCAAGTCGGATATAATCATATTTTCAATTCCTCCCAAAAAAATAATAGCATAACAATCATATTTATGCAAGTTAGGGCTTTACATTATCGAAAAATCATTATATAATATAGCCATTAGTTAAAAAAATCACAAATAGGACTTTTTTGTCGGTTTTTGCAAGTTGTATGTTCGTTTCTTGCAAACCGCTATCGGGAGGTTAATTATGAAGGCAATCATTACGGTTATCGGCAAGGACGCTGTGGGAATTCTTGCCAAGGTGTCTGACGCCTGCGCCAAAGCGGACGTAAACATTCTTGAGGTTACTCAGAGCGTTTTACAGGATATGTTCGCAATGGTTATGCTTGTTGAGATCGGTAAATCGAATATCGGTTTTGAACAGCTCAGAGAAAATCTGAACGCAGTCGGCGAATCCTCGGGGACAAAAATACATATTATGCACGAAGACATATTTAACAGTATGCATAAAATTTGAGTTGACTGCGGAGCGAAAGGACATATTATATGTTAGAAACTAAAGATATTCTTGAAACCATAAATATGATCGACAACGAAAACCTTGACGTAAGAACAATTACTATGGGTATTTCGCTGCTCGACTGCATTGATGAAGATATTGACAAAGCCTGCACAAAGATTTATGACAAAATTTGTCTGAGCGCAGGCGAGCTTGTAAAAACAGGCGAGGATATTCAGAGAGAATACGGTATTCCGATAATTCACAAGAGAGTCTCGGTTACTCCTATCGGAATGGTAGCCGCTCCCTGCCAAAGCAAAAACGTGGTTAAGTTTGCATATGCGCTTGACAAAGCCGCAAAGGAAATCGGAGTAAACTTTATCGGCGGTTACTCGGCTCTTGTACAAAAGGGCTTTGCGAGCGGAGATTATGCGCTGATTGAGAGTATTCCTCAGGCTCTTGCCGAAACCGAGCTTGTTTGCTCCTCGGTAAATATAGGTTCGACAAAAGCCGGTATCAATATGGACGCCGTTAAGATGATGGGAAAAATCGTCAAAAAATCAGCCGAAATCACCGCTGACAGAAACTGTATCGGCGCTGCAAAGCTCGTGGTGTTCTGCAATGCGCCCGAGGACAATCCGTTTATGGCAGGCGCTTTTCACGGCGTCGGAGAAGCCGACACGGTAATTAACGTCGGTGTTTCGGGTCCGGGCGTTGTAAGAGCGGCTCTTGCAAAGGACGGCGCAGGCAAGGATATTACCGAAATTGCGGATATGGTTAAGAAAACTGCGTTCAAGATAACAAGAATGGGACAGCTCGTTGCAAAGGAAGCAAGCAAAAGGCTTTGTGTTCCGTTCGGTATCGTTGACCTGTCGCTTGCCCCCACTCCCGCTGTGGGCGACAGTGTTGCACATATACTTGAAGAAATGGGACTTGAAAGCTGCGGCTGTCACGGCACTACGGCAGCTCTTGCGCTTTTGAACGACGCAGTTAAAAAGGGCGGCGTTATGGCTTCTTCTCACGTCGGAGGTCTCAGCGGAGCGTTTATCCCCGTTTCAGAGGACGCAGGTATGATAAAGGCAGCTGAAAACGGCTTTCTTGATATAACAAAGCTTGAATCAATGACGGCGGTATGCTCGGTCGGTCTTGATATGATAGTTATTCCGGGCGACACAACGCCTGAAGTAATTTCGGCTATTATTGCCGACGAAGCCGCAATCGGTATGGTAAACACCAAAACCACGGCGGCAAGGCTTATTCCCGCAATCGGCAGAAAAGCAGGCGACGTGCTTGAATTCGGCGGACTGCTCGGCAGCGGCCCGGTTATGTCGATAAGAAAAGGCTCGCCCGAAGAATTTATCAAACGAGGCGGCAGAATTCCCGCTCCGCTTCAGGCGATTAAAAATTAAGCCATACTATTTAAATGTTTTTTGTCAGTTGAAATACTTTAACCGACGATAAATAAATTCTGTAACAGCAGAGGTGGTATTCAAATGGAAAATATGATTCAAAAAATTGTTGACGCCGACAACGAGGCAAAGGAAATGGAAAAAAGCCTTGCCAAGGAAAAAAGCGAATTGAATCAGAAAATCGACAATGAGGCAAAAAGCATATATGATAAATATATGAACGAAGCTCTTGAAACCGTCAAGCGCAATAATGAGCTTGAGGAACGAAACGCCGCCGACAGGTGGCAGGAGGTTAAAGGGAAGCAGGAATCGGCTCACATTAAATTGCAGGCTGATTTTAAAAACAACTGCGACAAATGGGTTGACGAGATCGTCAGCCGTGTGGTCGGTTAAGCTTTTACTTTTATTCTCTTACGGAGGTGGATTATGCCGAATACTTCTTATGCGGTAATGACAAAGGCAAGATCCAAATTCGGCAGACGGCTGACAGAAAAAGACTACACAAGCCTTTTGGCGTGTCAGAGCGTTGCCGAGGTTATGTCTTATTTAAAATCCTACACGCGGTATTCAAAGGCACTTGAGGAAATGAACGAGCGTGACGTTCACAGGGGCAGGCTTGAATCCCTGCTGAGGCAGAATCTGTTTTATGAATTCGATTCGCTTTGCAGATATGATTCAAATCTTAGCTCGGGATTTTCAAGGTATATAATAGAAACGATTGAGGTTGAGCAGATTATCCGATTTTTGATTATGCTTAACTCAAACTCGACAGAAAAATTTATATACCAATTTCCTTCCTACTTTGCAAGTCATACCGAGATTGATATTACCGCTCTTGCAAATGCAAAGAGCTATGATGAATTTTTGAGTGCGCTTTCATCATCACGATATTATCCGATTTTGCAGGGCTTTGCGCCCGATGAAAAAGGCAGACTGCCGATTTCAAGCATTGAAAACAAGCTGTATGAATATGTTTTTACGAATCTGTATCAGATAATCGACAAAAACACCAAGGGCACCGAAAGAAAAGAACTTGTATCAATGCTTTCAACCATCAACGATTATACTATTTTTTCAACAATTCTGAGGCTGAAAAAATACTATAAGCTCTCCCCCGATGCGATTAAAAACACGCTGATGCTAAAGTACACAAGGATCAACCAAAAGGCTATTGACCAGATGTGCAAAGCCGAATCGTCGGGCGAGGTTTTTGCGATTATGCAAAGCACCAACATCGGAAGGCTCATAAACAAAATCGGTTATGTTTATGCAAGCGACATCAGTCCGAGAGTAAAATACAGACTGGCGAGAAAAAATATGCGCTTTTCAAATAACCCGTCTGTTGTTATGATCTCGTATGTATTTGTTACCGAAACAGAATTGATGAACATCATCAGTCTGATTGAGGGAATCAGATATAATTTAGATACAAAAAAATTACAGTCACTGCTTATTTATTAAGGTTTCTTAATACATTCCCAGCCTGACATTAATAGGTTAAGTAGAGGTGATTATATTTGGCAATTTCCACTATGCAAGCCGTAAGCATCATCGGACTTACAGACAATATGGACGACGTTATTACCGTCTTGGGTAAATCAGGCGTGTTCCAACCCGATAATGTAACCGATTTTTACGGCGACACCAAGGATTTTACCCATCTGCAAACAAAGAATATATACGCTGAGCCTTTGACTAATCTCAAAGCGTCCTTAAACCTTACAAAACGTAAGTTTAAGATAATCGACGTCAGCGATTATAATCCGCCGTTTGAAGAACTGGAAAAATTCGCAAATAACACATCGCAGGAGATTGACGCTCTTGTTGATGAAAAGGAATTCGTTTCCGAACAGCTTTATGAGGCTCAGCAAAACATTATTGAAACAAGTCACTTTGTCGGACTTGACGTAGGTATTGAAAGCCTTTTAAAGCTAAAGTATGTAAACGCAAACTTCGGTAAGATGCCTAAGGACAGTATGCATAAGCTTGACGCATACAAGCACAATCCCTTTGTTGACTTTAACATCTGCACCGAGGACAAGACAAATTACTGGGGCGTTTACTTTACACCGTTTGACAAAGCCGACGAGATTGACAAAATCTTTGTGGGACTTGATTTTCAGAAGTGCGATGTTCTCGGCGTTCAGGATACGCCTAAGGAACATCTTGAAAAGCTGAAATCGCTTGTTCCGGAGCTTGAGGCAAAGGTTAAAACCGCAGAAAAAAATCTTAACACCTATCTTGCGGAAAACACTGCGCTGATTACAAAGAATCTTTCAAAGCTTGAGGAGCTTTATCTGTATGCAGGTATCCGAACAAAGGCTTTGCAGTACAACAAAAGCTTTATTATAGTCGGCTGGGTTCCGAGCGAAGCGGTAAAGCCGCTTAAAAAGAAGCTTTCAAAGATTGAGAGTATCGAAACCGAGTTTTCTGCGTCAAGCAAGGATGTTAAAAAGGCGCCGCCGGTAAAGCTGAAAAACTGTTTTTTGGCAAAACCGTTTGAGTTTTACACTGAAATGTACGGCGTTCCGAAATACAATGAAATTGATCCTACTCTTTTTGTAGCGATCACATATATTATAATTTTCGGCATTATGTTTGCCGACCTCGGTCAGGGGCTTTTGCTTTCGGTAGTGGGAATACTGATGTGGAAGCTAAAGAAAATGAAGATCGGCAAGATTCTTATCCCCTGCGGTATTTCATCGGCAGTGTTCGGAACGGCTTTCGGCAGTGTGTTCGGATTTGAGCATCTGCTTGATCCTATGTACAAGGCGCTGTTCGGGCTTGACAGTAAACCGATTGAGGTTATGGACGCCGAAAACACGAATTATATTATATTCGGTGCAATAGCGATAGGAATTTTCCTGTTGATAGTCGCGATGCTTTTAAACGTATATACGTCGATCAGGCAAAAGAATTTAGGCAGGGCGCTGTTCAGTTCAAGCGGACTTGCTGGTGCAATATTCTACTCTGCGGCGGTATTTGCCCTTATTGATATGATATTCCTGCACTTGGATGTTGTAAACCTCGCCTATATTTTGGGACTTATCGTATTCCCGTTTTTGCTGATATTCTTCAGCGAACCGCTTTCGGGGCTTGTAAACCGCGAGCCTGACTGGCGGCCTGAAAGCTGGGGCGGATATATTGTTGAAAAGTTCTTTGAATCCATTGAGATTTTATTGAGCTATGTTACAAACACAATGAGCTTTTTGCGTGTGGGCGCATTCGTACTTGTTCACGCAGGTATGATGATGGTAGTATTTATGCTTGCCGAAACCGCAGGCGGCGAAGGAAGCGTCGGTTACTGGATAATCGTCGTTATCGGAAACGCTCTTGTTATGGCGCTTGAAGCATTGCTCGTATCAATCCAGGCACTCCGTCTTGAATATTACGAAATGTTCAGCAAGTTCTATTCGGGCGAAGGAAGAAGCTATGAACCGGTTAAATTAATTACTGAATAAATTTTTGGAGGTACTTATTATGTTATTATTCAATTCTATTATGCTTATCGTTCCCGTTGTATTTCTTATCCTTTCTGTTGTAATGGCTGTCAAGGCCAATCAAAAAGGCAAAAGCAGAAAAAGAACGGTTTTGATGCAGCTTGCATCATTTGCCGCAGTTTTTGCGATTTGTATGGTTTGCCCGTTTGTTGCAAACGCAGCTTCCGACACAGCATCAACCGTTGACGCAACGGCAGCAGGTCTTGCATACATCAGCGCAGGCATTTCTATCGGACTTTCATGTATCGGCGGCGGTATTGCCGTTGGTAACGCTGCTCCGGCTGCTATCGGCGCTACAAGCGAAGATCCTAAGGCATTCGGTAAGGCAATCATCTTTGTTGCTCTCGGTGAAGGTATCGCTCTTTACGGTATGCTTATCGCAATTATGCTTATCTCGGCAGCAGGCTGATAATTCTACGCTGTTTTGGCGAAAACAATAAGGTTTTGATATTATGAAATTTTATTTGATAAGTGATAATGTTGACACCAAAATGGGTATGCGCTTTGCGGGCGTTGAGGGCGTTGTTGTCCACGAAGAGGACGATGTTCGCCGCGAGCTTACAAAGGCTATGAACAAGGAGGATATTGCCGTTATTCTTATGACGGAGCATTTGGTATCGCTTTGCCCCGATTTGGTGTATGATCTGAAGTTAAACCAAAAGCGCCCTCTGATTGTTGAAATCCCTGACCGTCACGGAAACGGACGCACCAAGGACAGCATTACAAAATATGTTCAGGACGCTATCGGCGTAAAGCTTTGATGATCGAATTTATGCTGAAGCTGTGAGGTTATATATATGGAACTTAATGCAAAAACCGACAACTTTCTGAAAGCCATTCTGAAATATGCCGACGACCAGAGAAACAGTATGCGTTCCGAGGTTGAGCAGATAAAAGAACAAAAACTAAAGGAAACCGAGGAAAAAGCTAAGTTTGACAGCGAAAAGCTCATCAAAGACAAGCTTGAAGAAAAAAGAAACGAACAAACCGGTATCCTTGCAAAGAAAACTCAGGACGGTCAGAAAAAGCTGTTTCTTGAAAGAGTGCAGATGACCGACGAGATTTTTGAAAAGGCTAAAGAAAAACTGATTGAATACACTCAAACATCCGATTATTCCGAAAAGCTGACGGAAAGCGCAAAGCAGATCGCAGCTCTTTTCGGTAATGAAAGCTGTGAGCTTTATCTTAACCAAAGAGATATGGACGCAGCCGAATCAATCAAGGCATTGTTTGGCGGCAGCGCCGAAGTTAAAGCAGACAAGTCGGTTAAAATCGGCGGTATTAAAGGCTACTGCGAAAAACTGAACATTGTTGCGGACGAAACTCTCGACAGTAAACTTGCTGACCAAAAAGAATGGTTTATTGAAAATTCAAAACTCAGCGTGCTTTGATAACTGATACCGAAAGAGATGATTAATATGGAAAACAACAATGTTATTTACGGAATCAACGGTCCTGTTGTAACCGTTAAAAATGCCGACTGCTTTGAAATGATGGAAATGGTTCACGTCGGCAGTCAAAATCTTGTCGGCGAAGTAATCGGTATTACCGACAAATTTACAACAATTCAGGTTTATGAGGAAACTACGGGACTAAAACCCGGAGATCCTGTTACCGGCACGGGTGCTCCTATGAACGTGTTGCTCGGACCGGGAATCATTGATAATATTTTTGACGGAATCGAACGTCCTCTTAAGGCTATTGAGGAGCAGTCGGGTTCGTTTATCAGCCGAGGCGCAAGCGTTACTTCACTTGACGACCAAAAGCTTTGGAACGTAACTTTGAAAGTTAAAGTCGGCGACAGGCTTGAGGGCGGTCAAATCTACGCCACCCTGCCCGAAACTCCGATTATTGAACACAGGCTGATGGTTCCTCCGTCAATTTCAGGCGTAATAACCGAGGTAAAGCCCGACGGCGAATACAAGCTGTTTGACACAGTTGCGGTTATTAAAGACGACGACGGCGACGAACACAAGCTTACTCTTTGTCAGCAGTGGCCTATCAGAACTTCACGTCCCGTAAAGGAAAGACTGACTTCATCAGTGCCGCTTATAACAGGTCAGCGTGTTATCGACACGCTCTTCCCTATTGCCAAGGGCGGAACCGCCGCTATTCCGGGAGGTTTCGGTACAGGCAAAACTATGACTCAGCACCAGCTTGCTAAATGGTGCGACGCCGACATCATTATTTATGTCGGCTGCGGTGAGCGCGGCAACGAGATGAGCCAGGTACTTGAAGAATTCTCGGAGCTTATCGACCCTAAGTCACAGCGTCCTATGACCGACCGTACCGTGCTTATTGCAAACACTTCAAATATGCCGGTTGCCGCTCGTGAGGCTTCGATTTATACAGGTATTACACTCGGCGAATATTACAGAGATATGGGCTATCACGTTGCTATGATGGCAGACTCGACATCACGTTGGGCCGAGGCTCTGCGTGAGATTTCGGGACGACTTGAAGAAATGCCTGCCGAGGAAGGCTTCCCTGCTTATCTTCCCTCACGTCTTGCCGAATTTTATGAAAGAGGCGGCCGTGCAGAGGTGCTCAGCGGAGGCGAAGGCTCGGTAACGCTTATCGGCGCCGTATCTCCTCAGGGTTCGGACTTTTCCGAGCCTGTTACTCAGAACACCAAGCGTTTTACCCGCTGTTTCTGGGCGCTTGACAAGGCGCTTGCCTATTCAAGACACTATCCTGCAATTAACTGGATTCAGAGCTACAGCGAATATTTCAACGACCTTGACCCCTGGTTTAAGGAAAACTTGGGCGACGAGTTTGTTGAATACAGAAACAAAATAAGCGCACTTCTCCAGGAAGAAAACTCGCTTATGGAAATTGTTAAGCTTATCGGCTCGGACGTATTGCCCGACGACCAAAAGCTGGTTATCGAAACGGCAAGAGCCATTCGTGTAGGCTTCTTACAGCAAAACGCTTTCCACGCCGACGATACGTTTGTTCCGCTTGAAAAGCAAAAGCTGATGATGAAAACAATACTTCATCTTCACGCAAGGTCAAAAGAGATCGTTGCCAAGGAAATTCCGCTTTCAAAAATCCTTGCGCTCGGACTTTTTGACAAGCTGACAAAAATGAAATACGACATTCCGAACAGCAAGCCGGAAATGTTTGACGATTATATCAAAGAAATTGATGAAAAGCTTGCAGAGCTTATTAAGTAAGGAGGAAACGCAATTATGATTATTGATTATGTAGGCGTAAAAGAGATCAACGGCTCGCTTATCGTAATGGACGGCGTTAAGGGCGTTTCCAACGAAGAAATCGTTGACATCAAGCTTGATAACGGCACTGTTCGTCAGGGACGTGTCGTTCAGATTGAGGGCGAAAAAATCGTTGTTCAGGTTTTTGAGGGCACAAGACGTATCAGCCTTAAAAACACAAAAACAAGACTTACGGGTCACCCTATGGAAATGCCGCTATCCCCCGAAATTATCGGCCGTGTGCTGAGCGGTTCGGGTAAGCCTATCGACGGCTTGGGCGACATCTTCCCCGTTAAAAAAGCCAACATCAACGGCACGCCTATCAATCCCGTTTCCCGTGTATATCCGAAAAACTATATCAACACGGGTATTTCTACAATAGACACGCTTATGACGCTTATCCGCGGTCAGAAGCTTCCTATCTTTTCCGGCTCAGGTATGACGCATAACGACTTGGCTGTTCAGATTGTTCGTCAGGCTAAAATCAGCGGCGCAGACAGCACAAACTTCGGCGTTGTTTTTGCCGCAATGGGTGTTCAGAAGGACGTTGCGGAGTATTTCAGAAAGAGCTTTGAAGAAAGCGGCGTTCTTTCAAGAGTTGTTATGCTCTTAAACCTTTCAAACGACCCTATCATCGAAAGAACACTTACTCCGAGATGCGCTCTGACTATTGCCGAATATCTTGCATTTGAGCTTGATATGCACATTCTTGTTATTATGACGGATATGACTTCTTATGCCGAGGCTCTTCGTGAGTTCTCATCCTCAAAAGGTGAAATTCCCGGCAGAAAGGGTTATCCCGGCTATCTTTATTCTGACCTTGCTTCTCTTTATGAGCGTGCGGGTATGATAAAAGGTCATTCCGGTTCTGTTACTCAGATTCCGATTCTCACGATGCCTAACGACGACATCACCCACCCTATCCCCGACCTTACAGGTTATATTACCGAGGGTCAGATAGTTCTTGACCGTACCTTGCAGGGACAGGGATTCTATCCGCCCGTAAGCGTTTTGCCGTCGCTTTCACGTCTTATGAAGGACGGTATCGGCGAGGGCTACACAAGAGCGGATCATCAGGCGCTTGCAAACCAGCTTTTTGCGTCGTACGCAAAGGTTATTGACGCAAGATCGCTTGCTTCGGTTATCGGTGAAGAAGAGCTTTCGCCTATTGACAAAAAGTATATTGAATTCGGCAAGCTGTTTGAGAACAAATTTGTAAATCAGGGCTTTAATGAAAACAGAAGCATTGAACAGAGCCTTGATTTGGGCTGGGAGCTGCTTTCAACGCTTCCGAGATCAGAGCTTGACCGTGTTGACGACGCTGTTCTTGACCAATACTACAAGGGTCAATAAGCCGAAAGGAGAATGTAAATGGCTGCTCAGGCTGTACCTACCAAAGGTAACTTGATGAATACTAAAAAATCGCTTTCACTTGCCAAAAACGGCTATGAGCTGCTTGACAGAAAGCGTAACATTCTTATCAGGGAAATGATGACGCTGATTGAAAAAGCAAACGCTATTCAGCAAAAAATCGACAGTGCATATGAAGAGGCATATATCGCTTTGCAGACCGCAAACGTAACAAACGGCTTTTGTGAGGATATTTCTAACTCTATCCCCATTGAAAACTCGTTGGAAATGGATTCAAGAAGCGTTATGGGTGTTGAAATTCCGATTTTGACTATTGAAGATCACAAACAGCACTATTTTTTGCACTACGGACTTCGCACAACGAATTCGGCTATTGATAATGCATACAACAAGTTCACCGAGGTAAAATACCTTACGGTGGAGCTTGCTCAGATTGAAAACAGTGTTTACAGACTTGCGGATTCGATAAAGAAAACGCAGAAACGTGCAAATGCGCTTAAAAACATTATGATTCCGAAATTTGAGGAAACAGTAAAATTCATCTCCGACGCTCTTGACGAAAAAGACAGAGAGGAATTCAGCCGTCTTAAGGTTATCAAGAGGACTAAACAAAAAGACAGCGAAAGCGCATAATTTATTGATGTTGTCGGGCAACAAGCAATTTTGGGTTGCTTGTTGCTCTGATATTTTTATATATAAGGAGAAAATGCAGATGAAGAAAAAAGTTCTGCTTGTCGGCGGCAAAGCGTTGAGAGCGCATCTTGACAACGGCTGCTTTGATGAATATAAAATTGTTGATAAATATTTTGGATTATCACCGTTCAGTTTAGGTGAAAGCGAAAGAATAAAAAATGTACCTAAGACCAGGCTTACACTGAGGCTTAGGTATGATGCAAACAATGATTTTAACGGCTTTTTAAATAAAAACAAAGCCGATTATATATTTGTTGACCTGCAAAGAATTATAGCAGATCTGCTCAACATCGACAACAGGTTTTACACCGACCAACCCAATAACAAAGATGCGTTTTATGCGGAAAACAGAGATAAGCTGATTTCTCCGCTTCAAAACGATTATAATATGTTCTACCGTGTTTTTGACAGCTTTGCAAACACTGTTTTAAAGTATTTCAGCGATAAAAATATCGTTTTGCTCTGCTCCTGTGTTCCCAAATTTTATGCTGTGGGACGCCGTGTCCGCAAGCTTCCCAAACCTTTTAAGGACAACAAGTGGTACTTACATTTTGAAAAAAGGTTTGTTGACATTACAAAATGCTCTTATTATGACAAATGTAAGTTTTATTTTTGCAAAAAGCCCTTGGGCGCAAACATTGACCGCTACGGGCTTGAGAGTGAATATTATTTTGAAGCTAAAAAAGACTTTGCCGCACTTTTGAACGGAAAAAGCTTTTGCCGCCTTCCCGACTATAGCTTGTGCGTAGAGCGTTACGCACGCTACTGCACAACGCTCAATAAGCATTTTTTGGAAACGTTTTTATCGGTCGAGGACACAAGGGACAGGTTCCTTATGGCGTGTCCCGAAAAGTTTGTAAAAGAAAATTCGGATAAGTTTGTTGCGTTGCACAACAGCGAGGGCAAGCTCGGTATGCTGAAATTAAAGCTGTTATCGGGCGATTTTCTTAACACCTACAAGGCGTTTTTGAATGCCGAAAGCAATCCGAGCGTCTCAGGAATTGACCTTGACCTGATTTTTAAAAACAAAATTATGATTCCGCAGCTTTTGAAATATATCAGAGAGAAAAGCTCTCTTCAGTTCCCGAAGCAGATAACTTACGACAACTACGGCGAGGTCTATCACAACAATACAATAAAAGAAATGCCGATTCCGATTGATGTAGTCGGAACCTGCATTTCGAGATTTATCTTTAATTTTGACGAAAGTAATTTTGCCGTAAACAACTACGCTTTCCATTATATGCCTGTTTTTACCGACATCAAAGAGGAGTACGACAAATCCAAGCTAAATGACGCAATTTGGACGGACAGAATGATTAAGCTGCAGGCTGAGTGCGGCTTAAAAGACTATTTGGGCAAAAACCCCGCACGGTGGGTTGTGATTGATCTGTTTACACTCATTGAACTGACTGCGTTTTTGATTGGCAAAAAGCCAATCGGCTCGGCAGGCGGCTACATTAACAAGCTGAAGCGTGAAAAGGTTGTTATCTGCGACGAATACGATGAGAACACGATTATCGAGGAAATAAAGAAGTTTGCCGATTTGTTGACCGACATTTATCAAGACAGGATAATTCTTGTTTCATCTTTGCGGCAATTTTTAAAAGTTGATGACACCGATAAAATTATGCACTACCGCAATGAGGAGGCAAGCTCAGCAAAAAACGAAAAGTGCAAGCGGTTTGAAAAGGCATTTTGCGACTACACAGGCTGTAGGTACATCAACATAAACGATCAATTTTTGTCCTCGGACTGCTCCGTGGTTTCGCTCAGCCCTGCACACTATGAAGATGAATGTTATCTTGAAGAAGCAAAAATCGTGCTTGAAATCATCAAAAACAATTCCGACAAGAAAATCTTTGACAAATACACAACAGCTACACGCCTTAACAGAATTATAAGATTCAAAAAAGCAGGCAACGGCGAGGAAGAGTTAGGCAGGATCTTTAAATTTTGGCAGGACAAAATTGCGGTTAAGTTGAGCTGTAAGCAAATTGAAAACAACTTTAAGCTCCTGCAAAAGCTCTATGATTCGGATAATCTTGACAGTGAGCTTGATAAAGAGCTGAAAAGCTGCGGAATTTCGGCAAATTCGGCTGATTAGCCGAACAAACAGAGTGCAATTTGCTTTCATCAACAGTATTATTACAAAGGACAGCAGGCAAATTTATGCTTGCTGTCCTTTTTGATGTAATATCTAAGTGCAAAGGAGCGTTAGCTCCTTTGGGTTTCAGTGAGAGAATATAACTACCTCTGAAATTCCGAAATGTTCCACGCCGCCTGAGTGACAGGGGAAATTTGCACTTAGATTTAAATCGGAGCAATGCTCTGCTTTGCTTGCAAGGAGCAGAGCTTGCGACCGATTGCAAACAGTGCAAGGGAGCGTTAGCTCCTCCGGGCTTCAGTGGGAGAATATAACTCCCACTGAAATTCCGAAATGTCCCCCGCCGCCTGAGTGGCGGGGACATTTTGCACTTAGATTATAAAGCATTTTAAGATATAATGCTACCTACGCAAAGTAGAGCCAAGCTTCATCAAATAAAAATCAACTGATAAGAAAGTCAAAACTTAGGTTATATTTTTCTTTTAACCATTCTGCTATATTTTTTTCATCATCATAAGCTTCTGCATTCAGTTTTATATAACCGAGATAATCACCTGTTGTTGCATCAATCTCTACAACTTGATATTCTGAATAATAATCATAATGTGCAAAAACATTTCCGTCCTGATCCTTCCAAACAACCCCTGCACGCCATGCGGATTCGGAAATTTTATCAACGCACTCTTTTGGAAACTCATATGTATAATCGTTATATGTATTTTTAAAAATTACTATCCATAACGGTTGATCCAAAATCGGATTATCATACACATAATTTGCAAATACTTCCGCATTTTCAATATCAAAGCACTTTGAAATGCTCTTCTCCTTACTTAACGAGGCTTCTGCGTTATCTATTGCAACATTTTTCGGTATTACACTGCCCAAAATCTCATTCGTTTTTTTTATATCTAATTCGTCAGCCGAAGCATTCACTAATTTTGAGGAAGTCGCAGACAATTTTATGATATAAGGAAACATAAATATGTTAAATAGTGTTATCACCGCTGCTGCCGCAGTAAATAGAATTAACAGCCTTACTCCTTTTTTATTAAATGTTTTTTCAATCTTTCAAATTTGCTCTTGTTGTTCTTTCTGATTTAGAATCTCAATTAATTCTTTCCTAACCAAAAGTCGAATTTGTCTGTTATGACGATATTTTCTGCTATTAATGATCTCACAGCCTTGTTGATCATCTGAGTTGGAGCTTTGATTAGTCTTAACTCTTGTATATCATGTATTTGTTTATCTGAAAGCATATTCAGTATCTGTTCTGATATGTTGTTTAATTCGTCATCTATATTGCGAGATTTGCTGTTTTCCTGGCAAACATCACAATGTCCACAGTCTTTTCGGGTTTCTTCACCGAAGTAGCGTAGAAGTTGTCTGGAGCGGCAAACAATATCATTATTGGCATAAGTGATAACGCTTTTAATGCGTTTGGTATATTGTTCTTTTCTATCTTCCCATACAGATTTCGGTATGATGATGCGGTTGCCATCTTCTCTTTGTCTAGTATAGGTGATATACGGTGTCTTGCGTTGTGGTATGAAATCTACGATATGGCGTGAAGAAAGATTCTTTAGAGTCATGTAAACCTGCTGTACGCTGATATCGCACATTTGTGCTATCAGGTTTTCGCTGATATATACGTAGTCGGTAAATAGTCCGCCATAGGTGCGTAGCAATGCCGTGATAATCATTTCTTGGTTGCTTGGCAAGTTCTCTAAGAGATATAATT
>UQQD01000007.1 GCA_900543095.1 uncultured Ruminococcus sp. | reverse complement strand
CTGTTGCAATGATCGATCCTCGTAACCTTGACACACTTCTTCACCCACAGTTCGACGCTGCTGCTCTTAAGGCTGCAACTCCTTTGGGCAAGGGTCTCGGCGCTTCTCCGGGTGCTGCTTGCGGTAAGGTAGTATTCACTGCCGAAGACGCTGAAGCTTGGAACGAAAAGGGCGAAAAGGTTGTTCTTGTTCGTCTTGAAACTTCACCTGAAGATATTACAGGTATGAAAGCTTCACAGGGTATCCTCACAGTTCGAGGCGGTATGACATCTCACGCAGCCGTTGTTGCTCGCGGTATGGGTACTTGCTGTGTATCGGGCTGCGGCGACATCAATATGGACGAAGCTAACAAGCAGTTCACACTTGCAGGCAAAACCTTCAAGGAAGGCGACTATATTTCAATCGACGGTTCAACAGGTAACATCTACGAAGGCGCTATTGCTACAACAGACGCTAAGATTGCAGGCGAGTTCGGCAGAATTATGTCTTGGGCCGACAAGTACAGAAAGCTCAAGGTTAGAACAAACGCTGATACTCCTGCCGACGCTAAGAAAGCAAGAGAGCTTGGCGCAGAAGGTATCGGTCTTTGCCGTACAGAGCATATGTTCTTTGAAGAGGACAGAATCGCTGCATTCCGTGAGATGATCTGCTCGGATACAGTTGAAGAGAGAGAAGCTGCTCTTGAAAAGATTCTTCCTTATCAGCAGGGCGACTTCAAGGCTCTTTATGAGGCTCTCGAAGGCAACCCGGTTACAATCCGTTTCCTCGATCCTCCGCTTCACGAATTTGTTCCTACCGAAGAAGCTGACATCAAGAAGCTTGCTGACGCTCAGGGCAAATCAGTTGAAGACATTAAGGCTATTATCGCTTCTCTCCACGAGTTCAACCCGATGATGGGTCACCGTGGCTGCCGTCTTGCAGTAACATATCCTGAAATTGCAAAGATGCAGACAAAGGCTGTTATCCGTGCAGCTATCGAAGTTCAGAAAGAGCATCCCGACTGGACAGTTGAGCCGGAAATTATGATTCCGCTCGTTTGCGAGGTTAAGGAGCTTAAATATGTTAAGAAGATTGTTGTTGAAACTGCTGACGCAGAGATCAAAGCCGCAGGCGTTGACCTCAAGTACGAAGTAGGTACAATGATCGAAATCCCCCGTGCTGCTCTTACAGCAGACGAAATTGCTACTGAGGCTGACTTCTTCTGCTTCGGTACAAACGACCTTACTCAGATGACATTCGGCTTCAGCCGTGATGACGCAGGTAAGTTCCTCAATGCATATTATGATGCTAAGATTTTTGAAAACGATCCGTTTGCAAAGCTTGACCAGACAGGCGTAGGCAAGCTTATGGAAACCGCTATCAAGCTTGGTAAGCCGGTTAATCCAAAGCTCCACGTTGGTATCTGCGGTGAGCACGGCGGCGACCCGTCTTCGGTAGAATTCTGCCACAAGATTGGTCTTGACTATGTATCTTGCTCACCATTCCGTGTGCCGATTGCTCGTCTTGCTGCTGCTCAGGCTGCTGTTGCAGAGGGCTGATCTTAACAGATCAATTTAACAAAACATTTTGGGCGTTCCGACCGGAACGCCCTTTTTGTATTGAAAAAGGGACGCTTTAAATAAAAGCGCCCCCATTTTAATTATATATTGTACTATTCTGAATATTTCACCACTGCTGTGATATGTGCGGGAGTTTCCGCAGTAATTTTTTCTTCAACCTCACTTTTTTCTGCCGCTGTAAGCGTATCATTTATCTTTACAAGCATTTTTTGTGTGCTAAAGGTTTCCGTCACCTCAAAATCCGATATACCGCAGCTCCTTAAAAATTTATCAAACGAAGTCGGAGTACATTCGCCGCCCATCATCTGCTGCTGTAATTTCAGCATTTCTCTGCGCTTTTCAAGCGTGTAGTCTGTTTTGGGTTTGCCGACAAATTCTTCACGGAGCGTTATTCCGTAGGTTTGCGCTGTATCTATGTAGTATTCACGCAGCATTATCGAAAGCTCCGAATAAAGCCTGTCTATTTCAAGCGCATAGGCCTTTAGTTCTGCCGCTATATTTGAGCTGTCCGTGATATTGTAAATTCCGACAGAATCAAGCTTTGTTTTCATTGATGTTAATGCGTCCATATTATTCAACCTCAATAGTTATAGTTCCGGGCTTAAAGCACTGCGAGCCTGCCAAAGTTTGGTTTTTCATTATAACGTCAAATTCATAGTTTTCGATACATCCTGTTTCTATCAGCCGTTTTCCGAGCCCCGAAAGATAGAGCTTCCCTCCTATCGGCAGTGAATCAAGATAATCCTTAAACGCTTCTGTACAAAGCGTCTTAACCTCGGTTGTGCTGTAACCTGCCTTTGAAGTTACCGTAACATTCATATCATACGCCACAAAAGTAGCATTAAGCGCCTTAACATCGGAAACAAGCTCCCTTTTTTCGTCCAGCAAGGCCTGTACCTTTGAAAGTGCGTCACTGCCGACAACAGTACCGTTGCCGCAAACATACACGTTTACCGTGCCTATTCCTCTGATCTTTGGCAAAACGCCTGCCTTTGTAACTCCCTCTACAGAAAGCGCAAGCTGTTCGTAATATGCGGCGTTTGCTCCGTTTGCCTGACTGATGAACGTATTTTTTATGCGTTCACGCAAATCGGTATCGTTTTCTTTATCCTTACCGCCATGAAAGTATGCCGGGTTCTTAACTGCAGTAATCTCCGACGGAACACTTACGGCAACGGTTGCGGTTCGGGGTTTTATGTTGCCGTTTCTGCCAGCCTGTTCGGCTTCTGCCTCAATGGTGACCGACATACTGCCTTTTGCTATACTGCCGGTTTTTGTTGTACAAAACCGCACCGGAATTTCATCATTGGTCGAAACTACCGTTCCCTGCGGAACAGTGATTATGTGATCGACGGCTTCGGGGATAGAAAATGTAATCTCGCCCTTTGCCTTTGTTGCCTGCTTGCGATTAAGCCCTCGCTCCGAGGCAAGGTAATCAAGACTTTCGCCGCTTGCGGTTCCAACAAACATCTGGCGTTTAAGCCATTCAAGGCTTGTCTGCAAATTATATATTTCACCCGCCAATACTTTAATTCTTATTGCAATATCGCTTGCTTCAAGAAATTCCGAACCGCTCTCCTCAATATATTTTTCTTTCATTCTGCCGTATATCTCATCATACGTTTCCACTCAAACGCACCTCCTCCGTTCTTCTTTCATCATTTATCGTGAGTTCAATTTTAATTGTTGTACCGATTTCCAATACCCGGGCATATGTATTCTCAAAATCTGCAAGGGCTTCGTTTATCAAAAGCTCGGCCTTATCCCTGTCAACGGTTTTTGTAAAATCAAGGCGCGAACCGAGTGTTCTGTCATAAACAAATGCGCCGAGCCTTGAATTTATCCTTATCATTGCGCTCTGAAACACTGCGTCATAATCCGATGCAGTCAAAAGTCTGCCCGTGCTGTCGGCGGCAATGTCGCCGTTTTTGAGTTTTGCGTCTGTCATCAGATGTACACCTCTCCGTTTATCAGGACGTCTCCGTTGTTTTTAAGTACAATAGAAGCTCCGCCCTTTGAATAAAGCATAACCTCTCCTGCCTCAAGATCGGAGCCTTTTGCAATAACGCCAAGTCCGACCTCTCCGTCGTCAAGAGGCAAAACCACGGCACGCTCGCCTGTTGGCGCAACGCTGTAAACACCGTAAGGAAAACACGACTTAAGCTCCTTGTGCTCGCCCGACGACATAACCGCCGTGCCGCTGCTGTCGTTTTTGTTGACGCTTCCCTTAGCCGCATTGGGCGAAGTAATTGAATTGTTTGTTATGTAACTCATCAGCCACACTCAAAATCTCTCCTTTCGTAAAATCACCGTAGTTTTTTCGCCTCCGCTGTTGAGCGTATAGCTCAGACCGGAAACCACAAGACCGCTTATCCTGCCGAAAATTTTGTCGTTTATCTCGGCTGAACAACCTATAATGTCCGTGCAGCAACCAAGACACTCAAGCGTAATACCGTAGCTGTCAAGATTGCTTTGAGCTATCATCTTGTCGGCTGTTTCAACCGACGTGTTGTCGGCGGCGGCGTTGACATAGCGAATACGTTTTATTTTCCTGCTTTTTGGATTGGGGTTATTCAAAACCGAACTGTATGCGCCCGACTCGGTAAGCTTCAGCTTTATTTGTGAGATGATTTTGCATCTTTTGCAGCTTTCACGAGCGGAATAATAAGCCGTTTCGCCGTCGTTTCCGCCAAAAACGATTTTTTTGTCAGGTCCGTACCCTCTGAAAAACACCTTGCCGCCGCCTGTTATAAACGGTTCAACTCCGTATCTTATCTTGCAAAAAGCCCTCAGCACCTGCCAATGAGTCATTCCCTTGTCTATCCTGAGCCTGCCGAAAAACGGCACATTATCCGCATCGTATTCGGTAAACCCAAAAGGCGCAAGGTGCCGCTCAAAAATCATCGGTGCGGCAGGGTCAAAATAAGTTATCGGCTCTGCTTCGCTGTCGAGCAACGTCCCTGCAGGGCTTCTTGCCGTCAGCTTTGTTATTACGCCGTCGTATTCTTTTATGTTAATTATCTGGTCAAGCTGACCTTTGAAAACAAGCTTATCACCCGAAAATGCCGAAATAAAATCCGCACTTTCACTCAGCTTTCTGTCATACGGAAGCGTCAGCACAAGGCTGTCGGCAGGCACGCCGATCTCGCTGTTCAACGAAACGGTAAGCGCTTTTTTAAGCTCGGTTTCTGAGCCGTCGGTATTTGTTATTACAAACCTCAGCAAAGCCTGATCACACTCCCATCCTCAACGATGTCGGGGCGTTTTATGTGCGGATTAAGCGTAACCAAGGAATCAATGTCTATCCCATAACGATAGGATATATCCCAAAGATTTTCGCCCTCTTTGGTGATGCAGACAATTTTTTTACAGCTGTGCTTTTTGTCCATAACCTCTCGGAACACAAAGCTGTAGGTCAGTGCGTCCGGCTTTGGTTCGCCGATTATTTTAAGGCTCTCAAATTCCGCATATATCGGTGAAAGCTTCGGAAGTGAAAGCACTCCGCCGCCTCCCTGCTTGAACAGCTTTAAAAGGCTGTCAAACTGCTGTAAGCAATCACCGCCGTAAAGCTCGCCCGTTCCGCTGATCTTCATATTTTTCCTGCCGATATTTTGTATGTAGGATTGACCGTATGGTGATTTCAGCTCGTTGAGCTTTTTGTCACATTCAAACGTAATTTCCCGTGGATTGTGATGCCATTCAACGCCCTTATAGCGCATCGGAACAAGTTTCATCTGAGCTTTGCCTCCTCTTCCTCCGAAAGCCTGCGGCTGTAACGTCTGCTCTCCTGTTCAAACAGCTCGCTTAAATTTTCGGCATTATAATTTTGTGTGCTTTCTTCTGCGATTTTCATAAGCTCATCCGTTGTCAACGTCGCATACCTCCCTGTTATTTGCTGTTATTTTTATCCTGTATTCGATATTTCCCTGCGGCAAGATTTCTGTTTGAACCTGCTTTAGCCGACAGTCGGAATACTTTACGCTTTTAAGCCTGTCCGCAAATTCGATGCTGTTAAACTTTTCTTTTCCGTCAAAAAGTTCTGCGTTGTTCGTGTGCATTTCAAGCTGTATGCCGTAACTGCTTTCTATAAAGCTTTCAACGGGAACGTCGGTCAAAAACTCCATAATATCGCTTATCTTGTTTTCAACCGTACACACCGCTTTTTTTACTCCGCCCAACGTCTCGCCGTCGAGCTTTACCACAAGGTCGTCACCCTTTAAAAAATCAAACTGCGCCAAACTATCCCTCCTCGCAAAGACAAAAATCCACACCGAATTTGACTGTTCGGTAAATTGCATTCATATCCGAGTCAAATGCAATGGGCGTTGCGCTTGTTTCGGTAACTATCCTGTCCTTATCGGCGTCCTTAAGCCCCGAAAGAATAGCGCCGACAACCTCACTGAGGCCTGCACCGTTCTCGGTTGCGGGAGCATAGATGCGAATTTCTGCATTTGCAGAATATTGATCGCCCCTTACCGATGATGAAAGATAACCGCCGATATAGTTGTTTGACAACACGGTTTCACGTACCGACACCACCGCAAGAAATCCGGTGATCGGCGTTTCAACACTGTGTGAGCCGTATTCACGCACAAATCTTACGTCTTTTAAGCTGTCGATATGCTTTAGCCCGACAACGATTCTGTCAAGCTGTTTCTGTATCTGAGTCATAGTCATCCTCCAATATCTCTCCGTGCGGCTGTAAAATTGCCCACACATAAACGGGAATATCCTTCACATAATATTTTTCGCATCTTTTTACAATATATTTACCGCTGTTTGCTTCTATTACCGTGCTGTTTTCAACAAGCGTGGTTTCGGGTGTGCCTACAAAAAGATATTTCTCCTTTTTGAAACAGCCGAGAAGATGATATTCGCCGCCGATATACACCTTGTTTTTGTAACGCAGAGGCTCAACAAAAGCCTTTGTGCCAACGCTTTGTCCGTCGTTTGTAATACTGACGTTTGAGCCGTACTTCTTTATTGTTTCACCGACAGAGTTAAAAATGCTCATCATATCACCCTGCCAAACAAAAATCCGTCGTTAACTATGAGATCCGAGGATTTTGAAACAAGCTCACGCCACATTTTGTCATACTTGTCTTTACTGTCGGATGACGTGATTTTCACGTCACCCGCAGTAAATGAGGTTATGTTTTCATCATTGCACAAGCCGCTCATTTTAAGAGCATAAACCGCACACAGCATTTCAAGCCTTTTAGTATCATTTTCGTCAAGCTCGGATTTTATGCACTTTGAGCCGACAAACGCACACGAATCTTCAATAAGCGTATGCCATCTGCAAAGCTCGGAGCTGTCAAATCCAGACAAAGCGGCAAACCGTGATGTTACGTTTGCAATATTCAAACGATCACCTCCGTCAGCAAGAAAGCGTTTTTGATGCTTCGGTAAATATTTTTGAAAAGCCTGCCGTACAGGTGATTGCCGCACGTTCAAGCTGGCGGTCGATCAGCTTGTCGTAATCCGTAGTTACAGAGCCTGCCTGTACCATTTCAAGGGCACAGTTCTTGTCAAGACCGATGATCTTGCCCGCAGTCATTTCGGGAGCATGGATAAGCTTTGCGCCGAGCGGCGTTATCATTTTTCCCGTGCCCTGAAAATCAAGTCCTGCGTTTGCGTCCTGCATCTGAGAAAGCGCAAGTATTTTTTGCATTTCCTCGGTGGGGGCAAGGATAGTGTTAAGCTCATACGGCGAAAGACCTGCCCAAAGCTTGATGATGTCGCTGTAGCTGAGCTTGCCGCTCTGTGCCGCTTCAATGTTTGAGGCTGAGTTTGAGTTGCCGTCGCCGTTGATTATAACCGATATAGCGTCCTTTAACTGCGCCCTTGCAATATATGCGCCGATCTGGTTAAGTGTTACCGTAAACAAATCAAGTCGCTGAAAACGCAGTGCTTCATAAGACGCTACCAACATTCTGCCCCTCTTATGCAGTTTAACAAGATTTTCTCTTGTTTTTACGGTAGTTTGAGGAATTGCCGCACCTTCGTTTACGATTTTGAGCGATTTGTCGTCCTCGCTCGGATTTGACACGATACTGCGGTAGTCCATACCGTCAATATCGGTAACGGTTGCAACAAGGTCGGAAAGCACATCTGCGCGCTCCATACCCTGCTTTACCGCTCTGCTGACATATTCGGGAAAAAGTGCGGCGGAATTTGAAGTCTGGAAGAACTTTTCAACACAGTCGCTTTCTCTGCCACTTACCTTGATGTCAAAACGCTTGAGCTGACGGGAAAATGCGTCAAGCCCCTCAAGCGATGTTCCGGCGTAGTTTTCGGACGGGTCGAGCTTTTCAAGAACTTCGGTAAGGCCGCCTTTACCCTGATACATACCCTTTTCTATTGTAATGTTTTCAAAATTAGCCATAATATATTACCTCCTGATTTTTAAAGAATAATTCCTGCTTCTGTTGCAGTTGAGTTCACTACAAGCAGTGATCTGCCGTTTGCGTTGGCGGCAACCTTATCGCTTGCGGCAGCGGCAAGAGTCTGATAACCCAACGTCAATTTTGCCGATGTTGCAACGGTTACATAGCCCGAAAGCTGAACCGAAGCATAACCGTCACGCACACCTACGCATATTCCGCAAAATGCATCGTTTGCCGAACACTTTGAAACAGTGCCGTCGGCTGAAATCTTGACAGGTACGCCCGCCTTTGTAACCGAGCTGTCTGCAATAAAGGTTGCAACATTTTCGCCGTAGCCGTTAAAATTTACATTCATATTATTACCTCCGTTAAATTCTGAACTGACCGTTTGAAACGGTGTTTTTGTTGTCTTTGTTTTTGTTGTTTTTGTTGCTGTAGAGCTGAATCATCGGTGCAACGGCGCTGTTTTTCTGCTTTTCAAAGGCTGTTTTAAATTCCTTTAACTGAGCCACCGTCATTGTTTTTGCAATGCTCTCCATAGTTTCTCTTGAAATATCGGGCTGAACGCAGGCAGAGAGCCTCAAGACCTCGTTTGTAAGGCTGTCACGATAAAAGATACCGTCCTTTGCCGACTTTTTGAGATTTTCGATATATTCGGACAGCCTTGTGCAATCCTTGTCGCTGAGCGCAAAGCCCTTTTTGAGTTCAAGCTTTTTTAAAATACTTTCCATAGTCATTTCCTTTCCGTAAGCCGACTTTGTAACGCCTGCCGCCTTTTGTGACGGCACGGCAACAAAGCTCCATTCATAAGCGTCATATGGGTTTATCATCTCGCCGCAGCATATTTTTGAGCCGTATTTTTCTCCCTTGGTATGTGGGCAAATGTCTGAGTTTTCTCCGCAAATGCTGCACACGATTTTTTCAACCGCACAACCGACGCTCACCTCCTTGATAATTCCGCTGTCAAGAGCAAGAATAACGTCGCTGTTTTTCTCGCTTTTCGGCAGATATGCCCTTGCTTTGAGCCTGAAATAATCATCGCCCAATGCGGTTTTTTTACCGCTTACCGCCTCAACCGAGCAGGAAAATATCCTTGCCGTCTGATTTTTGGCGCTGGGATTGTGGTCAAAAATTCCCGTTTTTCCGACAAACAGCTTTTCAAGCGCAAACAGCGATTCCACCGTAAAACGTTCACCGTCACGGTCAACGTCGTTGTCACAAAGCACTACCGAAAACACATACACCTCATCGGCGTTTAATTTTCGCCTTGTGTAGCCGTTTATCAGTGCAAGCTCCTCTGCGCTTACGCCGTCGGAATTGTTTTCAAGCACACTGCCGAGAACAGCCTCCTTTTTTACAAAATTATTCATCAATTACCTCCAAACCGATTTCTTTTTCAATCTGCAAAGCCTTTGCCCTGTTGAGCCGTGCCTGAGAAAGCTCCAGCGTATCCTGAAGATTGATGTCGTTCCAAATCACCCTGATTTTTTCGTTATATCCCGAAAGTCTGAGGTGATATTCAACCGCTCTGCGGACAACAGGTTCAACAACAGCTCTGTAATATTCAAGCTCGCTTGTAAGAATATCCGCCTGCTGTTCACTCATACGCTCGGTGCTTGACCACGAAAGTCCAAGTAAAAACGGCGGTATGCCAAGCTTTGCAATTATTTGTTCCATAATAGTGCGAACGGGAATTTCGCAGTCGGGAATCTGATTTTCTGCGCCGATAGTCTTTACACTCACATCTCCCACCGAAACAAAGTCGCACACATTGTCGCTTCTCATCGCTTTTTTCCACTCAGAAGCAATCTGCCTTGCGTTTTCCTCACTAAAGGTTTCGTTTGCCGCAGGGGTATATGTAACTGCAAAACGCACGTCGCCTACTCTTTCCCAGTTGTTCTTTAACGATTGAAATATTCTGAGCAAAATCGAGCTTACAAACGGCAGTCCGCTCAAAACAGACGTGCCGTGAACCGTACCCGCCTTTGGGTTAAGTAAAGTTGCAAGCACAAGATTCTGATATTTTACAGGCTCGCACCGACCGGCATCGTTTCGGCAAACAACAAGGTCAAGCGGCGTTTTGTTTGCCTTGATTTCAACGTCGTCAAGGCTTGCGTTATAAAGCGCCGCAATGCCCTGTGCCTCAACATCCGGCACCATTTCGCCGACCGCCGCTCCAAAAGTCAGCAGGCTGTCAAGATAACCGTAAACAAAGTTTATCATTCCGCCCGAGGAGCCGTTGGTCTTTACGCTTTTTACGAATTCATCGGCAATTCTCTGTGCAGGCGCGCTTTCCGCTTCCACCTTAAAATTGCCGATAAGCCTGACCGTTTTGCATATTGCCGCATCAACTGTCGGAACAGCCTCTCGCAGGCTTGAATACAGCTCCCTTTCCGCTCTGCTCTGCGCCTCATACCTTGAAAACATTGGATTGGTTTGCACATCTCTCGGAACAGTCTGCACCGCAGGCACCGCTTTGCTTTGCTTTTTTCTTCCAAACTTCAAGCTTAGTTTTCCTCCTGTCTTTCGGCGGCAAGCGCAAATGTGCGTTTTCCGCCGTCAATTATAGTTGTAACAAAATACCTTATATCGTCCATTGCGTGGTCGTTTTCCTTTACAGGGCTGTCGTCGTGTTTTTTGCCGTCCCACCTGTATAGCGCAAATTCACGCTTAGAGTCTTTGCAGTTTTTGCATATTTTTACGCTTCCGTCCCTCAGTGCCTGAGAAACCCTGCGTATTCCGTCAATTACATTGTTTTTGGCAGGAACTACGGTATACTTTCCGTGGCGGCGTATTGTTTCAATAAAGCTTGCCGCCGAGGGATCGACAACAATTTTTTTGATGTTTCTGCCGCCTGCAAGCCTGCAAAGCGCAGTGTAATGTTCCTCGTCCGTCTTTTGATAGCCCTCAGTGCGTGAATTAAAATAATATTCGTCTATCCTGTACCACACGCCGTTCTGTCTGCCCCACAGCCCGAACGACGACGGGTTGACCGTGCCGTAATCGCACGAAACCGCATACTCGGAGAACTCACCCTTCGGCGTTTGACAATACATATCCTCATCAGCCATAAACGGATAAACCGCACCGTAAACGGCAACCCACCTACCCTTTACAAACCGCTCGTAGAACACTCCCGAATACAGCTTTTCATATCTGCGCTTCACCTTGTCGGTGAGCGAGGGATTGTCATCCATCGTAAAGTGCAGATAAAGTGCATTTTTATCCCTTGACTTTTTTATCCATTCAAGATAAAACCAGTGTTCGGGGTGTTCGGGATTACAGTTAAACCAAAAGCGTGAATTTGCAACAGAACACCTTGCCATAGCCTGTTCAACAAACGAACGCGGCATCAGGGCAACCTCATCAAAAAGCACTCCCGACAACGTCATTCCCTGAATAAGTGAGGCTGATGACTCATCTTTCCCTCCGAAAAGGTAAAACCTGTTTGTAACCGAGCCGTAGCTCACAAGCAAAATGTTCTGAGAAAGCTTTTCTTCACACTCAAATCCGAGTGAGTTGAGTATCGGAATAACAGGCGTAACCATATTTCTCCTGAGAGAACGGATAGTCTTGCCGCAAAGCGCAAAGTCCGAGTTTGCAAAGCCGTAAAAGCTCCACAGCACAAACGAAAGCGCCATACAAAATGTTTTTCCGCTCCTGACGGCACCGTCGCATATTATTGCGTCATAGCCGCAAAGGCTTGAATTGTTGTGCCACCAGCTAAGCACCGTGCGCTGTTTTTGTGAAAAAGGTTTAATTTTCAACGGTATCACCACAGCTGTCCGCGCTCTTGCCTATTGCGTCAAAAAAATCCCTCGCAGTGGTTTCTTCTTCGGTTTCCGACTCAAGGTGTTCAAGCGCCTTTAAGCGGTCAAAAAATTTAATCTCCATTGAGCCGTCCTTGGGACGTTTGATTTCCGATACAGAAAACAAGTCCATTTTGTCAAGCTCCTCCTTTGACGGACTGTCTGTAAAAAGCAGTGAAACTGCGTCCGCAATACTTCCGAACGCAAGTCTGTAATAGCCTGACGCCGCCATATTTGCAAGTGCTTTTCTGCGTGCCGACGCAAGCCTTGTAATCTCGTCGGTTATTTCTTTTTTGCAAAGCAGCTTTTCCGCAAGCTGTTCGCCATCAGGCGCAAAGCCTGCACGCCTTGCCGAAAGGCTGAGATTGCCCGACGCCGCAAAGCACGAACAAAATTCCTTTTCACGATTTGTAAGTTTTTTCTTTATATTTTGTCACCTCCGAATTTGAAAGAACAGCAAGCCGTCATAAAAAAGTTATGAATATAATTTTAATTTTCCGATTTAACGATCCTGCCTAACAGTCCTTTCATCAATACCCGAGGAAAATAAAAAAATTGCATAAAAATATGCAATTTCCGAAAATTTTTTATTTTTTATTTAAATTTCAACGCAATTTCTAAAAAACAAAAGAACCTTACGGTCATCACCGCAAGGCTCTTAATCAACAATGTTTACTTTTATATTTTTAAAATTGTCCGCAAGCGTAAAGCTGTCGTATATTCCGCTTGTAACATAAACCTCATTATCTTTCGTCAGAATAACGTAATCAAAGCCGCTGTTTTCTCTCCGATATTTTTCGGCACCGTCAACGCCCATTACAAACAACGCCGTTGAAAGAGCGTCGCTTTTGATACCGACTTCCGAAACTATCGTCACAGAATTAATATTGTTGTCAACGGGACTGCCCGTTTTGGGGTCGATTATGTGAATATAGGTCTTGCCGTCGCTTCCGATAAAATATCTTTCATAGCCGCCCGAAGTTGCAATAACTTTATCCTTACAGCTCAGATAGCCAAAATAATCCGCACTGTTTTCGGGGTCGGCAACACCGACTTTCCAATCCGAACCGTCGGGCTTTGCGCCTATTGCCGCAACTGTGCCGCCCAAGTTCAGCAAAGCCGAGGTTATATCCTCATTTCTGCATATCTCAATGCCCCTATCGGCGGCATACCCCTTTGCAACTGCGCCCAAATCAATCTGCATATTTGTCAAAAGCGATATTTTCCCGTCGGACACACTCACTTCGCTGTAATCAACAAATTGCAAAAGCTGCTCTATTCTGTTTTGGTCTGGAATCTTGTAGTCCTTATTGATAAAACCCCATTCGCACACAACGGGATAAACCGTAATATCAAGCGCACCGCTTACATCATCGCACAAATCAAGCGACCTTTCCACTATATAGGCAGTTGTTTTGTCAACCTCAACAGGCACTGCACCGGCGTTATTGAGCTTGTAAATGTCGCTGTTTTTGTCCGTAGTTGACAGAAGCTTGTCGAGGCTTGCAATGCTTTCCTGCACGTTTTTTAAGACCGAGTCACGGTTTTGTCCGTAGATTTTGAGGCTCATAAACGTATCCATAGCCTCAAAACCGACCTCGGCAGGCTTATTGTCTGAAAGCGAACACGCACAAAGTGCGGTTATGCACAAAACAGCAGATAATGTTATGCATAAGAATTTTTTCATAAATCACCAAAAAATAAAGGGCGGAAGCTCCGCCCATGAATTCTATGCCTTTTTCCAAGCGGACGGCGAGAACAACAACAGCAACGGGAACAGCTCAAGTCTACCTGCAAGCATATCAAATATCATCACCGCTTTTGACAGAATGTTAAATGAAGAATAGTTACCGGTCGGACCGACAATGTTAAGTCCCGGACCTGTGTTGTTGAGGTTAGCGGCAACCGCTGTAAAATTCGTCAAAACATCTTTTCCCTCAAAAGAAACTACAATAAAGCTCAGTATAAATATACCTAAATAAACCACCAAAAATACCGATGTGTTACGCATTACGCTGTGATCGATCGTTTTGCCGTCCATTTTTATTGTCTTTACGTTGCGTGGATGGATAAGCAGAGCGAATTCTTTTCTGACCTCCTTAAAGAGTATCAGTATTCTCGACACCTTAAAGCCGCCGCCCGTACTGCCAGCCATTGCTCCGATAAAGGTAATTATTATAATAACAGCCTTTGAAAGCTCGGGCCATTTGTTTACATCGTCAATGCTAAAGCCTGCGGTACTGATAATTGAAGCAACATAGAAAAAGCTCTGGTGGAATGATTCGTATGCGTCACGGTAAATTGAGAAAATATTTATTGCAATAATCAAGGTCGAAACTGCTATAATTCCAAGATAGAGCCACAATTCTTCCATTTTGAATGCCTGCTTGAATTTGCGTGCAAGGAGCATAATATAAACGGAAAAATTCGTACCGAACAGAACGAGAAACACGGCTATGACCGTCTGGCAATATCCGTTATACGCCGCCATATTGGCATTGCGAACGCCAAATCCGCCCGTACCGGCGGACGAAAACGCCGTGGTCAGCGAATTGAAAAAATCCATTCCGCCAAACATAAGCATAACCGCTTCAATCACAGTAAGCGCAAGGTATATGCCGTACAGCATTGAAGCATAATTACGCATACGGGGAACAGCCTTGCCTACTATAGGACCTGGGCTTTCGGCACGCATAAGGTAAATGCTCTGAGAGCCGCCGAGCTTTGGGATAAGCGCAAGCAAAAAGACTATAACGCCCATTCCGCCTAACCATACCGAAAAGCTTCGCCAAATCAGCATACCGTGACTTAGTGCTTCAACATCGTTAAGGATAGTGGAGCCTGTTGTTGTAAAGCCCGAAACTATCTCAAAAAATGCGTCTATAAAATACGGAATTTGTCCGCTTATCCAAAACGGCAGGCATCCTACAAACGAAAGCAATATCCAGCTTAACGCCGTAGCCGCAAAGCCCGCCTTTTGATACAAGACCATATTTTTCTGCTTCATTGTTTTGACAAGCAGAGTGCCGAGTGCGGAACTTGCCGCACCGATTATCAAAAAATAATACCAATCGTTTTCACGGTAGATAAGCGAGGTAATCGTGCCGATTTGCATTGCGATTCCCTCAATAATAAGTACCCAGCCAAGAATATAAACAATAATACGTTTATTCATAATCCCTCAAAAGCTCCGTTAATCCAAAATGTCATCAAGGTCGCTGAGTCCCTTGTGCTTTGTAATTACGACCACCAGATCGTCGGTCATAATTGCGTCGCTGCCGACAGGAAGAATTACCCTGCCTTTTCGGTTTATGCAAATTATCTGCAAATTATCCTTTAGCTTCAGCTCGGAAATCGGAATTCCCACGATCTTTGACGAGCTTTTAGCGTTAAATTCAAGCGCCTCAACCCTGTCCTCATTAAGACGGTAAAGCGTTTCAACATTGCTTCCCAGAGAATTCTGCATTGCTCTGATATAGCTTGCTATATATTCGCCGGAAATATTTTTAGGATTGATAACACAATCCAAATTAAGGTTTGAAATAATATTATAAAAAGGCTCGTTGTTTACCTTTGTAATGACCTTTGCCTTTGAAACTCCCCTGATATAGAGTGAAATAAGAATATTTTCCTCATCAAAGTCCATCAAAGCCGCCACACCGTCAACGTGCTCAATGCCTTCGCTGAGCAAAAGGTCCTGATCCATACAGTCGCCGTTGATAATAACAGCCCCGGGCAGCAGCTCCGAAAGCTCGTTGCATCTTTCGTTATTTTTTTCAATTATTTTAACGTTTGTTCCCGACTTGATAAGCCTTTGTGCAAGATAAAATGATATTTTGCCGCCGCCAAGCAGGATAACATCACGGTTTTTACCGATAAGAACATTTATTTTTTTGAAAAACTTTGCGGCTATTTCGGACTTTGATACAATCGAAATTTTGTCGCCGCTTTCAATAACAAAATCACCGTTCGGAATGTAAACCTCCGAACCGCGCTCAACAGAGCATATTCGCACCTTGCCCCTGAAAATATCAATCTGACTGATGCGTTTGTTTGCAATAACAGAATTTTCGGGAACCGTCACCTTGATAAGCTCGACAGCGCCCCTTGAAAAGGTATCTACTTCAAGCGCTCCCGCAAAACGGAAAAGCTGACTTATCTCAATCGCCGCAGTCTGCTCCGGATTTATTGCCATTGACAAACCAAGCTGATCTTTCACCCTGAACAGGTCGCTGGTATATTCGGGATTACGCACTCTTGCAATGGTATGCTTTACGCCCGCCGCCTTAGCCATAAGGCAGGTGTAAAGGTTCACCTCATCTCTTGCCGCCGCCGCAACTACCAGGTCTGCGCTTTCTGCTCCCGCTTCAATCAAGGTCTGATATGTTGCGCCATTGCCCTCAACGCCGATAGCGTCGATTGAATCGGAAAGTCTTGAAACCGCCGTACCGTTAATATCCACCAACACAACATCGTGCTCGGAGTTATTCAGCTCTTTTGCAATGGCTGTGCCTACCTTACCGCAGCCAACAATAATAATCTTCATAAATCCCTCTTATCACATAATCTAAGTGCAAATGTTCTGCGACTCTCAGACGGCGGATTCCGCTTCAAAATTTAAGCGGGAGCTATAATCTCCCACTGAATCTCTGAGGAGCAAACACTCATTTGCACTGTTTGCAATTCGGAGCAAGCCCTGTTTCTTGTGAGCAAAGCAAAGCCTTGCTCCGATTTAAAAGCAAATCAAGGCAATCCCGCATAATTATTGCGATCTTGCCTCAACATAAAAGCAAAGCTTTTAACTCTCTCAATTAACAGTAATATATTACACCATAAGTATATAAAAATCAATACCAAATAATAAAAACCGCTTAAATAGGCTTGCTTATTCGTCGGGTATAATATATAATTTTATTACAAACAGCTTTAATTTGCCTTGTGCGGCTTAAAAGTGCCGTATATTAACCTGTTAAGGAGAGAACTATAGTGAAAAGGAATGGCTACATTTCGTGGGACGAATACTTTATGGGAGTTGCGCTTCTTGCGGCAAAACGAAGCAAGGATCCAAACACCCAGGTAGGCGCATGCATCGTTGACAGCAACAACATCATTTTGTCAACAGGATACAACGGCTTCCCGTACGGCTGTTCGGATGACATCTACCCGTGGGAACGCAACGGCAATGACACAAAGTACAGCTACGTTGTCCACGCCGAGTTAAACGCAATATTAAACGCAAGAGGAAAGGATCTAAACGGCGCAAGGATATATGTAGATTTGTTCCCGTGCAACGAATGTGCAAAGGCAATCATACAGTCCGGCATTTCTGAAGTCGTTTATCTTTACGACAAATACGCTTCCTCCGCCGAAACCATTGCGTCAAAAAAGATGCTGACCTCTGCAGGGGTAAAGCTTCGTCTGTTTAAAACCAACAGAGAAACCATTGAACTGAACTTCAGGAGATAATGCTTTTGCATAACAAATAAACCTTGCCGCAGCCGTGCAAAAGCGCAAAACACAAGCTTCGAGCTTATTAACTTAACAGCACAACAAAAGCCGCCACAATTGTGACGGCTTAATTTGTATTATAAATACTTATTAATCAAAGAACTTGTCGTGAATTGTGCTTACAGCCTTATCGGCGTCGGCAGCGTCAATAAGAACAGAAACCTTGATTTCGCTGGTGCTTATCATCTGAATGTTTACCTGAGCGTCATAAAGTGCCTCAAACATCTTTGTTGCAACGCCTGCGTGGCTCTCCATACCTGCGCCGACAATGGAAATTTTTGCAACATTGTCGTCATAAAGTATTTCTCCTGCGCCGATGTTTTCTGTATAATCCTTCAGGCACTCAACAGCCTCCTGTCCTCTGCTCTTTGCAACAGTGAAGCTGATGTCCTTTTTTCCGTCGTGTCCGATAGACTGGAGGATAATATCTACATTAATGTCCTTTGCAGAAAGCTTTGAGAAAAGCTTGAACGCAAGCCCCGGAACATTCGGGATACCCATAACCGAAATTCTTGCAACATCCGTATCTTTAGCAACACCGCTGATCAACATTTTTTCCATTTTTGTTCTCTCCTTTACGATTGTACCCGAAGCCTTAGCCATACTTGAAAGCACTTCAAGCTCTATATTATACTTTTTAGCCATTTCAACCGAGCGGTTGTTCAAAACCTGCGCGCCGAGAGTTGCAAGCTCAAGCATTTCATCGTATGAAATCTCCTCAAGCTTTCTTGCGTTCTTTACCTTGCGCGGATCGGCTGTATAAACACCCTCAACATCTGTATATATCTGGCAAAGATCTGCGTGCATTGAAGCCGCAATGGCAACTGCGCTCGTGTCCGAACCTCCTCGTCCGAGCGTTGTAATATCGCCGTATTTTGAAAGGCCCTGAAAGCCCGCAACAATAACAATATTCTTCTTGTCAAGCTCACGGCGGATTCTTGAAGCGTCAACCCTTTTTATTCTTGCGCTTGTGTGTGCCGAGGTGGTTTCAAAGCCTGCCTGCCAGCCAAGAAGCGACACTGCGTGATAGCCGAGCTTTTCGATTGCCATGGCAAGCAAAGAAATCGAGATTTGTTCGCCTGCGGCAAGAAGCATATCCTTTTCACGGCGGGAAGCCTTTGGGTTAATCTCATTTGCCTTTTCGATAAGGTCGTCAGTTGTGTCGCCCTGTGCCGATACAACCACGACAACATCGTTACCCTTTTTAAATGTTTCTGTTACAATGTTCGCAACATTCATAACACGTTCGGCGTTAGCAACTGAACTTCCGCCGAATTTTTGAACTATCAAACTCATTTGCTCTGTACCCCTTTATTATTATAAATCACCGATACGAATTGAAGAAAGTATCTTAACGCCGTCATTTTCAAGCTCCTTCGATTTTTCCGAAAATTCACCGAAAGGCATTTTTTCGGTCACAAACGCAACCTCGTTTTCAGGTGCGTCGTTCTTTGTTATCGTGCTGACATTACCAAAGATATTTTCAGCCTTTGCCAAGGCGTCTGTTCCGTTTGCACGAACATACATTGCAGTTACCGAGTCGTTTGTATCAATGATGTTTTTGCCGTCGCCGTCTGTCCAATAAAGATATTTTCTGGTTTTAAGATGCTTGCAGCAATCTACAATATCTGCTACGACAGCGCTTGCAGTCGGAAGCTTGCCTGCGCCCTTGCCGTAAAATACAACATCACCCGTGCAGTCGCCTCTTACCATAATGCCGTTAAATTCGTTATCAATGTTTGCAAGCTGACTCTTGTTTGGCACAAACATAGGCGCAACAATAATATCTATCTTCCCGTCGTCAAGCTTTTTGACCTTACCTATCAGCTTTATAACGCAGTCATAGGCTGCTGCATATTTTACATCGTCAAGAGTTATCTTTGTGATACCTTCGGTATGTACCGAATCGGGATAGACATGCTTGCCGTATGCAAGAGAAGCAAGAATACAGATCTTGCGGCAGGCGTCGTGCCCCTCAATATCGGCGGCAGGATTGCGTTCCGCAAAGCCCAAATCCTGAGCAAGCTTTAAAGCGTCCTCAAACTGCATTCCCTCTTCTATCATTTTAGTCAGAATAAAGTTTGTTGTACCGTTTAAAATTCCTGCAATCTCATAAACTATGTTTGCAACAAGACACTGGCTCATCGGTCGGATTATCGGAATACCGCCGCCTACAGACGCCTCAAACAGAAAGTTTACGTTCTGTTCCTTAGCTATAGACAGCAGCTCTGCTCCGTGAGCGGCTACAAGCTCCTTGTTTGAGGTCACAACGCTTTTGCCTGCTTTAAGGCATCTTTTTACAAAATCGTATGCCGGGTTAAGCCCTCCCATAACCTCAACAACAATTCTGATTTCAAGGTCGTTTATGATGTCCTCAAAATTCTTTGTAAATCTGTCTGCAATCGGGCTGTCCGGGAATTCACGCAGGTCAAGAACCTTTTTGATGTAAATTTCCTCACCAAGACTTGCAAAGAGTTTTTGTTTGTGGGTAAGGAGTATTTCGGCTACACCCGAGCCGACAACTCCGTGTCCCATAATTGCTACTGATACCATATATTTACCTTACCTTTCAGGATTTTTAACTTATTCTGCGTGCTGCGGCGAACTGTCAACATTGCTTGCGTCACCCGGATTTTCTCCTCCGCCGGAAGCAGCTCCGCCCGAGGCCTCGCCTTCACCCGGGACTTCTCCGCCGGGATTTTCTCCGCCGCCGGAAGCAAGTGAACCCTGACCGCTTCCGCTGTTGTTGTCATACGGATAGTAGCCCTCACTTCCGCTTCCGTAATAGCTGCCGTATCCGCTTGCATAGTCGCTGTTTGAGCCGTCACCGTAATATGCAGAACCAAACGACGGCATATTATCCTCGGTGTAATAACCCACATACTTGCCTGTCAGATTATCTGTGGAAACTATCAGACCCGTTGCGGGGTTATATTGAGCCTGAACACAGTTTTGTGACAGCTTGTATTCCTTTTGTTCCTTGCCCTCAAGGTACTTGCCCATAACCTTTGAGAAGAATTTTGCCGAACGTGTTGTATCCGAGATTGAGGTCGGATGATCAAAGCCTGTCCACGTTGCCATAACGCCATACGGCGAAAGTCCGCAAAACCAGCAGTCCTTATCGTCGTTTGTAGTACCTGTTTTTCCGACAATATCCCAGCCGTCAACACGGGCATACATAGCTCTTGTGCTTACGCTGTTTGTAACATTGTAATGCAGAAGCCTGTTCATAATTGTTGCGGTTTCTGCCGAATAAGCCTGCTTTGGAACAGCGTCACGGTTATCTATAATAATATTGTCCTCCGAGTCGGTTACATAATAATAGGTATAAGGTTTGTAGTACAAACCTCCGTTGCCCATATATGTGTATGCAGCCGCCATTTCACGAACAGAAACACCGCCGTTCATACCGCCGATGGAAAGCGAACCGGTGATTTGTGAATCTTCTTCGTTAAGATGAGAAAATCCCATTTTAGTTACAGCCTGTTCATATGCTACCGACGGGCCTCCGATAAGTTCCATAACACGAACCGCCGTAGCGTTTGATGAACACTCTATAGCATCAGGCAACAAAATATTGCCTTTGTAGTTGGGATAAGCGTTATTAGGTCCCGACTTATATGAACCTGTTGACGGATCATATTCATATTTGTCAAGTGGTTCATCAAGAACAGTTGATGAATAATAAAGCTGCTTATTATCTATTGCTATCGGATATACAAACACAGGCTTTATCGAAGAACCCGGCTGTAAAGCGGAATGACTGGCTCTGTCCCATTCAAGCGCCTGAGTTTTCTTTTTTGAGCTTCCGACGGTTGCGATAACACGACCGTCAAAATCCATCATAACCGAGCCGAGCTGAATTTCCGGATCTGCACTTTTGTCAACTTCCTGCGCGGCGGATTCAATGTAATTTTGCATATCCTCGTCCATTGCACAGTATATTTTAAGTCCTTCCGTATAAAGCTTATCCGAGGCTGCGTCCTCGCTGATATTGTAATACTGAGCCAAATCGGTCTTTAAATCATAATAAAGCTGATCAATATACCAGTTTTGAACATATCCGCTGTCATCATCGTCGTCATCCTTTGACTGAAAACCGACAAATTGCATATCGGCGGATTCCTGCATAGCCTGATTGTACTCGTCCCTGGTGATATAATCCTGATCGTACATCTCCTCAAGCACAAGCTCGCGGCGTTGTTTGTTGTTTTCGGGATAAATAAGCGGATTCCAAAGCGACGGGTTCTGAGTAATGCCGGCAATAGCCGCACATTCCGCTATTGAGCAATCCTTTATGCTCTTGCCGAAATACAGCTGAGCCGCCGATTCAACGCCCTGACAGTTGTTTCCGAAGTTTACAACATTCAGGTACGCCTCCAGAATTTGGTCCTTTGTATATTCCTTTTCAAGCTTCAGAGCTTTGCATATTTCTCTGAGCTTTCTTGTAATGGAAACCTCGTTATCATCGGTAATGTTCTTGATAAGCTGCTGAGTTATGGTTGAACCGCCGTAAGTATCGTTGCCGCTTGCAAGATTAATGACAGCGCCGAGCGTTCTTGTCCAGTCCACACCGTGGTGATCAAAAAATCGCTTGTCCTCAATAGCAACCTGAGCGTCCTTCATAGCCTGCGGAATATCCTGATTATTAACCCAGATTCGGTTTTCGGTGCTGTAAAGGGTCTGATACTGTTCAAACTCATCGGTATCCTTGTTCTTAACATAAATAAAGCTTGTCTGGTTAAGCGACTTTGCATTGAGGTCGATGCCCGTAGGCTCCGAGGCAAGTGAAAAGATGTATATACCGAGGGATATTCCTGCAATTACCGTTGCAACAAAGCAAACCGCCAAAGCGGTGAGCAGCACCTTGCCCACTCCTTTGAAAAATCCTTTGGCAGGGCTTTCGGTTTTTACTGCGGGAATGTTATTATCAACAGATTTTTCGGTGTATCTGCTGATGTCGGTTTCACGTTTGTTTCGCATAATAACTCCTTTTATACGGCAAAACGCCAAAAAAAGCAGCGTCTTAAAATCCGATTCTTGAATAATTATGTTTAAAAACTCTTTTAAAACTTCGGATAAAATAACACTAGTATTAGTTATTATAGCACTTTAAAAGAAAAAAATAAATAACTTAATTGATTTTTTTATTCTTTTTTATTAGAAAATATGTGCGGCAGTTTGTTGAATTTTAGGCAATAGGGTGAATATTGCATTCATTTCAGGCAAAAATAACAATATAAATCTGAAAATCGGGGAATGATTGACTTATGAAAAAACTCATCGGAATAACAGGAATCATACTGATAAGCTGCATATGCATAAGCAGCCTTTACACACCGGTAACAAGCGCAAAAGCCTCTCCGGAAACCGAATCAACAGCGGTTGTGTCCGCCGAAAGCCAAACATATGTGCTGAAATCCGAAAACAACCGCATTGTAGTATATAAAAAGGGTGAAGCTTCTCCCTGTCTTGTCACCGATTCACGAACCGACCATTTGCCCAAAAGCGATATTTTACAGCTCAAAAACGGCATTGAAGTCGAGGGAGAAAAAAATCTGAAACGAACACTTGAGGATTATTGCAGTTGACGGGGCGGAGCATTTCGCCCCGCTTGCCGTACAGCGTTGTGCAAAACTTGGTTAAGATATATTGACTTTTATGCGTATTTGAGTTACTATGAAATAGATATGTTAAAAGGAGAAATAGGATTTCCGAATATAGCTTTTATAATGCGATTTTTGTAAAATATTGCCACAACAGCTATCAGCCCCTGCTTGACCGAAATTATTTTTATTTTCGGTTAAAACATTCAACAAAAGGAGAATACATATGATTTCTACTGTTATAGATCAGTCGCTCGGACTTGAATTTCCGATTTTTCAGGGCGGTATGGCTTGGGTAGCCGACGCTTCCCTTGCCGCAGGCGTTTCAAACGCAGGCGGACTCGGAATCATTGCCGCAATGAACTCAAACGGAGAACAGCTCCGTGAGGAAATACAAAAATGCAAAAAACTCACCGATAAGATATTCGGCGTTAATATTATGCTTATGAGTCCGTTTGCGGACGAGGTTGCAGACGTTGTTGTTGAAGAAGGAATCAAGGTCGTAACCACCGGAGCAGGCAATCCGGGAAAATATATGTCAAAATGGAAAGAAGCGGGAATAAAGGTAATTCCCGTTGTCGCAAGCGTTGCGCTTGCACGCAAAATGGAAAAAGACGGCGCTTTTGCAGTCATTGCAGAGGGCGGAGAATCGGGCGGTCACGTCGGCGAGCTTACAACAATGGCTCTTGTTCCTCAGGTTGTTGACGCAGTATCCGTTCCCGTTATCGCCGCAGGCGGAATTGCCGACGGCAGGCAGGTTGCGGCGGCGTTTATGCTGGGCGCAGTCGGCGTTCAGGTTGGAACAAGATTTTTGGTTGCAAAAGAATGTACCATAACTCAGGAATACAAAAATAAAATATTAAAGGCAAGAGATATTGATACCGTAGTAACTGGCAAAAGGCTCGGTCATCCCGTGCGTTCGCTTAAAAACACTTTTACAAGAACATATTCAAAAGCCGAATACGACAAGTCTGCCGTATCTGACGAAGAGCTTGAAAAAATGGGAGCAGGAGTTCTCAGAATGGCGGCTCGCGGCGGAGATGTGTCAAACGGCTGTGTGCTTGCGGGACAGGTCGCAGGTATGGTAAAAAAAGAGCAGACCTCCCGTGAAATTATTGAGGAGATGTTCACTCAGGCTGAAGAAGTATTGAACGGAGCGACAAAATGGGTAAAATAGCATTTATTTTTTCAGGACAGGGCGCCCAGTACAGCGGAATGGGCAAAGAGCTTTGCGACAGCTCAAACGCCGCAAAAGCGGTTTATGAAATGGCGGATTCTATCCGTCCGGGTACCTCGGCTCAGTGCTTTGAGGGCACAACAGAGGAACTTTGCCAAACAGTAAATACCCAGCCCTGCGTTTTTACGGCAGATCTTGCGGCAGCGTATGCGCTTGTTGAAAAAGGAATACGCCCCGATTGTATCGCAGGCTTTTCACTCGGCGAAATTGCGGCTCTTGCGTTCTCAAAAATGCTTTCCGACGAAGAAGCGTTCAAACTCGTTTGCAGACGAGGAGAGCTTATGGACAAGGCGGCAAAGGCTAACCCCGGCAAGATGGCGGCGGTTATGAAAATTTCACCTGAAACGGTTGAAGAAATATGCAAAAAATTTGACAAGACTTATCCCGTAAACTATAATTCGGCGGCACAGACAGTTGTTGCAACAACAAGCGAAAACGCAGACGATTTTTGCAAAGCCGTCAAGGAAGCAGGCGGTATCGCAAAGCTTCTTGCGGTAAGCGGAGCGTTTCATTCTCCGTTTATGGCCGATGCGGCAGAGGGACTCGGCGATTATCTTAAAGACGTTGAGTTTTCCGAACCGCAGATTCCGATTTATTCGGATTACACCGCTCAGCCCTATGAGGGCGATTATAAAGCTTTGGTAAAAGCTCAGGTAGAAAATCCCGTGCGCTGGCAAAAAATCGTTGAAAATATGATTGACAGCGGCGTTGATACATTTATTGAGGTCGGCGTAGGCAAAACGTTGACAAACTTAGTCAGGAGGATCAACCCCGACGTCAGGGAATTCAAATTTGAAGTTCCGCAGGATTTTGACAAGATAAGTCAGGCACTTTAAAAACAAACAGCAAAACATCTTTCGGAGGAAAATATGAAATTTGAAAATAAGACAGCCGTAGTTACAGGCGGTTCAAGAGGCATAGGTCTTGCCATTGCAAAAAGGCTTGCAAAAGAGGGCGCAAACATCGCAATTCTCTATGTAGGCGATGAGAGCGAGGGCGAAAACGCCAAGAACGAGCTTTTGCAGTACGGCACAAAGGTAGAGCAGTATTTCTGCGACGTGTCGGATTTTGAAGCCTCAAAGCAGGTAGTCGATAAGGTCATTGAGGATTTTGGCGGAATCGAGATACTTGTTAACAACGCAGGAATAACCCGTGACAAAATGGTGCTGAATATGGAAGAAAAGGACTTTGACGCCGTAATAAACGTCAACCTCAAAGGCTCTTTCAATATGATTAAGCACACCTACAAGCACTTTATGAAAAAGCGTTACGGCAGAATCGTCAGCACTTCTTCAATCGTAGGACTTATCGGCAACAAGGGACAGGCTAACTACGCCGCCTCAAAGGCAGGAATCATCGGACTTACAAAGTCGGTTGCAAGAGAGCTTGCAGGCAGAGGAGTAACGGTAAACGCCGTTGCGCCCGGTTATATCGGAACAGATATGACAAACGCCCTGCCCGACAAGGTAAAGACAGAAATGCAGGCTCAGATTCCCGCAAAACGTATCGGCGAACCTGACGACGTCGCAAAGGTAGTAGAATTCCTTTGTTCGGACGATGCCGCCTATGTGACCGGCGAAGTCATAAGAGTTGACGGCGGACTTGCAATTTAAGCGGAGGTAAATATGAGCAGACGAGTAGTGGTAACAGGAGTGGGCGCAGTCAGCCCGGTGGGCAACGACGCCGAAACGACCTGGAAAAATCTTGTTGACGGTGTTTGCGGAATTGACGAAATCACCGCATTTGACACAAGCGACCTTAAAGTTCACATTGCAGGAACGATAAAAAATTTTGACGCAACCCAATACATTGAAAAACGTGATATAAAAAAGACCGATATTTACTGCCAATACGCTATTGCCGCCGCTCAGCAGGCGGTTGACGACAGCAAAATACTCGGCACAATAGACGAAAACCGTTTCGGAGTTTATATCGGCGCAGGAATCGGCGGACTCAACACCTTTGTTGAAAACACCGTAGCACTGCACGAAAACGGACCGAGAAAGGTTTCTCCGTTCTTTATTCCCAAGATGATCGGCAACATAGCAACGGGCAGCGTAGCAATAAGATTTAACGCAAAGGGCGTTTCGCTCTCTGTTATGAGTGCCTGTGCTACAGGAACGAATTCAATCGGCGAGGCGTTTCACGCAATCAAGGACGGCTATGCCGACGCAATCATAGCAGGCGGCGCAGAGGCGGTGGTTGCTCCTCTGACAATCGCAGGATTTCAGAATATGAAAGCGCTTTCGACTAACCCCGACCCCAAAAAAGCTTCACGTCCGTTTGACAAGGAGCGTGACGGTTTTGTAATGGGCGAAGGCGCAGGAATGCTTTTGCTCGAAGAGTACGAGCACGCAAAAGCAAGGGGCGCAAAGATATATGCAGAATTTGCAGGCTACGGCAACACCTGCGACGCTCATCACGTCACAGCCCCCGACCCCGAGGGTGCAGGACTTGCAAGAGCGATTAAAATTGCCTTTGACGAGGCAAACGTAGCCGACGATTCCGATATTTATATCAACGCTCACGGCACAAGCACACATCTTAATGATTTAACGGAAACACTTGCCATAAAATCCGCACTCGGCGACAAAGCGTACAGTGCAAGCATAAGCTCCACAAAATCAATGACAGGACATATGCTGGGTGCAACAGGCGCTATTGAGGCAATCGCCGCAGTGCTTGCAATAAGAGACGGAATTATTCCGCCGACAATAAACCTTGACGAGCCTGACGAGGGACTTGATCTTGACTACACGCCGAACAAGGCAAAGAAGCGCAGCATAAATGTTGCCGCATCAACAAATCTCGGTTTTGGCGGACACGATGCGTGCGTAGTATTCAAAAAGCTTTGATGAAAGGACTTTATTATGTTTGATGTTAATTATGACGAGGTAAAAAAGCTAATTTCTATCCTTGAAGAATCAGACCTTTCCGTGCTTGAACTTCAGACGGCTGACGGTCAGAAAATTCACCTTGAAAAGCCGTCGCAGGGCGTTCAGGCTTCCGCCGTACCGACATCGGTCCAGCAAACTGTTGTTTCTGCCGCTCCCGCCCCTGCTCCTCAGGCTTCTGCTAATGACAGCGAAAAATCAATAAAAGCTCCGATAGTCGGCGTATTTTACACAGCGCCGTCACCCGACAGCGAGCCTTTTGCACCCGTCGGCAAAAAGGTGAAAAAAGGCGATATTGTCTGCATTATCGAAGCTATGAAGTGTATGAACGAAATCCAGGCAGAAGAGGACGGCGAGATTGCACAAGTGCTCGTAAATGACGGCGACCTTGTCGAATACGGTCAGCCGCTGTTCAAAATCAAATAACGGAGATTATTATGAATCAGGAAGAAATCAAAAAAATACTCCCCCACCGTGACAATATGCTTTTGGTGGAAGAATCCGAAAGCGTTGACGAAAACACAGCCAAGGGAAGATATACAATCAAAGGCGACGAATTCTTTTTGCAGGGACATTTTCCGGGCAATCCCGTTGTTCCGGGCGTTATCCTGTGCGAAATGATGGGACAGGCAAGCTGTGTTTTGCTTGCCGATAAAGTAAAAAACTGTACTCCTTATTTTACAAAAATGGACAAGGTCAAGTTCAAAAATCCCGTAAAGCCCGGCGATACGCTTGAAAGCGTATGCACGCTCACAAAAAATCGCGGAGCGTTTTATTTCATTGATGCAAAGGGCTATGTTGACGGTAAGCTGTGCGTAAGCGCAGAGCTTTCTTTCGCCCTTGTCGAAAATAAATAACCACTATATTCAGCGAATTTGATTCGCTCCATGCGGAAGTGAAAAAAATGTTTTCTAAAATTTTAATCGCCAACCGCGGCGAAATAGCGGTAAGAATAATCCGTGCGTGCCGTGAAATGGGCATAGCTACGGTTGCAATATATTCCGAAGCCGACAAAAACGCAATGCACGTTCAGCTTGCCGACGAAAGCTACTGCGTAGGCGGAAGCAGAGTAGCGGACAGCTACCTTAATATTCCGGCAATACTTACTGTTGCAATCGAAAGCGGAGCGCAGGCTATCCACCCCGGCTACGGCCTGCTGTCGGAAAACGCAAAGTTTGTATCTCTTTGCGAACAGTGCAACATAAACTTTATAGGACCGACCTCTGAAATGATAAAAATGCTCGGCGATAAGGACAATGCGCGCAAAACCATGCGGAAAGCAGGCGTGCCCGTAACCCCCGGCTGTGATATAATCGAAGATCTTGAACAGGCAAAAGCCGAAGCAGAAAAGATTGGCTTTCCGTTGCTTATAAAGGCTCGTTCGGGTGGCGGCGGAAAGGGTATTCGCAAGGTTGATTTTGCGGAACAGTTTGAAGAGGCGTTTTTATCTGCTTCTGCCGAGGCAAAATCCGCATTCGGTGACGGCGCTTGCTATATGGAAAAGTTCATTCACCCCGTAAAGCACATAGAAATGCAGCTTCTTTGCGACAAATACAGCAACATAATCTGTCTTGGCGAGCGTGAATGTTCCGTTCAGCGCAAAAACCAAAAGATGATTGAAGAAAGTCCGAGCCCCGCACTTGACGAAAAAACCCGCAAGGCTATGATGATTGCGGCTGTAAAGGCGGCAAAGGCAGTAAACTATGTAAATGCAGGAACCGTTGAGTTCTTGCTTGACCGTGAAAACAACTTCTACTTTATGGAGATGAACACCCGACTCCAGGTCGAACACGGCGTTACGGAAATGGTAACGGGGCTTGATATAGTTCAGTGGCAGATACGAATAGCCGCAGGCGCAAAGCTGTCACGCACTCAGGACAGCATTTTTACACACGGTAACGTGATTGAATGTCGAATCAACGCCGAAAACCCGTCAAAGGGATTTCGCCCAAGCTGCGGCAGGATAAAAAGACTTCATACTCCGGGCGGCTCATTTGTGCGTTTTGATACGGCAATTTTTCAGGATTACTTCATTCCGCCGTACTATGATTCGATGATTGGAAAGCTTATCGTGCAGGCAAGAAGCCGTGCGGAAGCAATCAGAAAAATGAAAATGGCGCTTTCGGAGCTTACCATTGACGGAATTGACATCAACCGTGATCTGCTTGCCGAGATATTGTCGGACGAACAGTTTGTCAGCGGCGAATACACAACCGATTTTATGGCTGAATTTGAGAAAAAACATAAGATTTAACGGGAGATTATAATCCTCACTGAAATTCTGAAATGACACCTGCCGCCTAAGAGGCAGTGGCACTAAGATAATATACATCAAGGAAGACTGCATATGGATTTCTTTTCTTTTGTAAAACCGAAAAACGAGCTTGAATCACAACCCAATGAACAGCAGAATGTGCCGTTTGTTCCGGACGAAATGTGGATAAAATGCCCAAAATGCAACACGATGCTTCTCACCACAGATATGGAGGAGAATCTGCACGTCTGCACTATGTGCAATCACCATTTCAGGATTAACGCAAAGCAGAGAATAGAAATTCTTGCCGATGAAAACAGCTTTGTCGAATACGACAGCGATATGCAGTCGCACAATATTCTTGATTTTCCGGGCTACGACAAAAAGCTTGAAAAGGCAAGAAAAAGCGGCTCAAAAGAGTCTGTTATGTGCGGCGTATGTACTATGAACGGCATAAAGACCGTGCTCTGTGCAATGGACGCCGACTTTATGATTGGCAGTATGGGTACCGTTACGGGTGAAAAAATCACCCGTGCGTTTGAGTATGCAACAAAGAATTCGCTTCCGATAGTAGTCTGCACCCTTTCGGGCGGCGCAAGAATGCAGGAGGGCATTTTGTCGCTTATGCAAATGGCAAAAACCTCGGGTGCGGTAAAAAGGCACAGCGACGCAGGACTTTTGTATATCACCGTTTTAACCGATCCCACAACGGGCGGTGTTACGGCTTCATTTGCAATGGAGGGCGATATTATCCTTGCCGAGCCTGACGCTTTGGTTGCATTCGCAGGTCCGAGGGTTATTGAACAGACAATGCGCCAAAAGCTTCCAAAGGATTTTCAGACCTCGGAATTTGTTTTGCAAAAAGGCTTTATTGATGCCGTTGTCAGCCGATCGGGACTTAAATCCACAATATCAAAACTGCTTAAAATGCACGGATACGGGGAGGCGCAGCAATGACGGCGTATGAAAAGGTTATGGCGGCAAGAGACAGCAAAAAGCTGACTGCCGTTGATTATATTACGCATATGTTTGGCGACAGCTTTTTTGAGCTGCACGGTGACCGCAGATTTTCGGACGACAAAGCGGTCATTGCAGGTCTTGCAATGCTGTACGACACACCGATTACCGTAATCGGGCTTGAAAAGGGACGCAACACAAAGGAACGTATGGAGCGTAACTTCGGTCAGGCTCACCCGGAAGGCTACCGTAAGGCGCTCAGACTTATGAAGCAGGCTGAAAAGTTCAGACGTCCCGTGCTTTGCCTTGTTGATACAAGCGGAGCATATCCCGGTATCGGCGCTGAAGAGCGAGGTCAGGGACAGGCTATCGCCGAAAATATAATGGAGCTTATGACGCTCAAAGCCCCCGTTCTAAGCATTATCATCGGCGAGGGCGGAAGCGGCGGAGCACTTGCACTTGCCGTTGCTGACGAAGTATGGATGCTTGAAAACTCGGTTTATTCGGTAATTTCGCCTGAGGGCTGTGCTTCTATTCTTTGGAAAGACAGTTCAAAAGCACCGAATGCAGCCGAAGCGTTAAAAATGACCGCTCAAGATCTTTTTAACCTCGGAGTGATCGAACGTATCATACGTCAGCCGAATGCCGACGAACAGGCTATGTTTGAAAGCTTGAAACGGCTTATTGCAAGGACGTTTGAAAAGAATCTTTCACTCACCGACAATGAGCTTACCGAAAAACGCTATAACCGTTTCCGCAAAATGGGAACAAATGACAGCAATTAATATTCAGCTTCCTATAAAAACTAAGACCACCCTTTGATGATATCGTTCTCAAAGGGTGGCTTTAAATTTGTCTTACTTTACTTAAAAAGCTCGGTTGAAGAAACGTTTTCGGTATCGGCAACTGCGTCAATAGCCGGAACTTCGGTAGCGTCGTCATAGGTACTGACGTGAACGCCGCTCTGACTGCGGATACCGTTTGTACCGTCAACCCTCAGGGGGAAGATCTCGTTGTCAAGAACATCGTCAACAATCGGTGAGCTTTCGGCACTGTTTTGGCGTGACGGAAGTTCTATCGGAAACTGCTTGTCCTGCTTTCCCTGCTTTTCTGAATGTTTTTCCATAAAAATAACCACCTTTTCATTGAGGTGGTTATATTTTTTGCAAATTATAATGTTTTATACCGATTGCCAAATAAAAAATTCAATTTAAAATCACATACTGTCAGGGCAGGAAATGTTGAACATTGTCAGCACGTTTTTGATTACCGCTCTTGTGCAGTCGCAAAGTGCAAGTCTTGCCTGCATCAGTCTTTCGTCTTCGCCCTTAACACGGCAGGCATTGTAGAATTTATGGAACAGAGTCGCCGTTTTGGTGACATAGCGTGTGATTTTGGTCGGGTCGTAATCTTTTGCGGCGCTTATGATTTCGCCCGAATACAGGGCAAGATGTGAAATAAGCTCCTTTTCTTCCGGAGCAGTCAAAAGCGCAAGCTCGTCGTGCGTGCATTTGCGAGGAGTTATTCCGTCCTTTGCAAGCGCCTTAAATATACTGCATATCCTTGCGTGGGCATACTGAACGTAGTACACGGGATTTTGATTGTCCTGAGTTACGGCAAGGTCAAGGTCAAAGTCCATCTGGGTGTTCGCTTCTCTTGTGTTGAACAAAAATCTTGCGCTGTCAACAGGCACTTCTTCAAGCAAATCTCTAAGCTGAATAGCTTTGCCCGTACGTTTGCTCATTCTTACAAGCTCGCCGCCTTTAACCAGCTTTACAAGCTGCATAAGCACAACATTAAGCTTGCTTCCGTCGTAGCCGATAGCGTCCATTGCGCCTTTCATACGCATAACGTGACCGTGGTGGTCTGCGCCCCAAATGTCAATAAGAGTGGTAAAGCCTCTGTCAAATTTATTTTTGTGATATGCAATGTCTGCGGCAAAATACGTTGGATTGCCGTTTTGACGGATAAGCACATCGTCCTTTAACTCAAGATTGTCAATATATTTCTGAGTTTTGCCCTCTTTAAGCAATTTTTGGGTGAGCACTTCTTTGTTTTTATACCAGACAGCGCCCTCTTTTTCATAGGTAAGTCCCTTTGAGGTCAAAATGTCGATAACCTCTTTTACCGCTCCGCTTTTATGAAGCTCGCTTTCAAAAAACCACTTGTCATAGGTTATTTTGTATGCCGCCATATCCTCCTGCATCTTCTTGATGTTCTTTGGCAAAGCGTAGCCGACAAGCTCATTTTTGCGTTCTTCGCTTGAAAGGTCAAGCAATTTATCACCGTAGAGGTCCTTATATTCATTTGCAAGATCGGTTATGTCTGCACCCTGATAGCCGTCCTCGGGGAACTCTATTTCATCGCCCTTAAAAATCTGTAAATAGCGTGCTTCAAGCGAACAGCCGAATTTTTCAATCTGATTGCCTGCGTCATTAACATAAAACTCTCTGTATGCGTTATAGCCTGCCTTATCAAGTACGGCGGCAAGACAGTCGCCGAGTGCGCCGCCCCTTGCGTTGCCCATATGCATCGGGCCTGTGGGATTTGCCGAAACAAATTCCACCATTACGTTTTCGCCTTTGCCGAAGTCGGAGCTTCCGTAATTTTCAGGATTGTCAAGTATTTCTTCTACTACGCCCGAATAAAAATCCGTTCCGAGGAAAAAGTTAATAAATCCCGGACCTGCCGTTTCAAAATGTCTGCACATCGTGCCTGTCAGGTCAAGGTTTTTGGTAATTGCCTGAGCAATTTTAAACGGAGGCATTCTGAAAGCCTTTGCTCCCGCCATTGCGGCGTTTGTGGCAAAGTCGCCGTGGGTTGTGTCGGCAGGTGTTTCTATGATAAAATCAGGTATTTCTGCCTGCGGAAGCTCTCCGCTTTGAACAGCCTTGTTAATTGCTTCTGTAATTGCGGCTCTCAGGGCTTTTACAGCCTTTGCATACATATCCATATTATCTCCTCATTCTGTGACTTGTTTTTCTTCTACCTTTATTGTAAATCGGTTTTCGCTCACCAAATCCGTGTTAAAGTCAAGCGTATAGCTGACTTCAAGCGTTCCGCCGTTTTTGCCCAGTGTGCTTTTGAGTGTTTTTGTAAACACTCCGATAGTCAGGTCTCCTGCCACCGTCTGATAAATGCACTGGTGACGCCTGTCCCTTTCAAGCAAAAGCTGTGAGCCCATAGGTCCTTTGCGGTTTATCGTGACCTTGTCCTTTTCGACCTTAATAAGATTGTTAAAAACAATGCTCGGATCTTCATCGTCATATTCTTTGTATCCGATATAAAAGTGGTCTTTTTTTACAAGATAATTTCCTGCGGTCAGCACCTCTATGCGGTCGGTTTCTCCGTCAAGGGTTTGCTCGCCGACAATGGAAATCATATATTTTTCCTTATCCTTTTGTGCCATAGCTTCCTCAATACTGTTCAATGTCAATCTGGTTCACCGTATGTTCCATATCACGTCCCAAAAACAACCCTGCAACGCTTTCAAAGCCGTCCGGAGTGTCGCTGACATAAAACTCGGTGTTCTTGACCGTTTGGTCGCTGTTGAGCAGGTTTTGCTCTTTGAGCACCTTTGCGGCATAAACGGCTGTTTCATAGCCCGAATCCACAAGTGTAACGCCCTCGCCCATAAAGTCGGAAACTGCGCCTCTGAGCAGCGGATAATGCGTACAGCCCAAGATAAGCGTATCAATTCCGTTTTGCTTGAGCTGCGTCAGATAACGCTCTATAACAAGCCGGGTTATCTTATCGTTCCTGTCGATAAATCCGTTTTCAACAAGGGGTACAAACAGCGGACAAGCCTGTTCAAACACTTCAAAATCGGGATTTAACTTTTGAAGTCTGAGCTTGTAGCTGTGGCTGTTGATTGTAGCGGCAGTTCCGATAATTCCGATTTTGCCGTTTTTGGTTTTTTCGGCGGCGGCAAAAGCCGTCGGATTTACAACGCCCGTATACGGCACGGGGAGCTTTTCTTCAAGCTCTTTTCCTGCGACGGAGCTTACCGTACCGCAGGCGGCAACTATCATTTTGACATTATTTTTAAGTAAAAATTCTGCGTCCTGAAATGCGTATTTTTTTATGGTTTCTCGGCTTCGGTTGCCGTAGGGCACCCTGCCTGTATCGCCGAAGTAGATAATCTTTTCGTTTGGCAGAACGTGCGAAAACTCCTTTACGGCGCTCAATCCCCCAAGCCCTGAGTCAAAAACACCGATTGCGTTTCGGGATGACATACTAAAACCTTCTTTATCTTTGATATACAAAATAAATCATACCACAATATCACGCAGGTTGCAAGGATTTGTTCATCATAAATAACGCTTTAAATCAGAGAATTGCTCCGATTTAAAGCGTTTATTTGTTTATTTAACAAGTTCGGCTAACTGAGGAAACACGCCGAGAGTGCGCTTTAGTATGCCGTTCATATAAGCGATAGCCGTTCCGTAATTTGTAAACGGCACGCCGCTGTCCTCGGCAAACTTGCGTCTGTACTGCATTTCGCGTTCATTGAGCATACAGCCGCCGCAGTGGATAATAAGGCTGAACGGCGAAAGGTCGTCGGGAAATCCCTTGCCTGAGGAAGTTTCTATTGAAATTTCCTTGCCGGTGTATTTTTTGAGCCACTTCGGAAGCTTTACCGTGCCAATGTCCTCGCACTGGCGGTGATGAGTACAGCCCTCGGAGATAAGCACTCGATCGCCGTCTTTCAGATTTTCTATTGCCGCAGCGCCCTTAACCGCTGTTTCAAGAAATCCCTTGTATCTTGCCATAAGTATTGAAAATGACGTAAGCTGAATGTCTGCGGGAACGATTTTTGAAACCTGTGCAAACGCCTGACTGTCCGTTATGACAATCTTAGGCTTTGTTCCGAGTTTTCGGAGTGTGAGTTCAAGCTCGGTTTCACGCACCGTGACCGCTATTGCTCCCGCTTCAAGCACATCACGGATAGTCTGCTGCTGAGGAAGAATAAGCCTGCCCTTTGGTGCTGCCGAATCTATCGGCACAACAAGAACCGCAACGTCGCCTGTTTCAAGCAGATCGCCGCAGAGTTTGCGAGTCATATCCTCGGTTTTAACAAGATGCCCGATGGTTTCTTTCAGCTTATTTATGTTTGTGCCATTTATTGCGCTGACTGCAATTCCGTCGGAATATTCTCTTTCTCCCGTAAGGTCGCTCTTGTTGTAGGCAACCGTATATGGAATATTCTTTTCCTTAAAGATCGCAATAAGCTCGTTATCGGCGGAGGTTTTGCCCTTTTCGCCGTCAACAACAAGCACCGCCACGTCAACTCGGTTAAGCACCTGCTTTGTGCGCTTTACACGCATTTCACCGAGGCTTCCCTCGTCGTCAAAGCCCGGTGTGTCGATTATCACTACAGGTCCGAGCGGCAAAAGCTCCATTGCCTTTGTGACAGGGTCAGTTGTAGTTCCCAAAACCTCGGAAACAACTGAAATCTGCTGATTTGTAACGGCGTTTACAACACTTGATTTGCCTGCATTGCGCCTGCCGAAAAAACCGATGTGTATTCTTTCCGATTGCGGAGTGTCGTTAAGTCCCATTTTTGATTCTCCTTTTAGTTATTTCCCTGTCCTTTTAATTTACCGATTACCTGATTTAAAATCTGAAATCTCTCTTGTTGTTATTTGCAATATCATTGATATGCTCGGTTGCAATTCGCCTTACCTTTTCGTTTGGAATCTTTAAAAGCTCTTTTTCAATCAGAGCGTCGCCGATTTTGCGTGTTTCTTCACTTGCATAGTCCATAAGGTACTCTTTAAGCGTCATAAGAGCATTGGGGTGACAGCAATTCTGAATTTGTCCGCTCTTGCAAAGCGACATAAACCTGTCGCCTGTTCTGCCCTCACGGTAACAGGCTGTACAGAACGAGGGAATGTAGCCCAGCTTCATAAGCCAGCGTACAACTTCGTCAAGTGTTCTTGTGTCGGAAACGTCAAACTGAGCCGAATTTTCGTCCTCGGCTTCGGGATGGTCGTAGCCGCCTACGCTTGTGCAGGAAGCTCCGCTAATCTGCGAAATACCGAGCTTAATAACCTGCTCGCGCACCTTTTGTCCCTCTCTCGTTGAAATTATCATACCTGTATAGGGCACGGCTATGCGGATAATTGCAGTAATTTTTGCAAACGTGTCGTCGTCAATTCCGTTGTCAAAGGTTGAGGGGTCAATATCATCTGCTTTTTTAATTCTCGGAACACTTATTGTGTGCGGTCCTACGCCGTGAACGGCTTCAAGATGTTCTGCGTGCATAAGAAGTCCCGCAAGCTCGTAGCGGTAAAGCTCAAGACCGAACAAAACTCCGAGACCTACGTCATCGATTCCGCCCTCCATAGCTCTGTCCATAGCCTCTGTATGGTAGTTGTAGTTGTGCTTCGGACCTGTCGGATGGAGTTTTTCATAACTTTCCTTGTTATAGGTTTCCTGGAAAAGTATGTATGTTCCGATGCCTGCGTCCTTTAGCTTGCGATAGTTTTCAACGGTTGTTGCGGCTATGTTTACATTCACTCTGCGGATTGCACCGTTTTTGTGCTTTATTGAGTAAATAGTTTTAATGCAGTCAAGGATATATTCTATCGGATTGTTTACAGGATCCTCGCCAGCTTCGATAGCAAGACGTTTGTGTCCCATATCCTGAAGCGCAATAACCTCCTTTTTAACTTCTTCCTGAGTCAGCTTTTTGCGGCAAATATGCTTGTTTTTTGCGTGGTAAGGACAGTAAACACAGCCGTTTACGCAGTAATTTGAAAGATAGAGCGGTGCAAACATAACGATTCTGTCGCCGTAAAAGTCCTTTTTAATCTGCTGAGCAAGATGATATATCTCGTTTAGCTTTTCGGAATTTTCGCAGGCAAGCAAAACGCTTGCTTCCCTGTGGTCAATGCCCTTTCTGAGCTTTGCCTTTTCTATTATTTTGTCAATAAGTTCAAGGTTGTCTTTGTTTTCGTCGGCAAATTTGAGAGTTTCTTTTATCTCCTCATCGTTGATAAACTCGTCGGCAACAAGAGATTTCGGATCGTATTTGTACATTTTTTACTTCCTTTCATTTGGGCGGTAATCGCCTCTGTCGGTCACAATTCGGTAACCGATTGATTTCATTCTGTTTGATAAACATTTTATACATTCAGCCGCTTCATCGCCCGTGCATATTTTGTTGTCATAAAGCGAGTAGTCGGCACGGTGTTCTGTCGGTGAAAGATTCGGCATAACCACGTTTGCGCCGTAGAGTATGCCCATTTCACGCCCTTTGCCGTCAATAGTTCCGAGAGCCGTCGTGGCTGGAAGAAGTATGTCGGGCTTTAGCAGACGTATTATAGACAGCAGTGTAAGCGTCAGTTCAAGGCTTCCGCTTTTACAGCTGCGATATTCGGTGTCTTTGTGCGGAATAAACGGACCTATACCGCACATTTCGGGGTTAAGCTCCTTTATAAACATCAGGTCCTCGGCAAGCGTTTCATAGGTTTGACCGGGCGAACCTACCATAAATCCCGCGCCGGTCTGATAGCCGATCTCCTTTAACCAAAAGAGCGACTGTCTGCGGTTTTGAAACGACATATCGCTTGGGTGAAGCTTTGCATAATGTTCGGCGTCTGCGGTTTCGTGCCGCAAAAGATAGCGGTCTGCGCCTGCGTCAAAAAGCCGCTTAAAGCTGTCATAGCCCCGTTCGCCGAGAGAAAGCGTAACGGCGCAGTCGGGATACTCCGCTTTTATCGTTCGGACAATGTCGGTCATTATCTCGTCGGTAAAGCAACTATCCTCGCCGCCCTGCAACACAAAGGTGCGAAAACCGAGAGCATAGCCTGTTTTACAGCAATCCATAATCTGCTGTTTTGTCAGACGGTAGCGCACGGCGTTTTGATTTGACCTGCGAAGTCCGCAGTATAAGCAGTCGTTTTTGCATATACTTGAAAACTCAATCAAGCCGCGGATAAACACCTTATTTCCAAAAACGCCGAGAGAAGCTTTTTGCGCTTTTTTTCTCAAAAATTCACGTTCGCCGTCCGTTATGTTTTTGAGCAGAAACACAAACTCATCTTTTGTTGCAGAGTGTGCTTTCTCAAGCTTTTCAATAATTTCAATGCAATTCATACTTCACCGCCCTATTTTTTTGAATACGCAGTTTTTACGGTAACTCCCGAAAGCCTGCCGAGTCTGCCCGAAACAGAGCTTATCACATCAAGCTCGGCGTCGATCACTATGCTTATTATACTTATGCTTTTTTCTTTATATGGAATCCCCATTCGCCCGATTATGTTGTCTGCGGCAGAATGAAGAATTTCGTTTATTTGTGTAACGCAGTCGGGATTTTCAACAATTATGCTGATGACCGCAACCCTTGTAGTTGAATTTTCCATTTAAAATCCCCGTCCTTACGTTTGAAAATAAATGCTGATAATAAAGTCGTTTATATTGTAAATATACAATTCTCACACAAAAGCGGCGCCAGATTAAAGATAAACTGACGCCGCAAAAATTCGGTTTGCAAAAAGGCATACTTACCCTTTTGCGTATAATGCGTTTCTTATGCGTCAATAAAATTTCTGCGTCAGATACACAATATTAAATTGTTTTTTACTTAAAAACTTCCGCTGCTGCCGTGTGACGAGCCCGAACTTGAGCTGCTGCTCGAACTTGAATCGGATGAATCTATTCTGACCGACGAAACATTCTTGTACAAAAATTCATCTTTGCTGTCTGTAAGGTGTACAACGCTGTTTTCCTTAAGGTCATATGTTCCCTTTTTGCCGTTATTTTTGTAACGACGGAACACCAACACTACCGAAAGTCCGCCTACCGCAACGGCTATAACGCCTATTACCACGCCGTAGTGTGTTAATAAATAGAGAAACGGATTTTTCTGCTTTTCATAGTCATCATTTATCGTTACATTGCTGTATGATCCGTTTCCGGGCTTACCCTCCGTGTAAAACCTTTCGGTAGTTTCCAAAAACATCGACGATGCACCGTACATATCTCCGTCCTGAAGATAAGGTTTCATTTTTGACTTTATCTCAGTCATACGGCTGTCGTCAAAATAATACATTGCACTGCCGTGTGTAAGGATAATTCGGTTGTTTGACGCCATATCAATAACAAGCATTACGCTGTCGTCGGCAAAATCCTGACCGTCATAATATGTAGCATTATAATAGGTTTCCATATTATCCGAGCTTATTCCGTTTTCGGATGTATGAATAATTATCTGCCAGCCGGTCTTGCTTGCAACGCTGTCCATCTGACTTTCAAGATCCGCTGCTTCGTCATCAATAAAAATCGACGCATCATCTGCAAGAACATAGCTGTCCTGTGCAAAAAATGTCACGGTTGACGCCACAACAAGAAGCACTGCACAAATCATTGTCGAAAGGCTTTTTGTGATCTTCATCATAAGAGCAACAGACCTCCCAACACACCTAAAATAAACACAATAACCGTTACTATTGCAAACAGCAGCGCAACCTTTCCTTTTGACACGGGAAGCTTCCCGTAGGTTTTGCCTGTTTGACCGTTTATTGCATACGGCCAAATTTTTCCGCCGTACTTATAGGTTGTTATCCACACGGGCAAAAGCGTGTAATTCCACGACTCCAGCTCGGTTTTATCATTATAGCTTTCGGTGCGAATAGACGAATAACCGTCCATCGTTTTTTTCAAAATCTCTTCTGCATAATCCTGAATACGCTTTTCAACCTCCTGAGCAACATCTGCCCTTTCAAGGTCACGTTTTTCAGCCTGAAAACCCGAAAGATATGACATTGAAAATTTATGCGCTTTTGTCAGATCATAAGGATGAACACCCTGCAGCATCTCACGGTCATCGTTTTTAAGAGCACGCTCAAAAACATTTTTTATCACAAGATCGCCGGATCTGTAGAGTCGATATGTGCTTGTTTCGGTGTACTGCTTTGTGCCCGAAGTCCAAGTGCGAACCTTATCGCCCTTCGCTACGATGCTTGCACTTTTTTGCTCATCAATATACCAGTACGGAAAATAAACGCCGCTGAATTTTTCAAACTGCTTTTCGCTTGCAAAGCTCTTTGGTAAAAACAACTTTTTGTGGCACATCTCCATAAACTTTTTAATTGCAGCTTGCTTTGAAAGCGCAAACGGTATTACCCTGTCGGGCTTGAACTCGCCAGACAATCGACCTCCCAAAACTACGGGATTTTGGCAATAGAAGCAAGTAGTTGCGGCGGTTGAAGCGGTTGTTACCACCTCTGCTCCACAGCTTGGGCAGGTATAGACAACTGCGTCCTCCTGCACTTCTTCGCCTTGCTCGGCGGCTTTTTCAGCCTTTTCCTTTGCACGCTGTTCGTCCCTGTCTGCACGGCTCTGCTGAGCCTCTTTTTCTGCATACAGGTCCTGAATGGTCTTTTCGTCAAAATCCGACATACAGTATTCACAACTGAACTTCTGCTTGTCGGGATTAAATTGCAGCGGTCCGCCGCAATTCGGACATTTGTAATTTACTGTAGCCATACCCTACCCCTCGACATTATGCCTTTGTGCCGCATTCGGGACAGAACTTTACGTTTTCTCCAAGCTCTGCTCCGCAGTTGGTACAAAAACGCTTTTTGGGAGCTTGTGGCTTTGGCTGTCCGCACTCGGAACAGAATTTTCCCGTATTTGTCGCTCCGCATTCGCAGTTCCAGCCGCCCTGAGCTGCCGCACCTGCAACCGTCTGAGCTGTCTGCTGAGGTTGTTGAGGCTGCTGATATTGCTGTTGAGGCTGTTGATACTGCTGCGGTTGCTGTGGCTGATTCGGGTAGCTTCCGAGAATATTTGCGCCTGCGTTCATACCCAAACCCATTCCCATAAAGCCTGCCATAGCTCCGTTGGCATTTGAGCCTGCGTCTTTAAGACCTTCGGAAATGTTGCCTGCAACATAGCCCTTCTGAATTCTGTCGTCAGAAAGCATTGCGCCCTTGTTGCGCATATTGATAAGGTTCTGTGACTCCTCGTCGTAAGAAACCTTGATACCTACGGAAACAACCTCCATACCGCGAAGCTGGTTCCACTCATCGTCAAGAGTATCGCTCATATATTTGCCGAGTTCACGGCTCTTTGAGGTAATAAAGCTGATACGGTTGCCGTCGGCGGAATACTGGTTTATCGCAGAACCCAAGGCTTCGATAAACTCATCGCAGTACTGCTGGTTGAGCGATTGAAATTCAACGCTTTCGTTGTTTGTAATTGCCGAACGCGGAATAACCTGCTCATAAAACTTCATCGGATCGGTAACGTGAATTGAATATGTACCGTGCGCACGAATAAACAACTCGGCGTTATAAAAATTATCAAAATAGTTAATGGGATTTGCAGTGCCGAATTTGATGTTTTTCATTTCCTGCATATTGATATAAAATACTTTCTGAGCCTGCGAAGGAACACCGCCGAACTTAATACGGTTAAACGACTCTTTAATAGATTCGCCGAACTGACCTGTAAACAGCGACGGCATAGAGCTGTTGTCAACCTTAAAGTAACCCGGCTCACCGGTAAAGTCAACGATCTTTCCGCCGTCAACCAAGATCATAAACTGACCGTCGTAAACGTGAATAACAGAACCGTTTGAAACGATGTTTTCAGAACCTTTTTTGTTCTGGCTTTTGCCGTTCTGAGAGATTAGTCGGCCGGGAACGATACAAGTGTTTTCACCCATAGCCTCAGGCTCGATGACCTCAAGCCATGAATCGGCAAGCGCACCGCCTACAGCGTTTATCGCCGCTTTAATAATACCCATAATAAATTCTCCTTTTAAATTTGTTTGATTGTAATTGTATAGTTTGCAAAGAAACAAACCGTTCAATTTTTATTGTAATATTTTTTGCAGAAAATTGCAATATGTGATTGTTCAAAATTTTATTATGTTCTATGCGCCCTAAGCGGCGCAGACATTAATAAGGTCTTTGGCGGTATGTGTTTTCAAGAACCGAATTAAACTGCCAAGCTCTTACGTTGATCTCGGAAATAGGAGTTCCGCAGTATTCGCAAACCTTTTTGCCCAGCGTTTTAACAGGCGCACCGCAGTTTGGACAGTTGATTCCCAATCCCTCAAGGTGACTGCCTATTTTGTCTATATCCTGAACATAAACAAGTCCTATCTGATACACCGACTGGTTTTTCTCTTCCCTGCTGCCGGATACTACGTTACCTTTTTCGTCCTCTATGTAGCTGTAACAACCGACCGAAGCTTCAAAAAACACCGTCGCCGTTGCTCCGTTTTTTACATATTTTGCAATCTGAATATCATGCAGCGTAACAGAACTGAATATCTGTTTCTGATTTTTGGAATTCAGGTCGTCGATTATGCCCTGAACATTGTTTTTAAGAGTAAGCGAACATTCTTCGGTAAGAGCACTTGCTTTTTTTGTGGAAACGGCAGTAAAATAGCTTCTCAAAAGCGACTCGACCTTATTTCTGTATGCTTCATATTCAAATTCCGGAAAATCGTGCAGTATAAGGGGCAGATATACCTTGGTCATAGAGTGGAGCGATCGGGGCGTTTCGTTATATTCATGGGTTTGTTGTTTGTAACCGTCAATCAATGAATCCGTACCGAACAGCGAACGTGAAAAGTTCCTTATCTTACTGCGTAATGCTATAAAAACAGACAGAACCAGCATTACGATAACCGCAACCGCAACAGTCGCCATAATATAACCTGTTTCCACTTTCTTCCCTCCGTTTGCCAAAATTAACAATCAAATTTTTTACATATTGCTATAAGTTTTGAATTATTTCTCTGTTTTTGTAACGGCAATTCCGAGAACATCAAGGCTTTCCTTGTCAACAGGCGCAGGGCAGGACGACATAAGCTCGCTTGCGTTCTGAACCTTTGGAAACGCCGTGACGTCACGCAGGCTGTCTGCGCCGCAAAGCAGCATAGCCACACGGTCAAGACCGATTCCCATTCCTCCGTGAGGCGGAGCGCCGTACTTGTAGGCTTCAACAAGGAATCCGAATTTGGCCTCTATTTCTTCATCGGTAAGCTTCAGCGCTTTAAACATTTTTTCCTGAAGTTCGGGGTCGGTAATACGCATTGATCCGCTTGAAAGCTCAATTCCGTTCAAGGTAAGATCAAAAGCCTTTGCCGTTACCTTTGACGGATCTGAGTCGAGGTATTGCAGGCAATCCTCCTTTGGCATAGTGAACGGGTGGTGCATTGCAAGCCACTCTCCGCTCTCCTCATCGTATTCAAAGAACGGGAAGTCAACAATCCAAAGGAACTTGAACTCGTCGGGAATAATGTCAAGACGTTTTGCAATTTTAAGCCTGAGCGCACCGAGAGTAGAAAGCACCGTGCTGTTTTTATCTGCAACAATAAGAATAACGTCGCCTTTTTCAGCGTTGAGCCTTTCATAAATCGCATTAAGCTCATCATCAGTCATAAACTTCTTAAACGAAGCGTTCGGCTCGTCTACCCAGCGAACATAAGCAAGCCCTTTTGCACCGATACCCTTTGCATATTCGGTGAGCTTGTCGATTTCTTTTCTTGTATATACCGAGGCGGCGTTCTTGGCAACAATAGCCCTTACCGAGCCGCCGTTTTCAACAGCGCCCGAAAATACGCCGAAACCGCAGCCCTTAACAAGATCTGAAATATCCTGAATCTTCATATCAAAGCGAATATCGGGCTTGTCGGAACCGTAATTATTCATAGCGTCCCTGTAGGTCATACGCTCAAACGGCGTTTTCAGCTCCTTGTTCAAAACGTCCTTGAAAATTCTCTTGAAAAGTCCCTCGTTGATTTCAAGAATATCCTCAACGTCAACAAACGACAGCTCCATATCTATCTGAGTAAATTCAGGCTGGCGGTCTGCACGCAAATCTTCGTCACGGAAACACCGTGCAAGCTGAATGTAACGGTCAAAGCCCGACACCATAAGCAGCTGCTTGTATATCTGAGGCGACTGCGGCAGAGCATAAAACTTGCCGTTGTGAATCCTTGACGGAACAAGATAATCTCTCGCTCCCTCGGGGGTAGACTTTATCATCATCGGGGTTTCGATTTCAACAAAACCGTTTTCGGCAAAATAATCCCTTGCGGTCTTTGCGATTTTGCTCCTTGTCATAAGGTTGTTTAAGAGCGGACGGCGGCGAAGATCAAGATAACGGTATTTTAGTCTTAATTCTTCGTTTGTTTCTGTGTTGTCAACAATTTCAAACGGCGGAGTCTGGGCCTTTGACAACACCCGCAGATCGGTAACAAGCACCTCAATATCGCCCGTAGAAATCTCGTGGTTTTTTGCGCTTCTTTCAAGCACCTTGCCCTTTGCGGCAAGCACAAACTCACTTCGGCACGAAAACGCCTTGTCAAAAATTTCCTTGTCTGTCTTGTCGTTAAAGGCAAGCTGAACAACTCCCGTGCGGTCACGCAAATCAATAAAAATAAGCTGACCGAGGTCACGGCAGCGCTGTACCCAACCGCAAACCGTCACTTCTTTTCCAACGTCCGAAAGACGCAAATCGCCACAATAATGTGTACGCTTCAAACCTGTCATAAATTCTGCCATATCAAAATCTCCTCAAAATAAATTGCAATTTGCATTTAGGGCTTTCAGTGTTAAACCGTTCAGCGCCCGTTGTTCGGATATCCGGTTTTATCGGACTCCGTAATGCGCCTGATAACCCTGCACGGATTTCCTGCGGCTACCACGCCCGACGGAATATCCTTCACAAAAATCATTATATATAAAACCTGATTGAATTTTTTCCTATTCGGCCATCTCTTAATGCTTCTCCTGCCAAATCAGAATTTTATTTGTCGTTCATATCAAAAAGCTTCGGAAAGGCCGTCTGTTTCATCAGCAAACATCATATTCAAAAAGTTTTCCATAAAGTTTTCGTCAAGCGGCAGTTTAACCTTATTGCCCGTTTCCATATTTTTAGCTTCGGCATAACCTTCATCAAGCTCATTGTCGCCGATTACAAGGGTGTATTTTGCACCTATCTTGTCGGCATACTTCATCTGAGCGCGCAAGCCCCTGCCCACAACGTCGGTTTCGGCGGTTTCACCGCATTCACGCAGCTCTTTCAAAAGTCCAAACGCCTTTTCCTGAGCTTTTTCGCCCATTGTGGCAATATACAGCGAACATTCGTCAAAGTTTGGAATTTCTATGCCCTGTTTTTCCATAACCATAAGCAGACGTTCAATTCCCATTGCAAATCCGAGCGACGGCAGGTGATTTCCGCCAAGCTCCTCGATAAGTCCGTCGTAACGTCCGCCGCCGCATACAGTGCCCTGAGCGCCGATACAGTCGGTCACAAACTCAAAAACAGTCTTTGTGTAGTAGTCAAGCCCCCGAACTATGGTCGGATTGACCGTATAGCTTACGCCTGCGGCGTCAAGAAACTTCTGCACCGAATCAAAGTGTTCTCTGCACTCGTCACAAAGATAGTCGGTTATCTTCGGCGCATCTTCGGCTATCTTTGAACAGATAGGACTTTTGCAGTCAAGAATTCTCATCGGGTTTTTGTCAAGTCTTGAAAGGCAGGTTTCGCAAAGCTCGTCCTTGTATTGCTCAAAATAGTTTCTGAGCGCTTTGTGATACTCCGCGCGACAAGTCGGACAGCCTATAGAGTTTATCTCAAGACGTAAATTTTGGAGCTGAAGTCTGTCAAAAATTGACTGAGCCACACAAATCAGCTCGGCATCCGCAACAGGGGATTGTGTGCCGTATTCTTCAAGCCCAAACTGGTGAAACTCTCTGAGTCTGCCTGCCTGAGGCTTTTCATAGCGATAGCAGGATACAAAGTAGCTTGCTTTAACCGGCAAACCTTCGTTTGGCAGGGCGTGTTCAAGCACGGCTCTTGCCGCGCCCGCCGTACCCTCGGGACGAAGCGTTACGCTTTCGCCGCCTTTGGTTGTAAAGGTGTACATCTCTTTCTGCACAACGTCGGTAGTCTGACCGACGCCGCGCGCAAAAAGCTCGGTATGTTCAAAAACAGGGGTGCGAATTTCTTTAAAGCCGTAGGTTCGTGCTTCTTCACGCATAACATTTTCAACAAACTGCCAACGATAGCTCTGCTTTGGCAAAACGTCCTCTGTTCCTTTGATTTTCTTAGTTATTAATGCCATAATTTCCTCCGCATTTTCTGATTATTTATACACAAAAAGCGCCTTAAAACACAATAATCGGGCGGCGCAACGCCACCCGATGCAAAAATCGTATGTTTTATTTTAAAACATTTCTCCAGTCAATGTCGCCTCTCTCAAGTCCGTGGATAAGCACCTCGGCGGTAGCAATATTTGTTGCAACAGGTATGTTGTGCATATCACAAAGCCTGAGCATATTCATATCATTCGGTTCATTCGGCTTCGGGCTTAGCGGATCTCTGAAAAACAGAAGCATATCAATTTCATTACAGGCTATCCTCGCCGCAATCTGCTGACTGCCGCCCTGAGAACCTGCGAGGAATTTCTGAATCGTCAAACCGGTAGCCTCAGAAACCATCTTACCCGTTGTGCCTGTCGCACAAAGGTTGTTGCGGCTCAGGACACCGCAGTACGCTATACAAAACTGAACCATAAGCTCTTTCTTTTCGTCGTGAGCAATAAGCGCTATATTCATATTCAAATTCCTCCTAAATATCCAAAATATAGTTTTATCCCTTAAATGCAAGCGGTACGCTGTGCCCCTCAAGCCTTAGCGCAAGGCAGTCAAAAACCGAGCTTACAGCGCTCCAATTAAGTCCCGCCGCACCCCTTTGCATAATTACTGAAATGCGAATATCAAACGGCACAAGGGCAATCAGCCTTGTTTGAGCTGCGTCAATAACATCGTCAAGGTCATCGTAAAATCCAAGCTTTTTGAACACCTTTCGGTCAAAGCGATTTATAACCAAACGGATATTACCAATGCCCAATGCCTCCAGCTTTTTCCTTACCTTAACACCGCCGCGGACACTTGTCGGTTCGGCGTTTGTAACAATAAGCGCACAATCGGCAGGAGTTGCCGCCGTAATAAAGCCTGTTCCGATTCCGGCAGGAGAATCAATGATAACAAAATCAAAGCTGTCCCTGACCGAATCAACAAGCTGCTTAAATACCGAAGGACTGAGTTCGTTTTCGGTATCAAACGGAGCCGCCATAAGATAAAGGTTGCTGTTGTTCTTGCTTTTGTAGATTGCTTCTTCAAATGAACAGTTGCCGCAAACTGCGTCGGATGCATCAAAAAGAATGTCCTGCTCCATATCAAGCATAATATCAAGACCGCGCATTCCGCAGTCACAGTCAATAAGCAAAACCTTTTTGCCTTGTCTTACAAGTGCAACCGAAAGGCAAATGCAGACAGTTGACTTGCCTGTTCCGCCTTTGCCTGAAGCTACAACTATAACATTATTCATAAACACACTACCTCTGCTTTATTCTATCACAAAAAACGCCAAAGAGCAATAATACACAGCGATTTTTTTAACCAAAATTTTTGCCAGTATTTTAGGCATATTAACCAATAAAATGAGTTTAAACTCGCCATAATATCAAACAATTTATTAAATTTGAAACGAAACCAAGTCACCAACGAGAGTAAAAAAACAAAAAATAACAATAATAATCAATCGCAGGTCTTACCTTATGCAGCGTCGCTCCTCGGCGGACAGCCGCAAGTGCCGTTCCTGAAACCGATAAAGAGATTCGACATAAAAATGCCGCATCAAAGTGCAAAATATCGGTCAAGCAGATCTTTTGCAACCTGCATAGAATATTTGCCCTTTGCACCGTGTTCGATAACTACCGCTACTGCAACTTCGGGGTCGTCAAACGGAGCGTAACAAATAAACGTCGTATGGTCAGAGCCTGAATTCTCCGCCGTACCGGTTTTTGCGGCAACCTTGACCTTGTAATCTCCGAACATATAATTTGCCGTACCGTCTTTATCCTGAGTAACGCTGAGCATTGCGTCCTTGACTATATCAAGATTTTTCTGAGAAACCCCGCAGGTGTCGGCAACTTCGGGATCGCCGTACTCGCTGATTATGCTCTTTCGCTCGTAGTCGGTAATTTTGCTGACAACGTGAGTTTTTAGTCTTGTGCCGTTGTTTGCTATTGTTGCAACATATGTCGCAAGCTGGAGCGGCGTAAATGCATTGTCGGACTGACCGATAGCCGCCTGAACTGTGTTGCCGGGGAGCCAGCTTGTACTGTCACGCCCCGCAAGCGTACCTTTTGATTCCTCAATCTCAACTCCCGTGTATTCGCCAAAGCCGAATTTTTCGGCATAGAGATACATAGTGTCAATGCCGAGCCTCCTGCCTGTTTCCGCAAAAAAGTAGTTGCAGGACCGGGTGATTGCGCCCGTTACGTCAAGGTTGCCGTGTATGTGCATACATTCAACAACGTTCGACGGATAATAATCATAAAATCCGGTGCAATTTATCAGCGTGTCGGAGTCAATAACCTTTTCTTCAAGAGCCGCAGACGCAACGCAGGGCTTATAAACAGAGCCGCAGGCAAAACTGCCTACAAACGCACGGTTGTACATAGGAGAAGTTTCATCCTGAGCAAGCTTGACGTAATAATCGCCGTATTCGCTGTATTTGTTGAGGTCATAGGTAGGGTAGCTGGTGGCGGCAAGCACCGAAAAATCTTTTACGGAAAGCATTACGACCGCACCCGCTTCGCAGTCCTCGCCATAGCCCTCTTTGCCTTTTGATTTGCTCTCGGTCTTGCCATCGGCTTTTGCCGCCTTTACCTGGGCTTCAAGCGAATCTGCCGCTGTTCTCTGCAATTCGCTGTCAATCGTAAGATATACCGTATTTCCGGGCTTTGCGTCTATGGTCTGAACGGTGTCAACAATCGTTCCGTCCGAATTTCGCTTAATTATCTTTGTGCCGCCCTCGCCCTTCAGCTGTTCTTCAAAAGCGTGCTCAATACCGAACTTGCCTACGCTGTCCGAAAGCTTGTAGCTGCTGTTTTCTTCGCTGAGTTGTTTGTATTCTTCGTCGGTCATTGCACCCAGCGCACCGAGTATGTGCGGCGCAAGGTCGCTGTCCTCAGCGCCTCTTTTCAGATATGTCTGAACGTCAACTCCGCTTACACCCTGAGTGCTTTCACTTATGGCACTGACGGATTTTTGACTTATGTCCTCGGCAAAAATATACGGGCTTGAGTTTGAGTATCCTGTAATCTCCATATTATAGTGTATTGATACAAGATTACGCAGATCGATCTTTGAATGACCGTCACCGATTTTGTACCGCTTAACGAGAGCGTTCATACAATCGTCGGCGGATGTGTTTTCGGGAAGATTAAGAAAATCCGTCGAAAGGAGGCTTTGTACATCGTCCCCGCCGGATTCCTTGTATTGATATTCACCGTTTCTGTCTATCTCTACGGGCAAGGTATCCTCCCACTTCTCGCCTGCCTTATCAAGTGTTGAAATCAGCGACAACAGCGTGCTGTCAAGCGTGGTTTCATTAATGTAGAGCTTGTCGATAACCACCTTGTAATGCGTGGTATTCACAACAAGACCGACGCCGTTTTTATCAAGTATTTCTCCTCTGGTTGCGGCAGTCTGAACCGTGTAGCTTGTCGAACGCTGAGCGAGAGTTCTGTATTCGTCGCCGTGGACAAGCTGCCAGTCGATAAGCCTTGCGGTAAAAACCGCAAAAATAATAACGGTCGCAATTATGCAAACGGTATAGACCGATTTTTTGTTGAATTTTGGTTTTTTTCGCACAATACCACCGTCCTTTCGCCAAATGCCGTCAACTCAGCTTTTTGTAGAAAAACAGATTTATAAAATACAAAGGAAAAATCATAACAAACGTATATACAATGCGTGAAATGTAGTGATTTACAAACAAAACTCCCCAATCGGGAATACCTGCACACACGGTAAACACAAGAAAATAAAGACATATTAAAACAGGAACCGAGATTGCCGCAGTTATGACCGTCGGCAAAATTCCCGGAACAAGATAGGTACTGAAAATATATGATTCAAGATAGCATAAAAGCGTTAACGCAACAGCAAAAAAGCCTATAAAACCGCCCGACGCAATATCGGTAAGGACTCCGCACACAGCGCCGAACACAAGCGATAAAATACGATTCTCCCGCGAAGCGATTACAAGCGCAAGAGGCACAAGCAAAAGCGGCTTTCCGCCGAAAAATTCGGGCATAAGATTTGGGGTGCTTTGCAGTACCGTCAGCAAAATAATTTCTAACGAATAAGAAAAACAGCGAAAAAAAGTGAGGTGTTTTGTCATTACTCTTCCTCACTTTTTTCTTCAAAATCGGTAATGACCGCCGCCGCAGTGATCGTCCTTATGTCCTCATACGGCTCTATCACGGCATAGCGTGAATTGTCATAGCTGTCAATGCTTATTTCCTTTACACTGCCGATAATCAGGTTTCCGGGATAAACGCCGCCCGTACCCGATGTTACAATCATATCGCCCTCGGCAACCTTGTTGTTTTCGGCAAGGGTATTGAGCCGTGTAAGATTATCGTCGCAAAGATATGTACTTCCGCTTACAATTCCGCTGTCGCCCGAAGCTTTGTCAACCGCTCCCGCCCTTGTGTCGGGCGAAAGGATGGTTTTGACCTTGCACGTTCCTGCGTCAACACTATATACCCAGCCGACAAGACCGTTTTCCGTGATAACGGCGTTGTTTGCGGCAACGCCGTCGGCAGAACCGATGTCAAGCGTAAAAGAATAAAAATCATCATTTGTGTCACGCTTGATAACATTTGCGGGACGTATCTTAAACGAGGGATTTTCCTCTTTGAGGTCATAATATTTTCGCAGTCGTTCGTTTTCCGCCTTAACGTCATAATAATCGGCAAGCTGCTCCCTGAGCTCGGCATTTTCCTGCTTAAGCTTTTCGTTTTCGGCTTTAAGCTCGTCAATATCCGAAGCTTTTGCGCCTGCGGTCGCCGCCGCAGTAACCTGAAACAGCCCCCTGAACGCACCGTTTAATGCGGTAGATACAACCGAATTGTTGCCAAGCGACAATACGCTTATCACAAGAATTATAACAAGCGTTATCACAAGTGCTTTGAAATTTTTATTTTCAATCTTCCGCATTTTATTTACCTGCTAATATGTTTTGTGGTATTTACATTCGAGGTGAAAAGTCGGCTTATCTCAGCGGTTGTGCTTGTATTGTATTCCAACAGGCTTTACAAGGCGTTTTCCTGCGCCGTCAACAACGCAGTCAAGCGGTCTGTCGGCTATGTGTACAGGCATACCCGTCTGCTGCATAACAAGCATATCAATACCCTTCAGCAGCGCTCCGCCGCCCGTCAGCATAATTCCGTGATCAATAATATCAGCCGAAAGCTCGGGAGGCGTTTTTTCAAGCGTTGTTTTTATAGCTTCAACTATGGTCATAAGCGGATCGGCAAGCGCATCTCTAACCTCATCGGCTGTTATGGTAACGTCCTTCGGAAGTCCGTCAACAAGGTTTCTGCCCTTTACAACCATACTCTTTTCGTTTTCCTGAGGATATGCCGAGCCTATTTTTATCTTTATATCCTCTGCCGTGCGCTCACCTATGAGCAGATTATATTTCTTCTTAATATAGGTCATTATCGCCTCGTCAAACTTATCGCCTGCAACACGCACGGAACAAGCCGTAACGATGTCGCCAAGAGAAATCACGGCAACCTCGCTTGTACCGCCGCCGATGTCGACCACCATACTTCCCGTAGGCTCGTCAACAGGCATTCCTGCACCTATTGCCGCCGCCATAGGCTCTTCTATAAGCACAACGGGCGGCTTTGCGCCTGCCTGATACGCCGCGTCCTCAACAGCCTTTCTCTCAACCTCGGTAACGCCCGTCGGCATACAGATTATTACCCTCGGTTTGCTGAAAATTCCGGGCTTTACCGCCTTTTTTATAAAGTGCTGAAGCATTTTTGCGGTTATCTCAAAATCTGCAATAACACCGTCTTTGAGCGGACGAACCGCAACTATCGAGCCGGGTGTTCTGCCTATCATATCCTTAGCCTGTGCCCCGACAGCAAGCACACTGTCCGTGCGTATGTCAACCGCCACTACCGACGGCTCTCTCAAAATTATTCCCTTGCCCTTCAGGCACACAAGAGTATTTGCCGTGCCGAGGTCTATTCCGATGTCTTTAGAAAATGAAAACATTTTTACAGCTCCTTATTTGCCGATTGCAAAGTACAATTATAAAACAATAATACTGTCAAATCAACGCTATTTTGTCGAATTCGCAAAGTGCCGATTAAATCATCTGTTCATAAAGCCTTTTATTATTTTGCTCAGTTTTTGCCCGTTGAACCGAATCCGCCCTCGCCCCTTTTGGTGTCGGAAAGCTCATCTGCTTCAACAATCTGCGGAGTAAGAACGGGAGCTATGACCATCTGCGCCACACGCTCGTCGGGCTCGATAACATACGGCTTGTCGGATACGTTGCACAAGCCTACGCAAACCTCGCCTCTGTAGTCGCTGTCAATAACTCCTACGCCGTTTGAAAGGCAGATTCCGTGCTTAACTCCCAGACCGCTTCGCGCATACAAAAACGCTGCACAGGTGTTGTCGGGAAGCTCTATTGCAATACCCGTCGGAACAACCGCAAGGTCTCCCGGATTCAGGGTGATTTTTCGGTCAATGCAGGCATACAGGTCCATTCCTGCCGAACCGTTTGTCGCTCTCTTGGGAATTTTTGCATTTTCTTTGAGTTTTTTAATTTTAAGTTCCATTTTTACCATCCTTCATTTCTTGCAATATTTTGCATAATAAATTCATTTTGATTTTTATTTTTCCAAATTGAAATTATCTTCTGGAAAATTAATATTTTTAATATTCCTCAACGGAATTTTTTATTTTTCCGCAGAAAAATATTTCAATCCTTTAACATTCCTGACATACTATTCAACACCCCGTTTATACAATCCACGGGTAAAACCCTCTTTTAACATCGAAAAGTCATTGAAAATCGTAATATCTTCAACATTTTCCACATAGTTTTCAACATTAAACCTCAAAACTTCAAAAGTTGTATTAAGCTTTGAAATTTCGTTATCGGAAACAAAAATCGGCACGCAATTCAACACTTCCGTACAGTTTCCGTCACATTTCAAATAAAATCTTTTGCCCTTTCTATCCGTCATTTTTGAGCGGTTTTTGCAGGATTGACAGTTCAGCCCCTCGCTTTTTGCAGGACAGTTTCTGCATAGCATAAGCGGAAGATATCCGTAGCGGATTATACCTCTGCCGATGTTGCCTCCCAGCCTGTTTATCTGCTCAAAAGTCAGCTCAAAGCTAAGCTCAACATCCTTAATGCCATAGCTTTCAGCCCAAATGAGATCGCCCGTGTTCACAAGATTAAGTCCAAAACCGCCGTGAAGGGTAAATTCAAGCTGTTTTGCAAGGTACAGTGCGCCTATGTTGTGGCAAAGGGCGTGTTTAACACCGACCTTTTTCAGCCGTTCAAGCTGTTTTTGTATTTGTTCCTCACGTCCGAACATTCCCCTCGGAATTTCGACGCCGATATTATAGTTTTCGCCGACAAGCCGCAAAATTTCATTAATATCCGAAAAAAGCGGAACAAATACGGTTTCGCAGTTCTTAAAGCCCTTACCGATTTTTGTACCCTTTACAACGGCACGAACGCCTTTGCGCTTGCCCGAAAACGGCTTTATATCAGGAAGTTCTATGTCGTTTATTTTATAATTGTGTACAACGCTCCGCTTTTTGTCAAGCTCATCAAGTGCGCTTCGGCGCAGTTTGTTGAGCGATGAAATCGGAACGGAAATACCGTTTTCTATATCCGCTTGTATATCCTCAATGCGGTATGCCGTACCGCCTGTTTTACAAAGCTGAGATTTGCACTTTTCAGCCGTAAGCGGAAGATTAACCGCCTTTTCGCAAATTGAATCGGAGGTTGAAGAAACCGTGTTCTTTCCGTCTGTTATCACAAGGCACGGCGCTTCTCCGAGCTTTGCGGTAAATTTTGCATTAACGGAAATGTTTTGAACCTCGTCCTTGTACGACTGCCTTATGCCTGACAACAGCTTTTCATCAGCCGAAACAACATCCTCTCTCGTGCGTGTTCCGAACATAGATTTGCCGAGGTTTCCCGTGTAATATCCGTCGGTAAAGCCCGTGCGTGAAAACACGCTTTTAAGCAAATCGTAGGTTTTTTCGGTCACATATCCCAAATCACGCTGTTCCCTGCACGCTTTGACTGCCGCCGCAACATATTCGGGGCGTTTCATTCTGCCCTCAATTTTTGCGGAAGCCACCCCGATCTTTTCAAGCTCGCCTATATGCTCTGCAAGGCTGTTGTCCTTTAAGCTGAGCGCATGACCGCCTTTTGAATCGTTAATTGAAAACGGCAGTCGGCAGGTTTGGGCGCAGGCACCTCGGTTGCCGCTCCGTGAACCTATCATTGCACTGAAATAACATTGCCCCGATACGCACATACACAATGCGCCGTGTACAAAAACCTCAAGCTCAACGGGAACCTTTGCCGCCTTAATTATCTCGTCCTTTGACATTTCACGGGAAAGCACAACACGCTTAAATCCCATTTCATATAATGCCCTGACTCCCGATGAAGTATGAACGCTCATTTGAGTGGAGGCGTGAAGCGGAAGCTCGGGCGCAATTCGGCGTGCAAGGGAAGCAACGCCCATATTCTGGACTATGAGCGCGTCGGCGTCGGCTTTTGCGGCAATTATAATCGCCTGCCTAAGCTTTTCAAACTCCTCGTCAAAAACTATCGTATTTATCGTAACATACAGCTTTACGCCGTGAATATGGCAATAAGCCGCCGCTTTTTTCAGCTCTTCCTCATCAAAATTTTTTGCCGAAGCACGGGCCGAAAACAGCTTTTCACCGACATACACTGCGTCTGCGCCGCTCCTTACGGCGGCAATAACGCTGTCAAAGCCGCCTGCGGGCGCAAGTATCTCAATTTTTTTCCTTGTCATTTTTATTCTTAACGCTTTTATTTTTTGCACCGTTTGAGCCGTCCTGCTTTTTTCCGCCATCAAAAAGCGAGTATTGGCGCATAGGGACATAACCCATCATTTTTTCCGCTTTTTTATCGTGAACTGTCTTTTCAAAATCATCTTTTTCGCTGTCGGACTGTTTTCCGCCGCAGGAATTTCTGAGTTTTTCGTTTTCGTCCAAAAGCTCTTTAAGCTGGTTTTCAAGCGCCTTTACACGCTTTGAAAGCCTTGTGCTTTCATTTATGGCTTCTGTAAGCTTTTCCTTATATTCGGAGCAGGCTCTGTTCAGCTCGTTTGAACGTACAATTATCTGATCGGCTTTTTTGACAACGTCGCTGTTCTTTTTTATAGCCTTATTGCGGTCGTCGCAAAAATCCAGCGCCGCCAACACCGCACAATCACGGGTATCAAGCTGTGTGCTGTGACTTGCGGCGTTGCGTATGCATTCGGTAACCTCGGCGGCAACCTTTTGAACATAACCTTTATCCTCTGAGGTTATGATTGCATAGCTTCGTCCCTCTATCTGAACGCTGACCTTTTTCTTTTCCATAAAGACACCCCTTTATACGTTTGTATAACCTAAGTGCAGATGTTCCCGGCACTGTTTGCAATCTGTCGCAAGCTCTGCTTCCTGCGAGCAAGGCAGAATTTGCTCCGATTAAACTATACATAATAAATTATAATATAAAAACCGAAAATATAAAAGAGCAAATTATATTTTGTAACCTAATTTTATCTTTTTTTCCGCAATTAAATATTATAATATAGAAGACTGTACCAAAAGTTGAATTTTCTGTAATGCTGTGGTAAAATTAATTTGTATGCGTCAGCTTTTAAGTAACCGCCGATTAAATCACGCTTGAACGCAGTTTTTAAATCTTGCTTGCATATTTTTTCGTCAGCCTGCCAAAAAATCTGACAGCGCAATATGCACAAACGATTTAATCCGTGCTTGCTTAAACGATATATATTCAGGGGATATACAATGGATAAAACTTATTTTAATTCACATAACACCTATTTCCGTTCGCCTTTCGGAGCGGTTGAACAGGACACAAGGATTCATTTCAGGGCGCTTTTGCCCCGAAACTTCAAAAGCCAAGTTGCCGAGCTGTGCGTCAAGTACGACTATGACGGCGACTGGCAGTATATCAATATGCTGTGGTGCGGAACAACCGACAGGGAGCTTGAAATATGGGAATGTGACTTTACGCCCGACAAAATCGGACTGTATTGGTACAATTTCAGAATGACCGATAAAAACGGAGAGATAAAGTTTATCGTTCCGTCCGACGCCTATAACATCAGCAGGGTTGATTCAACCCAGTCGCAAAGCTGGCAGATCACCTGCTACAAAAAGGGCTTTGAAACGCCCAAGTGGCTTTCGGGCGGAGTTATGTATCAAATTTTTCCCGACCGATTTAATTTCAGCGGCGAAGAAAAGGATATAAAACGCACCGACTACAAACGCAACAACGATTGGAACGCCCTGCCCGTATGGCAGCCCAACGAAAACGGAGAAATAACAAACAACGATTTCTTTATGGGCGACCTCAAGGGTATTGAACAAAAGCTCGATTACCTTAAAGAGCTGGGGGTTACCTGCATTTATCTGAACCCGATATTTGAGGCTTACTCAAACCACCGATATGATACGGGCGATTATTCAAAAATCGACCCTATTCTCGGAACCGAGGAGGACTTCAAAGAGCTTTGCAAAAAAGCAGGCGAAAAGGGCATACGAATAATAAACGACGGCGTGTTCTCACACACGGGCGCAGACAGCGTATACTTTAACCGCTCTGGAAAATACGGCAGCGGCGGAGCATACCGTGACAAAAACTCGCCTTATTTCAGCTGGTACAAATTCAACGAATGGCCCGATAACTATAATAGCTGGTGGGGCTTCTACACACTGCCGGAGGTAAATGAAACTTCACCCGAGTTCAACGAATATATAAACGGCAAAAACGGTATTATACGTAAATGGATGCGGTGCGGCAATTCGGGCTGGAGACTTGACGTTGCAGACGAGCTGCCCGATGAGTTTATGGAAAACCTACGCAACGCAGTAAAATCGGAGAACCCCGAGGCGTTCATCGTCGGCGAGGTCTGGGAGGACGCAAGCAACAAGGTAAGCTACGGTGCAAGGCGCAAATTTTTGCTCGGTTATCAGCTTGATTCGGTTATGAACTATGTGTTCAGAAATGCCATTCTCGACTTTTGTCGGGGACAGAACGCACGCTATACAATGGCGGCAATAATGAGCGTTGTCGAAAACTACCCCCGCCCCGTACTTCGTGTACTGATGAATTCGCTCTCGACTCACGATACCGAACGTGCGCTGACCGTCATTGCCGGAGAACCGCTCAACGGACATGACAGAGCATGGCAGGCGTCAACACACCTGACGGACGAACAGCGTAAAAAAGGCATAAAGCTGATGAAGCTTGCCGCCGCAATGCAGTTTACCTTGCCGGGATTCCCATGCGTTTATTACGGTGATGAAGCGGGAATGGAAGGCTACCGTGATCCGTTCAACCGCTGCTGCTATCCGTGGGGCAGGCAGAACAAGGAGCTTTTAGACCTGCACCGACAGCTCGGCAAACTGAGAAAGAACTGCTCGGCGCTTGGCGACGGCGAATTTGTCAGCGTTTTTGCAGACGGTAACAGGATCTCATATATCCGCTATGACGGAAAATCGTCAATCTACTGTACGTTCAACAATTCCGACAGGGAAATAATCGTTGACGCACCTCCCGGATACGGCGATGTCAAACCGTTTTTCGGCTCAAAGCTTGCGGACGGAAAGCTGTATCTTGAACCCTACGGCACAGAATTTCTTGTTAAATATTAATCACTGTAACACAATATAAAACAACGGACGGTCGGAAAGCCTTTCCCGATCGTCCGTTTTATTTTTAGTTCCGCATTTAGCAAAGAAACGCTTTCTGCATCTAAATACGGCAATCTTATTTAAATTGTAGCAAAGTTCTGCTTTGCTTGCAAGGGCAGAGCTTGCAACGATTGCAAACAATGCAGGAAGGCGTTAGCTTTGCTTAGATTATTTTTTTATCATTCTTCCGTTTACGAACACATAGTCGCTGTCCGACCGGTCGTTTTCAACGGCAAGATTGTCAAGCCTGCGCTGTTCTTCAAGCTTTTCCTCATCAATCGGCTTTTGTGTAAAGCTTCCAACAGAATCCTGAAGTCCCTTTGAAATTATTATATTTGAAACGGCGCAGTACAAAAGCGGATACAGCGCAACCGCAATTACCGCCGCCGCAATATACCATACCCCTTTTGCAAACACAAGTGCCAAAGCAAACACAGCGGTTACGGCCGCAAGTGCCGCAAGTGCCGCAAGGTTTCGCAATATCTTGCCGAACACCAGTAAAAATGCGTTTTTGTAAATATCAACGAGCTTTAACTCATATGTGACCTCCATTATGGGAACATAAAACATCACAACTACGAGTACCGCCTCAAATATCATATATATTGTAAGCACGGAGCTGAACACAACATCGGTTTGTGCGAGAGTATAGTAATAGATAATCGCAAATGTGCCGAAAGCAACCACCATATATAAAACCGCACCGTGAATAAGGAACCTTTTGATATTGTTTTTGACGGCTCCGAAAAAGGTTTTTAAAAGCGGCGGTGTTTGTTTTTCAAGAAGATATTTCCTGATAACCGTTACAAGTCCCGCATAAAACGGAAACGACGGAATTATTCCGAGTCCCCAGATGATAATGTTGTTGTATTTTACAATATAACTTATCAGCACAAACAAACCCGTAAAAAGCGCAAGTGCGGCGGAGTATATAAGTCCCGATAAAAACATTTTCGGAAAAAACACAAAAAATCGAGAGAAAGCGGATTGTTTAAATTTTTTCATTGTTAATTGTCCTTTGCAAAGTCGTTGAATAAATTTTACCAAATGAAGCGTGATATTGCAATAGTTATTTGCAATTAATATTATTGTACGATGTGTCTGCGTTGCACAATTTGTAAATATCTGTAAATATATACGAAACCACTGCCGTGTTAATATAAACGTAATTTCTACACAAAAATTAAAATGATTTATTTTTTATTACTATTGTATTTTTCAGCTGTATTCGACAGCATTTTTACAGTTGCATAATTTTTTTAAAAAAATTAATAATAAAACTATTGCACTTTTCTAAAACGTGTGATATTCTTAAAGTAACGACGAAAATAACTGATTGTTGTTTTCGCAATTATTCCGATACTAAATATCGGATAAAATCTATGAAATAAGGTGAAACAGAATGAAAAGAAAAAACATCACAAGAATTTCTGCGCTCGCGCTCGCAGGTCTTATGTCTGTAACTGCTTTGGCAGGCTGTAACGGTCAGTCAAGTTCTTCGGCTACCGACAGTTCGGCTGCCGGCGGTGATGCCGCAAACGGAAAGGTTTATTATTTGAACTTTAAACCCGAACAGGACGCAGCCTGGCAACAGCTCGCTAAGGCATACACAGAAGAAACAGGCACACAGGTAACTGTTAAGACTGCTGCCGAAGGAACATATGAGAGTACGCTTACTTCAGAAATGGACAAGGCTGACGCTCCGACTCTTTTCCAGGTAAACGGTCCTGTTGGTCTTGCAAACTGGAAAGATTACTGCGCTGATCTGAGCGGCTCTGACATCTACAAGCAGCTCACAACAGAAGACTATGCCCTCAAAGAGGACAACGCAGTTTACGGTATCGCTTATGTTATCGAGTCATACGGTATCATCTACAACAAAGAACTTCTCCAGAAATACTGCGAATCAGACTTTGCTACGGTTAAGTCAATTGACGAGATCAACAGCTTTGATAAGCTCAAGACTGTTGCCGAAGAAATTCAGGCAAATGCAGACGCTCTCGGAGTAAAGGGTGCCTTCACATCAGCAGGTATGGACAGCTCTTCAGACTGGAGATTCAAGACTCACCTTGCTAACCTCCCGATTTACTTTGAGTACAAGGACAACAACGAAACTTCAACTCCTGCAATCAAGGGCACATACCTTGACAACTACAAAAACATCTTTGATCTTTATATCAACAATTCAACCTGCTCACCAACAGATCTTGCAAGCAAGACTGCAACCGATTCCGAAACAGAATTCTCAACAGGCGAGGCTGTATTCTTCCAGAACGGTTCTTGGGAATATGCTAACCTCACAGCAGCAGGTATGACTGACGATCAGCTCGGTATGCTCCCGATCTACATCGGTGTGGGCGATGAAGCTAACCAGGGTCTTTGCACAGGTTCTGAGAACTATTGGTGTGTAAACAACAAGGCAAGCGCTGACGATCAGGCTGCTACACTCAAGTTCCTCAACTGGTGTGTAACAAGCGAAGCAGGCACAAAGGCTATGGCAACAGATATGAACTTTGTAATCCCGTTCAAGAACGCTCAGGCTACAAACAACGTATTTGTTAAAGTTGACCAGGCTAACACAGAAGCAGGCAAAACACCTGTAAGCTGGAACTTCACAACAATGCCGAGTGAAGACTGGAAAAACGGCGTTGGTACAGCTCTTACACAGTATGCCGCAGGTCAGGGTGCTTGGGACGATGTTGTAAAAGCATTTGTTGACGGTTGGGCTACCGAATATGCCGCAAATCATTGATGAATTAAATCAAAACATTTGCTAATATTAATAGCAGATAGCAAACATTCGGTAGGGGGGCGGCTTCCGCTCCCCTGCTTTTTTCAGAAAGGCAAGTTATTATGTTTAAGAAACCTAAAAGAAAACTGTATTTTCTTGTATTTGTCCTTCCGACGCTTGCTGCATTCATAATCGGTTTTGTATATCCGTTCTTTCAGGGAATCTATCTTTCGTTCTGCAAATTCAGAACCACAAGTGACGCAACCTTTATCGGACTCGGCAACTATGTAAAGGCGTTTCAGAACGAAGGCTTTTTGAGAGCTTTTTGGTTTACCGCATTGTTCGTCGTTGTGTCGGTAATTCTTATCAATCTGATAGCGTTTGCCGTGGCGTATGTCCTTACGCTCGGAATAAGAGGCTCAAACATCTTCAGAACAGTGTTCTTTATGCCGAACCTTATCGGCGGAATTATTTTGGGCTATATATGGCAGCTTATTTTTAACGGAATTCTTATGAATTTCGGCACCAACATTAAGCTCAATTCAGCATTCGGATTTTGGGGACTGATAATCCTGATGTGCTGGCAACAGGCGGGATATATGATGATCATATATATTGCAGGCTTCCAAAGCGTGCCCGCCGACCTGTATGAAGCGGCAAGAATCGACGGTGCAAACCGAAAACAGCTTCTCGGTCATGTAACACTTCCGATGATGGCTCCGTCAATTACGATATGCACGTTTCTAACGCTGACAAACTCGTTTAAACTGTTTGACCAAAACCTTGCGCTTACAGGCGGAGACCCGGGCGTTGTGTCCTCCGGAGGCACGATGATATATCAAACGGAAATGCTGGCGCTCAACATCTACAACACCTTCTATAAGAACCAGAATTCCCGCGGCGTCGGTCAGGCAGAGGGCGTTATCTTCTTCCTCGTCGTTGTGGTTATCGCTTTGGCTCAGTTGTACTTTACACGGAAAAGAGAGGTGCAGCAGTAATGGCAAAGATAAAAGCAAAAGAAAGACCTGTCAAAAAGAAACAGACGGTCGGAATGAAAATCCTTACCGTTCTTTTTACGATAATTTCTATATTCTATGTTGTTCCGGTTTTTGTTGTACTGATGGACTCCTTTAAGACAAACAAGGCTATCAGCCAGGCTCCGTTTGCATTTCCGACATCAGAAACCTTCAGCGGACTTGACAGCTATATCACCGGTATGTTCTACGGCAACTTCCCGTTTTGGAAAACTATCGTATGCAGCTTTTTCATTACGATATTCGGTGTTGCGCTGATACTTTTATGCACCTCAATGTGTGCATGGTACCTCAGCCGTTCAAATTCCGTCATATGCAAGATAATCTATTATTTCTGCATATTCTCAATGGTAGTGCCGTTCCAGATGGTAATGTTCACACTTTCAAAAACAGCGGACAACCTTCACCTCACCACTCCTTGGGGTATCTTGATAATCTACCTCGGATTCGGTGCGGGACTTGCGGTATTTATGTTTACAGGCTTTGTAAAATCAATACCGATAGAAATTGAAGAAGCGGCAGACGTTGACGGCGCAGGCCCGCTCAAAACATTTTTCGGTATCGTTTTGCCGATAATGAAACCGACATTCATTTCTGTAGCAATACTTGAAACCATGTGGATATGGAACGACTATCTGTTGCCGTACCTTATTCTCGACAAGACCTACAGAACTATTCCTATTCACATTCAGTACCTCAACGGCTCTTACGGTCATTCGGACACAAGCGCAATTATGGCACTGATTGTGCTGAGTATTATCCCGATAGTAGTGTTCTATTTTGCTTGTCAAAAATATATTATCGAGGGCGTTGTTGCAGGCGCAGTCAAGGGATAAACAATAAAGCATTATCGCCGTAAATACGGCGCTAACGGACTGACGCTTTCAGCGCAAAAAAGAACAAAACAAAAATTAAAGGCTATAATCCACAATCAACAATGCCAATGGGTATGATGTGAATTATAGCTTTTTCTTTTTAATCGGATTTATAATATATTTGTTATTCTAAGTGTTCCTGCGCTGAATTTATTGCCGTAAATTTATTTATTGTTTGTACGTTGAAATACAGAAAAATGTGATAATAATTTTGTAAACGGAAGTCCCAACACAAGCAAAACTCCAAGCTCTCCGAGCGCAACCAGTCCGCCCTGCAAAAGAAAATCCCAAAAATGGAATTCGCCTGCGACAAAAAAGAATTCTATTTCAAACCCAACCAAAATTCCGTTTATGAGCGCAGGCATAAGGCAGGCAAGTATCGGCATTTTAAACAATTTGACGTTTCTCAGGCGATACATCAAAATTGCGGTTATCAGGCTTGCCGCAGACCCGAATATCATATCATACGGACCGAGCGACGAAAGTGAGCTGATGTTTGCAATCACACAGCCTATCGTAAGTCCGGGAATTGCCGCCGGCGTAAACAGCGCAAATACGGTCATAACCTCTGCCACCCTGAACTGCACTGCATAAGAAGCAGAACCGGGCAAAAGCACATTTTGCAAAATTGTCAGCACCGCATACAATGCGGCAATGACCGACGCCTGTACAAGGTACAGCGTTGATTTGTTTTTCATATTAAATTCCTCCGTAGTATTTATTTAAGGTCTGGATTTTGCGAACAGACCGATAGTATTTTAACACATAAATATATCAAACGCAATATTGACGAGTTGAAAAAAATAAAGTAAAATATATTCAGGTGATTTTTTGAAGCTATATAATATTAAACACAAAATTTTACTTTCCGTAATATCAATCCTTTTGTGCGCCGCAACATTGTGCGGCTGTACCGTATTTGACATCTTTGAAGCCTCCGACAAAGGAAGCTCGGACTCTCAAAATTCAACAACAACACCATCTCAGGCAAAACCGAGAACCGAGGCATATTCGGGCTACGGATACCAAAGCCTTGACAGTGCGGACAAACAACGCATTTATTCGATGATAGACGAATATGCAAACAAATCGGCAAGCGAGGAATTTTCGCTTGGCGGCGAATACTCCGAAAATACAATAACTCAAGCACTATTGGCATATCAATGCGACAATCCCCAGGTATTCTGGATAGACGGTACCTTTGAATACTACAACAGTAACGGCGTCACAGTGCTTTCCCTTATTTTTACAATAGAGAACGCTAACCTTATAAATCTAAGGCGAGAGCTTGAAAATAAAATTGACAATATTATATCCTCCGCACCAAATGATGCAGGCGATTATGATATTGAATTTTATATCAATGACTACCTTGTTGACAACTGCGAATACGACAGCGAAGGAGCAACGGCGGCATCAAACGGAAAAACTCTCGGCAACGAACACAACGTCTGCGGAGCTTTGCTTGACGGAAAGGCTGTTTGCGACGGTTATTCAAAGGCTTTTCAGCTCTTGTGCAACAGACTCGGAATAGAATGTACCGTTGTTGAGGGCACGTCAAAAGATGAATCTCATATGTGGAACTGCGTCAAGATAGAGGGCGAGTGGTATCATACCGATGTTACCTGGAATGACAGCAATGAAAATATATATTCAGAAAGATATTTTTATCTTAATCTCACAACTGAGGATATAAACACCGACCACACAATTAACAAGACTTTCAGCGAGCTTGACAGCAACAGCTACGACAACACCGTGCTGTATAACAGTTTTGTCCCCGAATGTACAAACACGGAATATAACTACTTTTATAAGAACAACCTTATACTTACAGACCCCGACAATGCGGACAACATCGTAACTGCGCTGATAGCTTCTGCCGAACAGTACGAAGACAGCTTTGCTTTTGTCATCGACAGCAGGCTTGATTTTGAAGAAACGTTTAACCGCCTTGCCAATGACGGATATATATACAGTTGGGTTGAAGAGACAAACTCTGTCAACAAAAATTTGCCGTGTATCAGTACTCAAAGTCCGCTCTACAGCTATACGGAGCTTGGCTTCGTAGTGATAAAGCTCGAATATCTTTAAAGGAATGATGATATGAAATACGACGTAAGAAAATATCCCCTGATGTCAAACAGTGAGATAGCAGACGGAATTTTTGATATGCGTTTAAAGTATGACAACAACGCCTTGCCTGCACTTTGCGGACAGTTTGCACACGTTTATGTTCCGTCAAAAACGCTTCGCCGTCCAATCTCGATATGCGACGTTGACAACGGCATTATGCGACTTGTTTATCAGGTAAAGGGCGAAGGCACAAGGCTGATGTCGCAGATGAAGAAAGGCGAGGACGTAGATCTTCTTGCGCCGCTCGGCAACGGATTTAAGATAAAAAACGGTAAGAGATACTGCCTTATCGGCGGCGGAATAGGCGTTCCGCCAATGCTCTATACCGCAAAACAGACCGAAAATCCCCTTGTCATCACCGGCTTCAGAAACAAAGCTCTTGTAATACTGCAAGATGATTTTAAAAAAGCAGGAGCAGAGCTTGTGCTTGTCACCGATGACGGAAGTGCAGGTGAAAGGGGCTTTGTTACCGATATTCTCAAAAACAGGATAAACGAAATCGACGAGGTCTGCGCCTGCGGACCTACACCTATGCTGAAAGCGGTTGCAGATTTGTGCAGGGAATTTTCAAAGCCCTGTCAAATATCGCTCGAAGAACGTATGGCGTGCGGAATAGGCGCCTGTCTCGGCTGTGCGGTAAAGGTTATCTCAGACGGCAAAGAGGTTATGCACCACGTCTGCAAAAACGGTCCTGTATTTAACGCTGAGGAGGTAGTTTTCAATGGCTGATCTATCCGTAAAAATCGCAGGAGTTGAATTTGGCAATCCGCTGATAGCCGCTTCCGGAACATTCGGATTTGGCAGGGAATACGGCGAATTTTATCCGCTCAGCGCATTGGGCGGCATTTCCTGCAAGGGCATAACCCTTAAAAAGCGTGACGGTAACCCGTCCCCCAGAATAGCCGAAACTCCGTCGGGTATGCTCAACGCCGTAGGTCTGCAAAATCCGGGCGTTGACGTGTTTATAAAAGAGGATTTGCCGTGGCTCAAACAGCAAAACACGGTGATTATAGCAAATATCGCAGGCAACAGCTACGAAGAATACTGCGAAATGGCTGAAAAACTAAGCGACACCGATGTCGATATGATTGAGCTTAACATATCATGCCCAAACGTAAAACAGGGCGGCGTACAATTCGGCACAAGCTGTGAGGGCGTCGGAGAGATAACACGTCAGGTACGCAGTCACTGCAAAAAGCCGCTCATAGTAAAGCTCAGCCCCAATGTAACAGACATCGCCTCTATTGCAAAGGCGGCAGAAAGCAGCGGTGCAGACGCAGTTTCGCTGATAAACACACTCACGGGTATGAAGATAGACATAAACTCACGCCGTCCGATAATCCGCAACAACACCGGAGGAATGAGCGGAGCGGCAGTTTTTCCGATTGCTGTAAGAATGGTTTGGCAGGTATCAAACGCCGTAAAAATTCCCGTTATCGGGCTTGGCGGAATAACGACTTGGCAGGATGCGGTAGAAATGATGATTGCAGGCGCTTCGGCTTTGCAAATCGGCACCGTGCTGTTTACCGACCCCTATGCTCCGATTAAAATTGCCCGTGGTATGGAAAAATTCCTTGACGATAACAATATCGCTTCTGTTTCTGAGCTGACAGGCTCAATAAAGCCGTGGTGAGATAATTTTTAATAAGGTTTTCAGCGATAAACTCCGTGCCTGCCTTGATGCCTAAACTTAATTAGTTGAACATAAAAAAGCCGTTGCATTTTTTGCGACGACTTTTGTTGCGATAAACAGTTGCAACTACTGCAACATTTGTAGTATAATAATTTCGTAAAGGAACGGCGGCGGTTGTTTCAGCTCCCTTGAGAAAGGGGGTGAGTGCGTGGAATACCTGACAATGATAGTCTTGATACTTATTTTTGCTATGGCTTACGTTAATAACGCAAAAAAATAACCGCCCTGTACTGCGAATACAAGGCGGTTACCAAAAATAATTTGTCTTAAAGCGGAACAGCCAAAACCGTTCCTTTACATAACTATTATACAGCATAATATTTATGTTGTCAAGCAGAGCTTAAACGCTCTGTTTTTTTTTGAATTTTTTTAAAATGAGCGTGAGCATCAATCGCCCTGTACTTACAACAGTACAGGGAATATTTTTTGCTTAAACTATACCAATCAAGTTGGCATTGATAAAGGCATTAATTAAAAACATAACCTGTGTGCAAATGTTCCTCGCCGCCTGAGATGCGGAGGAATCTGTACTCAGGTTATATATTTTCGGAGCGGTCAAGCGCCTTGTACAGCAGTGCATACAGTAATTCAGCCTCTTCTCTTGAAAGGTTTACGCACTTCGTCACCTTTTGCGGAACAAGAACGGCTCTGCCCTTTAGCCGTTCGCCCTTTTCGGTCAGGTTTGCAATTACAACACGCTCGTCGTCTGCACTGCGAGTTCTTAAAATATATCCCTTTTGCTCCAGCTTTTTGAGCACAGGCGTCAGCGTTCCCGAATCAAGGAACAACAGTCTGCCCATATTTTTGACGTTTATCCGTTTTTGCTCCCACATAACCAGCATCGCAATGTACTGGGTATATGTAAGGTCAAGCTCGTCAAGAAACGGCTTGTACCTTCGCACAATCTCCTTTGAACAGGCATAAAGCGGAAAACAAATTTGATTTTCAAGTCTAAGCGACTCATATTCTTCCGACATATTATCGCTCCCGATCATTTATTTGAATCAATAAAGCTCCTTATGGCTCCTTTGGGCTGAAAACCTACTGTTCTTGCCACAACTTCGCCGTTTTTAAAAAGCAACAGTGCGGGAATACTGCTGATCTGATATTCTCTTGCAAGCTCCGAGTTTTCGTCTGAATCGGCGTTAAAAAAATCCACCTCGCCGTCAAGCTCGTCTGAAAGTTCTTCAATTACAGGTGCAATCATCTTGCACGGACCGCACCATACTGCCGAAAAATCAACGAGCGCAAGCTTGCTTTCAAGCGCTTCATCCATATTATTGTCATAAATTCTCTGTACCATAATTATTCTCCTTTGCTTTGTGTTATGAATTATTTTTAAGCCTGCTAAGGTACTCAACGGCAGAAAGCGCCGCCGTGTTACCCTGACCTGCCGCTTTAATATATTGATACGGCTTGCCGACAATATCACCGCAGGCAAAAACGCCGTCAAGGTTTGTCTTCATCTGCAAATCTGCTTTTATATGATTTTGCTCGGTTTCAAGCCCCGGAACAAGCGTATCCGGCAAAACCGAATCACGCAGAACAAACACTCCGTCTGCACCATACTCTCCGTTGTCGGTAAGCACGCCCTTTACGAATCCTTCGTCCGTTATCTCACGGGGAATTTCTCTGATAACCGTGATGTTTTTCCTGCTTTCGGGTTCAATACCCTTTTTCATCGGAAAGAACATAACCTCACTCGCTATATCCGACAAAAACTCTGCTTCATTTGCCGATTCGTCGCTGTAACCTATTACCGCAACCTTTTTGCCTCTGTAAAGTCTTGCGTCACAAGTAGCGCAGTAGCTCACACCCGAACCGAGCAATTCTTTTTCGCCTTTGAGCATCTTACCTTGCATAACGCCTGCGGCAACAATAACGCTGTTAGATTCAATCATATCCTCGCCTGCTTCAAGAACAAAGTATTTTCCCATAGCATATACCGTCTTGACACGTTTATCGGTTATTTGTATGTCGAGCGTTTTCAGGTGCAAAAGCATATGCCCTGCAAGCTCTTTGCCGCTGATGTTCGGCAAGGCGGTATAGTTTTCAATTCTTGCCGCCCTTGTTATTTTATCGCTTAGGTTCTTCGGGCCAAGCAATATAATACTTTTGCCTCTGATTTTGGCAGTAATTGCCGCCGAAATTCCCGCAGGACCCGTTCCGATTATTGCAATATCATATCTTGTCACTATACCACCACACTATTTTAAAATCAATTATGTAAAATTAAATTGTGCACAATCGTTTAATATTATTTTACATTCTTTTTGAAAAATTGTCAATATCCCCTGTAGTTTAAATCGTAGCAAAGCCTGCACCATATTGCAAACAGTGCAAAGGAGCGTCAGCAATACTTAGGTTGCATTTAGTATTTTTATCCAAACGGATTTCATTTATTCGCATATCGGCGCAAAAAAAAGTCCATAATAATCCCAAAACTTCTTTCGGAGGAATTACTATGGATGATTTGTTATATATAGTGGTCACTGCGTTTGTGTCGGTGGCGGTGCTGTTTATACTCTCAAAGCTTATCGGAAACAAGCAGATGTCAAACCTGAATATGTTTGACTATGTAAACGGTATCACAATCGGCTCAATAGCCGCTGAAATGGCGACAAGCGAGATTGCCGATTTCCGGCACTGCTTTGTAGCTTTGCTTGTCTATGCGGCGATTATGATAATATTGACTCTCCTGTCACAAAAGTCGGTGGTTTGCAGAAGATTTTTCACCGGCAAAAGTATTGTTCTGTATGACAGGGGGAAGCTCTATAAACGAAATCTAACAACGGCAAAAATCGACTTCAACGAGTTTCTGACAATGCTCCGCGACAAGGAGTATTTTTCGCTTGACGACGTAGAAACGGTTATGTTTGAACACACCGGACAAATATCCGTATTGCCAAAGGACAAAAGCCGCCCCGTCACTCCCGACGACCTCAAAATAATAGTGCGCCAAAAGCGTATTGAAGTAGTTGTTGTTGCAAACGGCAGAGTGCTTGAAAAAAATCTGCACAGCACAGGCAACAATATGGACTGGCTCAATTCGGAGCTGGAAAAGCAAAACGAAAAGGTCGAAGCGGTGTTTGCCGCATTCTGCGACGGTGACAACAACCTAAAAATTTTGAAATGCTCCGAAAGCAATCCGACAAACAATCCGTTTAGTTGATTGTCTGAGGTCAAATTAAAGCCCTAAATTCTACGTCTTACAAATTCCGTTGCCTGCAAAAGATCTCTGCACAAAAAGCTTATCAGCGGCATAATTTCATCGGTCGGTTCAACAAAATCAGGCACCATAACCGTTGTCATATGAGCCGCAAACGCTGATTTTATGCCGTTTATGCTGTCCTCAAAGGCAACGCATTTCTCAGGCGGCACACATATTTTTTGTGCGGCGGTCAAAAACACCTCAGGATCGGGCTTACCGTTTGTCACGTCCTCACCGCACACAAGTGCGTCAAAATAGCGTTCAGCGTTTATAACCTTCAAATTCATCTCTGTTGTTTTGCGTGATGTAGATGTTGCAAGGGCAATCTTAACACCGCTGTTTTTAAAAAGCTCCAAAATTTCATACAATCCCTTTTTTACGGGGATTCCCTCTGATATTAAACGGTCAATATAATTCTGCCGCTGTATTTGGGCAAGCTCACGGTAAGGAAAATCAGTGCCGTACCTTTCATAATAAAACTGTTCAACTTCGTTTTTGCGCCTGCCGACCGTCTGCTTAAAAACCTCAACGCTGTAATCATAACCGTGTTTATCCATTAGCTTCTGCCAACCGTTATATACCACACGCTCGCTGTCTATCATCAGCCCGTCCATATCAAAAACTGCGCCTTTGAACATAAAATCGCTTCCTTACCAAAGATTGCAAGCAGTACAAAAGAACTTTAGCTCCTCAGGGTTTCAGTGGAAGATATACTCACACTGAAATCCTGAAGTGTCACCCACCGCATAAGGGGCGGGTGTCATCTGCACTTAAATTATAACATAATTAATTTAAAGTGTAACATTTTATCTTAAAAATGGTTGACTAACTTTATTTCGCTTATTTATGCATTATAAACAATTATAGTGTTTGCAATTTAGTTGACACGCTGAATTTATAACCCTCATTGGGCATTTTAAGAATACTTACATCTCCTATATGTATATTATCACAACCTACGGTTGTTGTCGATAACTAACAATAAGTTTTTATACAACAACAAAAAGTTGTTACAATAACAATGAGGTGTTGATATGGTTAAAAATCTAAAAATGTTAAGGAACCGAAAAAATTTAAGTCAACAACAGCTCACCGATATAATCGGAGTAAGTCAGCAATCTATCAATAAATATGAAAATCACGCTGTTGAACCTGATATTGCTACACTGAAAAAGCTTGCGGATTATTTCTGTACCTCGGTAGATTATCTTATAGGTCACACCGAAATTGATCATAAGATTGAAAAAGTCCTCCCTGGCGATCTCAATCAAGATGAATTTTCTCTTATAAGCGACTACCGCACTCTTTCAGAAAGCGAAAAACAAAGTATAAGAATGATTTTGGACAATTATAAATTACACAAATAGAACAAGAAAGGTCTCTGAAAATCAGAGACCTTTCTTAAATGTTATGTTTTAAAACAGTCAATCAAAACTTTCGCAAGCTTTTAGATTAAACAGTGAACTCCTTACCGGTTCTGTTTTCCGCAGAAACAACAGAAGCAAGATATTTCTGAATGTAAGTAGCGTCGCTTATTGTAACCTTATTGTCACCGTTTACGTCGGCAATCTTCATTTGCGCATCATCAAGTTCACTTACCAATGCACAATATTTCTGAACAAGCGTTGCATCTTTAACCGTAACATCGTTGCTTTTGTCTACATCGCCGTAAATGTATTTTTGTGCAGGTGCGGTTACAGTGTAAACTGCGCTGGGTTTGGCTATCTCACTGTCATTATACATTGCACTTTCAACATCTGCAATAGCCTGAACGATAAAGGTGTAATTTCCCGGTTCCTGCATATATGAAGTAAAGTCATATTTATTAGTACCGTATCTTGCATAGGCAAAATCCTTTACCATCGTTCCGTCCCTGTAAAGAGTGGCGATACACCAAGCCTCATCGCCGCTTGTGTTCCATGTAGCGTATATTTTGCCCGACTCAAGTGTATCGTTCCACTTAAGATTGGTAGGCGTAGGAAGCGGCATTATTCCGGCAGACACTGTTATAGGTACAAGTGACAATAACATACACAATGCAAGTGCAAGTGCAGACAATTTTTTAATGGTTTTCATAGTAATTCCTCCGTAATTTTTATTGTATATATATATTGTACATTATATTATATAAATTTTCAAGTGTTCTGAGAAATATTTTATATATTTTTGTATATACATTTTCCCTCTGTTTTGAGCGCACAAAAGATCCATTTCAAAACAAGGATTTTTAACAGATTATTTTCATTTTAACTGATGAAAACATTATTTACCGCTTGCACCCTTAGCGGTTACATAAACACCCAATAACATTTCAATGATTGATATTCCAAATAGAAGTCCCGCAAAAAAATCTTTTACATCTAAACCGCCAAAAGTGTGCGACAATGCCAGCAAAGCAATTCCCATAACGATAAGGATAACTCCGGTCAGCATAACTCTTTGCTTTTCTAATTCTTGTGTTCTTCTCAACAAATCGAGGATTTGTTCATCATCATACACACGAACACTTTTATCGTCGGCTTCTTCGCCGTCCATCAATTCAGAAACCGAGATTTTTAATTCTTCGCACAAGTTCTTTACTACAGCATAATCGGGCATATATTTTCCTGTTTCCCATTTTGAAATGGTTTTGTTTGAAACACCCAAGCGTTCGGCAAGTTGCTCTTGAGTTAAATTTAGTTCTTTGCGTTTTTTTGCAATAAACTTTCCTATTTTGATTTGTTCCATTTTTGAAACCTCCTTTGTTTCTTCGTGATAAGAATAGGATTTTCACTTGCAAAATCACACCCCCTATAAGGCGAATATGGGTGGAACGATTATTTTTTCGGGTTAACCCAACTATTGACATTGAGCCAAATTAAAAAAGCACCGCAAAAGCGATGCTTTAAACTCTTAGTAATGATTATTTACCGAGCAGACAGATTTATCTGTCATCGAGCATTAATGCCCGACCGTAGTGTTTTCAGCAAACACCCTGAAAACTGAATAAAGAGAAGAAAAAGGGAAAAGAGAAAATACTGACTGACCAAAGAAATTAAGTTATGGTCAAGCCCTCGACCTATTAGTACTGCCAAGCTGAATGCCTCACGGCACTTAC
>UQQD01000006.1 GCA_900543095.1 uncultured Ruminococcus sp. | reverse complement strand
TAATTTTCTGTTGCACTATCCCTGGAGTCGCCTCCGGCGGCCGTTAGCCGTTATTTTTGCTCTGCGAAGCCCGGACTTTCCTCGCGCAGTCCCTTTCGGGAATTGCTCGCAGCTGTTCGGTGTACTCACAAGATTATAATAAAACAAATGTGTGCCATTGTCAAATTGTCCTTGATATATATTTTAAATTAGTTTATAATAATTGAGGAATTTTTATTTAAGGAGTGCGATTATGGACATAAGACAGGAATCACTGAAAAAGCATTATGAATGGAACGGCAAGATCGAAGTAGTTTCACGAGTGCCTATCTCATCATCAGAGGATCTGGCACTTGCATATACTCCCGGAGTTGCCGAGCCTTGCCTTGAGATTCAAAAGAACATTGATAAATCATTTGAACTTACAAGGAGAAATAACCTTGTTGCCGTTGTCACCGACGGAACCGCTGTTTTGGGGCTGGGCGACATCGGTCCTGAAGCCGGAATGCCGGTTATGGAAGGTAAATGCGCTCTGTTTAAGGAATTCGGCGATGTTGACGCTTTTCCGATATGCATTAAAAGCAAGGATGTTGATGAAATAGTAAACGCCGTATATCTGATAAGCGGCTCTTTCGGCGGAATCAATCTTGAGGATATTGCAGCTCCGAGATGCTTTGAAATCGAAAGAAAGCTAAAGGAAAAATGCGATATTCCGATATTTCACGACGATCAGCACGGAACTGCCGTTATAGTTGCGGCGGGACTTATAAACGCTCTTAAAATCGTAGGCAAAAAATTTGAGGAAATAAAAGTGGTTATGAACGGTGCGGGAGCCGCAGGAATTGCGATTGCAAAGCACCTCTTGAATATGGGCGTTAAAAGAATCACGCTTTGCGACAGCAAGGGGATTATATGCAAGGGCGACGAAAGGCTGAATTCCGTTAAACGGGAGATGGCAGAAATCACCAACCTTGAACACAAACAGGGCAGCCTTGCGGACGCAATGGTCGGCGCAGACGTATTTCTCGGCATCTCTGCGGCAGGCTGCGTCAGCGAGGATATGGTTAAATCAATGAACGTTGACCCAATAATTTTTGCTATGGCAAATCCTACCCCCGAAATTATGCCTGAGCTTGCAAAAAAGGCAGGTGCCGCTGTTGTGGGAACAGGCAGAAGTGATTTCCCCAATCAGATAAACAATGTGCTTGCGTTTCCCGGAATTTTCAGAGGCGCACTGGATTGCAGAGCAAGCGACATTAACGAGGATATGAAGATTGCCGCTTCGTTTGCAATAGCTTCTCTTGTTGACGAAGACAAGCTTAATGCCGACTACATTCTTCCGCACGCATTCGATGACAGAATAGGCAAAACGGTAGCAAAAGCCGTTAAGGATGCCGCCGTTAAATCGGGCGTTGCAAGAATCTGACAACTAAAAAATTTAAGGGGCTGCCGCATTTAACGCAGAGCGAAGAAAACGCTTTCTGCATCTGAATGTGACAGCCCTGTTTTTATAGCAATTTTTCCATATGTATATGTTCGCAGTATTCATCAAAATACACTTCGCCGCTCGGCTTAAAGCCTGAGTTTTCGTAAAACTTTTCGGCACGGAGCTGAGCGGAAACAGAAATCTTTTTACCGCCTGCTTTTCTCACTTCGCTTTCAATCTTGCTAAGCATAGCCTGTCCGAGATGTCTGCTGCGGTATTCCTTTATGACGGCTATTCTGCCCGCAATGTATTCGCCGTCAGACTTTCCTTTATAAATTCGACAGCAGGCTATCGGTCTTGTATCATCATACATAACAGTGTGAAGTGAGATATTATCGGTATCGTCAAATTCATTTACAAATTTTTGCTCTTTTATAAAAACCTGTTCACGGAGCGCTTTTGCATCGTCCGAAAGATAATCGGTCGTTTTGTAATTAATCATTTTGCTCTTCCTTTTCCGTTTTCGCCTGTTTCAGCAAGGCGGATTTTTCATTTTGAATTTTTTCATCAATTACCATACTAAGCAGATTCCTTAATATTTTTCCGATTTGTTTACCGTCGGTTATGCCGATATTTATCAGATCATTTCCGTTGACGGCAAGCTGTTTAAGCGTAAAGCAGGACTGCTCTTTAAGTGTTTCTTTATACATAGCTTCGGCAAGGTCTACTGCGCCGAGCTTTTCTTTTTGCATATAATCCGACTGGGCAAGAATATCGGCACGCTGAACCTTAAACAAAAGCTCCGTATTATTCTCGCCTATTGCGTTCATAATATGTTTTACCTGACGTTTTGTGCCATGAAAGCGAACGTCATGATAAATTATCAGCTTTAGACAGGCTTCAATAAAATGCGTCGGATATTTTAGGCGGTGCAATATTGTATCGGCAAATTCTGCACTGTACTTTGGATGACCTTTAAAATGACAGGTTCCGTCAGAATCACGCTTACAGGCGTTTGGCTTACCCAAGTCGTGCAATAGCATAGTCATTCGCAAAAGCGCAGTTGCATCAATCGAGGCTACAGCGTGCGTGGTATGCCGCCACACATCTCGGTTATGGTGTTTTGTGTACTGTTCAAAATCAAATGTCGGAACAATTTCGGGAATTATCACGGCAAAAACATCGCGGTAATTGTTGAGTATATTTTCGACTCCCTTTCCGCACAAAAGGCGGTCAAGCTCAGAGGCTATGCGTTCCGAAGAAATATTTTTGAGCAAAGTGGCATTTTTACAAATCGACTTTGATGTTTTGTTTTCAATCGAAAAGCCGTAGGCTGACGCAAAACGCAAAGCCCGAATTATCCTCAGTGCGTCTTCACTAAAGCGTTTATCAGGATTTCCGACGCACTTAATAATTTTGTTTTCAAGGTCGAGTCTGCCGCCAAAAGGGTCCTTCAAGCCGTTTTTTTCATTGTACGCCATTGAATTGACGGTAAAATCACGCCGTGCAAGGTCTTTTAAAATATCGCTTGTAAAAGTCACGCTTTCGGGGTGACGATTGTCGCTGTATTCACCGTCGATACGATAGGCAGTCACCTCAAAAATTTCTTTTCCCAGCACAACGGATATTGTACCGTGCTTTATTCCTGCGTCAAAGGTATTAAAATTCTTAAAACAGTTCTTGATTTTCTCAGGTCTTGCGTTTGTACAAATGTCCCAATCGTTTGGCGCAGCTCCGAGCAGGCTGTCACGAACACAACCGCCTACAACATAAGCCTCAAAGCCGTTTTTGTAAAGTGTATTTAAAATAATGTTTACTTTTTCGGGCAAAAATATTTTCATAATACCGCCTTATTGATTTTTATTTTTGTCAATCAGATATTGGGCAATGCTGTAAAGAATATTGAAAACAATTATAGTCGCGATTGCACAAAGCAGGAATATCAAAAGGCTTTCAAAGCCAAGCAGCGTAATTGAAAACAGCTTGCCAAAAAACAGACCTGCAAGCGCAAGTCCCGAAACGCTTATGCAAAACATCACGGTACGAAGTAAATTAAACGGAACAGACAGCCTGACAATAAGCAGCAGACACGACAATGCCGTAAGATAAACCGATATTGTGGAAATTTCGGGGTGAGGAATTCCAAATGTTCTTCCTATGACCGCTGCTATGATTATATTTGATATTACACATATTGCCGCAGGCATTGCCCTTGAAATAATGTTGAATGTAAAATTACCCTTGATTCTGTCCTTGTTCGGCTGCAAGGCAAGCACAAACGACGGAAACCCGATGGTCAATGCGCCGATAAGCGTAAGCTGGATAGGCTCAAACGGATACTGTCCGCGGAAAAATATGAAAAATATTGAAAGCACAATAGAATATATCGTCTTTACCAAAAACAGCGAAGAGCTGCGCTCAACATTATTGATTGTTCGTCTGCCCTCTGCCACAACCTCGGGCATTGAGGCAAAGTCATTATTTACAAGGACCAACTGCGAAACGTTTCTCGCCGCCTCGCTTCCCGACGCCATTGCTACGGAACAGTCTGCCTCTTTGAGAGCAAGAACATCGTTTACACCGTCCCCCATCATAGCAACAGAATGTCCGTGATTTTGCAGAGCCGTTACAAGCTGCTTCTTTTGAGCAGGTGTTACTCTGCCGAAAACACTGCACCGCTCCGCTTCGTCATACAGTTCGTCATCTGTCGTTACGGTTGACATATCAACGGCGTTTTCCGCTCCCTCAATCCCGGTGTCAATGGCTATATTGCGTACGGTCTTTACGCTGTCACCGGAAATAACCTTTAGAGCAACGCCCTGTTCCTTAAAATAGTTTATTGTGTCGTTCACGTTTTCTCTCAGCTTGTCCTTTATAAGAATAAGCGCCATAGGTTTTAAATCGTTCGGCAATGTGTTGCCGTCAAATTCCGAATCGGAACAGGCAAGCACAACTATCCTGACGGTTTGAGCAATATCGGCTATCCTGTCATACACATCCGAGTATTTGTTTTTGTCCTTTAAAACAAATTCGGACGCTCCGACTATATACGTTTTACCGTTTGAGTAAGCACCGCCCGACCACTTGTTTTCAGATGAAAACGACGCAAATTTCACGCAGTTTATCGGCTTTTGCTCGCCGACATAATCTTTTATTGCAAAAAGCGTTGCGTTAATTTCTTCGGACGAGCTTACTATTGACGAAAGTGCGGTTTTAATCTCATCATCCGACGCATCAAAAGCGATAACCTCGGTCACGTTCATTTCATCGGCAGTAAGCGTTCCTGTCTTGTCAACACAAAGCACATCAACTCTCGCAAGCGACTCTATGCAGTACATTTCGTTTACAAGAACCTTTTTTCGTGAAAGGCGGATAACCGACACCGCAAGAACGGTACTTGTAAGCAGTATCATTCCGCTCGGTATCATTCCCACCATTGACGCAACCGTGTTTTCAACAGTGCGCTTTATGTTTTCGTCCAATATTCCAAACTGACGTATAAAGAAGATTATTCCTACAGGTATGATAATAAAGGTGCATATCCGAATTATCAGCTTAAAGGATTTCATAATATGAGAGTTTACCTTTTTTATGTATTTTGCCTCGTTATTGATTTTAGACGCATAGCAATTTTCACCAACCTTTGCAACCCTTGCATAACACTTTCCTGCGGCTATAAAGCTGCCCGACAAAAGCTCATCGCCCTCGTTTTTTTCAATCAGGTTCGATTCGCCGGTAAGCAGACTTTCATTTACCTTGCATAAGCCTGAGCAAACAACGCAGTCGGCAGGAATTTGGTTTCCTCGTGAAAGAATGATAATATCGTCAAGTACGATTTGTTCTTTGCTTATCCGAGTAATTTTGCCGTCACGCAAAACATCAATTTTGCTTTCTGAAAGAATTGTCAGCTTGTCAACACTTTTTTTGGAGCGGATTTCCTGAAAAATTCCTATTGCGGTATTGCAGATTACCACACCGAAAAACAACATATTTTTATATGATCCGACAACTATAAGCGCAATCAGAAGTATTACGTTAATCAAATTAAAAAGCGTAAAAATATTATCGTAAAATATGCGCTTAACTGATTTTGTTTTAAGATTGGATACTTTATTGGTTTTTCCTTCTGAAACACGTTCATTGACTTGTTCGGTTGAAAGCCCGGTTAAATTTTTTTCCGAATCAGACATTTTTACCCTCTTGTAAATCATTTAAATTTTGAAAATAATTTGAAAAAAATACGATTTGACGGCATTTTTTTAATATTAAATGGCAAGTTGTTTTATAATAATTTGAACACGCAATTACTTATATTATAAATGCAAACAATAATAAAGGCAACGGAAAGAAGGTGATTTTTTGAAAAAATTTGTAAAAACAATCTCAGTTGCCTTGATTTTCAGCTTAATTTACACCTGCACGGTTGTGACCGCAGGCGCAAAGTCAAATGAAGGATACGTTTATCTCGGAGGCGATACTTTCGGAGTAAAATTTTATAACGACGGTGTTGTTGTTATTGACCTTGAAGGATTTTTTGACGGCGGAAAGTATGTTTGTCCCGCCAAAGACGGCGGACTTGAGATTAACGACATCATTAAAAAAGTAAACGGAAACGAAATTAAAACAAACGAGGATCTTCAGGCGGCAGCTTTCAACTCAAACGGAAACGCACTTAAACTCAGCATAGAACGAAACGGAAACGAAATCGAAAAAAATGTTACTCCTCAGCTTAATACAGTCGGAATCTATCTGCTCGGAGCTTGGGTGCGTGACAGTTGTGCCGGTATCGGCACCGTGACCTATTACGACCCCGACAATAATTATTTTGCGGCGCTTGGGCACGGAATATGCGATAATGATACAGATTTGCTGTTGCCGCTCGGTTCGGGTGAAGCCGTAAAAGCAAACATCAGCTCGGTAACTAAAAGCACCTCGGGAAATGCGGGAAGTCTTAACGGATACTTTACCGACAACAAAATAGGTGATTTGACAAGAAATACCGATGTGGGAGTTTACGGAACAATAAATGACAATATTGCACAATTTGGTTCAAAAATCGAACTTGCCGATTTTAATGAAATTAAGCCGGGCAAAGCTGAAATCTACACCACGCTAAACAGCGACGTTATAGGCTGTTATGACATTGAAATAACTAAAATTTGCAGTTTTGACAAGAACACCAATGAAAACTTTGTAATAAAAGTTACAGACAACAGGCTGCTTAACAAATGCGGCGGTATCGTGCAGGGAATGAGCGGAAGCCCCATTGTTCAGGACGGTAAACTTGTCGGAGCGGTTACCCATGTGTTTGTAAATCATCCTTGTGAGGGGTATGGCGTTGCTATACAAAATATGGTAGATTATTCAGTCGAATAGCACAATATATTGACAGATTTTGGTTGTCGAAATCAATCGACAAAAATATTTAAAAAAATTAGTTGGAAACTATTGCCAAGTTTGCCATTTTGTGGTAATATTAATTCACAATCAAAAATTGATGGGAGATTATGACAATGGACAACAGCATTAAACTTATTATTACCGAAGATGCGTCGGAATTTTCACAGGAAAACCTGAAAATATTGCAAAACTTTAATATTTCAGCTTCATTCTGCGTAAAGGACGGCGAAGAGCTTTGCAGCCGTATCCGCCAAGAAATACCGGATGTGGTCGTGATGGATTCATTTATGACAAGGCTTGATGCAATCGGCGTTATTCGGAACATTAAAAGACAAAATCTGAAAGCACCGGTATTTATTGTGTTTTCCTCATTTCACAGTCCCGTACTTGAAAGAGAGATTATGAGCGCAGGCGCAAGCTACTTTGTTTTAAAGCCGTATGACGTAGCCGAGCTTTGCGAAAACATCTCAAAAATGCTAAGAAAAGGCAAGGACGGAATGTTTGCAAGTCCGATAAGCTTTGACGCATTCGGTATTGAGATAAAGGTGACTCAAATCCTGCACGAGATTGGTGTGCCTGCTCACATAAAAGGCTACCACTATCTCAGGGATTCGATTATTATGTCGGTAGAAAAGCCTGAAATCATTAATGCCGTTACTAAACAGCTCTACCCTTCTGTTGCCAAAAAATATGAAACCACTTCTTCAAGGGTGGAGCGTGCAATTCGCCACGCTATTGAAGTTGCGTGGGACAGAGGCGATATTGACGTTCTTAATTCGTACTTTGGCTATACCATTCACAACGACAGAGGAAAGCCGACAAACAGTGAGTTTATCGCAATGATCTCCGACAGACTGAGATTACAAATTAAAAACGCAAGTTAAAAGCAACGCCGCATTTCTTATGAAGTGCGGCGTTGCTTAATTTTATTAATTTCAAATAATATTTTTAAAAATGTATCGAAAAACAGATGTTACTTTGTTCTGCCGATGTCACGGCGGTAATGAGCGCCCTCAAAGCTTATCTTATCAACTGCCGAATATGCTTTTTTAAGCGCCTCGTCAAGCGTGGGAGCAACTGCCGTAATGCCAAGCACACGTCCTCCGCTTGTGTAAAATTTACCGTTTTCGTACTTCGTGCCGGCGTGATAAACCGTAGCGCCGTCAACCTGTCCTTTGTCGTCAAGACCTTTGATTTCTATGCCTTTTTTATATTTTACGGGATAACCGCCGCTTGCCATAACTACACAGGCTGCCGCTCCGTCATACCATTCAATATTAAGGTCATCAAGCCTTTCATCAATTACCGCTTCGCAGATGTCAACCAAATCGGTTTTTAATCTCGGAAGCACCACCTGAGCCTCGGGGTCGCCGAAACGAGCGTTGTATTCAATGACCTTCGGCCCGTTCGGGGTTATCATAAGACCAAAGTAAAGGCAGCCCTTAAACGGTCTGTTTTCCTTGTTCATTGCGTCTATTGTAGGCTTAAAGATTGTTTCCATACATATGTCCGCAATTTCATCGGTATAATACGGATTTGGGCTTATTGTTCCCATTCCGCCTGTATTGAGTCCCTCGTCATTGTCAAAAGCACGCTTGTGATCCTTTGAGCTGACCATAGGCTTTACACATTTTCCGTCGGTAAATGCAAGGACTGAAACCTCGGGGCCGGTAAGAAATTCTTCAATAACTATATTATTGCCCGAATCGCCGAACTTTTTGTCTTCCATTATTTCCTTTACGGCTTCGACAGCTTCATTAATAGTCTGAGCGATTATTACGCCCTTACCGAGCGCAAGTCCGTCCGCCTTTACAACAACCGGAGTTGTGTTTTCGGTTTTTATATAGTCAATAGCCTTATTCGGATCACTGAATACCTCGTATTTTGCGGTCGGAATATTATATTTTTTCATAAGATTTTTTGAAAAAACCTTTGAAGCTTCAATTATGGCGGCGTTTGCATTAGGACCGAACGCACGAATTCCCTCAGCCTGCATTGCGTCAACCATTCCTGCGGCAAGCGGATCGTCGGGGGCAACAAACACAAGGTCAATGCTGTTGTCCTTTGCAAATTTCACCATATTTTCCTTGTCCATTACGCCGATGTCAACCGGCTCTGCATCACGGGAAATTCCGCCGTTGCCGGGAGCGCAATAGAGCTTTGTGCATTTTGGGCTTTCAAGCAATTTTTTTATCAGTGCGTGTTCCCTGCCGCCTGAGCCTATCATCAATATTTTCATAGTTCACCTCGTATCAGTGGTGGAAAAGTCTTATTCCTGTAAAGCACATTGTCATATTGTACTTGTCGCAGGTGTCGATTACGTTGTCGTCACGGATAGAACCGCCGGGCTGGGCTACATACTGAACGCCCGAACGCTTTGCACGTTCGATATTATCGCCGAACGGGAAAAATGCGTCCGAACCGAGGGATACGCCGCTGAATGTTGCAAGCCACTCCTTTTTCTCCTGCTTTGTGAGGGGTTCGGGCTTCGTTTTAAAGAACTGCTGCCAAACGCCGTCTGCAAGTACATCCTCGTAATCGTCGGAGATATAAACATCAATGGTGTTGTCACGGTCGGGACGGCGAATATCGTCAACAAACGGCAGGTTCATAACCTTTGGATGCTGCCTGAGATACCATATATCCGCCTTGTTGCCTGCAAGACGTGTGCAGTGAATTCTTGACTGCTGACCTGCACCTACGCCGATAGCCTGTCCGCCTTTTGCATAACAGACTGAGTTTGACTGTGTGTATTTAAGTGTGATAAGGGCGATAAGAAGATCACGCTTTGCCTCGTCGGTGAGTTTTTTGTTCTTTGTTACAATGTTCTGCATAAGCATTGCTTCATCAATTTTAAGCTCGTTTCTGCCCTGCTCAAACGTAACACCGAACACGTCCTTGTGCTCAACAGGTGCAGGAACATAATCGGGGTCTATCTTAACAACATTGTATGTGCCTTTTCTTTTGGTTTTGAGCACTTCAAGCGCTTCTGGCGTATAATCGGGAGCAATTATACCGTCGGAAACCTCACGCTTTAAGAGGAGGGCTGTCTGAACGTCGCAGGTATCGGAAAGAGCTACCCAATCGCCGTAGGACGACATTCTGTCTGCGCCTCTTGCCATAGCATAGGCTGAAGCTATCGGTGAAAGCTCAAGATCATCTACAAAATAAATCTTTTTAAGAGTATCCGAAAGCTCGGTTGCAACTGCTGCGCCCGCAGGACTGACGTGCTTAAACGACGCTGCGGCAGGAAGTCCTGTTGCCGCTTTCAGCTCCTTTACAAGCTGCCATGAATTGAATGCGTCAAGAAAATTAATATAGCCCGGCTTGCCGTTGAGCACCTCAACAGGCAGATCCTTTCCGTCCTGCATAAATATTCTTGACGGCTTTTGATTTGGATTACAGCCGTACTTTAAAGCGAGTTCATTCATCTTATCTTTCCTTTCTTTTACTTGTTTTTATTGATTATTCTTGAATCTGCCGTGTTTGTTGCTATGTCGATATAGCGCACAAACAGCGACACCTTGTTATCGTCGTTGAGCGAAGCCCAAATCTTTTGGGCAAAGGAATCAATATCATCGTCGCCAATCTCAACCAAGGTCGGCTCGCCCTCAAAGCTCGGAAGCGGATTGCCGTCGCTCATATAGGTGTGGATAAATCTTCCCTTTCCTGCAAGCGGACAATCGTATGAAAATGTATAACGCTCGCAACATTCGGGGTTGCCGTCTGCGCTTTTGAGAATTGACATTGCATAGTTCATTTTTCCGTCGCTGCATTTTACTATACCCGAAATTCTCGGTGTGTAATTAGGGGAGTCCGGCTCAAACTGACGTGTGCGAAGCGACTGTTCAAAGGTGAGCTGTTGATTCATAAGTTCATATATTGTGTCTGTCTGGTCGCCGTTTGTAACTATTGTCTTATTGCCGAGCGTGCGTACCGGCGCATAGATTATCAGCGAAGGGTCAACAAGCTTTGACGGATCGAACGCTTCGGTCTTGATTCCGTCATCCGTTTCAACAAAAACTCTGTTTCTGCTGTTTTCGCTCCTGCCCATAATAAAATATGCGATTACAGCCTTTGTGCCGTCGGCGCTTCTGCCGATTACAATACCCCTGCCGGGATATGTGGTCGAGGATATTTCTTTTTCGAGTGATACTGCGTTCATAATTACCTCCGATTAGTTAAGAATTTCGGTTCTGTTGCCTATAACCTTTATTTTTTCATCACAAAAAAGTGAAACCGCTTTGGGAAGTATCTTCCATTCAGCCTGCTCCATTACTCTTTTTTGCAAAATTTCGGGTGTGTCGCCGTTTTGTATTTCGACCGCTTTTTGAATGATTATAGGTCCGCCGTCGCAGACCTCGTTTACAAAATGCGCCGTTGCGCCCGTTACCTTTACGCCCCTTGCAAGCGCGGCTTCGTGAACGTGAAGTCCGTAAAAGCCTTCGCCGCAAAAGGACGGAATAAGCGACGGATGTATATTAATAATTCGGTTTTCAAAAGTATTGATTACCGTTTTGCCGAGTATTGTCATAAAGCCGGCAAGGACGACTGCATCGGCGTCTTTGCTCTTGATAAGCTCAGTTAAGGCATTGTCGTAATCTTCAAAATCACTGTAGTCCTTACGCCTTATTACTGCGGTATCTATGTTGTTTCTCCTTGCCCTTTCAAGAGCATATGCGTTGGGATTTGATGAAATAACGCAGGTTATTCTGCCGTTTTTTATCTCTCCCCTGTTCTGAGCGTCAATAAGCGCCTGCAAGTTTGTGCCGCCTCCCGACACAAGCACCGCTATGTTCTTCATCAGGCAAACACAACTCCTTCACTGCCATCAATCACTTCTCCGAGGATAACTGCGTCCTCGCCGTTTGATTTCAGCACTTCAAGAGCTTTGTCAACATCATTTTTTGATACTGCCGTTATCATTCCCACGCCCATATTAAAGGTGTTGAACATATCGTGTTCGGAAATGTTCCCGATCCTTTGCATAAGCTTGAATATCGGCAGTACGGGTACGGCTGATTTATTGATTTTTGCGGTCATACCCTCCTTTAGCATACGAGGTATATTTTCATAAAAACCGCCGCCTGTTATGTGAGAAACAGCCTTGACCTCAACAGCTTGCATAAGCGCAAGGATCGGCTTTACATAAATTTTTGTAGGTGTGAGCAGAACTTCGCCGAGAGGCTTGTCAAGCTCGTCATAGGTGTTATTTACGGTTGTTTCGTTTATATCGAAGATTTTTCTTACAAGTGAAAAGCCGTTTGAGTGAACTCCAGAAGAACGAAGTCCTATCAGCACATCGCCCGCATTAAGCTTTGAGCCGTCAATCATCTTTGGCTTGTCGGCAATACCGACGCAAAAGCCTGCAACGTCATATTCGTCAATAGGCATAAGTCCCGGATGCTCGGCTGTTTCGCCGCCCACAAGGGCACAGCCCGACTGAACGCAGCCTTCGGCAATACCCGATACAATATCGGCTACCTTTTCGGGAATGTTTTTGCCGATAGCTATGTAATCAAGGAAAAACAGGGGCTTTGCTCCGCAGCAAACCACGTCGTTTACACACATTGCAACGGAATCTATGCCGATTGTATCGTGCTTGTCAAGCAAGAACGCAAGCTTTAGCTTTGTGCCGACTCCGTCTGTTCCGCTGACGAGGATCGGCTCCTCCATACCCTTGAAGTCGGGTGCAAACAGTCCGCCAAATCCGCCTATGCCCGAAACAACGCCGTCAATTTTTGTGCGTGCAACGTGCTTTTTCATAAGCTCAACCGATTTGTAGCCTGCCGTTACGTCAACTCCTGCTTCTTTGTAACTCTCTGAAAAGCTGTTCATTGTAATCCTCCGATTTTTATTTTTTTATTTTCTTTGCATATTTATCTATAAAGAAGGTGCGCGGTATTTCGGCATTATAGTTGCCGCTGAAACAGCCGTCGCACAAACCGATGTTTGCGTTTTCGGCAATTTTACGCACACTTTCAAGGCTGAGATAGCCAAGCGAATCCGCTTTGATATATTCGCATATTTCCTCAACGGACATCCTGTTTGCAATGAGGTTTTCCTTATCCTGAATGTCTATGCCGAAGTAGCACGGACAGATAAACGGCGGTGAGCTTATGAGCATATGCACTTCCTTTGCTCCTGCCTCACGCAAAAGTCTTACTATATGAGCCGAGGTCTTGCCCCTGACTATGGAATCGTCTATAACAACCACACGCTTGCCTTCAACGTTTGCCTTTAGTGCGGTAAGGCGTGTTTGCAAAAGACGTTCAATCTTGTTTTTGCCTGTTCCGATGCCTCGGGATATGAACTTATTTTTCATAAAGCCCATTCCGAACGGTATTCCCGAAGCCGAAGCATAGCCCTCTGCGGCAATAAGTCCCGAATCGGGTACGCCGCAAACCATATCGGCGTCTATCGGATATTCGTTATACAAAAGCTCGCCTGCCTTAAAGCGTGCCTGATATACGCTTACGCCGTCAATAACGCTGTCGGGGCGTGCCACATACACATATTCAAACAGGCAAAACGACGTCTGAGGTGCGGTAAACCTCGCCTTGTAGCTGTGAAAACCGTCTTCATCAATTACAACCATTTCGCCCGGCTCAATGTCACGGACAAACGTTGCGCCTATGCTGTCAAAAACACAGCTTTCGGATGAAATTACATAGCTGTTTTTAAGCTTTCCTATGCAAAGCGGACGGAAGCCGTACATATCTCTGAAGCCCATAAGCCGTGTAGGCGCACAGATAACGGTTGAATATGCCCCCTGCAACTTATCCATTGAATGAAGCACTGCGGTTTCAAGATCGTCGGTAAAACAACGCTCGTATGCAATCACATACGCCATAAGCTCGGCGTTTGAATTCGACTGGAATATTGAACCTCCGCGCTCAAGCTGGCTTCGGATTTCAGGGAAATTTGTTATTGAACCGTTGCTTGCTAAGGCAATAGAGCCCTCCTTGTAACGAAGTACAAGCGGCTGGTTAGACGCACGGTCAAGACTTTCGCTTGATGTGTAGCGAACGTGACCTATTGCTATTCTTCCATTTTTAAGGCGTGAAAGCGAATCGCTGTCAAACACCTCCGACACCGTTCCAAGCTCCTTTACGGTAGAAAATTCTCCGTCCGAATTCACTGTGATTCCGGCGCTCTCCTGACCTCGGTGCTGTAATCCGAAAAGTGCGTCGTGCGTTATATTTACGACATTAAGATCATCGTCACTGCGGTATATTCCAAACACACCGCATTCGTCAAATGCCTTATCCCGCTTTGAGTCTATGTCAACATAATTTTTAATCAAAGTTCTGCCACCTTAGTCTGCATTGCCTTGTCTTTTTCGGCAACACCGTTTTCCATTGTGATTTTCATTTCTTCAAGCTTTTGTGCAAGGGTATCATCGGAAAGCGCAAGCATTTCAACCGCAAGTATCGCCGCATTTGCCGCACCGTCAACAGCAACCGTTGCAACGGGAATTCCCGTAGGCATCATTACTGTTGCCAAAAGTGCGTCCATACCGTCAAGCTGGGCGGATTTGCATGGAATTCCGATTACGGGAAGCGTTGTTTTTGCCGCAAGCACGCCTGCAAGGTGCGCCGCCATTCCTGCGGCGGCAATAATAACACCAAAGCCGTTTTTCTTTGCATTTGCGGAAAATTCCATTGCAGCATCGGGAGTGCGGTGAGCGCTCATTACATGAACCTCGTACGGCACGTCAAATTCTTTTAATTTCTTAACAGCTTTTGATACAACAGGAAAGTCGCTGTCGGAACCCATTATAATTGCAACCTTTTTCATAACGATCTCCTTATCAATACAAGAGTATTTTTATTAACTTAATTATTATATAAAAATTTTAATATTTTTTCAATACAATAAAAGAATTATTACTATTATTTAAGTATGATAATTAAAATTCGTTTTTGGAAATAAAAAGCAGCCGAACATAGTCCGACTGCGGTTTTATTCTGATTTTGCAGGGCTTTGAGGCGCAATAAGCACCTCATCCGAAGTTGAGTCATTATCAATACCAGTCATATTCGGAAACAAAAACTGCATTTTTTCATCGTTAAAGCTTCTGTCAAGGTAATTTTCAAAATAATTCGTTGCGGGAACGCCGTCCATACGCTGCTGCCACCTGTAGGTTGCGGCAATGCTCATAAACGAATCAAATATCATAAACACAAGCAAAAGTGTTGTTATTATCGCTCCTGCCTTTACCGGAATCTTTTCTATCAGCTTTGAGGCAAACGGATACATATAACGCACCCAGACTAAGCCCAAAAAGCCCCATATAAGCGCATACATCAGGTTGGTGCGTCCGTCAAGATTGAGCAAGGTTCCGCTGTAATCCCACGAAACCGTACCAAACAGCGTTTCCTGAAACCAAGAGCAAAAATACTCAAACAATGCGCCCACCACGGCACTGATAATAAAGATCAGCGTATCGCTGAGCTTGTAGAGCTTGTACAGCACGGCTGTCAAAAAGCAGGCTCCGCCGCCGTAAACAGGGATAAAAGGGCCGTAAACCATACCAACGCGCATTTCAAAATGTCCGTCAACGCATATTGCCCAAATAGTTTCAAGTACCGTACCGATAAACGAGCCTATCACAAAAAGATAAAACAGCTTTGTAAAACAAAAGCCGAAAGCAAAGGGCTTTTCATCTTTGTTTTCATACACAAGTGTGTATTCCTTCATATTTTCGGCTTTAATACTGTTAAGCTTTTCTGCAATCTGTTTTACATAAGCGGTTCTTTTAAGTTCGGGAAAAGCCATAGCCAAACGGCGTCTGAGAATATTTTTTGTGAAAAGCGCATTATAATTATTCTCAAGCGCCTCCACCTCTTCGGGCGTGACGTCACTGCCCAAAAGCTGAGACACATCGCTCAGGCTTTTTATGCGATGTTTCAGCCTTATGGCGGTTATAATCGAAAAAACGTAGTCTATCAATATGAATAGACATATTGACAAAACGATTATCATACTTACAGCAAACGGTATAAGCTCCAGAACCGTATCAAGGACAGGAATTATCACTGCAACGAGCAATGTACCGGTAACGCCGAGTATAAGAGCGTAAGGTATGGTAATATAACTGCCGATACTAAACCTCATATCGGAATAATCCCACGGCTTACAGCCGATAAGCTTTTCGGTAATAACGCCGATAACTACGGATAAAGCCGACAAAATAACCGCACTTGCCAAAAACAAGATGAATTTGTCACCGCTGAAATTCCTGAGTGCAAGGTAACAAATCACCGCACAAAAGCCGTAGGTCGGGCAAAACGGCGAAGTCAAAAATCCCGAATTGTAAAATTTGTGTTCTGAAATCAGGTTGCGGATACCGTTAAACAGCCAACCCAAAAATGAAAATATGACAAAATACCACAACAAACCGATTATAAACATTCTTCCGTTTCCTTTACCCTTTTATCCCACTGAAAATCAGGCTTTAGCCTGTAAAGCGACATTGTGCCGACTTTAAATAAAATCCCTTATTTTGCATTAATTTTCTGATTGAACATCGTCTTTCCAAAGCTCTTTTATTGCAGTCACATTACCTGCAAGCCCCTGTATATCCGACGGCACTATAATTTTTGTAGCCTTGCCGTCTGCCGCTTTTGCAAATGCTTCAAGCGATTTGAGCCTGATTATACGGTCGGTAGGAGCGGCCTCGTTTAACATCTTAAGTGCGTCGGCGTTCGCTTTTTGCACTGTAAGAATAGCCTCGGCTTCGCCCTGAGCCTCACGGATTTTTTGTTCCTTTACTGCGTCAGCCTTTAATATTGCGGATTCCTTTAAGCCCTCGGCAACAAGAATCTGACTGCGTTTTTCACCCTCTGCGTCAAGTATTCTTGCACGGCGCTCACGCTCTGCTTTCATCTGCTTTTCCATTGCGTCCTGAATTTCACGGGGAGGTAAAATATTTTTCAGCTCAACTCTGATAACCTTTATTCCCCATGCGTCTGTAGCTTCATCAAGAATAACCCTTATCTTGCCGTTAATTGTATCACGCGAGGTAAGCGTATTGTCAAGCTCAAGGTCACCGATGATATTTCTGAGCGTTGTTGCGGTAAGATTTTCAATAGCGTTAAGAGGTCTTTCCACGCCGTAGCAATAAAGCTTTGGGTCTGTTATCTCAAAATAGACTACAGTATCTATCTGCATTGTTACGTTATCACGAGTGATTACGGGCTGGGGCGGAAAGTCAATTACCTGTTCCTTTAATGAAACCTTTTTTGAAATTCTGTCAATGAACGGAATTTTAAAGTGGATTCCCGTACCCCACGTTGCATAATATGCGCCAAGGCGTTCAATTACATATGCGTGAGCCTGCGGAACGATTTTGACGTTGTTTACTATAATCAAAATTAATATTAAAACGATTGCACCGATTATTATAAATCCTATATATCCCGGCATATAAATTCCTCCTTATTTTAAAGGCTCAACGATCAGCTTTACTCCCTCAATCGCAAGCACCTTTACCTTTGTATTCTTCAGAATTGGCGCAAAATCGGATCTTGCGGACCATTCCTTTCCCGATATTTTAACTTGTCCGACAGACTGTGCGTCCGAAATATCCGTAAGTGTAACGCCTATCTTACCGATAAGACTGTCGGAGTTGGTAGTCTGGACAGCGTTTTTGTTTCTAAGTTTTTTTACAAGCGGACGTGTCACGAGCATCGAAATCAGCGTTACAACAAGAAAAACAGCCAGTTGTATCAATATTGACGGTGTGAATACAGTCGTTATTGCCGCACAAATTGCACCCAATACAAACCATATTGATACAAGCTGTGTAGTCGCCGCTTCGCAAACAGCCATTATTATTGCAAAACCTATCCAAATAAACGGCATATATTGCTCCATATATGAACTCCTCCTTCCTTTGATATTCTACCATATTCATCATTTGCAGTCAATTTATTTACATTAATATATACACATTTTTATTATTATGTGTTATAATAGTAGAAATATAAAACGGTGGAGGATTTTATGAATATTGACACCTTTGACGAGGGCATTGCTCCGGGCGGAGTAAGAACCAAAAGTGAAATTAAAATTTTGATATGTTATTTATACAATTCGGTTAAAGACAAGATGAGCAAAGAGCTTGTTATGAACGCAATTATGGAGGACGAGCTTGCAAATTACTTTGAATCCACCTGCGCCTTTCAGGAACTTATTGACAACAAAACGCTTGTTGAGAGCGGGAAGATCGACGGCGAAGCAGCATATGTTATGACCGAAAACGGAAAAATGATTGCAGATCAGCTTGATACCGCACTTGCATATTCTGTTAAAGAAAAGGCATATAAATGCGCCGTCAGACTTCTTGCCGAAAGAAAAACAGCAAGAGAAAACAAGGTTGAGTTTGTTAAAAAAGATAACGGCTATGACGTTATATGCAGAATATCGGGCGGCAGCGTCGAGCTGCTCTCATTTACGATTTATGCTCCCGATTACGAACAGGCAAAGCTCATTAAAAAGAGCTTTTTGAGCTATCCGCAGACGGTATACAAAACAATGCTTGCGCTTATGACCAAGGACAAGGACAACGTGGGCAATGCGCTTGAGGAGCTTTACGGCGTTTTACAATAATTTTTGTAAATTCCCTGTCAGAAAAAAAGATTCAACGCCAGCAAAAGCGTCACACCGGGAACTCCGCCGATAAGCGACACAAGCACCGACAGCAGACTGACGGGGATATATACGCCCGTTACACCCGACAGCAAATCTACCGCCGTGAGAGCCGCCGCTCCGAGGAGCATAGATATTATTGCACGGCGAAACGGGTGCTTGTTTTTCGAAACAGCGTGTATTATTGCAAAAAATAAAAGCGCAGAAAAAATTATCAGCAAAATTCCCCATACCGGCATATATAACAACTCCGCATAAAAAATAGACCGTCGAACTTCCGACGGTCTATTATTATGCTTGTATTAATTAAAATATTACTTGTACCCGTTATGTCGATCAAAGCAGTTTAAAATGTGCAAGCACATTAAGCGCAATTACGATAAGTACGAATACTGCGGCGAATACCTTTGTCCAGCGTGCAAGGAATGCGTCGATCGAACGTGCTTTATTCTTTGAAAAATATGAATCAGCCGCACCTGTTACTACACCGAGTCCCTGATCGTTGCCCTCCTGGAGAATGATAACAATGATGATTGCTATTGACACGATTCCGACAAGGATTCCGAGAATGATTCCCCAAATGTTCATTTATATCGTCCTTTCATTATATAGTCTAACACAATATTACAATATTTAACTTAGTTATAATAACATAAAAGTTTTGAAATATCAAGTGCTTTTTAAAAATAATATTCAAATTATAAATTTTTAAAGAACCGGCACCCGCCGACTGAGAGGTGGGGGCTTTTGCACATCAGATTAAATCAAGGTAAGCTGTTCATCGGTTGCATCGTCGTTCGACGGCAAAGCACCGAGTGCGGGAAGTGAACGAGTCCTGTAACGCTGAGGTTTTGCAAATGTACCGTCATTGTACTGTTCAATTCCGATAAGCTTGTGTCCCTTTTTAAGCTTCATAACGGCAACGCCTTGAGTGGAACGTGTGGATTTGAGCGACAAAGCGCCTGTATGAACAAGGAGCATACGGGTAGATGAGGACTTGAACAGCACCTCTCTGTCACCGTCAAGCAAAAGCATTGCGGCAAGCGGCGATTTGTCGGAATATGCGCCCGTGAGCTTTTTTCTGTTGGTCTTGGTAGCATAAGCCTCAAGCGGAACTTTGGCTACCTTTCCGTTTTCAAAGGCAAACAGCAAAATCCCCTTGTAGTCCTTTGTTGCAACCATATAAACAGCGTTTTCGCCCTCGTCCATAGCAAGCTTTGCGGCTACATAATCGCCGAGAACGCTCGCCTTAGTGTCTGAAAAATCGGAAGCCTTTGCCTTGTACACCTGACTTTTATCCGTAAAGAACAAAAGGTCGCAGTTATTTGAAAGCTCTATGGTTTGGGTGATTTCGTCGCCCTCTTTGAGCTTTTGTGCTCCGCTCATACGAAGCGACTGAGGCGTTATCTTCTTGAAATAGCCCTCTTTTGTAAAGAAGAAAGTCACCGGATAATCGGGGATCTCTTCAACTTCCTCTACATATTTGGCGGTATCCTCATAGATAATAAGGCTCTTGCGAGGCTGACCGTATTTTTCGGCAACTGCCTTTAATTCTTTGACAATTATAGTCTTTATCCTTGCTTTACTCTTTAAAATATCGTCAAGGTCGGCTATCTCTTTTTCAAGATTCTCAATATCCTGAGTGCGCTTTAAAATATATTCACGGTTGAGGTGGCGCAGTTTTATTTCCGCAACATACTCCGCCTGAGTTTTGTCAATGCCGAAGCCTATCATAAGGTTTGGCACAACCTCGACCTCTTCATCGGTTTCGCGCACAATTTTTATAGCCTTGTCTATGTCAAGCAAAATCTTCTCAAGACCTTTGAGAAGATGCAGTTTATCGGCTTTTTTAGTGCGGTCAAAATATGTTCTGCGCTTTACGCACTCAATTCTGAAAGCTATCCATTCTTCAAGCAGAGCCTTTACGCCCAAAACCATAGGAACGCCGCCGATAAGAACGTTGAAATTGCAGGCGTAGGAGTCCTCAAGCGTTGTAAATCTGTACAGCTTCATCATCAGCTTATCGGGGTCTGTGCCCCGTTTGAGATCTATTGTTATCTTTAATCCGTCAATACCCGTTTCATCACGAACGTCAGAGATCTCCTTGATTTTACCCTGCTTAACAAGGTCGATTATCTTTTCTATTATGACTTCGCAGGTAGTTGAGCTCGGAATAGCGAGTATATCAATGCAGTTTGCCGATTTGTCGTATTCGTACTTTGCTCGGAGCTTTATGCTTCCCTTGCCTGTTTCGTATATCTGATCCAATGCCTTTTCGTCATAGATAATCTGACAGCCGCCGATAAAATCAGGGGCAGGCAAGGTTGATTTTATATTATGGTCGGGATCTCGGATAAGCGCCGCTGTTGTTTCGCATATCTCCTTCAAGTTAAAGGAACAGATATTTGACGCCATACCTACGGCAATACCCGTGTTTGCGTTTACAAGCACCGACGGAAACGCAACAGGCAGCAATGTAGGCTCTTTCATTGTGTTGTCGTAGTTATCGACAAAATCCACCGTGTCTTTGTCAATGTCACGAAAAAGCTCGTTACAAATCGGCGCTAACTTTGCTTCGGTGTACCTTGAGGCCGCCCACGCCATATCACGGCTGTAGAACTTACCGAAGTTTCCCTTTGAATCGACATACGGGTGCAAAAGTGCCTCATATCCTCTTGACATACGCACCATTGTGTCATATATCGCAGAGTCGCCGTGCGGGTTTAGTTTCATCGTTGCGCCGACGATATTTGCCGACTTGGTACGGCTTCCCGTCAGCAGTCCCATTTTGTACATTGTATATAACAGCTTGCGGTGCGAGGGCTTAAAGCCGTCGATTTCGGGAATTGCACGGGACATTATTACACTCATTGCATAGGGCATAAAGTTTTCACGGATAGTGGAAACTATGGGCTGTTCTACTATATCTCCCGCACCGTTTATTACTCCGTGAGTCTTGGAGCTTTTTGGCGCCTTGGGTGTGTTTTTCTTTTTTGCCAATGTATTCCGCCTCCGTTTAACTTACGTCAAGATTGTCAATATATTCACTGCCGTGTTCAACGATATAATCCTTTCTTCCCTGCATATTGTCGCCGAGAAGAATATCAAATATCTGCGTTGTCTGTTCAACGTCATCGGGCATTACCTTGATAAGCCTGCGTGTATCCGGGTTCATCGTGGTAAGATTCATCATATCGGGTTCGTTTTCGCCAAGTCCCTTTGAACGCTGAATCGTAAACTTTTCGTTCCCGATCTGTTCAATGAATTTATCCTTTTCAATTTCATCGTATGCAAAGTACACGTCGTTTTTTGACGTAATCTCATACAGAGGAGATTCGGCTATAAACACCTTTCCCTCTTTGATAAGAGTAGGAGTCAGGCGGTAAATCATTGTGAGCAGCATTGTGCGGATATGAAATCCGTCAACGTCCGCATCGGTACATAGGATTATCTTGTTCCAGCGCAAAAGGTTCATATCAAAGCTTGAAAGATTTTTGTTTGCCTTTGATTTTACTTCAACTCCGCAGCCGAGAACTTTAAGCAAATCGGTTATTATCTCGCTTTTGAATATCTTGTCATAATCGGCTTTCAGGCAGTTGAGTATCTTTCCTCTTATGGGCATAATCGCCTGAAAATCGGGATCCCGTGCCTGTTTACACGCACCGAGAGCTGAATCACCCTCAACAATAAACAGTTCTCTTTTTTCAACGTCCTTGCTGCGGCAATCCACAAATTTTGCAACACGATCAGCCATACCGAGATTTCCCGAAAGCTTCTTTTTGATATTAAGTCTGGTTTTTTCGGCGTTTTCACGGCTTCGTTTGTTGACAAGCACCTGCTCGGCTATCTTTTCCGCTTCAAGAGGATTTTCTATAAAATAAACCTCTAAGCTCTGACGCAAAAACGCAGTCATTGCGTCCTGAATACCCTTGTTTGTAACCGCCTTTTTGGTCTGGTTTTCATAGGAGGAAACACTTGAAAACGAAGAAATTACGCAAACAAGGCTGTCCTCAACATCGTCAAATTTTATTTTGCTTTCGGTCTTGTTATATTTATTGTTCTGCTTTAAGTAACTGTCGATTTGATATACAAATGCGTTTCTGACCGCCTTGTCGGGTGCGCCGCCGTGTTCGAGCCAGCTTGAATTGTGATAATATTCGGTAAGGCTGACCTTGTTTGAAAAAGCTACGGCTATGTCCATTTTGCATTTGTATTCGGGCTTGTCGTCACGGTCGCGTGTCTTGACCTCGGTAGCCCAGTGCTGAATTGAGGTAAGTCCTCCGTCGCCTATTACCTCGGCAACGTGGTCGACAATTCCGTTTGCATAATTAAAGGTCGTTGTATCAAAGCTTTTGCCGTTTTGATTTCGGAAAGTAAATTCTACGCCTGCGTTTATGATCGCCTGACGTTTCATTATGTCTGTGAAATAATCGGGCTGAATATCTATATCTGTAAAAACTTCAAGGTCGGGTTTCCAGGTAATCTTTGTTCCCGTATCTTTTTTTGAATAAGGCTCTTTTTTCAGCCCCCCGATATTTTCGCCCTTTTCAAAATGAAGCGTGTAGCGATAACCGTCACGTCGAATGTCAACATCCATATATTCGGAGCTATACTGGGTTGAACAAAGTCCGAGACCGTTCATACCTAACGAGAATTCATAGCTTTCACCCTCGTTGTTATTATATTTTCCGCCTGCATACATTTCGCAAAATACAAGCTCCCAGTTGTAGCGCTGTTCCTTTTCGTTATAATCAACGGGAATTCCACGGCCGTGATCCTCAACTTCTATAGAGCCGTCGGAAAACCTTGTTACGGAAATCTTTTTTCCGTAGCCCTCACGAGCCTCGTCTATTGAGTTTGAGAGAATCTCAAAAACAGAGTGCTGACAGCCGTCAATGCCGTCGGAGCCGAAGATTACCGCAGGTCTTTTGCGGACTCGGTCTGCGCCTTTTAGTGTTGTGATGCTGGAATTATCATATTCGTTTTGCTTTTTTCTTGGCATATAATCTTTCCTTTGATTTCAATATCTAATCTAACCTGATTGGCAAAATCCTGACTTTATTTTTCGCCTCGAAGCTTCTTGATTTTATCACGCAGGTATGCGGCGTGTTCAAATTCAAGCAGTTTTGCGGCGGCTTTCATTTCTTTGGTAAGGCTTTCGATAAGCTGAAGCTTCTGAGCCTTTGTAAGCTGTTTTGTATATTTAAAGTCGCTGTCCTTATGAGTTGATATTTCAAGAATCTCGCTGACCTTTTTAACTATTGTTTTCGGAACTATTCCGTGTTCTTCGTTGTATTTTTGCTGAATTTCACGGCGGCGGTTGGTTTCAGTGATAGCAACACGCATTGAATCGGTCACACTGTCGGCGTACATTATTACCGTACCCTCACTGTTTCGCGCGGCACGTCCGACTATCTGGATAAGCGAACGTGTACTGCGTAAAAAGCCCTCTTTATCTGCGTCAAGCACCGCAACAAGCGATACTTCGGGAATATCGAGTCCCTCACGCAAAAGGTTTATGCCGACAAGCACGTCAAAATTACCCAAACGCAGGTCACGCACTATTTCCATACGCTCTACCGTGTCTATATCATGGTGCATATAGCGCACCTTTATGCCCATTGAATCAAGATAAGCCGTCAAATCTTCAGCCATTTTCTTGGTGAGCGTAGTCACAAGCGTGCGCTGCTTTTTTGCGGTTCGTATATTTATCTCTGACACGAGGTCATCAAGCTGCCCCTCGGTCGGTCTGACTGAAATTTCGGGGTCAAGCAGTCCCGTAGGTCTGATTATCTGCTCGGCAACAACCTTGCTCTTTTCAAGTTCAAGGTCGCCCGGCGTTGCGCTGACAAACACCGCCTGATTTATTCTTTCGTAAAACTCGTCAAAATTAAGCGGTCGGTTATCATAGGCGGAGGGCAGACGAAAGCCAAAATCTATGAGGCTCTTTTTACGTGCACGGTCGCCTGCATACATTCCTCTGACCTGAGGCAGAGTAACGTGTGATTCGTCAACGAATAAGAGAAAGTCTTTCGGAAAATAATCGAGTAATGTAAACGGCGCAGAACCGGGAGCTCTGCCCGATAATATCCGTGAGTAGTTTTCAATTCCCGTACAAAAGCCTATCTCCTGAAGCATCTCCATATCATAATGCGTGCGCTGTTCAATGCGCTGAGCCTCAAGCAGTTTTCCGTTTGAACGGAAATATTCAAGCCGCTCCTGAAGCTCTCTCTCAATTTCGGCAAGCGCAGTCTGCATTTTGTCCCTTGACACAATGTAGTGTGACGCAGGATATATTGCGGCGTGCTTTAAAAGCGCTTTAAGCTCACCGGTAAGCGGATTTATTTCGGAAATTCTGTCAATTTCATCTCCGAAAAATTCAACACGGATTATAGAATCGTTTGAAGCGGCAGGGAATATCTCCACAACGTCGCCTCGCACTCTGAATTTGTTGCGGATAAAATTGACGTCATTGCGCTCGTATTGAAGCTCAACAAGCTTTTTAACAAGCTCGTCCCTGCTTTTTTCCATTCCCGGACGAAGTGATATTACCATATTGCGATAATCAATAGGGTCGCCCAAGCTGTATATGCACGAAACGGAAGCCACGATTATTACATCTCTGCGCTCCGAAAGCGCAAGAGTTGCGGAATGGCGCAGCTTGTCTATTTCATCGTTTATTGAACTGTCCTTTTCTATATAAGTATCAGTCTGCGCAACATACGCCTCAGGCTGATAGTAGTCATAGTAAGACACAAAGTATTCAACGGCATTATCGGGAAAAATCTCTTTAAACTCAGAACAAAGCTGAGCGGCAAGGGTTTTGTTGTGAGCAAGCACAAGCGTCGGGCGCTGTACACGCTCGATAACATTCGCCATTGTAAAGGTTTTGCCCGAACCGGTAACGCCCAAAAGCGTGGTTTCCTTGTTGCCGTCGTTTATGCTGTTTACAATTTTATCAATAGCCTGAGGCTGGTCGCCCGTCGGCTTGTATTTTGAATGAATTTTAAATTCCATAGCAACTAATCAACGTAAAATATCCTTTTTCCAATATTGCTCTGACGTATTGAAACATAATCGTTGTCCGCAACCACAAAATGATCCATAAGCGCAACTCCCACTCCTCTGAGCGTGATAAAAATTGCGTGCGTCACTTTTATGTCGCTGACCGACGGACACGCTAATCCGCTCGGATGATTGTGAGCAATATATGCGGTCTTTGCATTGTGACGAAGCGCAAGATCAACTATTTTGCGAACGGGAGCTTCGGTAGCGTTGAGCGAACCCTTTGCTATTATGTCAAAATACACCATCTTCCCCTTCGCATCGCCAAGCAGAAGTGCCGACGCCTCGCTTGTTCTTCCGATAAACTTTACCGTAAAAAGGTCGCCGACAGTTTCGGGGTCGATTATATATTCATTTGTCAATTTAGACTCGTTATACAGGCGTGACATTTCGGGAAGCATTTTGAGATATACCGCCGCAGAATACGAAAGCCCAAAGCCCTTCATCAGCTCGTCTATCGGTGCGTCGCACACACCCGCAATAGTAAGATAACGATCAAGCAGACGGTGTGCAAGCGGATTTGTGTCCTTGCGCGGTATTGCATAGAAAAGACACATTTCAAGAGCCTCGTGAGGCTCAAATCCGTCAAACCCGTTTGCGACAAATTTCTTTTTCAGGCGTTGTCTGTGACCGCTGTGTTCATTTCCGTTTGATTGAGCCATAACTAACTCCCGTGATTACTTTACGCCGTATTTATCGTAATATTTATCAATTGCTTCCTTTAGCTTATCGTCGATTACAACCCTGCCGTTGTATTCCTTGTTATACAGATGCTCTATTACTTCCGCCATTGTTACAATAGCGGTAGTTTTTAAGCCGTACTTTTCTTCTATCTCGGAAAGTGCGCTTTTTTCGCTCTTTCCTCTTTCCATTCTGTCAACGGAAACAACAAGTCCGACAGGAGTAACATTACCCTGAGCCTTGATTATAGGCAGGGTTTCTTCAATGGAAGTTCCTGCCGTGGTTACATCTTCTATGATTACGACCTTATCTCCGTCGTTTATAGGACTGCCCAATAAAATCCCCTTATCGCCGTGATCTTTTACTTCCTTGCGGTTTGAACAATAGCGAATATCCTTGTCGAATTTTTCGCTTATCGCAATAGTTGCGGCTACGGAAAGCGGTATGCCCTTGTAGGCAGGACCGAACAGCACGTCAAAATCAAGTCCGAATTTGCTGTTAATTGTTTCGGCATAATATCCGCCAAGCTTGCGAAGCTGTGCGCCTGTACGATAAAATCCCGTGTTTACGAAAAACGGCGTGTTGCGTCCGCTTTTTGTAACAAAGTCGCCAAACTTGAGTACGCCGCAGTCAACCATAAATTCAATGAATTCCTTTTTGTACTGTTCCATATTTACCTCCTGAATTGCATAATTATTCACAGTATATCATTTTGATTTTAACACAATATATTGTCTTTGTAAATTAAAATTACACTAATGTAATCTATATACAGTATTTATGCGACATCTCTAAGCATCGCCTAAAGCTCGGCTGTCATAATTTGAACATATGCACTTGAGGTGTATGCAGTTACATAAAACAATATTTTCTATTGACATATTAGAACAGATGTTCTATAATAGATTAAAACATTTGTTCGATAGGTGGTAACATATATGAATATACTCGATGTTGTTGATAAGGATAAATACAAAAGTGACAGAGTAATTCTGCACAGCGACTGCAACTGCTTTTATGCAAGTGTGGAATGTCTGCTCAATCCGCAGATAAAAAACAAGCCCGTTGCGGTAGGCGGCGACGTTGAAAACAGACACGGAATTATTCTTACCAAAAACGAAATTGCAAAAAAATTCAAGGTGAATACAGGCGAAGCAATATGGCAGGCAAAGAGGAAATGTCCCGACCTTATCGTCGTTCCGCCGCACTTTGACATTTATAAAAAATTTTCAAAAGCCACAAGACAGATATACTATGACTACACCGACCGAATAGAGCCGTTCGGACTTGACGAAGCGTGGCTTGACCTTACCGGAAATATTGAAAACTGCGACGGCTTTAAAACCGCAAAGATAATAAGCGACAGAATAAAAAAGGAGCTTGGAATCACAGTAAGTATAGGCGTCAGCTTTAATAAAATATTCGCAAAATTCGGAAGCGACTATAAAAAGCCCGACGCAATAACCTGCATCACGAGAGAAAATTTCAGAGATATTGTATGGAATTCGCCCGCAGGAGATCTTTTGTATGTGGGCAGAGCAACAAGAAAAAAGCTCGAAAATATAGGTATATATACAATAGGCGACATCGCACGCACGCCGCTTGAAATATTAAAAAACAATCTCGGAAAATGGGGCGATCTTTTATACGGTTTTGCAAACGGATATGATTCATCGCCCGTTGCACGTTTTGACGAACACAGCGAGGTCAAGTCTATCGGCAACTCTACCACTACGCCAAAGGATATGAAGACGTTTGAGGACGCCAAAATCGTTTTATATGTTTTGTGTGACAGCGTATGCAGGCGTTTAAGACAGCAAGGCTTTGTTGCAAAAACCGTGGGCATAAGCGTGCGTGACTGCAGGCTGAGTTCATTTAATCGTCAGCATACGTTAAGCGACTATACAAACCTCACGGAAACGATAACAAAAAGCGCATATGAGCTGTTCAGAAAAAGCTGCAATATGAAAATTCCGCTCCGAAGCATCGGGGTTTCGCTTACCGATTTTGCACACGACGATATTGCCCGTCAGATGAATATTTTTGCAGATGAAAAGAGGTTTATACGCAGTGAAACGCTGGACAAAACGCTTGATACACTAAAACAGAGGTTCGGAAATTATGCGGTACGCCCCGCCGTGCTTTTGCGTGATACGGTGCTTTCCGGGTTCAATCCGAAGGACGACCATACCGTCCACCCCATAAGCTATTTATAAACAAAGCGCAAATGTATCCCGCCACTTAGGTATGGTGAGATTAAAAGCTATTTATTTTTGCCTCCCGTATTGACAAATTCGCTTTTTGCGGTATAATTATAATTAAGTTAGCGAAAGCTAACGCGCGGTTTGAAATTTATTATCAATGTCGAACGAAAGGAAATGTGTGGTATGAAAAAATTTTATAAAAACGAAAAATTCTGGTGCGTAGTAGCAGGTGCTGCTGCGGTTATCGTCGGCAAAAAGGTGCTGAAATCCGAGAAAACAAGAGAATGTGCAGTTAAGGGACTTGCAAAGGGTATGAAGCTCCAACAGGATGCAAAAGCCGTATTCCAGAACATTCAGGACGAAGCCTCCGATATTTGTTATGATGCAAAAAAGAAAGCAGGTATTGAGCAGGAAGAGCCCGAAAACAAAGAAGCTGCCGAATAATGAAATACAAAATTGTTTATGACAAGCCCGGACGAATCAGATTCAGATGCGGCGCTTATGCGTTTTCAAAGCAGTTTGAGGGCTGTATTTACAATTTAATAGCACGCAGGAATTATGTGCTTTCCGTTCAGGTGAACTATGCTAACGGCGGAATACTTGTAGCCTACAAAGGCGGTTTTCGTGAAAAAGTCATCGCTTTGATTGACAGTATTCAAAAGGATATGCTCGTTGCCGACGAGGCTTGTCCCGAAATCGGAATAAAGCAAATCGACAACAAATTCCGACAGGATTTAATCTCTATGGCGGCGCAAAGGCTCGCTTTTAAGATGTTTTTACCATCCTGCATCGCTGCTCCGCTGACTGTTTTCAGAAGCCTGAAATACATAAAGAAAGCGCTTTCGGCATTGCTCGACTTTAAAGTCAATGTTGATGTTCTTGACGGTGCGTCTATTACGGCTTGTCTTTTGCAAAAGAACTTCAAAACAGCCGGTACGATAATGTTCCTGCTCTCGGTATCGGGATTGCTTGAGGACTATACTCACGCCCGCACCAAAGCTGTTCTTACCGACAGCCTTGCCATAAAAACCGATAAGGTTTGGGTAGTCACCGATGACGGCGACGTACTTGTTCCTATGGAGGAGCTTTCGGTAGGCGACAATATCCGTGTACAGACAGGAAAGGTCATACCTATAGACGGCACGGTAGTTTGCGGCGACGCAAATGTCAACGAATCGTCGATGACGGGCGAACCGCTGCCTGTTCATAAGCAAGAGGGTACTTCTGTTTTTGCAGGCACGGTTATTGAAGAGGGCAGTCTTGTTATAAAGGTCAGAGAGCTTGCCGCAAATACGAAAATCAGCAAGATAATAGACCTTATTAACGATTCGGAAAGCCTTAAGGCAGGTGTTCAAAGCCACGCCGAAAGACTTGCGGACAGAATAGTGCCGTTCAGCTTTTTGGGCTTTTTTGCAACGCTTGCGTTCACACGAAATATAACCAAGGCGGTATCGCTTTTGATGGTGGATTATTCGTGTGCAATAAAATTGTCAACGCCTATTGCTGTAATATCCGCAATAAAGGAAGCCGCAGACCGAAAAATAACAGTTAAAGGCGGAAAGTATCTTGAAGCCTTTGCAAATGCCGACACCATAATTTTTGACAAGACGGGAACGCTTACAAACGCCGAACCTACGCTTGAAAAGGTGATTTCGTTCAGCGACTATTCGGAAAACGATATTCTTAAAATTGCCGCATGCCTTGAGGAGCATTTTCCGCACAGCGTAGCAAATGCGGTTGTAAACGGAGCTGTTGAGCGCGGAATATCTCATATTGAGGAGCACACGCAGGTAAACTACATTGTTGCACACGGAATTTCAACAACACTGCACGGCAAACGTGTTGTAATCGGAAGCAAGCATTTTGTGGTTGAAGATGAAAATGTTGAAATAACGAAGGAACAACAGGCGCAGATAGACAAAAAATCCGGAGCCTGTTCGGTGCTTTATCTTGCCGTAGGCGGAAAGCTTGCCGGAATACTCTGCATCAGCGACCCGCCGCGAAAAGAAGCTAAAAAAGCAATCGACCTGCTCAAATCTCAGGGCATTAAAAATATAGTTATGCTTACGGGTGACAGCCACAGGGCGGCAAAGGCAACGGCTGAAATGCTTGGCATTACCGAATATATGTATCAGGTTTTGCCCGAACAAAAATACGGCTTTGTTGAAAAGCTCAAAAATGACGGCAACACCGTGATTATGGTAGGCGACGGCATAAACGACACCCCAGCTCTTGCAGCGGCAGATGTTTCGGTCGCAATGAGCGACGCAGCGGATATTGCAAGAGAAACCGCCGATATAACGATAACAAATTCGGATATTACCGAACTTGTCCGTATCCGTATTCTAAGTAAGCTGTTGATGGATAGGATAAACAGAAACTACCGATTTATCATAGGCTTTAATTCGGCGCTTATGTTGTCGGGCTTGCTGGGAATAATATCACCGTCAACGTCGGCGCTTTTGCACAACGCTTCAACAATGATGATTTGTGCCAAAAGTATGTCGCCTCTTATGGATAAGGATAAATCCGATACAAACATTTATTAACAAACAAAAATATATGCCACAAAACGGCATATATTTTTTAAAGATTAGTTAGCATATGCTAACTATATATTTTAATCATTGGTTAGCAGTTGCTAACCAACATTCTAAAGGAGATGAACAAATGAGCGTTGTAATAGTCGGAGGAAATGAAAGAATGGAAAGGCAATATTCCGACCTTTGCAAGAAATATTCATGTAAAGCAAAGGTATTTACAAAGGTCAAAGGAGCTATGCGTAACATAGGCTCGCCCGACCTTATAGTATTGTTTACAAATACAGTGTCACATAAAATGCTTCATTCGCTTGAAACGCAAACAAACGGACATAATATAAAAATAGCACGCTGTAATTCAAGTTCGATTACCGCTCTCAGAGGCGTGCTTGATAATTATATCGGAGGTGAAATCCGTGTCTGAAGAAATTCTCGTAAATCTATGTTCGCCGACTATGGCAGGACTCAAAACGGGAAGTTTGTTTTCGTGCGCCGAAAAAAGCAGAGCTGAGCTTAACAGCAGTTTAAGACGTTTTAATTCAAGTCTTGTTCCAAAGGGAGTGCGACTTTTGCCGCTCAGATATGAAAACGGCAGAGCGCTTGTATATATGTACCGTCCCGACAGGCTCAAAACCGACTTAAAAAACGCTCTTGCCTCAGAGATACTGTCTGAAAGGAAATATCCTGCTGAAAGCTCGGAAAAATGTGTTGCCGAGCTTATCAAAAGGCTTAAAACAAAAAAGGAATTTCCGCACGAGATAGGTCTGTTTCTTGGTTATCCTGCCGAGGACGTTGACGGTTTTATCCGTTGCAAGGCAAAAAACGCAAAGTGCGTCGGCACCTGGAAGGTATACGGCAATGAGGAAACGGCTAAACAGAAATTTGAGCTTTACAAAAAATGTACGGGCGCATATCAAAATGCGTATCGCAAATTTAATTCGTTTGACAGGCTCGTTGTGAGCTTTCAAAATAAAATATCATAAAGAAAGAAGGATGATTTTATGAGTAAAATCGCAGTAGTGTATTGGAGCGGAACAGGAAACACCGAGGCTATGGCATCCGCCGTTGCCGAAGGCGCCAAAGAAAAAGGAGCGGAAGCTGTGCTTCTGACGCCCTCCGAATTTGACTCCGATATGCTTGACAATTTTGACGCAGTAGCCTTCGGCTGCCCCGCAATGGGCGCTGAGGAGCTTGAAGAGAGCGAATTCTTACCTATGTTTGAGACGTGCGAATCAAAATTAAAGGGCAAAAAAATCGCCCTGTTCGGTTCTTACGGCTGGGGCGACGGCGAATGGATGCGTACATGGGAAGAAAATTGCACCTCAGACGGTGCACTTCTTGCCTGCGAAAGCGTTATATGCAACGAATCTCCCGACGATGACGCAATAGCTTCCTGCAAGGCTCTCGGAGCTTCGCTTGCGTAACAGATAACCTATGGTGCAGATGTCCCCCACCTCTTGGGTGGTGTTACGTCAGAATTTCAGCGGGAGTTATAATCTCCTGCCGAAGCCCTGCGGAGCTAATGCTCCTTTGCACTGTTTGCAATCTGTAGCAAGCTTTGCTCAGATCTAAACATTCAATAATTACTTTCATTGTTTTTATCTCTCTGAAAAAATGCTCTTCAAATTAATGAAGAGCATTTTTTATGTTTGCATAATTTAAGCGCAAATGTTCCACCGTGTCTTAGTCATCGGCAAAGCCTTGCTTCGATTTAAAAAAGAGCTGATCATATCATAAGGTTTCTGATGTTGATAACGCCGAACAGCATTAATGCAACTACAACAATAACTATAGGAATAATTATCATTAATACATTGAATTTACCGCCTAATTTCTCTGTATTGTCAAGCACAGCCTTCTTGGGCTTTCCCTTAGGATAGAACAATACAATTTCATCGGGCGGAACATCACTCTTGAAAATACACTTGTATTTATATTTTTTACCGTCAACTGTATATTCATATGTTGCGCCGTATCTATCGTAATTAAAATTCGGGTTATTTGAGTCAATGTCAGCAGGATAATGTTTGATTTTCCCTACTCTTGTTGCCGTAACATATGTATTATCATCAACAGCGGTTTCAATTATCCTTCCGCTCTTTGTCTTATTCAGGTTCAGTTTTATTATAATTGCAACATAAATAAGCAATGCGGCAACAACAACAATTACAGGAATAATCAAATTGTTGTTACACGCCCACATTATCGGCGGTACGATACATATTCCCAAAAGCACGATCACACAAATTAATATTATAACACTTTTCGGACTTTTCATATAACTCTCCCTCAAATTCGTATTTTCCAAAGATTTAAAAAACAAATGATTGTTAATTTACCAATAACAGAATACCATTAATTGTTGAAAACATCAATATATTTGCATAAGGAATTTTATAATACTATAATCTAAGTGCAGAGCTAATGCTCCTTTGCGCTGTTTGCAATCTGTCGCAGGAATCCGCTTCCTGTCGGCAATAAGAGCCCTGCCTCGATTTAAATTAAAATTCGGCGGTGATAAAATGAATAAAAATTTTGGATATAAAATTCTGATAATCGACGATGATAAAGACCTGACAAAGATAATTTCGGATATGCTGACCTCATACGGCTTTAAAGTTTCTTGTGCCGAAAACGCCGATAGCGCATTTGAAATACTTACGAAAAAAACATTTCACATAATTTTGATTGACATTAACCTGCCCGAAGGCGACGGATTTGAAGTTTGCAGGGAACTTAGACAAACCTCTGCCGTACCGATTATTTTTGCCAGCGCAAGGTCAAGCGAAAGTGACAGAATAACAGGCTACGACATAGGCGGTGACGATTATCTTCCCAAGCCCTACTCAATGAAAGAGCTTTTGGCACATATCAATGCGATAATTCGCCGCACATACGGATTTTCGGAGCAAGAGAAAATTATTAAATTCGGGGACGTTTCCGTAAACATTCCGGCAAGGAGCGTATTAAAAATGGGAAATAATTTTCAGTCCATAATATCTATGCCGTGTGATAATAAAATTGCAGTGATACCAAGCATATTAATAATTATCGGCGTAATTGCGTTTTCTTTTATTTTTATTTTCCTCTGCACCCGCAAAATAAGTAAAATATCCCCCGTAAGGGCTATATCGGGAAATAAGGACCAAATTTACTTTGACAGCAGAATTATTACGCCGATAAGTAAAAAGCTGCTTTCACCAAGTCTTGCCCTCCGTCAATTTGTTTCCGCCAAGAAAAGATACATCGGCACGATAGCTATAACAACGATACTTGTTTTCTTTATGGTGTCGGTGTCTGCATTAGGCGACATCTTTAACTCAAAATCTGCAATGCAGGCTATAGGAATTGACAGCACCGATATTGACATTACTCTGTCAGATCCCGATGAGTTTGACAAAAACTCGGACGAGATAGAATCCGTAATCAAAAAATACACCGACATTGAAGATGTATTCAGTTATATAAATACTTATGTTTCTTTAAACGGCGAGAATCTTATTTGCAAAATTTATAAAGAGCCAAACAATTTGTGTATCCTAAAAGGAAGAGAACCCGTTTATGATAATGAGATTGTTGTTTCCCAAGCAACATCGGAGGAACCGGGAATAAATATCGGAGATACCGCTCAGGTATCAAAAAGCAATAAGAGTGCAGATTTTATGGTAGTAGGTATTATCCAATGTCCAAATGATCTCGGCAGAAATTTTGCGATAAACATCGACGGAATCAAAAGAATGGGGGTTGAAGACATTGAAATTTCATATGTCGGATACAGCTTGTCAAGCACCGAACATTGTCAGGAAATCAAAGATGAGCTAAATGAAAAATACAGCGATATTCTTAGCTACGAAATATATGCAAACGACACAAACAGTATAATTAGCTCTGCATTTGACACTCTGAAATTAATTATATATACTATATCGGCTGTATTTGCTCTTGTGGTAGTGATTATGGTCTGCAAAAAAAAATTTTTGCAGGAAAAGACCGATATAGGAATTTACAAAGCTGTCGGATTTAAATGTACAAAGCTGCGCCTGCAATTTTCGGTAAGATTCCTTATTGTCGCTCTGATAAGCTCGTCATTCGGAATAATACTCAGCCTGCTTTTGTCGGAAAGTCTCTTTGAATGGATGTTCAAGAATATCGGAGTGGTAACTTTTAAAATTCAATTAAGTGCAGGAACTGTAATCATACCTGCTGTAACGATTTGCATATGCTTCTTTGTATTTGCGTTCATAGTTTCAAGGCAGGTTAAAAAGGTTGACGTAAAGGAACTTATTACAGAATAAAACTTAAGATTAATGATTTTTGGAAAGTGATTATTATGAGAATTGCAGAAAATGTAAAAAAATTCAGACTAAAACAAGGGTTATCACAAAAGCAGCTCGCACAATCGGTAGGAATCAATCAATCTATGATTGCTCATATTGAAAGCGGACTGAAAATTCCGTCGCTTGCAATCGGCCTTGAGCTGGCTCATGTGCTGAATGCAACGCTTGACCGTCTTTGTGGAAACTGAAATTTAAGGCTTTTATTGTTTTACAACCGATTGTTTTATTAATAAACATCAAACCCGAAACACGTTAATTTCCAAAGTAACTTCCACTGTGGAACTTACTTTGGGAATTAATTCAAACCCGAAACAGATAAAAATTTTATTGCTTTTGTATTGATTTTATTAGTTTTCTATGATATAATCTAAATGCAAATGTCCCCCGTCTCTTAGGCGGCGGGCACCACTTCAGGATTTCAGTGAGAGTTATAATCCCTACTGAAATTCTGAGGAGCTAACGCTCCTTTGCACTGTTTGCAATCTGTTACAAGCTCTGTTTCCTGCAAGCAAAGCAGAGCGTTGCTCCGATTTTAAATAAACAAAAATTGCAAGAAGTCATTGCATACAAATAAGCGGACGGCAGGCCCTGTGCGATTGGGGTCTGCGAATCATGTCAGGTGGGGAACCAAGCAGCATTAAGCAGTTCTTCCGATGCGATACAGCAAGTCTGCCGTTCTCTTATTTGTATGAACGCCGTTGTTCGGCTGACGGCTTGCATTTTTTATTGATACGGAGGTGAAGTGTTTTGTATCAGGTTCTGTACAGAAAATGGCGTCCAAAAACCTTTGACGACGTATGCGGTCAGGAACATATAACCACAACCCTCAAAAACGAAATAAAAGAGGGCAGAATCAACCACGCCTATCTTTTTACGGGTTCAAGAGGAACCGGCAAAACGACCTGTGCCAAAATACTCGCCAAAGCCGTAAACTGTCTTAATCCGAAAGACGGAAATCCGTGCGGTGAATGTGAAATCTGTCGCAGTATTGACAACGGCAGTATTCTTGATGTTGTTGAAATGGACGCCGCATCAAACCGAGGAATCGACGATATTCGAGACATAATATCAACGGCTCAGCTTTTGCCCGAAAAGTGCAAATACAGGGTGTATATCATCGACGAGGTGCATATGCTCTCCCCCGAAGCGTTTAACGCACTCCTTAAAACGCTTGAAGAGCCGCCGAGTCACGTTATTTTTATTCTTGCCACTACAGAAATTCACAAGGTTATGCAAACAATACAGTCACGCTGTCAGCGGTTTGATTTTAACCGGATTGCCGCAAGGACGATTGCCGACAGGCTGATTTATGTTGCAAACCAAGAAAATGTTGAACTGACAGACAGTGCGGCGTTGCTGATTGCCGCGGTTGCCGACGGCGGAATGCGTGACGCACTTTCGCTTCTCGACAGATGTATTGCAATAAACTCCAAGATTGACGAAAAAGTGGTTGCTTCTGCCGCAGGAATTGCGGATAAAGCCTACCTTTATGATTTGTCTGCCTGCATTATCAACAAGAACACCGCAAAGGCACTTGAAATAATTGCAGGTCTGCACTCAAGGTCAAAGGATATGTCAAGGCTGTGTTCTGAGCTTATCGACCACTTCAGGTCGCTTATGCTGATAAAATCCGTAAAAAATCCGAGAGATATTCTTGTTATGTCCGATGACGACTTTGACAAGGCTCTCACTCAATCGGATTATCTTTCGCTTGCGGATATTGTTTACTATATGGACGTACTTTCCCGTGCGTTTCAGCGTATGGGCAGCGGCACAGGCGACAGAACAGAGCTTGAAATGGCAATGGTAAAGCTCTCGGCTCCCGAACTCGATGCGACTGCGGAGGCTTTTGCCGCAAGGCTCACCGCTCTTGAAAATGCGGTTAAAAGCGGTATAGCCGTAAAGTATGAAACTAACGGGAAGCCTGAATTGCAGACCGAAACCGCTGAGCCTGTTCAGGAAAACCTTACGCAAAAGGTTATAAAAGAGCCTGCTATAGAAGCAGCAGATAAATCAAACAATATTTCGGAGCAAACCGAAAAAACAGACTCTGAACAGAAGGAAGCTCCGAAGGTGCCTGTTAATGAGTCAACTGCCGCTCCGAAAAAGAGCGTTGACATTAACGAAATATACGCTAACGCAAAGCCGTTTCCGCAATGGGTCGAGGTCATCAGTAATCTGAAACCGTTTTCACGAGCTATTGCCGCAGCGTTTGACGGCTCAACTGCATACGAAAGCGGCGTTTATCTTTTGATAGACACACCGAATGAAATCGCCTTTGACCTGCTGAAAGAGCAAAAAAGGCGTGAAGATATACGCAAAGTTATTCGTGAAACCACAGGAAAGGTTTATAAACTCGGACCGTATAAACGTCCCGAAAAAAAGGTTGAACACACCGACAATCTGGAAACATTTAAAAATATTATCAAAGAAAGCGGTATTCCGCTTACTGAGGAATAAAACAAACACACGAAAGGAAGTTTTTAATAATGAAAGCAAGATTACCAAAAGGCTACGGTGGCGGCGGAACAAACAACATTCAGCAGCTCGCACGCCAGGCACAAAAACTTCAGGACGATATGGAGGCTGCTTCTGCCGAGCTTGAAACCAAAGAATACACCGCAAACGCAGGCGGCGGCGCTGTATCTGTTACCGTAACAGGCAAAATGGAACTGACAAAGGTTGAAATTTCACCCGATGTTGTTGACCCCGAAGACGTAGAGATGTTGGCTGACCTTGTTATGGCCGCCGCAAACGAGGCTTTGAGAACCGCAGCAAAAGAAAAAGAGGACAAAATGGAATCTATTTCGGGCGGACTTAATATTCCGGGAATGTTCTGATATGGCTCAATACAATGTCGCTCCGCTTGAAAATCTTGTGGAGCAATTTGAAAAAATGCCCGGTATCGGACACAAAACAGCTCAGCGCCTTGCATATTATGTATTAAACCTGTCAAAAACACAGGCAGAGGAGCTTGCAAAATCCGTACTTGACGCTCACAGTAAAATACATTATTGTAAGAAGTGCTGTAATTTGACAGACAAGGAACTTTGCCCTGTTTGTTCAAGTGCAACAAGGGACAATTCCGTTATTTGCGTAGTTGAAACTCCGAGAGACGCCACTGCTGTTGAAAACACACACGAATACAAGGGCGTTTATCACGTTTTGCACGGCGCTATCTCCCCTCTTAACGACATCGGACCTGATAACCTGACGATAAAACAACTTGTCGCAAGGCTTTCGGACGATACGGTTAAGGAAGTCATTATGGCAACCAACCCGACTGTCGAGGGCGATGCAACGGCGCTGTATATATCAAAGCTGTTAAAGCCTATGGGCGTTAAGGTTACACGCCTTGCCTACGGAATACCTGTTGGCGGCGACCTTGAATACGCCGATGAATACACGCTTGCAAAGGCTCTGGAAGGCAGGAATGAAATCTGATGAGCTCACTTAAAACAATAGCACAAAACAAAAAAGCCCGTCATGATTACTTTATTGAAGAATCATTCGAAGCAGGAATAGAGCTTTGCGGCACAGAGGTAAAATCTATCAGAAACGGCAGAGTAAACCTAAAGGACAGTTGGTGTTCTATTGTTGACGGCGAAATATTTGTGAACGGTATGCATATATCGCCCTATGAACAGGGCAACATATTTAACCGTGACCCGTTAAGGGTAAGGCGATTGCTTATGCATAAAAAAGAAATCAACAAGCTTTACGGAACTGTCAAGCAGACAGGATATTCGCTTATTCCTATAAGTCTGTACTTTAAGGACAGCAAGGTAAAAGTTCAGGTCGGTCTGTGCAAGGGCAAAAAGCTGTATGACAAGCGCGAGGATATGGCAAAACGCAGTGCAAAGCGCGACATTGAACGTGCGATTAAAACTCAATCGCATATGTAATAAAATCAGGGCGACTTGCTTCGCCCTAATATATATGGGGGTGTAAAGGCTTCGACGGGGATTGTAAACCTCAATAAGCGAGCGGCGGTGCGGAACCGCCATAAAATCCGCAACCTAAAATTAACTGACAAAAATACAGTTGAATTAGCAGCTGCCTAAGGCGCTGCTCGTCCTGCTTGTGAGTACCACGGCATAAGCTTGGGCGTCGTTTAGTGGTAAATGTGAACAGAGGAGTGCTCCGAACTTTGTCACACATCAGGAGCTGCCAAACCGCAAAGCCTGTCGTTGGGCGTTGCGGCAAGGGAGATTGAAAACAGCGACTACGCTCGTAGAAAATTTTGGCAAGCAGTTTTCGGACACGGGTTCGACTCCCGTCACCTCCACCAAACTCAAAGTGCAGTAAATAAGCCAACATACGCAAAAACGGCTTGTTTACTGCATTTTTTAGTATAATTATTTTGATTTAATATTTTTTATAAAATTCTAATATTTGTTATTATGCAAGATAAGTGCAACACGCCATAAGCACTTATATTAAAAAATATAATAAGAGCAGCAAACATCTTTTGTGTTGCATTTTATACTGCGTATGATATAATTAATTTATACTAATATTGCGAGCGAGGAAATGTTATGAAAAAGCGAAAGGTCATCGGAATCGTTCTCAAAAGGACGGGCGCTGTTAAACTGTTGTTCAGCTATTTGATTATTTTTGCGGCTGTCAGCGTCGTCATATGGATAGTTGAACCGGCTGCGCCAAGATTTATCGACGGACTTTGGTACTGCTACAGCGTTGCAACAACCATAGGCTTCGGCGACATTACAGCGGTAACTGTTATCGGCAGAATACTGTCGGTGTTCCTTTCGGTATGCTCCATTCTTATAATTGCAATAGTACCCGGAATTATCACAAGCTATTACATAGAAAGCAGTAAGCTAAGAATGAATGAAAGCGCAGAAAAATTCCTTTATGACCTTGAACATCTTCCTGAGCTTTCAGCCGATGAGCTTAAAGAGCTTTCGGAAAAGGCTAAAGAGTTCAACAAAAATAAATAAGCACGGAGAATGGTTATGAAAAATTTTTTGGTGGTCGTCGATATGCAAAATGATTTTATCGACGGTGCGCTCGGTACTGCACAAGCAGTTGAAATAGTTGACAATGCCGCAAATAAAATTCGCAATTTTGACGGCAAAATATTCGTAACGATAGACACGCATAACAGTGACTATATGAGCACTTCCGAGGGCAAAAAACTGCCCGTTGTTCATTGCGTTAAAGGTACAAACGGCTGGAAGCTTAATGACAAGATTGCCGATGCGCTTAACGGCAAAGACTACGTTTTAGTCGAAAAGCCGACATTTGGCTCCGTTGAACTGCCAAATCTGATCAATAAAGCGGCTGACGATGAAAATTTCTCAGTGGAGCTTATAGGTCTTTGTACAGATATATGCGTTGTATCAAACGCACTTATACTAAAAGCATATTTTTATGAAAATGATATTTCGGTCGATTCCTCCTGCTGTGCCGGAGTAACCCCCGAAACTCACAAAGCCGCACTTGAAGCAATGAAAATGTGCCAGATTAACATAAAACCGTAATTATTATAGATATAGTAACGAAGGCGTTAATGTCATATTACCCTTTCATCACAGCGATAAATTACTGCGCCACCACCTTCCCTCAAAGGAAGGCTTTATTCTCGCACAAACGCTTCAAAGGCGCACCTTGAGGGGAGCCTGTCACGAAGTGACTGAGGGGTGGAATCGCAATTTTATGTATGGAACAGTCTTGACTGTTCCGCTGTTTTTAGCACATTGCTTAGTTATTTATATTTGTAGAGGCAACCAGCGTTCGTCCACAAACAGCCGCAAGGGCGTCCCTACATTTTAGTACAGAAACACACAATTTTCAAGCGTTATGTTCAGCATATTTGCAATGCATTTCGGGAGTATAACTCCCACTGAAATGTCTACCGCCGCCTAAGTGTCGGGGACATTTGCACTTAGGGTATTAACAAATTTAACAAGGAGCTGTCGCACTTAGCAAACAGCTCCTTACTTATTTTAGATTCAATTCCCGACAATCCCATTGTATGCAGTATATGCCGCAGAGATGTCGGTATTACAGGTGAGAATATAAAAATCGGTCGCAGCAATTAGGCTTTCAAAGTTACCAAGCATTTTTTCTGCGGTTGCTCTGTCAAGCATATGCACCGTTGAAAAATAAAGATTTTTTAAAATCTCCTCCGTTGTTGCCCTCCTTACCGAGTTTTGCTCTCCCCTCTCCAAAAATACGATTGCTTTTAGGGGAGCTGAGATGTTTTCGGCAATTCCGCTTCCGCCGTCAAACGGTGTTCCGTATGCAACCGCTTTTGAGTTTAGAACACGCACTGCCGGCTTGTCATCATTGATAACAGACACCTTTTCGCCAAAAGCCTGTTGCCAAAGCCGAGTATGTGTTGATTTACCTATGCCCGATTGCGCCGAAAATAAATATGCTTTTCCGTCAAAAACTATGGCAGACGAATGTAAAAGCATTGCCCCGTATTTGACCGACTGCTTGAAAAACGCATTACCTACAGCAAAGCTTTCCGCCTCTTGCGGCAATGTGCCTTTTTTCATTCGCTGCAAAAGATTTTCAATACTTTTTTGCGGCACGTTTAAAGAGATGTCCGTCGGGCGATCTCCATTATAGGTAAATTTATTTGCAAAATCGGCGAGCAAATCGTATTTAGGTAAAAATTCCGTTACCAAATCGGCAATTAAATATCTCACATATCCTCCTGTTTAAACAAAGCCTCCCTAAAATAAGGGAGGCTTAATTGCTAAAATCAGCTTACCTGTGCAATAAATTTCTGAACACCTGTAGCGTCGGAAACGCTTATTATACCGTCATTATTAAAATCGGCGAGTTTAAGCTGAACATCATCAAGTGTTACCTTATTGGCAAGATACTTTTGAATTTCAGTTGCATCAATTACATTTATCTTGCCGTCACGGTTGACGTCGCCTATTTCATATTCATCAATTAACTGATATGAAATGCCGTTTGTTATTGCATAATTATGAGCATATGAATTTTTGTAGCAATAAATTGTTAAATCGGTATCGTTTTTAAAAGCAGTTGCCGCAATAGACGTCACATTTTTAGACAAAACTATCTTTTTCAGAGATGTGCAATTTGCAAACGCAAAATTACCGATAGTGGTAATATTGTTATGAATGTTTACATTGTTTAACGCAGTGCAATTATAAAAAGCCTGATTCGGTATAGTATTGATACTTGCATAAATCGTCAGATCCATAAGCGATGTGCAATTTTGGAAACAACCGAAATTCAGTTTTTTTATTGAAACAGGTAAAACCAGGTCGGTTATATTTGTACAACCGGCAAATGCACTGTCACCTATTTCAGTAAGAAAATCAGAGTTATCAAATGACAATGAACTCATATTTGTATTGTTAAGAAAAGCATAATTAGCGATCTTATATGTATAATTACTTCCGAGCTGCCTTGGTATAACAACATCTGAGTTTCTGTTGTCATATCCGTAAATTGTAGCCATTTGATTATTTGCAAGATATGAAAATCCATCAGACATTAAATATGAATCAGCGTTAACTGCAATTATTGTAGTAACAATAAAGCAAAGCGAAAATGCCGCAACTAACAATTTTTTTAATACTTTAGTCATAATAGTCCTCCGTAAACAGGAAGGGGCAACTACTTTTTAAGCAGCCGCCCCAAGAATTTGTAAATTATCCGCCGATATCTTCGCCGCTTTCAAATTCACCTGATTGCCTTGTTTCCTCAGGATTACTGATATCAATATTAGTCATCAGTTCGCTTAAATTGATTTTAGTGACATCTAACTCAGGAGATATATATGGTTTCTTCATTGTTATTCCTCCCTTAAGAAACAGTGTACTGCATTGATGCGATATCATAGAAGTTGACATAAACAGGAGCACTCAGAGTAACATTTCCGTCTATATCAATCATATATGAATATGCTTTCATTAAATACATTGCATTAGTATAGTTATATGTATCAGTTTCCGAATTATATTTAGCATTTGCAAATCCCTTATAGAACTCTATTCTGTTTTTATTTGAAAGAGATTCTGGATCAATAACGGTTTTAAGAAGATTTCTTCCCTCAGCTGACTGCTTGTCGCCGGCCAATATTGATTGCTTCAACGCTTCTGTATTAGTTTCAAATGTAAAGTTTTCGGGATTATCTTTAAATGCGCTTGCCGAGTCCACATTAAGCTTAGTTCCTACCTCAAATACGATTCCGCAGGATCTTACATCAGCTGCATCTTTGATAAGAGTTCCGTTCTTATTGAATGATAACTGGAAGTCAGCATAGAGTCGGTCGGTCTGAGAGGTTTTAACACCCTCTGCATCTGTCCACTGGTTTCTTGAATATTCAAGCAACTGAATGGTTGTGTAGGTGCCATCTTCTGTAACCGACTTATGTCCATCAAATACAGGCACAATATAGTAATCCTTGTAAAGAACATAATTAAACTTTCTTGAATAGCACTTAGCTACAAGATCACTCTCATTTGAATCGGAGAAGATGTTCCAATAACTGAATTCCTTACCGTCATAAGATTCATCAGCTTCTACCAAGTAATAATAATTGCCTTTTGGTGTTGTCTCATATTTTCCGTCAGCATCTTTCTTAACTGCAAGGTCACCGTATTTTAAGGTAAGAGTTTCAAATGGAACATCAGGATTTAGCTGATAATTAAGATGAACATCTTGACCTGTCGGAATTGAATTGACATTTGCTGTAAGAGTGTCTCCGCTTGTGCCATAAGTTATATGATCGCCGTCCCATATGATTGTTTCACCGAAGTTATCTTCATAAGGCGCTTTCTTCATAACAAAGTCTTTTGAAAGGGCTGCGTCGCCGTTAGTTATGATGTAGCTTTCGGATAAAGTACCCTTAACAACATAGATTTGCGGAGTACCAAAACGATCTGTGTAATTGAAGGTTATCTTATAATTCTTAGTCTGCGGTTCATAATCAGAGTAATAGTTCAGTGACTTAGCTACAAGATTACCGTCATCGTCAAACAAAGTGTTAATGGCAACAGTACGAACCGTTGTAACCGTTGATGTTGAACCGACAGCGGATGCATCCGAAACGGTTACATAAGAATTGTCTTTGGCTCTATATGTACTATAGAATGTATTAACACCTGCAGGAGTTGAAGTAAGAGTAATTTTCAGCTTGTTTTGGCTGTTTGCAATAATATATGTTTTGGGAATTGTGATAGAACCTGGGGTTTCATCATATGTCATGATTACATTATCGCTTGGACCAAGAATTTCAACCTTAACTTTACAAGCACCCTGACCGCCCATTACTTCAGGCATTCCTGGAATAACAGGAGCCGTTGAATAAAGCTTATGACTGATTGGGAGTGAACCGGTAGGCGTCTTATAGAATCTTGCAACGAATGTTGCATTACCTGCCTTAGGCGATTTAGCTGCCGGATCTGTTGAGAACAGCGTCATCTCACCGTCACTGTTAAGCTGATACCAACCAAGGAATGTATAATGACCGTCTGCATCGGTTTCAGCTTTAAAGTTGAAGTAATCAGACTCATCAATCAGTGCAGACTCTGTGGTCTTTCCGTAATAACCATCGTCTGTAAAGTAAGCAGATGTTCCTGTTGCAGTACCGATATTTGAATCTGTAGCAAAATTATCGGTTACATATGTTCCGTTTTTAGTATCGGAATACTGGATAATTACATTTGCTTCAATATTATCGCCTTTTCTGGAATAGTACCAGCGACCGTCGGAACGGTTACCCTTATCGTTGCCGTCAAAAATTGATTTTTCATATGTGATATATGTCGGGTGACCAACAAGCGACTCGTTCTGTGACGAAGCGTTAATCAGTGCGGCGCAGTTAGATGTAAATACCTTACTGCCGCCCTGATATACCGTCCACGATGTTGCATATGCACCGTATGTAGCACTAGGAACCTCGGTTGTACCTGACTGGTAACCCTTTGATACTACATAAACAGGAGAAAGAGTTTCATCTGTTACAAGGTTTCCGTAGATGTCAACCTTACGGCTGTAGTAATCTGTCAGGTCTTCCCAACCGTTTTTGTAAACATCTGTTGATGTAGATGTCGGAACTGCACTTAAGGTTCTGTTTTCTACAATGTCTCTATATTTGAATTCAAAGATGATGTTATCAACAGCGTCAGCGCCTGTAAGCTCGGAAAGTTTTACAAAGTCCTTAAAGTCGTATGTCTGGCAGTTGTTTCCTGTACCGCCGCTAACAAGTCCGCCGTGAATGTCATCCCAAACATAGTTGTTCAATGTAACACCGATAACCGGCTTGGCTGTATCACCGTTAAGGTGCTTTGGAACCTGAACGTAGTAGAAACCGCCTTCATTGAGGAGCGGCTGTCCGGGATAACCGCCGAGCGCATTCTTATCATCTGCTGTTGGCAGTGATATTTCGCTGCCGTCTTTGTACCAGAAGTGTGCGGCAACCGTATTGCCCCAAAGCTTAGCTACCTTATCGTTAAAGCCTTTAACATAGAATGTGATAGTGTCGTTATTGTCAGCGTAGAAGTAAACAGGTGTGACCTCTAATGTTTCACCGCCCATATCCTCAGTTATAGGAAGCGTAAGCGTATAAACTCCGTCAGGACTTGCAGAAGTATTTACGCTGTAAGTCTGACCGTTTACAACAAATCCACGAACATAGTATTTATCGCGGTATGCCTCTTGTACCGTAGTTGTAATAGTAACGGTACTGCCGACAGTTGCGCTTGCAGATTCATAATATGTTTTCTGTTCGGGAGTTCCGGTGTAACCCGATACAAATGTTGTATCAGCCATATCGGCATATTTTTGATAGTTCTTTGAGTCCTGTATTCTTAAAGTACCGTCTTTTGCAATAATATCAACTTTAGTTGACGGTGTTGAACTGATTATCGGAATAACTTCATAATTCGGGTCTTTAACATTACCATCCTCACCAAGTTCTCCGAGTTTAATTTTGATACCGTCAACCTTATCGGACTTAACGTTGAGCTTACCAAAGTAATAATTAATACTATCTAATCCGTAGTGTTGCTTTACTGCAGATACATACTGTGTATAACTTTCGTCAGTAAAAACATTGAGATTACCATTACCTTTCCAGTACATATCACTCCAGCTTGTAGTACTTGACAGAGCAAAGTAGCTTATTAATCCTTTTTTAACAACATCGTCAGGTAGATCTGCATATATGTAATTACCGTTTCTATAAACCTTTGTACTATTTGTTAAAGATGAAGGAATATTATTATCCTCAGTGTTATACACAAGGTACATATCTGACATTTCGGTACCCTCGGTATAAGTAACAGCTACCGTAACATTTGAACCCGGCATCTTAAACTTATTGTCGGTCACTGTTATTTCATTGCCTGTTGTATCATTTGTTACAGTAACATTTGCCTTGTAACCCGTCGCAGGGGAAGTGGTTACAGTAATCGTCTTTCCGCTCAGTGAGGAATCGGCGCTTACCGTAGCGGGAGCTGTTTTGTGCTCGCTTTCTTCGTCGCTCAATGTAATTGTATACAATGTCGGATCCGAAGGTACAATATCGACATCAACCGTTGAATTATTAGGATTAAATGTTATTGTAACGTCATATAATTCGTCGCCACTAATCGTGAACTGGTAGTTTGCTTCGCCGTCGTTAGTAAGTGTAAAGCCTTCGGTTATTGTAGAGGCTTCATTATAATGGTACCATTCACCATCTCCGCCGTTATCTTTCCACGGCTTAAATTTATAAGTACCGCTTGAAATATCCTTAAACGTAACAGAATAAGTTCCGTCACCGTTTGGTTTCATATTATTGGCATCAGAAGAGCCCCAACCATCGACGCCGGTCAATTCCTTGTTACCTTTAATATAATAATCAGAATTGAATACTGCAAATGTCGGAGTTACGGTAACAGCAGATGAAGGCATAACAAAGGTGTATGTTGTGTCAGACACTTTAGTTGTTGCTACATCATGATTGTCAGCGTCTTTAACAGCCAAATTCGTCAGGCTTTTGCCACTGTCAGGCGAAGCTGTTAAGGTAACGGTATCACCCTGATATGTAGAGTCCTTATCAGAAGCAACCGAACCGCCGTCAGCGGAATTAACAGTTATACCATAGGTCTGTTTTGCAACAAAGCTTGCTGTTACAGTACCCTCTGCTGTTGCAGAAACGGTTGTGGTTGCGGAATTTGCGTCTGCAACGCTTGCACCGCCTGTTACAGCCCAACCGCTAAAATCAAAGCCTGCATTCGGCGTTGCTGTAATTGTAGGGTTGGTTGTTTCACCTGCTTGAACGGTTGCAGGAGAAACCGTACCCATTTCAGGGTTAGCAGAAGCCACCGTTACGTTGTATTTTGTGTCGGTTAAATCATATTCTAACGTTACCCAAGAAGAACCATTATACAGTTTACCGCTAAAATTATCATCAGTAGTCCAACTGCTAATAACCTCGTGTTGAGTTTGAAAAGCGCCACCTTGATAAATTTGGAATTGCAGTCTACCTAAACCACCATAATCCTCTTGCAAATCACATTTATAGATAGCTTTATTGCTATAAGTTCCGTTTGTATCCAAGGTCATCTCGGCAGAAGACCACGATTGACCGTCACCCTTTTTGTTGTAATTTGCTTTCAAAGTATAATCGGATTTAATCTTGCCGTCATCATCAAAATAGCTACTGACTACAGAGTCTATTCCAGGAACAAAGTAAACTGTAACTGTTGATGCCCCCACACTCTTATCATCGGTAAATGCTGCATTGGTGTTGACAACGCCTATGGTAAGCGTAGTAATCAGCATCATAACAGCAAGAACGATTGAAAGAGTTCGTTTTGATAATCGTTTGATTGAAGTTTTCATATTTTCCTCCTATAATATTATTAAATTAAAAGATTAGCGGATAAACATAGATTTAGGTAACAAAAATCTTACCGAAACAGCTTTTACCGCCTGACCAACGGTGAAAATCAGCATTGAGTGCATACCATAACATTTAATACTGATTATTTAAATGTATAGGAACAAAACACAAGCTGAAATCCCACTGCAAAACATACTTCTACCCACTATGTTTGTTTTATTATATCATTAATAGTTTGTGTTTTCAATAGGTTATTTGTTATTTTTTTTAAGAATTTTTGGTTCTAATACTGAAATTAGTTTGGTCATAATGTATAATTTTTTGTTGTCAAGAAAACGAACAGATATTTTTGCTGTAAAAATTATAACTCAGTATTTTTAAACACAAATAAGTAAAAAGTTTGATTGCATTTACCGCAAATATTGGCATAGAGCCTAAAAAACAAGCCCTGCCTTGCGGCAGGGCTGTTGTTTTGATTAAGTTGTATCAATCAGGGAATATAATACTGAGCCATAGGAGCATCGGGATTATTATCCGGGTTTTCAGTGTAAATGTCCAGATAAACGCCTGACATTACCAATTCGTCTTTAATTACTATCCACAATTCGTTATCTACAAGCCCCTTGTAATCCACGGTCTGATTTGTAGCATTATTCGATGCGATTACATTGTATGTACCTGCGCCTTGATATGTAAAGCCGTAGTCATACCAACCGTTTGAATCCGGGTTTTCAAGACCAACTCCCGGCCAAGTACCACCGGAATAGTTGCCCTCATCCTTGCCGCTGAGGTCAGAGCCCCAAATCCAGAGATACGGTGGCCATGTTTCAGAACCGTTGTGCTTAACATGGAGCTTGATGTCAGGGCTTGACGAGGTGTACAGATAATTTACCACAACAGGGCTGCCGTAAGAGATCTTACCGCTTGCGTTCTTAGGCAAATTATCCTTGTCAACCGCATATCCGACTACTCGGAATTCGCTTGTGCTGTAATCAGTACCTACTCTTCCGGTGATAGTCTGAGAAGGAGTTATTTCTACCCTATCTTCCGAATCGGTAAAGTAGAAATAATTTACCTCTACCGTACCCTTTGAAACAGCATAGCCTGAAAGGTGCTTCTGAAGCATTGTTGCATCGTTTATATTCTTTCCGCCGTCATAGTTAAGGTCAAGCTTGGCAACAAGCTCATCACTCAATGTAATCATACCTGAAATATATTTCTGCATTACTGTTACATCGTTGATGTCAACCTTGCCGTCGCCGTTGAAATCTGCGTTAAGGATAGATTCGGGAATATAGTCGCTGTAATAGTAGGTTACGGTCTGAGTTTCTGTCGTATACTGACCCCTTTCATTGCCCTCTACCTTGTCAAGAACATAGATGTCGGAAATTCCGGCACCTGCGGGAGTCTGATAGTTTGTACCTACCTTGCCCTGGAGAGTAAGAGAGTTTTTAAGAGGTTTATTGTTCTTTTCGTAAACATAGTTTACAACAACTTTGCCCGTATCCGACTGCAGCGCTGCGGCTTCAAAGCTCGCCTTATCAACTGCGATTACAGATGAGTGTGCAGGAATGTTAAATGTTGTTCCGGAAACCTCGCCGAGTGAATCAAGACCTGCAATATCGCCGTTAGCAATAATTACCCAATCGTTAACTGTAGTTGATGCGGGAAGTGTTATGTCGGCAGCCTCTGCTGCGCTGTTGTACATAACAGCCATTGTGTTCCATTCGCCTGCTTTGTCGTTCTGAATAACATATCCGACCTGATTTGTCTTTTCTGTCATTCTTGCGCCTGTAAACGTAAAGTTATCGAAATATGTATTATCCGTACTTGTAAGCGGTGTAAACGCATTTTTAATCTGCATCATGCCCTTGTAGTACGAAACAACGTCTGCGTAATCTACAATATTCTGCCATTTTATCATATTGATTGACGGCGATGACTTGTAGCTGTTTGTGTCACCGTTCTTTGAGCGGCACATTTCTTCGCCTGCAAGCATAAATGTAATACCCTGAGCAGCATTAATCATCGTACCTGCCATCTTATTCATCTGTACGGCTTCTTCGGATCTTTCACCATAATTGGCAAGATCTGTAGAACAGATGATCTTATCATAAAGAGTTGCGTTGTCGTGGCAAGCCGCATAAGTTACGCACTGCGACGGAGCCTGAGCCAGCCAGTTATACTTCTTTGTGTTTGCTTTTGCACCATAGCGAATAGCACTTGCTGAACTTTTGTTGCCCTGAATAAAGCCTGTGTCTGCGCTTTCAAATACGCTGCCCTTGATTCCGTCACGATAGGAGTCGTTAAAGAAAGCAATCCTTGGGCTGAGTTTGTCGGAATTCTTCTGAATTGCCTGATAGAAGGGCTGACCTGTGCAGGTAGTTTTAGGATAATTTGATGTGCCGCCTGTCCAGCCTTCGCCCCAGGTTGTGATTCTTGTGTCAACCTGATCAAGAGCTTCTCTTATCATATTCATTGTTTCAACATCCATAAGTCCCATAAGGTCAAAACGGAAGCCGTCGATATGATATTCGTTTGCCCAATAAAGAACCGACTGAATAACGAAATTTCTGTACATTGCACGTTCGGTTGCACACTCGTTGCCGCAGCCCGAACCGTCTGAAAATGCTCCGGTTGTGAGCATTCTGTAATAATAATCAGGCACGGTTTTCTGGAAGCAGGAATCTGTCGAAAATGTGTGGTTGTAAACAACGTCCATAACTACGGAAATACCTGCGTCGTGGAGAGCCTTTATCATTTCCTTACATTCTTTGATTCTTACTTTACCGTTATACGGATCAGAAGAATATGAACCTTCGGGAACATTGTAGTTCTGAGGATCATAGCCCCAGTTAAACTGATCGTCACCGCGTGTTTCATCAATCGACTGGAAATCATAGAACGGGTTCAGCTGTACGGTTGTAACGCCGAGATCCTTTAAATAGTCGATACAGGTTGACAGCTCGCCCTCATTTTTGAGAGTTGTGCCTGTCTCGGTAAATGCAAGATATTTACCTCTATTTTCGGAACTTACACCTGAATCGGTGTCATATGAAAAGTCCTTAATGTGAAGCTCATAAACCTGCGAAGATGTTGATTTGTCAAGCAAAACATGGCTGTCGCTACCCCATCCGTCCGGATTGGTTTCGTTTAAATCAACGATCATCGAACGATTTCCGTTTACACCTACAGCCCTTGAATAAACGTCCTGTGTTTCATAGGTCTTTGTGTTATCGGAACCCATTCCTGTTACATTTGTTGTTGTGATTGAGTAAGTGTAGTAGTAATCCTTCCAGTTACCAACAAGAGTTATCGTCCAAACACCTGTCCACTCACCGTTGTCGAGGAGTTTTTCCAAAGTATATTTACCAACCTTAGCGCTGCCGGGTTCACTGTCACTGCCCGTAGTGAATATGTTCAGCTTTACATCTGTTGCTGTCGGTGACCATACCTTAAAAGTTGTTGAATCCTTGGTATAGGTTACACCGAGATCATCGCCGTTATAGGCGTATTCGTCATCAATTTCCTGCGAAGCTTTTGAATATGCTGTATCAGCGCCTACCGATTCGGTATCATCGGTAGCTGCAAAGCTTGATATGATGCCTGTTGAGGCAAGCATACAAAAAGCGAGAACAGCGGAAATGATTTTCTTTGTAGCTCTCATAGAAATTCCTCCTATAAATATAATATAATTTTTCCATAACGGAAATAACTACCTTAGTTTTGTTGATCGTCGTTTTTTTCGCCAACGATCTCAAGCGTATCCATATAATATTTTTTCCTTTTATTATAAGTATATATTGCAGATACAGCACACAAAGCAAGTATAACTCCTGCGCCTATATATATGTATACAAGCACTCCTGCAAGCGGATCGGGCTGGGTTGAATAACAAAGCAGAACATTGATTTCGTCCTTTGTAAACCTGCCCGAAATGTTTTTGGGCAGCTCTACAAGATTCATATCCTCATATTCGTTTTGAGGAATGTCATATTCCTCTCCCTCTTCACCCGTCAGAGTTTTGGTTTCGATTATCTTGCCGTCGTCAGCCATATAAACGGCATTGACCTTGCAGACCGAAGCGTCGGTATCGCCTGTTACTCTTGTGTATTTATACAAAACTTCCGTATCACTGCTCTTGACCTTGCCTGCGCCGTTTTCGGGAAGCGAATCAAGTACAAGCGAATAACCCTCTATTGTCGGAATTTCGGGAGTAAAGTACTGCTGTCCCTCCCTGTTACGCACTTGGTATGAATCTGCAAGCTCTTCGCCGTTTGTATCGTCTACAAATTTGAACACTACATTCGACAAAGTTCCGTCGTATTCCTCAACATTGACCCGAGCATGCATAACGCTGTCTGTAAAGTTGCCCTTAGTATCGCCGCTTGACGACTTTACATCATAACTAAGCAAGCTTGCAAGCCCCTTTATGTCAAACGAAGAACCCAATGCACCCGAAACAGCCTGAGTGCGTACAAGCTCACCCGATTTGTCGTCATAATACTTCACTATGACAATACCCTCGCTGTCCGATATTCCCGCTGTGTTGTAGCCGTCCTTATCGGTCATTATAACCGCAGAATGTGCGGGAATGCTTACGTTGCCGGACGCAGCACCGAGATTGCGAAGTCCTGCGGTCTCGTCGTTGGCAAGTATAATCCATTCGCCGTCAACGGAAACATTCTGTTCCTTATCGCCGCCGTTGAAAATCATACACATCTTGTTCCATTTTCCGCTTTCGGTATTGTTGATGATATAGCCCGTAACGCCTGAGGGCGGATTTTCGATTGATGTTATATTGTTTGCGGTCATTGCGGTACTGTCCGAAAGTGCCGCAAAGCTGCTGCGTATTTTATAAAGCCCCCTGTAATATTCAACAAGGTCGCTGTAATTATCAAGGCTTGACCAGTCAAGCATATTTTCTTCTCTGCTTGAAGCATAAGAGTTTTCGTCGCCGTCCTTACTGCGTGCAAATTCTTCGCCCGCAAGCATAAACGGTATACCCTGTGATGTTATTACAATCGCAGCGGAAAGCTTGTTCATAGCAATAAGATCTTCATGCCTTTTGCGGTATTCGTCATTACCGTAAACGGAATCCACAAGCTTATCATAAAGGCAGAGGTTATCGTGACACGAAGCATATGTCACACACTGCGACGGTGCGTTTGCCCAGCCTGAAGTCGAGTTTGACTGACCTGCTATGCCCACCTTAAGAGCCGCCCTGCCTGAACCGCTCTGTACAAAGCCCTTGTCCGAGCCTGACGTACTGCCCTTGATTGCGTCGCGAATAGCATCGTCAAAAGCACCGATTCTGCTGTCAAGCTTTTTGAGGTTGTTCTGATTTGCAAGCTCTGTTCCGCTGTCACAGTTGGTCTCCATATTCCAGGCTTCGCCGTACATAATTATCTTTTTGCCACTGCCGTCCTCATACAGATTGTCAAGAGCCGAGCGTATATCGTTCATCGTCTTTATATCGTGAAGCCCCATAAGGTCAAAACGGAAGCCGTCAATATGATATTCCTTTGCCCAATAGGTCACGGAATCTATCATATATTTGCGGAACATAAGATGCTCGGAGGCGGTATCGTTGCTGCAGCCGGAACCGTTTGAAAAGGTTCCGTCCTCGTTCATACGATAATAGTAATTCGGCACGGTGTTTTGGAACACGGAATCCGTTGAATAGGTGTGGTTATACACAACATCCATAATTACGCCTATACCTGCGTTATGGAGTGCCTGAATCATTTGCTTACATTCTTTTATGCGAACAGCGCCGTTATACGGATCTGTTGAATATGAACCTTCGGGGCAGTTATAGTTAACGGGATCGTAGCCCCAATTATACTGCTCCATAATATCCTTGCTTTCATCAACTGAGCCAAAGTCATAAAACGGCATAATCTGAACGTACTTTACACCGAGATTTTTAAGATAATCCACGCAGGTCGATGTGTTGCCCTCAACACCGTTGAGAGTTGTACCCGATTCGGTAAATGCAAGAAACTTGCCGCGATGCTTTTCGCTTACACCGCTCGACGTTGACGAAGAAAAATCAGCCACCGAAACCTCCCATACCGAGGCGTTTGTCTGATTTGAAACGAGAACGTGCTTGTCGTTATCCCAGTTATCGGGATTTGTAAGGCTCAGATCAACTACCATACTTCTCTTGCCGTTTACACCGCAGGCCTTTGCATAGACATCTGCGGTTTCTTTCACCTCATCGCCGTATTTAACAGAATAGGTGTAGTATTTTCCAAGGTAGTCGCCCTCGAGCGAAACAGACCATACACCTGTTTTCTTGTTAAGCGAAAGCGGTTTGGTTTCAATCGAACCGGGATCGCCCTCATCGTCGCTTCCGTGTTCAAATATATTTACCTTTACGCTTGACGCCTTTGGCGCCCACACCTTAAAGCTTGTGGCATCCTCTTTGTAAACTGCGCCTAAATCATTGCCCGAATAGGCAAATTCATCAAGCTCCTTGGCATATTCCTGATAATCGGTCTTTTCTGCTGAATTTACGTCCAACATACCTGCTCCTGTAATCATAACCGCAGTCAAAACTGCCGATAGTATTTTTTTGAAAAGCAAAATAATGCCTCCCGATATTATATCAATATTTATATCAATATCACATAATCATTATGCGAAAAATATATATTTGTATAAAATGTACAAAAATATCCATTTAACTGTTTTTATTAATTTTAACATAAAACCGCTTTGATTTTAATTCCTGATTAGAATTATCAATTATATTGAATATTTTGCCGTGTAGAAAATTTTTGCTGTTTTATGTGCAAATTGCCAAACACAGAAAATCTATTATGTGTCATTTTTTTACATTCAACATATATTATAATACAAACATTAAGGAGGGCAAAAATGGAACTTATACAATATACTGTCCGACCCGGCAATACGTTGTATGCGATCGCACAGTTTTTTAACACTACCGTTCAGGATATTTTGACATTCAACAATATAAGCAATCCGTCCGATCTTCGTATAGGTCAGGTGCTTACAATCCCCGCAGGCTCGTCGGCAGGAGAGTATTACGTTGTCCGCCCCGGCGATAATATTCGGAGCATAGCACAAAGATACAATACAACGGTAGCTCAGCTTATCAGTATGAATATGCTGAGCAATCCTAACATCATATATCCGGGACAAATCCTTAAAATCAGATAACCGTGCATAAAAGGAATTGTTGCATTCAGCGCAGATGCCCCCGCTACTTAGGTAGCGGGGGGCATTCCGAAATAAAACCGTTTTTATCGACCGTTTTCTTCAAGATACCTGTCGATTTGCTCTTTGTCATAAACGCATAGGTCATCACAGCCTGCAAGATATTCATTGTGATGCCTTACTTCGTGGTGAAGTATGCGTACAAGCTGTTTATACAATTCTTCCTTTGACAGTTGCCCGTAAACTCGACTGATTGAGCCATAGTAAAACACTATGGCATTGCCAAGCGAATTGCGTATGTACTCACCCAAAATGAACAAATCATTGTGCAGAGCTTTTGGATGTATTTTTTGCTGAGGCAAAAGCGATATTCCGCCGTTTAGGTCACGATAAAGCTCAAACGGCATTGAATCTGCAATTTCGTCAAGCATTTCGGCACATTCTTCAAAAGTAATCATAATTCTAAATCAGAATAATAGTTTAATAATCAAGATAATCTTTTAATTTTCTGCTTCTTGACGGATGGCGCAGCTTTCTGAGCGCCTTTGCCTCGATCTGACGGATACGTTCACGGGTTACGTTGAATTCCTTGCCCACCTCTTCAAGGGTGCGGCTTCGGCCGTCCTCAAGACCGAAACGAAGCCTGAGTACCTTTTCTTCTCTCGGAGTAAGAGTTGAAAGCACATCGGAAAGCTGTTCTCTTAGCATAGTATGTGATGCGGCATCGGCAGGCGCAGGAGCGTCGTTATCGGGGATAAAGTCGCCGAGATGGCTGTCCTCTTCTTCGCCGATAGGAGTTTCAAGCGACACGGGTTCCTGAGCAACACGCATTATCTCACGCACCTTGTCAACCGGCATATCAAGTTCTTCGGCTATTTCATCGGCAGACGGTTCGTGACCGTTTTGGTGAAGGAGCTGGCTTTGCACCTTTTTAACTTTATTAATAGTTTCTACCATATGAACAGGGATTCGTATTGTACGAGCCTGGTCGGCAATAGCACGGGTTATAGCCTGTCTTATCCACCAGGTCGCATAGGTTGAAAATTTAAAGCCCTTTGTGTAGTCGAACTTTTCAACCGCCTTGATAAGACCGAGGTTGCCCTCCTGAATAAGGTCGAGAAACTGCATTCCCCTACCGAGATAACGCTTTGCAATACTTACCACAAGACGCAGGTTTGCCTCCGAGAGACGTTGTTTTGCGGCAACGTCACCGTCGGCAATTCTGATGGCAAGCTCTATTTCTTCTTCCGAGGTAAGAAGCGGAACACGACCGATTTCTTTTAGATAAACCTTTACCGGGTCATCTATGGCGATATTCTGTTCTCCCGACTGCAATACGTTGTCTGAACCTTTTCCGCTTAATTCAAGATCGATATCGTCGATCTTTATGTCGTCCATATCCTCAACTATCTCGATTCCCTGAGCTTCAATGGAATCATAAAGCTTTTCAAGCTTTTCGGGTTCAAAATCAAGCTCTCCGATTGCGTCGAGAATATCCTGATTTGTGAGCTTTCCCTTTTGCTTGCCAAGCTCGATAAGTTCCTTTACTACTGTTTTTTTGTCCTGCTGTACAGCCATAAAACACATTCCTTTCCTTATTATAAGCGTCTTACTTTTTGTTATCCCTGAGTTTTTTTACATATTCGTTAAGGTCGTCGCCCGTCATTGAGGCTATGTCCTCGTTTGAAAGCTTTTGGCTTTCCTCGTTTATTACGTTTATATATTCATTAAGCGCCTGCCCCGTTGAGGCTATCGCCGAATGTTTTGAAAGAATTTGATAAAGCTTTGACACCTCGTCGCCCGAAAAATCCGCCGCTGCGTTTGTCAGCGGTGAAAGCCCGCTTTGAATACGACTGAGAAAATATTGATAATACTGCTTCATCAGCGCATTTTTGAACTGTTCGGCTTTGACATTTTTTGCAATATATTCAGCCGAATCCGGATTTTTAACAAGAAAGGCAACGAGGGATTCCTCTGCCGATGATGAGCGGGGCTGTTTGTAGTGATCCGTGTCGATTTTATCTGCCCTGCCGCTCAGCTCGGTTCTTATTTTTCTCTGCTCTTTGCTCCGATATTCACGCCTTGTGCGCCTTGCGGCTGCATTTATTTGGCTTGCAAAGGCGGTTTTTTCAATGCCGTATTCCGAGCATATCTTTGAAGTGTAAACATCACGTTCTATCGGACTTGATATTTCCGCAATAATCTTTGCGGCGGCTTCAAGGTAGCCCACCTTGCCGTCCGAGGTTTCAAGATTATAGCTTTGTTTGAGCTTTTGCAAACGATATTCAACATCATTTCCGCTCTTTTCGATTGCCGCTTTAAATGCCGCAGGTCCGTCCGCTCCCTTTGACCTTATAAATTCATCGGGGTCCTTGCCGTTTGGAACAGTCAGAACTCTGACAAGAAGCCCCGCATTACGCAAAATCGGGATAGCTCTTGCGGTAGCTTTCTGACCTGCCTCATCGGAGTCGTAGCATATCACAACTTCGTCTGCATACCGTTTCATCAGCACAGCCTGTTCGGAAGTCAGCGCCGTACCCAAGGTTGCTACGGCGTTGGTTATTCCCGCCTGATTCACGGCGATAACGTCCATATAGCCCTCGCAGAGAATCAAGGTTCGGCTTCCCGAATTTTTGGCGTTGTTAAGCGAAAAAAGATTTGCGCTTTTTTTAAACACGGGAGTGTCGGAGGTGTTGAGATACTTTGGCTTTTCATCAGTCAAAATTCTTCCGCCGAATGCAATAACATTGCCTCTCAGGTCAATTATCGGAAACATAACCCGGTTTGAAAATCTGTCGTATATTCCCTTTCCTCTTTTGCTCGCAAACGCAAGATTTGCGGCGACTATTTCGTTTTCGGAAAAGCCCTTTGATTTAAGATGTCTGCATAATGAGGTATGTTTGTCGTCCGAAAATCCGAGTCCGAAATGGCGAATCGTCCTGTCGGTAAGCGCACGGGAATGAAAATAATCAAGTCCCATCCTGCCAATCGGCGAGTTGAGTGTATCGTAATAAAATCTTGCGGCTTCACGGTTTGCTTCAAAAACACGTTTTCTGAGCTTGCTCAGGCTGTCGTCATAGGTATTTTCCGGTATTTCAAGTCCTGCACGCTGGGCAAGAAATTTTACGGCGTCAACGTAATCAAGATTTTCTATCTTCATAATGAAAGTTATTACATCGCCGCCGACTCCGCAGCCAAAGCAATAGAACGAGCCGTTTTCGGTATATACGTTAAAAGAAGGGGTTTTTTCACCGTGGAACGGACAAAGTCCGACCATATTTCTTCCCCTGCGTTTGAGATTTACATATGATGAAACGATTTCCGTAATATCATTTCTCAATTTCAGTTCCTGCAAAAAACTTTCAGGGAACGGCATTTTACCCCTCCTTTCTTTGGCTTTTTTCGTGTGCCTATTATATTTTTACGAAAAAATTTTTATTATTCCTCTTTTTATTTAAAAATTTTTGTTTTCAGGTGATTTTTCGGGTGAACCCGGCTTGAAAATTGTTCTGTTTCAACATTTATGTAAAAGCAATGCGTCAGAATTATTTTGCATCGGTCATAAAATATTTTTCGCCGCTCTGCTCAGCCTGCACCTCACCCGAGGTTGCGTTTGCAAGCTGTTTGTTCAAAGGGTCAAAAAGCTCGGGCTTTATATGAAAACTCAAAGCAACATCGGTTTCATACACCGTATCGTCGATTTTCCCGCCCGTTTCGGCAATAATCGACGAAACCTTTCCGTATTGATTGTATGTACAGCGCAGACCGCAAATCAGACAGTTCTGCATAAGCACTATATTTGCGGCGTCAAGCGCAATTTTTGCACCCTTTGAATAAGCTCGCACAAGTCCGCCCGTTCCGAGCAAAACTCCTCCAAAGTAACGGGTTACAACAATGCACACATCAAAAATTTCGTTTTTTACTATAACGTCAAGCACCGGCATTCCGGCAGTTCCCGACGGTTCTCCGTCATCACTGTAACGTTTTATGCTTCCCTCTCTGAGCGAATAGGCATATACGTTATGGGTGGCGTTCCAATGCTCGCTTCGCTTTTTATTTATAAAATCGAGCGCCTCCTGCTCGTTCTTTACCGGCGTACAATATCCGATAAATCGTGAACGCTTTTCAACGAATTCATCCCTTGCGGAACATTCGGCGGTTTTATAGTCTTTGGTCATAGCAGCCTCTACAGAGTAAACAAGGCGACACTAACGTGCCGCCTTAATGATTTGCATATAAAATTATTTATCCATATTGAAACGCTTTTTAAATCTGTCAACACGTCCGCCTGTATCAACCAATTTCTGCTTTCCTGTAAAGAATGGGTGACACTTTGAGCAAATTTCAACACGAATGTCCTTTTTAGTTGAACCTGTTTCAATAACATTACCGCAAGCACAAGTGATTGTGGTCTGTTCATACTTAGGATGTATATTCTCTTTCATTGTTTTCACCTACCTGCTTTGCACAATTAACAGAGTAATTATACTACATCAGTTTACAAATTGCAAGCCTTTTTTTTAAATTTTACTTATTTTTTGAAACGATAGTTTTATTCATAAGCAACATAATCGGCATATTCCTCAAGGCACATATTATATGAGCGCATTTTTACCGACTTTTCCTTTCCCACATAGCGATAAAGCGTCTTATTATAGGAAAGATGAGTAATATCCTCCTTGTCCTCGGGATAGCGAAGTATAAAGCCGTACTGTACGCAGTTGCGTTCAATATAGGCTGTCGTGCGCTCATCGGACAGCTTAAAGCTTATCAAAAGCCCTGTTTGTGATTCGGAGCACCCAGCCTGAGGCACAAGCTTTTGAGCCGCCGCCTCTGCCCTTACACGGGTATATTCAGGGTTTGCCAGCAATTCATTCAGCGTTGCCGTATAAAGCTTATCCTGCTCATCATACGGAATATAAGCCGAATCAACATTAAGCTCTATCCCCTGAGCTTTTGCGTCATCAGTCATTGCTTTAAGACTGTCGAGCATTATCGTGTTGACTTTTACGCCGTGAAAATCGACAAGCTCGGGGACATAATCGCTGTCAAGCGGTTTTTGCTTATTAACTATTCTGAGCAACTCCTCACTTTGGGATAGCTGTTCCTGTGATTGACCTTGATTTTCGGTGCTTTTGTTTATCACAAATACGCACAGCAAAATCGCAAGCAACAGCACTGTCGCCGAAATAAGGGAAATTGCTATAAGCCTTTTTTTACGTCTGCCGATAGGCACAATTCTGCCCGTCTGCTGCGCCCTTAACGCCTGACGGCGGCGTCTTTTTGAGTCCTTGTAGCTTTGTTTATCGTAGTCTTTGCTCCAATAGGACATATTTCACCTGCCTATTTTATTGCTTTGGTTTCAATCTCCTCAACAGCCATTGCGATAAAGTCTTCAAGCTTCATTGCGCCGAGATCGCCCTCTTTTCTGTGGCGAACGGATACCGTGCCCGCCTCAATATCCTTATCTCCTATGATAAACATATACGGTACTTTTTCAAGCTGAGCTTCACGAATCTTGTAACCGATTTTCTCACTTCTGCTGTCTATTTCAACCCTCATTCCCTTTGCGTCAAGGGCTTTTTTGATTTCGTTTACATATTCAAGATGCCTGTCTGCAACAGGAAGCAGCTTTACCTGTGTAGGCGCAAGCCACATCGGGAAAGCACCTGCATATTTTTCAATAAGAAGCGCAAGCGTTCTTTCATAACAACCGATCGAAGTTCTGTGGATAATGTACGGATTTTTCTTTGTGCCGTCCTTATCAACATACTCCATACCGAATTTTTCGGCAAGCATCTGGTCTATCTGGATAGTTATAAGCGTATCTTCCTTGCCGTAAACATTTTTTATCTGAATATCGAGCTTAGGTCCGTAGAACGCTGCCTCGCCGACTCCGACTGCGTACGGGATCTCAAGGTGGCCAAGAATCTTTTCCATCATACCCTGAGCCTCGTCCCATTGTTCGGGAGTGCCGATGTACTTTTCGCGGTCGTTCGGATCCCACTTTGAAAAACGATAGGATACGTCCTCGTACAAGCCGAGAGTTTTCAGCATAAATATTGCAAGCTCAAGACAGCTTTTGAATTCCTGTTCAAGCTGATCCGGTCTGCACATAAGGTGTCCTTCGGAAATTGTGAACTGACGAACACGGATAAGTCCGTGCATCTCTCCGCTTGCTTCGTTGCGGAAAAGCGTAGATGTTTCATTATATCTGAGCGGCAGATCTCGGTAGGAACGCTGACGGTTTAAGTAAGCCTGATACTGGAACGGACAGGTCATCGGACGAAGTGCAAACACTTCATCATCCTTTTCGGGGTCGCCCAAAATAAACATACCGTCCTGATAGTGATCCCAATGTCCGCTGATTTTGTAAAGGTCGCTTTTTGCCATATAAGGTGTTTTGGTAAGCAGCCAGCCGCGGCGCTGTTCCTCGTCCTCAACAAAACGCTGTAAAAGCTGAATGATCCTTGCGCCCTTCGGAAGCATTATCGGGAGTCCCTGTCCGATTATATCAACGGTTGTGAACAGTTCAAGCTCACGTCCGAGCTTATTGTGGTCACGGCTTTTTGCTTCTTCAAGCATCTTCAGGTGTGCTTCAAGCAAAGAAGCTTTTGGAAATGCAACACCGTAAACTCGGCAAAGCTGAGCATTGTTTGCGTCGCCTCTCCAATATGCACCCGTGCAGTTTGTAAGCTCAAACGCCTTGATGGGAGCAACGCTTAAAAGATGAGGGCCTGCACACAAATCGGTAAAATCGTCCTGCTTATAGAAGCTGATGTTTTCACCCTTGTCGGAATGTTCCTTTACCAGCTCTACCTTATATGGCTCGTTCATTTCGGTAAGCTTTTGCTCAGCTTCCTGAGGAGAAAGCTCAAAACGCTCTATTTCAACGCCCGACTTGACGATTTTTTTCATTTCAGCCTTAATTTTTTCAAGGTCTTCTGTCGAAAACGGCTTTTCAACATCAAAATCATAATAAAAGCCGTTGTCTATTGCAGGGCCGATAGCGCACTTTGCATTTGGATACAGTCTTTTTACAGCCTGTGCAAGGACGTGCGACGCCGAATGCCAGAATGTCTTTTTGCCGTCGGGGTCATCAAATGTAAGCAATTCAACCTTGCAGTCGTCTGTAAGAGGGGTTCTGAGATCAACTACATCTCCGTTTACTCTTGCACAACATACGGATTTGTATAATCCCGCACCGATAGATTTTGCAATTTCCGCCGGAGTAATGCCGCTGTCAAATTCCTTGATTACTCCACCCTTTAATTCAACCTTAATCATTGTTATTCTCCTTGCTTTATAAAATATTCATAAAATAAAAAGTCCCAATATTCTCTAAGAGAATATTGGGACGAATATACTTCGTGGTTCCACCCAAGTTCGGCACAAGTGCCCTCAAAACTTTAACGCAGTCATACGCCGCACCATTTCCTGTACGGACTCAAAGGTGGTAGAAAACAAGACCGAATACGAAGCTCTCAGCATTTGCTCCGCTCTCTGAAATCGGTATCCTGTGTTCCGTGTCCTTTTCAAAGCTCTTTATTATTCATATAATAACACCGTTTTTTCGCCGTGTCAACAATTATTTTTTACTGTCAAGCTCTCTCAAAATCTTGTCGATTTCGCTAAGCTCTTCCTCAGGCTCTTTTTCTGCCTCTGAATTATGCGATTGTGACGGTTCTGTACGGGAGGTTACCGTCGGTTCGACGTCTTCCTTTCGGTTATCCTGAAGCCTGCTGTCAATAAGCTTCTCAACATTCTGCGGCTTATTACTCTGCTCGGCTTTAAGCTCAAAATCAGGAGCATCGTCATCTTCATCGTCTTGCTGCTGTACTTCTTTTTCAGGCTGAATCTGATCGGCGCTCTCCTGCTCACCGTCAGAATTATAACCGATTATAAAATCTTCAAAATCATTTGTATTTTCAAAATAATCAGGTGAGGGTTCGGAAGCCGGAGTATCATCATCAATCTTTTTAGCAAACACAAGATCGTCATAATCCTTTGTGTCAACATAATCATCGGAATCTTCATCTGCTTTATCATTGGGCAGTCCGTCAATAATCTCAATTTCATCTTTTGTGAAAGATTTAACAGTCATTTCCACAATGAACGAAAGTGCATAAAGTGAAATTACTACAATCTGAGTGCCTATAAGCACCTTTGAAATGTCCATTCCCTCAACAAACGTTGTGAAAATCATATAAAGACCGTAGGAAAGTCCAAGCGCTGCTGCGGGGAGTCCGTAAATAAAGCTTGCCTTAACAGGGTTTCTGCCCTTGATTCTTGAAAGCACCATTGAGTCTGAAAACAAGAACAGCGTAATGAAAATGTAGCAGAACAAAGCGGTCAAATCGGTTGACGATACAGACATTTTTGTCACCGTCAAAAACTCATAAACAAGCTCGGAACAGCCCCAAAGCGACGGAAAGATGAAAAACGCCGACGCACCCGACACTGCGGATTTGCCTGCAAAATGTACCTTAGACATAAGTATAAACGCAATACCTGCAGGAATTGCAAATACAAGGCAGGCAATCGTCATATAGTAATATTCTGAATTAGCCGTTGCAGTAAGAAAGCCTGTTACCGCCGAAGCTATTATCGCAACGCCGGACAAAACCGATAATGCACCCGCAACAGGATTTTTATGCAAAGGGTAAACAGACGCTGTTTTTCTGTCAAAAATATTAATCAGCATACAAATTACAAACAGCCCTACTCCCATACCGATTACTGCATAGGATAAGGTCATTTTATTCATTCCGAGGAACAGACCGTTGCCGTCAACACCAAAAATGCCCATTAATTTAAATATGACCATTGCGACCGCAATCGGTATAAAAGGAATTATCGAATGTTTTACCTTCATATTAAGCTCCGTTTCTATCAATTATGTATGATAAGGCTATGTAGCCTTGAGTTATTTTATTCTATACGAGAACATATATTATTTTAAGACAAATATATTAGTATGTCAAGGAAAAATAATCACAATTTCAGTTTAACGGATAATATTTTTTTGTTTAAGTAAGCAAGTACCGCTTTGACCGTTTGTGCATATTGCGATATAAGATTTTTCGTAAAGCCGCAGTAATGTCGGCGCATCACGAAAATTTTTGGGCAATCAGGCGGAAATATGCAGGCGAGTTTTACAAACAGAATTTAAGCGTGGTTTAATCCGTGCCTACTAATAACCTAAGTGCAGATGCCCTCTCCGCCTCTTAGGCGTCGGGGGGACACTTCAGGATTTACAATATGTTACAGGCTCTGCTTATTGCAAGCAATGCAAAGCGTTGTTCGGATTTAATTTTTTTCAGTTAAAAGGGTGAATTTATGAAAAGTAAGATTGTTATAACAGCTTTGTTCTTGGTCATTATGGCAATACTTCCGCTTGCCGCAGTGATGTGCAGTGACATTAAAAGCGATTCGGGACAAACCTCTGAAATAAAAAGCGAAAGTGATAATAATTATAATTTTGATGAGATAGTGTGCGGACTTACTGCGGCAAGATACAGAGAAGGCTATTGTGACGAAACCATAAAAGCAATTTCAATTTTGATGAACACGGATTATACAGCAGACAAAAACAGCTTTGATATTTCCGACCCTGAGATTTGCCTGTTTCAAGAGGAAGCCGATAATTCCGTTAAAGAAAAATATACAGATATAGAGCAAATTGTTAATTCCGCAAAAGAATTAACATTATGGCAAAACGGAGAAATAAAGTATGTTCCGTATAGCGAAACTTCAAACGGAAACACAATAGGAAGCGACAGCTACGACTATCTTTGCGCTGTAGCGTCGCCATGGGATTGCTTTGACAAAAACTTTGACGAACAAGCTGAATGTGTCGGCGTCAGTATCGGCGGAATTGATTATCTGTGTCAAAACGGTATGAGCGCAGAGGAGGCGTTAAAATGGTATCTTCCGAATTTTGAGGTACAAAAAGGGAAGTAAAAACATATTGGCTCACAAAATTTTAGGACACGCATATTATGTAGCGAGCAAAGAAAGGAGAATGGAATTGGAACTGACAGAAATGGTAAATGAACAATACGGACTTTCAAAATTTCCCGAAAACACATCTGAAGCTATGGCATATGTGCCGTTTCAAAAAAACAATGCGCCGACCTACACCCCTGCTCAGGGATTTTCGGCAGGCACAATGTTCCCGACGCTGAACAAACAATTCTACGGAAGCAAGTGTGGTGGCAGTAATGACTGAACGTGAGATCTTGTTGAAAAAAATTTCGACATACCAATTTGCTGCACTTGACTTGCAGCTGTTTCTTGATACTCATCCGAACGATACCGAAATGACGGCAAAAATGAGGTCATACAAGGAAAAGGCTCAGCCGCTTATTGAGGAGTATGAAAAAAGGTTTGGTCCTTTGACAAAGAGTGCAACAAGCTCTAATCAGTGGAATTGGATCAAAGCGCCGTGGCCGTGGGAAAGCGAGGAGGATGACTGATGTTTGTTTACGAAAAAAAGCTGCAATATCCCGTTAATATAAAACAAACCAACCCAAAGCTTGCAAAGATAATTATAACTCAATATGGCGGACCGGATGGAAAATTTAGCTTTTAGATTGTACAAAAACCGCATAATCAAGCCGTTTTTTGCATTTTAATTCTAATTACAAACTATATTTACAAAAAATTTTTTTGCAAGATACATTTACTAATATTGCAATTTTTAAGGTTTTTGAAACTGATAATAAATAAAAATTTCTCTGTCCTTGCCTATCTCAATTTTATCAATCAGCTTTGAAAGTATAGCTTTATTTATTACATTAAAATTTGCTATATCCTTGAGTAATTCATAATAATTGAAATTCTGTGTATCATCAGTTTTTTCTGACTTTATTTCCTCCAACCTTTTGCCAAGCTGTATTTTTTCTTCGCCGTATTCCCTTGTCATATTCAAAAAATCATCTTCGGATATTATCCCATTTATTTTATCCTCGTACAGATTTTTAGTTATATTTCTTATCTCAGCAAAGCGATTTTCAATGTTTTTTATTTTCACTTCAGAATTATTCTGTTCTTGTGTTTTTAATTCTGATATTGAATTATAAAATTCTTCATCAAGGCTTTGCTTAGAGATACGCTTTAAATCATTAATAACATATTCATCTAAATCATTTTCACTAATATTATGACTGCAACACTCACTCGGTCCGAATTTTGAGTATGTCATACAATTCATAACCATTTTACCTGATGAGTTACGGCGGTAAGTCATTTTTGCGCCACAATCCTTGCAGAACACAAGACCGTTTAAAAGATGAAGGCTCTCTTTACCTCTCGAATATCTTACTGTTTGCCTTTTAATAAGTATTTGCACGGTTTGAAATGTTTCCTTAGATATAATCGCCTCGTGTGTATCAACAACAGACACCCAATCACTTTGGGGGATTTTCTTAAATCTATCAACCTTATAGCTGATTTTCTCCTGCCTGTGCTGTGTCATATTTCCCATATATGTGGGATTGGTAAGAATTCGCTTTATTGTTTCCTGACACCATTTATAGCGCTTTATCATTGCGTTTTTATAGGTACTGTTAGAAAGTTTATATTTTGACGGACAAGGTATATTTTCATCATTCAAAATTCTTGCAATTCTTCCCATACTGTTTCCTGCAACATACATTTCAAATATACGTTTAACAACCCTTGAAGCCTGTTCATCAATAATAAAAGAATTTCTGTTCTCGGGATTTTTAATATATCCGTAAGGAGCGAACGCTCCGATAAATTCACCGTTCATTCGCTTTGTGTCCATAACGGCTCTTATCTTCTTTGAAATATCCTTTGCGTACATATCATTTATTACAGATTTAAAAGGCGATATATCATTATTGCCATTGTTCTGGTATGTATCTATACCGTCACTTATTGCAATGTATCTTACATTTTTTGTAGGGAAATATCTTTCAAGATAATATCCTGTGTCAATATAATCACGCCCAAGACGTGATAAATCTTTTGTTATTACAAGATTGATTTTTTTGTTTTCAATATCTTCTATCATCTTTTTAAATGCAGGTCGGTTAAAATTAAGCCCTGAAAATCCGTCATCTGCATAGATTTCAATTATATTCCAATTATGTTCTAAAATATAGCTTGTGACTATCTTTTTTTGATTTTCAATACTTTCTGATTGTCCTGTTGTTTCATCCTCCTTTGAAAGTCTTAAATATATTCCTGCGTTATAAACTTTATCATCTCTGTAGCTGTCAAAACCTAACATTTTAAATGCTCCTTTTGTCTTTCTGACAGCTATTCACTACTTTTAAATTTATATTATTCTGTTTTAAAACTCCGTTTATTAAAACCTCACTTTGCAGAATATCACGCATTGTATCTTTGTAAGACATACCGTTATTATTATATACGGAATGAACTGAAAATTTATCGTTATTCATAAAACCACCCATTGCAGTTTATGAAAAACTCACTTGTCCCGATTACTCCGACTTACTAAATTTGGCTTGTCTTAAATATATTATCTGATATTATATGAAAAATAAATTCGTATGGTGACAAAAAGCCGGCAGAAAAATTTCTGCCAGCTTCTGTCAGCCTTAAATAAAATATTGTAGATTATTTATTATTTTATTTTTTTCTTGTAAACAGCTGTTCCGCCTATTGCAAGTGAAGAAAGTAACAAGAATATAATAACAGCAATAGATATTGCACCTGTTTGTATTGTACCATTATCGTTATTTATACTATCATTTGTTGCGGTATCACCTGTAGCAGTATCCGAAGTTGATAGTTTTGACGTTATATTAGTTGATACTGTTGGATTTGTGATATAATCAGTGTTTTTTGGTATTGTAGTATCAGCAACAGTTGTTTCCTCAACTTCTCCACTCATAACAAACACTCTATTTGCAGGCTGTTTATCAAAATCATTAAAAGTCCACTCAAAAATCACACTTACACCATTATTTATTTTATAACTTACACGTTGCTCAACATTATTATCATCTAAAGCATTTTCACCAACCCATTTGCTGTATGTATAAGAAGTAGTTGACTTTTCAATATCCTCTAAAATTGATTTATTTGTAATATCATCAAATAACTTAATCGGATTATCTGTTAGATCATATATCCATACGATAATGACTTTATCAGTAACATCATCAAAACCAAATTCAAAAGGATTTCCTGTATCGGGATAAACTATAATTTTGTGTAAACCACTTTCCCGTTCCTCAACATTTTTATATTCATTTCCAAATAATGCTGTGATTTCATCAAATGACATTCCTAAAAAGTCTATTGGATTATACTTGCTATAATCAACTTGTTCATCAAGTGCTATAAATTTAAATCCATTATCCTTTGCATATTTTTCAGCTTCACTATTTCTATAACCTTTTATAGTAAAACCATCAATTTTTTTATTAGAGTTATATCCAAGGTATGTATTAGTTGATTGCCCGTTGTTATAATAAAAGCCCGTAACCGTTTTAGGAATAGTAATTTCCTTTAAATCAATAATATTTCCAAAAGTATTATATCCCATAGAATCAATATTTTTTGATAATACAATTTCTTTAAGATTACTGCACTCACAAAATGAGCTATCTCCGATAGATGTTACCGAATCGGGCATAATAACTTTTCTCAAAGTTTCACAATTTGAAAAAGCCCAGCTTCGTATATCCGTTGTGCCATCAAGTATTTTATATTCTCCGTTTTTCAAATTATTTTGAGCAGGACAAAGCATGAGTTGTTTTTTGTATGAATCATATAAAACGCCATTATCAAGATAATATCTTGAATTTTCGCCACTAAATTTTAATTCTTTTAATTTATGGCTACCAATGAAAAACCAATCTGTTGCCAATTCATTAATTGTACTAGGTAAAGTTATGCTTTCCATTTGCATACAAGAAGTAAAAAGCCAATCTACTATATTTTCTATTCCCTCTGAAACAATAACAGTTTTAATATTTTTTGCATTATCACCTCTGAACGCTTCAAATGCAATATTTTTAACATTATATCCATCTATTACTGAGGGTACAACAACATTTTCGCTATTACCTGTATATTGAGTAATCGTTGCTATATCATTTTCTACAGTATATTCAAATTCTCCTGTAGATTCTGCACTCGCACAAATAACAGTTGTACCAATCATTAAAGCAAACACTAAAAATATTGGTATAACTCTTTTAATAAATTTTTTCATTTTATTATCTCCCTTATTGTTTTAATTTTTGTTATTTTATTCTAATGTAAATTCCTTTGGCTTATATGTTTCATAATCACTTTTATCAGTGGTTATTTGTATGGTTTCAGCATTTGAATCAGAAATATTTTCTTTAAAATAGCCGCCGTCACCACTGTAGCTTACCTTTCTTGAATTATTGTTATTATTTTTAACAATAAGCTTATCTATATTTTTCATTTCTTCTACAGTTAGATGCATCATAATTACTCTTTTTGTCTTTCTGCCAGCCATTCACTACTTTTAAATTTACATTTTTCTGTTTTAAAACTCCATTTCATTCTTCCATCTCCTTAATTCTAATTTTTTATAACCATTTTTGCGAATAATCTTTACAACTACTGCAAAAACTGTTATCATAGGCAATAATAAATTTGAAACATTAATTTTCGTAGAATATGCCCTTACAAGAAAAACTGCTGTAACACCCAGTATTTATGGGAAGTTTACAGCAGTTTGACTATTTATTTGACCACTTTAATTTTTAAAACGGTTGTAGTTTATTTATTTGCTTTTTCTTTTGCTCCATTGTAATGTGTACATATTTTTCAAGTGTCATTTTAACAGTTGAATGTCCCAAAATCTCGCTTACGCTTTTTATATCCATTCCGCTTTCGATTGCTCTTGTTGCAAATGTGTGCCTTAAAGCATGGAAATTTATATTTTCTATCCCTGCATTTTCAAGATAATTTTTAAATTTGTTTTGCAGTGTTCTCGGTTCAATATAATCTATATTTCCTGTTAAGAAATATGTGTTATTTCTATTTACGGGTTTATATTTCTTTATTAAATTTATAATGCGCTTAGATAAAGGTATTTCTCTAATTGAAGTGTCAGACTTTGGCGCTTCAATTATTATCTTAGTTTTTAAGTTGCTATTATTATCAGCATTTTGTATTCTCTGCATGGTCTTGTTCACACTTAATATTTCGTTTTCTAAGTCTATGTCAGACCAATTCAAAGCGCAAAGCTCACCAATACGAAGTCCTGTATACAGGCATAAATATACGCCTAATTTAGATAGGTCAGTCTGTTTCAGTAAGTATTTTTCTAACTTTTTCTGTTCAGGCACGGATAAAACATTGTATTTTTTATCAGATATACTTTTAAACTTATAATCTCTCAATTCTATGTTAAAATCGTATTTTTCATTTACATACCTTACTATTGATTTAAATATAACAGATATATGTTTAAGCGTATTTTGCGAAAACTGTTGATTGCTTGTAATCAAGTCACAAAGTGAGTTTTTATTCATTTCATACAGTTTGCATTTTCTAAACTGAGGAATAATATATTTTTCAATTTCAAAGCTGTATTTTGCATAAGTGGATTGCTTAATATTCTTCTTTTTATTTTCGAGCCACTCATGGCATATACTCTTAAAGTCGATATTTATTTTGTTTTCGGTTACGTTTAAAATATTAGGTACAATACCATTTAGCTTAATTTTTACTTCATTATATGTTTTTGCATAGACAGAGCCATATTTTATTTTTCCGTTACTATCATATTCTTTAAAATACCTGCCCTCCCAGCGACCGTCCTTTCTTTTGTAAATATTCCTTTGTGTTCTCATTTAACCACTGCCTTTCAAAATAATACTTTTAAGTAAGCACAAAGACCATAAATTTGACCATGTAAACTTCTATTAAAAGGCAATAATGAGATAAAATTGCATAAAAATATGCAATTTAAAATAATTTTTTAAAAATCGGTTGACATATAATGTTGATTTTGGTATTATATATACAGAATTTGACGATATTTTTGTTTCGTTGAAGGGCATATTCTACGAAAATATAGGTGATAATTTTACTTTATGTAAGGTTATTGCCTTTTTTGTATTATATGATAATTTTACCCATTTTGTGAAATTTCTAACCTTTCAATTCTATAGGCTAAAATCGGATGTGTTCGCTTTAAATTTTGCATTAGCCCTTTTTTATCAGATATTTCCATATCATAGAGTATATACAATGCACTTTTTAGCTGTTCACCATAGCCAATACTTTTTGCGTACATATCAGCTTTATACTCTTTATTTCTGCTACCGCCTGATATTATCAATGTCCATATAAACAATACAAATTTTACAACCGATTCAAAAACCTGACGAATTATTCCGAGCAAATCACCTATAAAGTTATTTTCAAACAGCTTTTCAAGCAGCTTTTCAAGCAGTCTGAAAATAAAACTTGCACCAATTATAAGTAGTGAATAGCTGAATTTTGTTTATGATATACAAATTAATGTTACTTGCTGTTTGCAAATACTATGTCTAATATTGGCTTCTTTACTGGCTTTTTATGATAGATATGCCATAAGTTCAACTCACCGGATGGCGAGCTTGGAGCTTCACTAAGATATTTGAGTCAGCGTTTTACTATGCCTTTGCCCGAACTTAAAGGCACATTGACCGATATAGGTACCGAAGAACTCGGGCATTTGGAAATGATCGGCGCAATCGTATACCAGCTTACCAAAAATCTGACAATCGATGAAATCAAAAAAGCAGGTTTTGACGACTATTTTGTCGATCATACTACGGGAATTTATCCGCAGGGTGCAAGCGGAACGCCATTTACAGCCGCAGCATTGCAGAGCAAAGGCGATGCAATAACCGACCTGCACGAAGATATGGCAGCAGAGCAAAAGGCTCGAACGACTTATGACAATATTCTGAGAATGTGCGACGATTACGATGTTAAGGACGCAATTCGATTTTTGCGCGAACGTGAGGTCGTGCACTACCAACGTTTTGGAGAAAATCTCAGACTGTTGACCGATAAGCTAGATGAAAAGAATTTCTATGCGTTTAATCCCGAATTTGATAAAAAATGCTTTAAAAATCAGATGAAGAAAAAATAATCTTCATAACCGCCCAAAAGCATTTGATAATTAATTTAAGCAGACAATTCTTGCTTTTCAATCATTTGATATATAGTCATATTTGAAAGGGACTGCCTCACTTTTTGGTGAGACAGTCCCTCGGCACTTATTTTCAGGCTTACTTCAGACTTACCAAATATATCAGTCTGATATATAATAATATGTATCAACCTGATATATTGGAGAAAATTATGAAAAGACAAAAACTAATGAAATCACTAATTACAGTTTCATTACTGTTATTCCCGGTTACGCTTTACAAACTTCTTTACTCCATTCGTAACATTTGTGATCTGGCAGGTTATGACTTGGGCGAAAGGATTGTTCTTGTCGATCGTCAGAACGGAAGGGTTTGGCGTTGATATTCTCATAATCTTTGGTGACTGTGGAGATTGATGCGGACGCAAAAAATACCTTTCCTATATTGGAAAGGAGGTAACGTTTATGGAAAAAGAATACTTTATAGCCGTAAACGATAAGCAGCTCGGCTTATGTTTAAGAATGCTATTTGCTGAAAAACTTGATGCATATGTGCAAACCGTACTCACGGCCAAGCATAAGATCGAGTTTCACATCAGCATTGATGCGGACTTACAAACTATCGAGATGCTTAGAGAGCGTTATGAAATCCTGATTTCGTAATTTATCTCTGATCCATCAAAGGGTAAACGGTTGAGTGAAATCAGCCGTGTACTTTTTTATTTTAATGTGTTATGATATTTTAAAGGAGGTCGATTTTAATGGAGAAAACCGAAAAGTATAAAAAGGTTAAAACTCGTGCGGTTCGACCTGTCTTAAAACCGGACGGTACATGGACAACTATAATAGAAGAATCAGAAGAAATGATTCCGGATTTAGGTCGTGAAAAGACAATTTGCAATGTGTGCGGATGGTCAACGTACCCTAAATGTAAAGAATGGTGTCACATTATCAAACGTCGAGAGAGCTGAGGTTTAACCTTTGCTCTTTTTGTTTTAAAAGTATGTATTCGGATTAATTAACATAATAGTTATGTTTGATATTTGTAAAATCTATCCAATTTGGATCCCACCTTGTCTTGGTGATGTTTGGGAACAGCTTAATCAAATTTGTAAAGAGATTGCAGACGTCGCAAGAAACAAGTTCGCACCTTCGGTTTCCGGCATATTAAAAACTTTCTATCAATTACAAAAGAGTCTTGGGGAGTAACAGCCCCTCTCTTTTTTGACTTGATATTTTTGTAAGATGGTCAATTGGCCACTTTTTGCCCACTTTCCAGACACTAAAATGGCCAGCAAAAATGGCTTATCTATGCGGTTCTTGAGTGTAATTGCCCAGATGGTCAGATATTTTTCTATTTATTTAAGAAAAAGTATAATAATATATATAAAGTGAAGAAAAAAAGTGGGCATCTGACCAGCAAGAAATTTCTGCAAAAAACAAGAGAGCCTCGGTCAAGACTCTCTCAATTTAGATTAGGCTATGTAAATTTTATCTTCTGAGACTAAAATTTTTAAAGGCGAATTACATAGATAATTGATTCGATTGATGTTATCTATAAAAGGAGATACATCTACTTTTTGACAATTTGTAATTGTTCTGGATATTTTCTGATTAGTAAGCACATCAAAATCTTTAATCTTAGCGGATGTTTCCAACAAATTCTCATCAATTTGTGTGTCGCTCAATTTTGGAATATTTTCGACAATCTTACCCAAGCCTTTAGTGACCTCTGCCGCACCTCTGCTTGCTATAGAACGAACCGAACGTTTTGTGAATCTTTCTAAAGCGGTATAAACATCAGTATAAACTTCCCGATACTCTAATGAGTATCCAGATATTTTATCGACAATTTCAAGTTTTAATTTGCCGAGTTTCGTTTCTGACATAAGCTTTGGTTTTGTCTGAAATTCTTCGTCGTCCAACTCGTAATCTGTGCCTTTGTATGTCATCATGAAAAGGTGATATGCACAGGTGCTGAATGACGAAAGCACAGCATAGCCCAACACAGCCATTGTCGAATTTGAAGAAATCTGAATATCACGCCATATTTTGTTCTCGCATCCTATATAGACAATTTTGAATGTATAAACTCTTGTCATATCAACTGACTTCCTATTGTTAATTCAAAGTATCTTCGCCCTCGTTATAGAGAGCCTCGTTGATTTCTACAACGCTTTTGTTATTATTCATATTGATGATTATAATGCTGTCACGCTTAATTTTTGGATAGAGAGGAGAGAGCCCTGCAATTTTAAGGACACTGTTGGTTTCGTTTACCGACAGACCCATTCCTATTGAAAGGCAAATTAGTTTATCCCTTTTCGGGGCAGTTTTCAAGCCTGAAAAAATCTGATAGGCATAGCCGTCGCTGAGTTCGGCTTTACGGATGACTTCCGCCTTTGTGAGGTTTCTTTCGCGCAAAAGGTCGGTAAGGTATTCCGAGAGATTTTTGCTTATTATTGAATCCCTGTTTGCATTTTCGTATTCTTCAAATGTGTTGAAATTTTCAAGTTCTTTTAAAAGTTGAGTTGTGGTTTTTCGTATCATAATCAAAAACTCCCTAAATTAAAGTTTTGTAAGTTTCCAAAACTATTTTAACATGATATAATAAGCGAGACAAGTATAATTAGACCTATAATTTTGCAAAGTGCTTATTATATCGATTTATATTCCCCTCAAATTTTGCCTTGCAAAATTCTCGATGGGTAATTCTATCATAGCTCACTTCGTGATTTATGATAGAATGAGCAAGGCAAGTATAATTAGACCTATAATTTTGCAAAGTGCTTATTATGTCAATTTATATTCCCCTCAAATTTTGCCTTGCAAAATTCTCGATGGGTGATTCTATCATAACTCATTTCATGATTTATGATAGAATAAGCACGGCAAGTATGAGTGGACTTATATTTTTGTTATGTACTTGTCAATATTGTGAGGAAATGTTATGGGAAATAATTGGATTGATACGGTGATTAAGGAACAATATCAGTTTGTGCGACTGCTTAAACGGACGGATAAAACGGAAATCTGTGTTTTCAGACATAAGGAACTCGGCAAACTGATTGTAAAACGCACATTAAAAGGTTCGGGAGGAGTTTACTTTGCCCTCAGAACGCTTTCGCACCCGAACATTGCAAATGTTTATGATGTTGTCAAAACTGAAACAGGAGTCACCGTTCTTGAAGAATATGTTGACGGTCAGACCGTGGCAGATTATCTGCAAACGGGAATGTATTCTCCGTCAGGTGTGAGAAAAGTGGTTTCATCTCTATGCGATGCACTCGATTTGTTACATTCGCACCAAATTATACACAAGGATATTAAGCCTGAAAATGTGATGATTGACAGCAACGGTAATGTAAAGCTGATTGATTTTGATGCGGCAAGGCTGTACAAGCCCTATCAGTCGAAAGATACGCAGGCTATCGGCACGATGGGATATGCCGCTCCCGAACAGTACGGAATAAATCAAACCGATGAACGAACGGATATTTACGCAATCGGTGTTTTGATGAATGTTATGCTCACGGGTCAGCCGCCTGAAATTCGCCTTTATGACGGCAGACTGAAAAGGGTGATTGTAAAATGCACCCAGACAATTCCCGACAACCGCTATCAAAATGTGAAAGAACTGAAAAGAAATCTTTAAAACAGAATAAAACTGTGCTGACAGCACAGGACAAAAATACCGTCTTTGATTATACTTTAATTAGAGTTTAATCAAGGGCGGTAATTATTTTGTGGATTTTTAACAAAGAGTTTATAACTTGTCAATGTTATCGGCAAGAACTCTTACCGTGTTTAGAAATGTGGTTACCTTGGTTTTGTCGGTGCCTTTAAGCACGCTGTCAATTTCGTTAAGCATATGCTTGTTTTCGACCGAATCAAATACAAGCCAGTCGATGCTTGTGTCGAGTGCCTGAGAAATGCGGAAAAGAACATCAACGGAAAGTATTCTTGTTCCACGCT
>UQQD01000005.1 GCA_900543095.1 uncultured Ruminococcus sp. | reverse complement strand
TGTGTTCCGTGTGCCTGCACATTTCCATCCGCTATCACAAATATCTGATCCGAATCCTTGATGGTAGATAATCTATGGGCAATGACAAGCAGTGTCTTTCCCTTCACAAGCCTTGCAATCGAACTTTGTAAAATCGCCTCATTTTCCGGATCTGTATACGCAGTTGCCTCATCCAGAATGACAATGGGAGCATCCTTGAGCATCGCTCTGGCTATGGATATTCTCTGTCTCTCACCACCCGACAAATGGCCTCCGGCCCCTCCGACTATCGTGTCAAATCCATTTTCCAGATTCATAATGAAATCATAACAACCACTTAATTTTGTGACCTCTTCCACCTGCGCATCTGTCGCCTGCGGATTCCCCTGCCTGATATTTTCCCTGACGCTCTCATTAAAGAGATAGTTGTCCTGGGACACATAGGCGATGCGCTTCGTACACTCCGTCAGCGGAAGTGCACGGATATCCACGCCGCCCAGTTCAATGGAACCGTCCTTTACATCCCACAGGGAGGCGATGAGCCGCGCAATGGTGGACTTTCCGCTGCCGGAGGGCCCCACAAGGGCATTGACCGTCCCCAGTTCAATGTGCAGATTGATCCCGTGCAGCACCTCCTTGTCGTGATAGGCAAAGCGGACGTTTTTCAGCTCGATGGCGTTATCAGACGGCAGCTTTTCCGCCGTCATTGGACGCTGCATATCCTCACCGGACAGAACCTCCGCTACCTCGCCGACAATGGTCTTGACCTGTGCGATGTCGTCGGTGTAGGAAAAGGCGGTGATCAGCGGCTGCATAACGCCGAACGAAAGCACGATGACGGCAAGGAATGTTTCCGCCGACAGTGTGCCGTGCATATAGAGAAGGCATCCCACCGGCAAAATGCCGAGAAGCGTTGAGGGAAATATCGCCATTCCGGCTACCTGTCCGAAAAGACTTCCGCGCATCCAGTCAATGAAGCAGTCTGCGCCTTCCTTCGCGGCGTTGACAAACTTTGCGTAGCTGGTTTTGGACTGCCCGAACGCCTTGATGACCTCAATTCCGCCGATGTATTCCACGGCGGTGTCGTTGAGCGCTTTTGTCGAGGTGACGGTACGCTGAAACTTCTCGTTGTACCCTTTGAACATGGACATAAAGCAGATAATTCCGAGCGGAACGACGATCAGCATGGAAAGCCCCATGCGCCAATCCTCGATAAACAGCAGCACCAACACAGCCAGCGCGCCGATGATATTGGTCGTCATCTCCGGCAGAAGATGGGCAAGGGTGGTTTCAATAGAGTCCACCCGTTCCACGATGATGTTTTTATACGAGCCGGAGGAACGGTCAAGCACGGTGCCGAGCGGCAGAGTTGCCAGCTTGTCGAGCAGCCGTGTGCGGGTATTGGCCAACACATGGAAGGTGGTATGATGAGAAAGCGAGGTGGAAACGCTGTGCAGCACATAGCGCAGCACCCAAAACCCCGCCATCCACGCGCAGAGGGTCAGGCAGCCGGAAAGCTCCGCCGTGCCGTTTACAAGAGCGGTAATGATTTTGATGATAATAAAATAGGGAATGAGTGAGCAGGCGACGCCCATCAGTGCAGCGATAATGCTTAATGCATATTCGCCCCGTCTGCCTTTTGAAAGCTCCATGAGCCAAGAGGAGGCGGAGAGCTTTTGCTCAGATGTTTTATTCATGGTTGGATTCCTCCGCTGTGCGCTGCGAAGCAAAATGCTTCTTCACGATCCCCTTGCCGAGGGCGGCACCAATGAATGCGGCAACGATCACGCCCGCAATCAGGGCGACCGACCACCACGATTGAAGAATTTCGGAAGCCTTCAGAATATTATCCTGTCGACCGTCGGATACAGCTTGATCTGCCATGGCTTTAGCGGCAATGGCGTAAGGAATCACTGTGCTTCCGAAAGCGGCAAACACTTGATTGATGATGTAGCTTACCGTGAGAGCCTTTCCGTTTCCATAGCCTGTTTTCCATAAAATCAGCTCCGCGATAATACCGGAGAGGACAAACAGAATGATATACGGCAGGTATCCGCCCATAATGGCGCGGACAATGCTGTAAATGAGAATCGCACCGGGCTTTTTCACCTTCGTGCCGATAATGAAGTAAACAACGCCTTCAAGCAGGGCAAAGAACACGGGCATGAGAACAATGGTAATCGGTGTTGCATACAAAAGTGAGCTTGCAAAGAAGATCACGACATTGATCAGTGCCAGCAGGACAACGGTAATGATGTCCTTGATTTTCAGCTTGTTTGTGTTTACGGTTTTCATAGACCAAAAACTCCTTTATGTTTATGTATATTTTTATATTGAAAGCCACTTTCTGGCGGCTGTCACAGAATAAGACCGGCAGCGACCGATGCCGCCAGCACAGTGCAGAATACAATGTCCCACGGGGAGAACCGAAGCGAAAGGTAATTACTTTTACGCCGCTTTAAATCTATTCCCCGTGTTTCGGCGGAAGCTGAAAGCGTTTCCGCAATGCGGATGACCCGCAGCGCCATCGGAACCGTAAGAATCTCAATATAGGAAGGAAGCGCACGCAGCTTCTGCCAAGGTGTCACAAATGCACCTCGGGTTCGGATAGATTGACGCAGCAGCTTTATATCGCCGGACAGCACCGGAAAGAAGCGAAAAATCACTGCGACAATCATTATGAGCCGCTCCGGCAGATGCAAATTGCGCAGTGCGGCAAGAGTGCGGCTTGCCTCATTTCGTCCGATCAGTGTCCGCATAGAAATGCCGACAGCGATGATACGCGGGAACAAGACGAGTGTAAATGAAAACACCGTATTCGGAAACAGCACATTTGCAGCCCATAACGCCCCGAAGCTTATACCGCCGGCGAAAGCCGTTCCGAACCATCCGTCAACAGCGGTCAAAAGGATAAGCGCCGCATAGCAGGCATAGACAAGGTGATTGTTTGCCGTGGAGATCACAACCATCAAGGTTAGCCAGAAGATCAGCTTTGTCGCCGGGTGAAACCGTTCTTTATGCTGCTTTTGCGGCGGAATCTCCGCAGGGCGAAAGTTCTCCATGTATTTTCGGATGGCTTGCAGATCGTATTTCGCAGCGACCGGGAATTCCGATTCCGCCTGTCCGTCGGAAAGTCCGATGCAGCGGTCGCAGACGTCTGCAATCAATTCAAGATCGTGGGTGATGATGAGAACAGTCTTTTCCTTCCGCATCTCCCGGATCAGCGCTGCGCACTGCTCCATGCTTTCCGCGTCCTGTCCTGCTGTCGGCTCGTCCAGTATGATGATGGGCTTGTCGGACAGATACGCCGTCATCAGCGTCAGACGCTGCATCTGCCCGCCGGAGAGCGAGAAGGGATGACGGTTACGGCAGTCCCACATATCCATGCTTTTCAGAAGCGCTTTCATCTTCTTTTCAAATTCCGGGGTAACTCTGTGACCATATTGCAGCTCGTGCAGAACCGAGTTCGTGAAGAATTGAAATTCCGCCTCCTGCATGATAAACATAACCTGCTTTTGCAGACCCTTTGGCTTTCGTGCTTTGCCGTACAGGGATATCTGCCCGCCGGAGGGCTTGTAAAGCCCTGCAATCAGCTTGCCAAGGGTGGTTTTGCCGCAGCCGTTGGCCCCTACAAGACCGACAATCTCATGTTCACGGACGGAAAAACTGACACCGGAGAGGGTATCTCCGGCCTTCCTGCCATATGTATAGCGGACATCTGAAACGTCAAGTGTCATCGGCACGGTTTTCGGCAGCGGTTCTTTCTCCGGTACTGTGACCTTCGCAAGGTCAAGTGTACGAAGAGAGAGTGATTGCCACTGCTCCGGTGAAAATGCCTTCGCCTCTTCTGCGGTATATCTCCCTTTGATTTCGCCGTCTGTCATAACCCAATATTCATCGGCAATATCCGCAAGATAATATAATCGATGTTCACAGAGCAGCAGAGTTTTGCCTTGCTTTTTCAGCATAAACAAAATGTTTTTCAGCTGCTGTGTCGCCGCAAAGTCAAGGTTGGCTGTCGGCTCATCAAGAAGTAAAATGTCCGTATCCATCGCCCAGGCCGAGAGTATGGAAATAAGCTGCCGCTCGCCGCTCGACAGCTCGTAAACATTGCGGTCCTTCAGACGTTCGAGGTGAAATACGCGAAACGCTTCGTCCACTCTCTGCTGTGTTTTTTTCTGCGGCAAACCGTGGTTTTCAAGTCCGAAAGCCACTTCGTTTGAGCTGTTCACGGTAAAAAACTGGCTGCGTGGGTCCTGAAAGACCGAGGCGGCCAGCTCGCCGATCTCGCCGATACGCATTCCGGCGGTGTCCTGCCCGTTCAGGCGGCAGAAGCCTTTCAGTTCTCCCTCGTAAAACTGCGGGATCAATCCGTTGATGCACCGCAGCAGCGTGGATTTTCCGCAGCCGCTGCCGCCGCAGAGCACCACGCAGCGTCCCGTTGGGATGCTGCCGCCGATTTTTTTCAAAGCGGGCTGTTTTTCTTCTGCATATTGAAATTCAAATTCAAAATCTATCATATATAATTATCTCATTTCTTTCGGTTAGCATAGACTAACCGCTTGCTGTAAGGAAAGGGCGGAGGGAAAAACCGCCCGAAACTTTTGGTTATTTATTTCAGCGTGTCACACAGTTGCCGCCATCCGGCATTGAAAAAATCGAGAATTGAACGTAGGCAATCAAACATTTCATCTTCATCAAGGTGTTCATTCAGCAACTGTCTAAAATACCAGAATTGCGAGCCCATCAGCAAACGAATTGCGTCCTCGTTCGGTGCTTTGCCGTAAACCTCGGAGAAAAATTCGACTGTTTGCTTTGTTTTAGTGTTCATAATCTCTTTCAGTATCATTTCGACAGAGCTTCCGTCACTGCGGCTGAAAAAAAGCGTGCAATCGTCATAGTGCTCTGTAAGCAGGCGGAAATAGATGCTTTCTTCCGCATTTATTGCGCGGAGGATATCTTCCGGCCTTGCGCTGTGCTTTGCTTTTTTGTATTCTTCGGCGACGGGCGCAAAGAGAACCTTCATCGCTTCAAAAAAATCCTGAAGCAGACTGACAAACAGTGCATCTTTATTTTTGTATCTTGTGTAGATCGCTCCCGTGGTGACGCCGGCTTTTTCGGCAATCTTGTGCAGAGAGGCTTTCTGAAAACCGTAAGCAAGAAACTCGGAATATGCAGCCTGAATGATTCCGTCATCCAGGGAATGATCCTTATTTGCCATGTCTTCACCTCTCAATACAACGATAACGGCGTTATTGATAACGGGATTATTATAGCACTCTTTTCACCGCTTGTCAATGCGAATTCATAAAAGATACAACAACAAATCTCGTCTCGTTTTGATTTTTTCTTTTATAAAATCAACAAAGCAGAGGGCTGTCTGAACCCGTTAGACAGAATATTACGCCATTTTACAGATACAAGCCTCTATTGATATTTGTTTTTATGCGCTATCACATATTAAGAGTTTTTGCAATAGGATTTCACACAATCAGATTCTTCAAACGGAGCACTTCTGTATAATTTCAAAACGAAAAGAATCAAAGTACATTTTTCTTTCTGCCGGTTTGAACCCCGACTGCTAAAATCAACACATGTCTTTTGGTGCGGTTGCCCTCAACCGGGTGTTTTGAAAATCGGCAATTCTCTGTTTGGCGAAAATGATTCTAACGCCTCAAAAAGTATGCAAGCCTTGAAAATCCTTATTTCATGCGGTATTTGGGGATTCTTTATTCTAATATTCACGTGCGAAAAAAGCATAAAACCGGCTCAAAAAAGCGGCAAAAACGCAAAAAATCAAAGTCGGAAAATTTTCACCGAATAGAAAGGGCCCTTGAAAACACTGGGTTTTCAAGGATCCCGTTATGAAGGCAGGACAATAGAGATGCCTTTGCGCTTTCTAACGCTTTTTATAGTGGTATCTCGGTTTCCGCACCGACGATGAATACCAACTCAGTCATCTCTTTTTATTTAACATTTTTGTAAATACAAACATTCCGATTCCGTCTTTGCCGACATCTTCTACACTGGTGATCGAAAAATCGCATTTGTTGATGTAAAAGCAGGCGTTTCCAATCAGGTAAGTCGGCGTCCGCAGTTTCCACATGGGAGCGGTCGTGTAATGTTGCTCAATTTCCCGCCATGCACGATAGCCATAACCCTTGCCCTGATATTCCGGTGCAATAAATAACCGTTCAAGCAGATTAACGGCGGGATTACTTGTGTCAAGCACGGCTCCGCCGATAAGGGAATCCCCCTCAAAGAAGCTGAGAACGGTTTTGCCGGGACACTCCATGGCGACCTCCGGTGTCAGATCCGGCTCGTTGTCATCATCTTTCTCCTCTATCAGGTTTTCCGGGCAGGGATTTGATGCAAAAGCGGCATCGTAGATCGTGTTTAATTGTTGCAGATCTTCTTTTCTGACCTCTTCAATTCTCATCAAAAAGCTCCTCCTTTCCTGATTGCTAAAAGGAAAGGCTAAATTAAACCACAAAGTTCAATTTAGCCTTCGTTTGGCGGAGAGGATGGGATTCGAACCCATGTGACGTTGCCGTCAAACTGATTTCGAGTCAGCCCCGTTATGACCACTTCGATACCTCTCCATGTATGTTAACTCGGGAAACCGAGATTAACGCAAATATTCGGTTGTATTAGAATTTCTGTTAGAACTCACGGTGTGCCTGCGGCTGGCGAATGCCCGAAACCCGCACGGTTAAAGGCTTTTCGGAAGTTCTGCTTCCGTTAGCCTAGGGAGATTTCGAGTCAGTCCCGTTATGACCACTTCGATACGTCTCCGTATATGTCAAACACGGTAAAAACACTTGAAAGTCAAAAAATATTGAAAAAACAAAATGTTAGAACAGCGTGTTAGAACAACAAAATATTTAGTTAATTGAATTTACGAAAACCCTTGAAAATAAGGGAAATGTGGCGGATGAAAAATCCTAAGTAGCAGAGAATTTCGAGTCATGTCCATTATGACCACTTCGATACGTCTGCATATATGGTGTTTTTCTCAACATTTATATATTTTACAAGCTTTTTCAAGAATTGTCAAGGCTGATAGCTATAATTGTAAAGAATAATTTCTGCGTTGTAAATAGATGTGACCCATTTTAGTAAAAAAATAACCGAAAGAAGGCTTCCAAAAACGGTGCCGATTTAAGCTACCGTTTTTTCTGCCAACAATTGTACCGGGCTTTTACTTCCGAGTGTACGCATTGTTTTATTTACTCCATTTTAGATGCTTCTCCAATTTTTGATTTAATTCTTCAACGCTTCTGAATGTTTCCCGGTCTTAAAAATATCTTTGGTCGTTTCTGTGACTGCGTTCAACCTTATACCATTTTTTGAAGTCGCTTCTCTTTTTATTTGGTCATATCATTTTAACACATACAGATAGCTATAATTGTAACGAATAATTCATTTATGAATACTATAGATTGAAGAAATTAATTAATCTGTTTTAAAGGAGAAAATATGGCTTCCAATTATACTACCTTTGATCAGCCTTATAATATGGCGGCAAATCAAAACCCAATTTTAAATAATCATATTGGTGTCGGCAGCAACCGTAATAATTTAAAACAGCTTGATGTTGAAAAAATATACGGTATAGAAAATAAGTCAACCACCCAAAATCCTTCTGAACAGTTGCGGGAAAACACACAGCCTCTGGAATCATTCACTAATCCTGTAACGTACCAAATGGACGAAGACACAGAACTCCAACATCAAAACACCAACACAACCACCGCAACAAGTAATGAAAACGCAATACCGGAAATAAGGCACTTGTATAACAGGTCGTTTGACAGTGGATTTTTTAATAACGGCGGTATTGATCTGTCAAATTATGTAAGCCTTGTGCCCAACAACCCCGAGGAGTTAAACAATCTAAATGGTTTTATTAAAACTCAGATCGGACGAAAAGTAACGGTGGACTTTCTTCTTGGCACTAACACCTTAGTATCAAAAACAGGGTATCTTGTCGGCATTGCCTCTGATTTCATCGTATTGAATGAAGTAAATACCAATGACATTACAACCTGTGATTTTGATAATATAAAATTTATCAGGTTTTATTATTAAATAAATTCCGCAAGAATTCAAAAAACAGAATTGATTTCTTGAATTTCAAATATAAAAGTGCTATAATTGATTCAACAGCAAAGGTGCTTTCGGTTTTCCGTGAGTGCCTTTGCTTTTTTGCTAAGGGGTGTTTTGTTATGAAAAAACCGCTGATCGGAGTTACGCCGCTGTATGACGGCGATAAGAATTCATTTTGGATGATACCGGGATATATGCAGGGGCTCGAGGCGGCAGGAGCCGTTCCCGTTATGCTGCCCTTGACTGCCGATAAAGATGAGCTTTTACAGCTTGCCGAAACCTGCGACGGCTTTCTTTTTACCGGTGGTCAGGATGTTTCACCCGAATTATACGGTGAAAATCGTAAGCCTGAATGTGGGGAAGAGTGCAAATTGCGAGATATATCCGAAACAATACTTTTTAGAGCGGCTTTAGACGCTGACAAGCCTGTATTGGGCATATGTCGCGGAATTCAGTTTATCAACGCTTATCTCGGAGGTTCGCTGTATCAGGATCTGCCCGGCGAACACCCATCGAATACCGAGCATCATATGTCGCCGCCGTATGACCGTGCGGTGCATAATGTATCGCTTATGCAAGAATCTCCGCTTTATGAACTTTTGGACGTTAAAGCCTTCGGCGTGAACAGTTATCATCATCAGGCGATAAAAACCCTTGCGCCGAAGCTTTGTGAAATGGCACGTTCGCAGGACGGTTTGATTGAGGCAGTATATATGCCCGATAAAAAATTCGTTTGGGCGTTTCAGTGGCACCCTGAGTTATCATATTTGACCGATGAAAAAAGTCTGAAAATATTTAAAGCATTTGTAAATGCTGCAATTTAATATACTTATAATAATAAGAACAGATTATGGACTCTGTTCTTATTTTATTTGCTGCTAAACTGTAATACGCTGTTGCAAGATTAAAATCGTAACGATTATGTCATAAAAGTTGAAATTTTAATGTAAAATCAGTATAATAAATTATGTATGATATTTTTGCAAGCAAAGCAGAGCGTTGCTCAGATTTAAATTTTTATGAATGAAGGGATATTATGAACACGTCCGTAAATAAATTTTTTGAGGGAGTAAAGGGCAAAAAAGTTGCTTTTATCGGAATCGGAACAAGTAATCTTCCGCTTATCAAGCTGTTTTCGGATAAGGGCGCAAAGGTCATAGCCTGTGACAAAAAAGATTTTGAATCGCTCGGCGAAAACGGAATCAAAGCCAAAGAATACGGTGCACAGCTTGTTTTGGGAGAAAACTATCTTTCAAATATCAATGCCGATATTGTTTTCAGAAGCCCCGGAACGCCCTTTTATAAAAACGAACTTGTAAAACTCCGTGAAAACGGAGTTGTTTTGACGTCGGAGATGGAGGTTTTCTTCGACCTTTGTCCATGCAATGTTATTGCGGTAACGGGGTCTGACGGAAAGACCACAACAACCACCATAATTTCGGAGTTCTTAAAAGCAAGCGGACAGAATGTTCATCTCGGAGGCAACATCGGCAAACCGCTTTTGCCTGAAATAGAAACCATTTCTCCTTCTGATTATGCGGTAGTCGAGCTTTCAAGCTTTCAGCTTATCTCTATGCGCAAAAGCCCCGACATTGCTGTTGTTACAAATCTTGCGCCGAATCATCTTGACATTCACAAGGATATGCAGGAATACATTGATTCAAAAAAGAACATAATTCTTCATCAAAACGCCTTTTCAAAGGCTGTGCTAAACCTTGACAATGACATTACAAACGGCTTTTCACCCGATGTAAGAGGAAATCTTGCAAAATTCAGTGTAAAGCAAAAGCTTTTTAACGGTGCTTATCTTGACGGTACAACAATATGTTACAGCGACTACGGAAAAGTTACACAGATTATGGATATTACGGACATCAAGATTCCGGGTATGCATAATGTAGAAAATTACCTTGCCGCAATTTCGGCAGTATGGGGAATAGTAGATATTGATACTATTGTCGGCGTTGCAAAAACATTTGGCGGAGTTGAACACAGAGCGGAATTTGTAAGAGAATATAACGGCGTAAAATATTATAACGACTCTATTGCTTCAAGTCCAACAAGAACCGCTCTCGGTACTTTGTCACTTTATGACGAAAAGATAATTATTATTGCGGGCGGATACGATAAGCATATACCGTATGAGCCTTTAGGTCCTGTAATTAATGACAAAGTTAAGGTGCTTATTCTACTCGGAGATACTGCGCCAAAAATTGAATCTGCAGTAAAATCTGCAGATAATTATGATGAAAACGCCATTAAGATAATAAACGTAAATAATATGGAAGAGGCTGTTGCGGCGGCTGTTGAAAATTCGGACAAGGGCGACATAGTTTCGCTTTCGCCTGCAAGTGCAAGCTTCGGACTGTACAAAAACTTTGAAGAAAGAGGAAATCACTTTAAGTCGATAGTTAATTCGCTAAAGTAAGGATAAAATGAATATAAAAGAACTGATTTTTGAGCTTTGCTCAGTATTCGGCGTATCAGGCAGTGAAGAGCCTGCAATCGCCGTTGCAAAAAAATATCTTGATAATATTGCCGAAACAACAACCGACAACAACGGAAATCTGTATGCTGTTTTCGGAAATAAAAACGCCGAAAAGACCATATTGCTTGACGCTCACATCGACCGTATCGGATTTATGGTGACGGACATAGACGAAAACGGTTTTGTAAAGGTCGATAAATGCGGCGGAATAGACGTTCGCACGCTTCAGGACAGCGAGCTTGTCTTGCAAAACGACAGCAGTATATCCGGGGTTGTCTGCTGTTTGCCGCCTCATCTCAGTGACGGTAAGGAGGACAAGGCGGCGCCAATCTCAAAAACGTGGGTTGATTTCGGTATGCCCTATGGTGAAGTTGCAAAGCATATTAAAATCGGCGATTTGCTTACCTACAAAACTTCTCCCAAGACGCTTTTGGGCAACAGAATTTCTTCCTCTGCGCTTGACGACAGATGCGGCGTAGCTGCGCTTATAAGATGTGCAGAGCTTTTGAGCGATGCTTCCGACCTTAAATATAAGATTGTAATTTTGCTCAGTTCTCAGGAGGAAACCTACGGAACAGGCGCAAAGACGGGCACATATAAAATTGACGCCGATGAAGCGATTGCTGTTGATGTTAGCTTTGCTTCTCAACCCGATATTACGGGAATGTATTCAAAAATCGAGCTTACAAAAGGTCCGATGATCTGCATTTCTCCTATTCTGAACAAGCCTATGTCGGACAAGCTTACGGAAATTGCCAAAGAACTTAATATTCCTTATCAGCTTGAACCTATTTCAGGGATTACGGGTACGAATGCCGACCATATTTCTGTTAGTAAGAGCGGCGTAAAAACCGCAGTAGTATCAATACCGCAGAAATATATGCACACTCCTGCCGAGGTAATCGACACAGATGATGTTGAAAACACGGCTCGGCTTATTGCCGAATATATCAAAAACGGAGGTGCTTTCGGTGATTGATTATTCCCTGTTAAAAAAGCTTTGTGACTGTAACGGTGTTTCAGGCGATGAAAACAGCGTAAGAAAATTGATTATTGACGAGATAAAGGGCTATGCCGATACTATAAAAATAGATAATCTCGGCAATATTCTTGTTCATAAGAGCGGAAAAAATCACACAAAATCCCGTTTAATGCTCTCGGCTCATATGGACGAGGTCGGACTTATGGTTACGGATATAACAAGCGACGGATATATAAAGTTTGATGAAGTAGGCGGAATTGACAGACGTGTTTTGCCTGCAAAGTCCGTAACGATCGGCAGCAATAATATAAACGGCGTTATCGGTCTGAAACCGATTCATCTTGCGAAAGATGATGAAAGCACTGCTGTTCCAAATCTTTGCGAAATGTACATTGATATAGGTGCCGAAAGCAAAGATGAAGCCCTAAAATATGTAAGCGTCGGTGACAGCATTAATTTTTTGCCGTCCTTTACAGAAAACGACTTTACAGTTAAATCAAAAGCAATAGACGACAGATTCGGTTGCCTCGTGCTTATTGAGCTTATAAAAAGCAATTTGGAATACGACACGGACTTTGCGTTTGTTGTTCAGGAGGAAGTCGGACTGCGCGGCGCAAAGGCTGCGGCTTATACGCTTGATCCCGAATTTGCCCTTGTTGTTGAAACCACAACAGCCGCCGATATTCCCGAAGTTGATAACACAAAGCAGGTTTGCAAGCTCGGAAAAGGCGCTGTTATCTCCGTAATGGACAGGCGTACTGTTTACGATAAAGAATTGGTGTCGGCGGCGTTTGAAATTTCCGAATGCTATGATATAAAGGCTCAGTACAAGCGTGCCGTTGCAGGCGGCAATGATTCGGGTGTGATACATCAAAGCAGGGGAGGCGTCCGCACTCTTGCCGTCTCGCTTCCGTGCAGGTATCTTCATTCTCCGAACTGTATTGCAAACAAATCAGACTGCGAAAGCGTGCTTGAATTAACACGAAAAACAGCGGAGTTAATTGCTTCGGGCAAGCTTAACAACAAGGAGTAATTGTATGATAATCTCAGCAAACAAAGCTAATGATTTTATCAATTCGGTTAAAAATTTATATAACTGCGATCCGTTTGCCTGCCGCATAATTTCTTTGTACAACAGCTACAGCCCCGCACTTGCGTTTGTCGATTACTGGATGACAGCCGACGATACAAGCGGCAGGTGCACGGGCGCCGTTGCACGCAACGGCAGCAGCTTCATTTTGCTTTTATCTGATGAAACCAATCTTGATGAGGTTTCGTCTTTTATGCGTGTGGCGGGTGCTTCAAGTGCGATTTGCGACGCAAAATATAAGCTTGATATTTTCGGAAGCAAGAGCGTTACAGGCTCGATTCTTGTCAGAAACTCAGCATTTGAAAACATTGACAATACCGTTAATATCATTACTCCCGACATAAAATCCGCATATGACCTGATAGTGGAATGTGCAGACGAAAATTTTAGGCCTCCCGCTTATGAAAATTTTTATGTTGATATAAACCACAAGCTCCGTCATAATACAATGCGTATGTACGGCGTTGTTGAAGATGATGTTCTTGCGGCGGTAGCAATGACCGTTGCCGAAAGCGATAACGGCGCAGTATTGGGTGCGGTTGCCTGTTCGCCCGATTACCGCCGATGCGGCTACGGCTCAACCATAGTAAAATACATATCAAACCGACTTATTGAAGAAGATAAAGCGGTTTTTCTACACAGAGCCAAAAACGCCAATGTTTCATTTTATAATAACCTTGGCTTTACCGAAGCGGGTAAGTGGCGTGAGTATTACATTGAAGGGTGATAATTTGAATTTTTTTGATATTGATGAGAGTATTGTAAAAGCGTCCGAAAAGGCAATGGATTTATGCAAAACAAAGCTTGCCGAAATAGAAGATATTCAGGAATATAACCAGATAAAGATGATAAAAGCCTTCCAAAATGCAGGTGTGCGTGAAAGCTATTTTTGTGCTTCAACAGGCTACGGTTACGACGATTACGGCAGGGACGCTCTTGACAGAGTGTATGCTTTTGCGTTTGACGCCGAGGACGCACTTGTACGTCATAATTTTGTGAGCGGTACACACGCGCTTACGGTAGCTTTGTTCGGAATTTTACGCCCGAATGATACGACCCTATGTGTTACAGGTATGCCTTACGATACCCTACGAAGCGCTATCGGACTTGAGGGTAATTACCCCGGTTCACTTAAAGATTTTAATATCAATTTTGAGATTACCGATCTTTTACCCGACGGAACGCTTGATTATGAGTCTATAGAACGTGACATTAAAACAAAACAACCTAAAATGGTGTATATTCAGCGTTCACGAGGTTACAGCCTTCGTCCGTCGCTTACATACAGAGAAATCAAAAAAATATGTGATATATCAAAAAAAGCCTCGCCGAAGTCTATAATAATGCTTGACAACTGTTACGGCGAATTCGTTGAAAAGGTTGAGCCGCTGTCGATAGGCGTTGATATTATGGCAGGCTCGCTAATAAAAAATCCCGGCGGCGGAATTGCTCCGACAGGCGGCTATATTGCAGGCAAAAGGGAGCTTGTGGAAATGTGCTCCTACAGACTCACAACACCCGGTACGGGCAAAGAAATCGGCGCAACACTCGGCAACAACCGTGAGCTTTTTATGGGAGCGTATCACGCTCCGCACGTTACGGGGGAAGCACTTAAAACCGCTGTGTTTGCTTCGGCGCTCTTTGAAATACTCGGTTACAAAACAGCTCCAAAATACAGCGATAGCAGGGGAGATATAATCCAGCTTATTATGCTCGGTGATGAAAAAAGCCTGATTGATTTTTGCGGAGGTATTCAGAGCGGTTCTGCGGTTGACAGCTTTGTTTTGCCTGAACCGTCGGATATGCCGGGCTACGAAAGTCAGGTCATTATGGCGGCAGGAGCGTTTACTCTCGGTTCGTCAATAGAGCTTTCGGCAGACGCCCCTCTCAGAGAGCCCTATGCCGTATGGCTTCAGGGCGGATTGAATTTTCACGGCGGAAAGCTTGGAATTATGCTTGCTGCGGATAAAATTTTAAAGAATAAAAATAAGCAGAGAGCCTGAAACTCTCTGCTTAAAATTTACCTCAGCTTTTTAAAAAAGCTTTTTAAAATTTCTGAACATTCCTTTTCTAATATTCCGCCTGTACATTGCGGCTTAAATCCATATGGAAGCTCAAATAAATTTACCACGGTTTTGCACGATCCGTTTTTAAAGTCATATGCGCCGAAATATACATTTGGTATGTGAGCGTTGATTATTGCGCCTGCACACATCGGACACGGCTCAAGCGTGACGTAAATCTCACATTCCCACAACCGCCAGCCGTTCAAAGCCTTGCAAGCGTTGTTAATTGCGTCAATTTCAGCGTGAAGCAGGGCGTTTTTTTCTTTTTCGCGCCTGTTTCTTCCTTTTGCGATAATCTCGCCGTTTTTGACTATTACTGCTCCTACAGGTACTTCGCCGTCGTCATATGCCTCTTTTGCCATTTCAAGCGCATAGCTCATAAACTGTTCGTGTGTCATTTTACACATAATGCGTCAACTCAGTATAGGCAAAAGATATACCGTCATTTCAAGTGAAAATATGACAAGCACAACAATAACAGCAGGGCTTAATAAAAATGATTTTACCTTTTCGCCAAAAGAAAGCGTGTTTGAATACGGATATTCGGTTGGCTCGGTACTTGACATTTTAAAAAATCCTTTTTGAGTTTTTGCAAGATATACAAACGATAAAAGACCGAGTATGCAGAACATTACCATAACAAAACAGTCAATTATATAAAACGTATTGCTTGAAATATTTACGTTATCCTGAGCAACAGTCATAAGCACGGCGTAAAAATTATTAATGAAATGAATAATTATTGATGGGAAAATAGAATTGGTTTTGCAGTCGGCGTAGCCGAAAATAAGACCGAGCATAAATGCAAACGGTATCTGAACAATATTTCCGTGCATTGCGCCGAACATAATTGATGAAATAATGATTGCAAATGCGTCGCCGTATTTTCTCAGAGAACCCATCAAAACTCCTCTGAAAGCAAATTCCTCGGCAAAAGCAGGAACAAGTGCGGTCGAAACAAAGTACAGCAAAACCTCCGTTACGGAGCTTACCTCCGTGTTAAAATCAATGCTGTTTTTCAGTCCGAAAAGAGCAATGTTGTTTTGTATGATGTTGCTTGCAACGTTTCCGAGCATTGAAAAAGCCATTCCGATGCACAGCAGCGGAAGCAAAAATGTAAACTTAACGTGCTTTGCAGGTATAATTTGGGTGATTCTTTTTTTAGAAAGCAAAAAATAGAACAAGCCTGGAATAAACGCAGAAAATACCGAAGCAAACATATCAAGCAGAAATACAAAGCTGTTGTTGTCGGTATAGCTTGAAAAAAAGTAATATATTGCAGTAGCTGTAAACTGCATAGTAAGGAAATACACTAAAACGAACATACCCAGTCCGTTTGAGGTTTTTTTAAGAAGTCGTTTTTCATTGTACCGCACAAAATCCTGAGGCAAGCTCTGCGGCGAATAACAGTAATTCATATGATCACTCCTGAATGTTATTATTTTAACATATTGAAGCTTAGATTTCAAGATAAAATAGCAAATACGTTAATTCAGTTAATTCCGATTCATCGTGCTAAGTGATTTTAAATTTGAGTAATGCTTTGCGCTCATATTGACAATAATAGGTACATATGCTATTATATCATTGATTTAATGTGTTCAATTTTCTAAAAAATTCAGTTTGAAAGGGTATGATTTTATGATTACTGCAATGCTTTTTGCCGGCGGCATCGGTTCCAGAATGAGACATTCGGATATGCCCAAGCAGTTTTTGGATGTCGGCGGAAAACCGATAATTATTCATACAATGGAGCATTTTGCAAGACATCCTATGGTTGACGCAATCGTTATTGCCTGCAAAGAGGATTGGATAGGCTATCTTAACGAACTTATTGCAGAATATAATGTTCCGAAAATCAAAAGCATTGTTCCGGGCGGTCCCAGCGGTTTTGATTCTATTCACAACGGCGTTGTTGCAACAGCGGAGTTCTCAAAGAATCCCGATGATATAATTCTTATATGCGACGGTGTGCGCCCTATGCTTTCCGAGGAACTTATAACCAACTGCATAAAAGATACCAAAAAATATAAAACTGCCGTTCCGGTTACGCCGAGTATTGATTCGCTTCTCTACAGCGAGGACGGTGAAAATTGCTGCAAGAGCTACAAGAGAAGTACCATGTATATCACTCAGGCTCCTCAGGGTTATACTATGGAAAGAATTTTGTGGGCACACGAAGAAGCCTATAAAAGAGGTATAACAAATCCCGTGTCGTCCAGTGAATTGTTTATTGAGCTTGGTGAAAGCGTTCATATATTCATAGGTGAGAGATTTAATATCAAAGTAACAACACCCGAGGACTTGACAAGCCTCAGAGCACAGTTCTATTACAATAACTACAAGCAGTTTGCTAAGGAAGAATTGAAATATGGCTTATAATGTAAAAGATAATTCAAAATCTGCCGTCTATTCCGATGTCTGCGAAATCGCAAATTACGATCTTCCGTGGGAAAGACTCAAAAACAAGACCCTTATGCTCACGGGTGCGGCAGGCTTTATCGGATATTATATGGTGCTTGCGCTTTTGACGCGCAATGATTTGTATAACGACAACATCAGGGTTATTGCTCTTGTAAGGAACGAAGCCAAGGCAAAAGCAAAATTCGGCGCTCTTTTAAACAGAGATGATCTTGTGCTTTGTATTCAGAGCGTATCCGATGAAATTAATGCCGAAAGAGCCGATTTTGTTATACACGCCGCAAGTCAAGCAAGCAACATTCAGTTTGAAAATGACCCTGTGGGTACAATAAACGCAAATCTTTCGGGTACTGCAAACGTACTTGATTATGCCAAAAATTCCGACAGCGAGGCTTCGCTTATCATATCCAGTCTAAAGGTTTACGGTGCTCTTCATACAGGCAGGCAGTCTATTGACGAAAATGACGTAGGTTATCTTGATTTCACTTCATACAAAAATTGCTACGCAGTCGGCAAGAGAGCATCTGAAACGCTTGCCGCAAGCTATGCAAAGCAGTACGGTATGAATATAAAAATTGCAAGACCGAGTTATATTTACGGTGCAAGCAGCCTTGACGATAACAGAGTATGGGCGCAGTTTATTGCAAATATAATAAAAAAAGAAGATATTCTTCTCAAAAGCAACGGAGCCGCAAACCGTTCGTTTTGTTATGTTACCGATACGGTGACCGCTTTGCTTTATATTCTTTTAAACGGAGAAAATATATATCCGTACAATATTTCGTATGAAAAGTCAAACACGACCATAAGAGGTTTTGCAAGAGCGGCCTGCGAGGTTTTCCCCGAACGCAATATTTCTCTTAAATTTGCAAATCCGCAAGACGAAGCTGAGCCCTCGGCAGATGCTTCTCCTCTTGCGCCAACGCCTGAAATTATGGATAACAAACGGCTTTTAAGCCTTGGCTGGAAGCCTTCTGTTGACCTAAAAGAGGGAATAAGAAGAGCGGTTGCTATTCTTGAAGAAAAGTAGATTTGGTGAGAAAATGTTAATTGAGTCGTTTCTGAATCAATTTCAGCTTGACTGGGCGCAGGCTCCGTGCCGTGAAAAGTCGCTCGACTTTTCAAACCTTAGCGGGAAAAAGATAGTTATCAGCGGAGAATCGTCTGTTGCCAATGTTTTGGCGGTTTCGTTTTTATCGGCAAATGATTTAAAAGACCTTGGCAACGAGGTCTTTTTGCTGGTTGGCGAAGATTTTTCCGCAGAGAAGCCGAAATGGCTGAGCTGTCGAAAAGATATTAGAATGATTAATTCTTTAAAAGAAATACCGGCTTGCGATATACTGATAGTATCTGATTTTTGTTTATGCAATGCACAAAACTCGGACGATTTCAAGTCATGGGTTTCAAAAGCAAATTCTCTTATTGATGAGATCGGGCAAACTAAGCCCGAATATATGGTTTTGCTTTCAAATAATCTTGTTTACGGTAACCTTTCTAAGAATTATGTTTGCTCCGAACACGAATACGGAAATTCGGATTATTCCGAAAAGTCGCTTTCGGCGCTTTTGATGCAGTCGGTCGAAAATCTGTTTTTTTCGGCGTCACATCAATACGGCTTTTCGATAGGTGTGATAAGGTGTTCAAATATTGTTTACGGCTTTTCGGCGGATAATTTTGTAAATACGCTGATAAAATCCATTGCAGACGGTAAGCTTCATCTTTCGGGTAATAAAAGGTGCGTTTCGTATATATCAATAAACGATTTTATTAACGCCGTGTTCTATGTTTCCGCACATAAGATAAACGACGGTATATACAATGCCTGTTCGGACAATTCCAACATCTCAAACGCAGAACTTTGCGCAATCGTAAACGAGTTGTTTGATGACTGCTCTGTTACGGTTGACAGCGACGGTTTACAGCCGACGGGCTGCGCTGTAAACAATACTCGCCTTAAAAAACTCGGCTGGACGTCGAGCGTGTGCTTTAAGGACGCACTGTTAATTGCATATTATGCATATAAAAATACGGATGAGGTTTTTATGTTTTCCGATTCCTATGACGGAAAACTGTCCGTAATTCAGGAAATACTTATGGGATTCCTGTTGGAAATTGACCGAATCTGCGAAAAATATGATATTAAGTATTTTTTGGGCGGCGGAACACTTCTCGGCGCAATACGTCACCACGGCTTTATCCCCTGGGACGATGACGCCGACGTTATGATGCTAAGGGAGGATTATGACAGATTTCTTGAGGTTTTGCCGAAAGAACTGCCGAGCTTCCTTTTTGACCAGAACACCGAAAAATCAAGTCATTTCCCGTTTACAAAGATACGGATAAACAACACCGTGTTTTCAACTGAGTTTACATCGAATTTCAGCGACGTTCATAACGGAGTATTTCTCGATATACTTGCTCAGGACAAAACTTCAAACAACAGGCTTTTAAGAAAACTCCACATAAAGCTTACCACAAGCCTCAGAACGCTTGTGCTTAACAAGTGGCGGGGTTCAAAAATTGATGCAAACAGCGGCTTTGCGTCTGCGTTTGCAAATATCCTCAAAAAGTTACTTCCGCTTAAATTTCTTGAAAAAATGCAAAATCATTTGATTTCAAAATATAAGAACAAGAAAAATGCCGATTATCTTTTTGACAGTATGGGCAGAAATATTTACAACGGCTCTTTCCCCGCAAAATGGCTTGATGAGGTTTTGTGGGTGGATTTTTGTGATACAAAAATGCCCGTGCCCAAAGAATATGACAAATACTTAACCTATCTTTACGGTGATTATATGAAACCTGTGCCTGTAAGTAAACGTCACGTCAGTCACGAAATCATCGAAATTGACCTGGGCGAATATTTTCACTACAGTTACACCTGTAAATCTAACAAGAAGGAAGAAAAATAAAGTGCTTACAATAGTAATTTCAAACAATCGTAAAAACGAGGACTTAATTAATACTCTTAAAAGCATAGCAACAAGCTGCGAAAATCCCGACTTTGTTGAAATAAAGGTGCTTGATTTTGTAAAAAAGACAAAGCCGATTTCTGATTATTGCAACGGCCTTAAGCTTACCAGAACCGATTTTTACAAAAAGAAAAAAAGCGAGGCTTTTTCAGCCGTTCTTGAGACTTTAACCGACGACTATGTGCTTTTTGCAAACAGCGGAGATGTTTTTTCAAGGGATTTCTTTACTGCCGCAATAAAAATCTTTTCTTCCGATAGCCTGTCTGCCGATATAATTCAGTTTAACACCCTTCAAATAGAATATGAAGAAGCCTCTTGTGAGATTAAAAGAGTGCGAAAGTCAACAGGTCCCGAATGCATTAACGATATTGATTTAAACGAAGATCCTTCCTCAGTTCCCACTGACACAATCGGTGTTGTTTTCAGAACATCATCTCTTAAAGAGGTCGGTATCGACACAGGACTTAGGCTTGATTATTTAAAAGCAAGTATGTATGCTATTCTCAACTCTGCAAATCGTTTTACAAGAGTTGACAATATTACAATAAAGTCGGCATATCCGTTGATTTCAAACAGTGTTAACTTTTTAGGAATGCACGACGAAAAGTGGTATTTTCATTCTCTTGAAAAATTTCTGCTGCCGATTCTTGAAAAATATCAGGAAAACGGCAAGACAAAACTATTCATTCAGTATGCTGCTCTTAACGAACTGAGATGGCGCTTTGTCTATAACCGCAACAACGACAACAAACATGTTGTTGACAACAAGCTTGAAAGGTTTGAATCTCTTTGCCAACAAATCCTGTCACACATTGACAATTCCGTTATCTTCAACCTTACCAATTCAAGCGGTTATAGTATGATAAGGGGCTTATGCTATGCAATGATCTATATAAAATACAATAAGTCTGTAAACAGCTCATATATTTATGACAAAAAGAATATCCTGCGTTGCTTTGAGGATATTGTTATGATGCGTGCAAGTCTGCTTCGTACTATCATAGAATTGCTTGAATTTGAAAACGGATTTCTGACTATTGAAGCTTCTGTTGATGATTTTATGGATATGACAAAGTGCAAGCTGCTTTGTACGCTTGACAACACTAAAATTGATATTGTCCAGACATACAGATTTGCTCACACCAAGTATTTCGGAGTGTCAACAAACAAAAGATATACTTTTAAGGTTGTGTTGCCTGAAAGCAGCATAAAAGAAAACAGTGTCCTTAAATTCTATTTGGATTATGAGGGCTTTAAGGTAGAACTCCCGTACACAACCCGCCGTTATACATCAAAAATCTCCTCGAATATCAAACATTCATATTGGAAATTCGGCGAAAACGATATGGCTGTTTTTTTGAATAATAACAACTGTGACCTTGTGTTTTCAAAAATCATGGGATTTAGGCGTTTCAGGCGTGAGCTTGCGCTTCTTTTCGGAATGTTGGGCGGTACTCAGCGTTCTTACAGAATGTTTTTGATTCGCGTATTCTATTGGATAACACGCCCTTATTTCCGTAAGAAAAAAATTTGGATTACCTATGACAAACTCTATAAAGGCGGAGATTGCGGCGAATATTTTTACAAATATATGATGAAAATGAATGACGGAATAACTCCCGCCTATGTAATTAACAAGGATGCCGAAGACACTAAAAGATTACATTCGGAAGGCTTCAGACCATTGTATTACGGTTCGCTCAAAAATATATTGTATTACCTCAACGCAGATGCTGTTTTTGCAACACACGGAGGAGTTCATACTTTTAACGGAATCTCTAATTCAAGGATAAAATATGTTTCAGACCTTATAAATGCAGATGTTACCTGTATTCAGCACGGATTATCGGTACAACAGCTTGCTCAGGAATTAAACCGTCTGTATAATAACACAAAACGGTATTACTGTGCTTCAAAATATGAGATACAGAACTTGGAACATCCGATATATGGTTACGAAGATAAATCTATCCTTCGGTTGACCGGCATACCAAGATATGACGGCCTTATAAGTAATGATAAAAAACAAATACTTATAACTCCTACCTGGAGAGCGTATATTTCAATGCCGCCTGTTATGGGACATTCAAGACCGTACTATCCCGAGTTTAAAAAGACAGATTATTATAAGATATATTATAACCTGCTTACTGACGAAAAATTGATTGCTACTGCAAGAAGAACAGGCTACAAGTTGATATATCTGCTACATCCGATAATCAGTTCTCAGATAATAGATTATCCTGATATAGACGGCGTAGAGATAATTCCGGCAACATCTGTGAACTATGAAAAAATACTTACAGAGTCGAGCCTTATGCTCACAGATTACTCCGGTGTACAGTTTGACTTTGCTTATATGCGTAAACCCGTTGTGTATTATCATCCTCCGAAGTTGCCTCCGCATTACAAAGAAGGCGGATTTTTCTATGAAACCATGGGCTTTGGTGAAATTTGCACCGAGCATAGTCAAATGGTTGACTGCCTGTGTGAATATATGGATAATGATTGTGAGGTAAAGCCTATGTATAAAGACAGGGCAAATGACTTCTTCGCATACTCAGATCAAGATTCCTGTAAACGAATTTACGATGATTTTATACAATATAAAAAGCAAAAAAGTGAAAAATAATTTGAATTTACTGTTGACAAACGGCAAAAATTGTATTATACTATTTTAGAAAAATAAAGCAAAGCAGAAATGCTTTCACCTGTGGGGTGTCGTCTGCACGGGTCAATACCTAATCAGTTTATTATGTATTGCTATGCGGACGGATGTATTTCTGTCCGCATATTATTTTTAACCTACTTTGGAGGTGCTTACCCATCGGCAAGAAAGATATTCAGATTAACGAAGAGATCCGTGACAAAGAGCTGAGAATAATCGGTTCTGACGGTCAGCAGCTTGGTATTATGTCCGCAAATGAGGCACTTAACCTTGCAGAGCAAAAAAGCCTTGATTTGGTAAAGATCGCTCCGCAGAGTACTCCGCCTGTATGTAAAATTATGGATTACGGCAAATACCGCTTTGAGCAGGCAAAGAGAGAAAAAGAAGCAAGAAAAAATCAACATATCGTTGATATTAAAGAAGTGCGCTTGTCGCTCAACATTGACACGCACGACTTCAACACAAAGCTTAATAATGCTCTCAAATTTATTAAACACGGCGATAAAGTCAAGATTTCAATACGTTTCAGAGGACGTGAAATGGGACATCCCGAAATCGGACTTGAAACAATGAAGCGTTTTGCCGACGCTTGTGCCGAAGTTGCGGTGATTGAAAAGCCCGCAAAGCTCGAAGGCCGCAATATGCTTATGTTTCTTGCGCCAAAGTCAAACAAGTAATTAATTAAGGGAGGATATAATTATGCCTAAAATTAAAACACACAGCGGAGCAAAAAAGCGTTTTAAGCTTTCAAAAAACGGTAAAGTTATCCGTGCTCACGCTAACAAAAGTCATATCTTGAACAAGAAAACCACAAAGCGTAAAAGAGGTTTGCGTCAGACAGCGGTTGCTGACAAGACAAATACCCCACAGATTAAGCGTCTTATTCCTTACAAATAATTATCGCTTAACCATTAAATTCAACAAAATCGGAGGTAACATATAATGGCACGTGTAAAAGGTGCGATGATGACTCGCAAAAGAAGAAAAAAGACACTAAAGCTTGCCAAGGGCTATTGGGGTGCAAAATCAAGACATTTCAAAATGGCTAAACAGGCTGTTATGAAGTCCGGCAACTATGCTTTTATCGGACGCAAACAGAGAAAAAGAGATTTCCGTCGTCTTTGGATTACTCGTATTTCTGCCGCTTGCAAGGCTAACGGCACAAACTATTCAACATTTATGAACGGTCTTAAAAAGGCAGGCATCGTATTAAACAGAAAGATGCTTTCAGAAATTGCAATTTCTGACCCTGCTGCTTTTACATCACTTGTTGAACAGGCAAAAAATGCTTAATTAAAATTTTGTAACTGCGTTTGGGTTTTCCAAACGCATTTGCTGTTTTATGGAGAATACTATGCTTATCCTTACAAGTAAAGACAATCCAAACATAAAAAATGCAGTCAAGCTTACGAAAAGTGCAAAACACCGCAGACAATCAGGAATGTTTGTTGCCGAAGGACTGCGTGTGTGTTATGATGCAATGCTAAGCGGTGCAGAGATAATAACGTTTTTTTCAACCGAAAAAGCAATCGAAGGACACATAGAAAAGTTTAATGAACTTCAAAACTATGCAAATAAAACCTATGTGGTTTCTCCCGAACTGTTTGAGCTTATAAGCGATACACAAACCCCCCAGGGCTTTTTGTGCATAATAAAGGTACTTGACAAAATCGGTCAGTTTGATAAAATAAAAATTGGCGGAAAATTCCTTGCTCTTGATAATATTCAGGACCCAGGCAATCTCGGTACGATATTAAGGTCGGCCGAGGCTTTCGGAGTTTCGGGAATAATAATGTCTTCGGACTGCTGCGATGTTTACAGTCCAAAGGTGGTGCGGGGAAGTATGGGTGCGGTTTTCAGGCTTCCTTTTGCCGTGTGTACAAGCATAAAGGAATTTCTTGATAACAACCCGCAGCTCAATTCTTTTGCCGCAGTCGTTGACAGTGATGCCAAAGAGATAAATAAAGTCAGTTTTACACAGCCTTGCATAGCGGTTATCGGCAATGAAGGCAACGGGTTGAAGCCCGAAACGGCAGCTTCCTGCAAAAGCCGTATAACCATTCCTATGAAAGGTAAGGCGGAATCTCTCAATGCGTCTGCCGCAGCGGCAATAATTATCTGGGAAATGATGAAATGATTTCAGCTAACGCAAAATATTGGATATGGCTCTCTCAGGCTCTTGGCTACAACACGCCAAAGGTCAAAAGACTTTATGAGCTGTACCCCGTAATTTCCGAGTTTTGTTCAGGCAACAAAAATGAATGGAGATTTTGCGGAATTTTGTCCGAGAATGATATTGACAAACTCAGCGCTGTTTCATTTGAATCTGCTCAGAATATAATTGACAGATGTAATCAGCTCGGATATTCCGTGCTGAGCATAGATGATGAAAAATATCCTATGTGCCTGTACAATATAGACGCACCGCCGGCGATTTTGTATATAAGCGGTAATTTGCCCGATGTTGATAACCGACTGACGATAGGTATTGTCGGTACAAGGCGCGCAACAAAGTACGGGCTTGACAACGCATATAAGATAGGTTATGCTCTCTCAAAATACGGAGTTGCAACAGTAAGCGGAGGTGCGCTCGGAATCGACTGTGCCTCACAGCGAGGCTCGCTTGCCGCCGACGGAGTAACCGTTTGTGTAAGAGGCTGCGGAATAAATTACGATTATTTGCGTGAAAATGAAAATATGCGAAAAGCGGCGACAAAACGAGGTGCGGTAATTTCCGAATATCCGCCGGACGAATCGCCTCGCAATTATTATTTTCCTGCGCGTAATCGGATCATAGCCGCATTGTCGGACGGCGTGGTAATAATTGAATCAGGCGCCAAAAGCGGTTCGTTGATAACAGCCTCGCTTGCGCTTGAGCAGGGTAAGGAGGTCTTTGCGCTCCTGGGCAACAACAGTCCGCAAAACGAAGGCTCAAACAACCGTATAAAAGAGGGTTCGGCTATTCCTATAACCGATTTTATGGACATATTAAATGAGTTTGACAACCTTTATGCAACAGACGGAGAGGTTGATTTTGACAACATTTCCTTTGAAGATATTGCGGCGATACCCGTAAAAGGGAAAAGTCCTTTTAGAAATCGCCCGAAAACCTTTGTAAAAAACAATATAAATAATGTTCCGCTTGAAACTATTGCAGATTTACAGGAAAATGAACAAACGAAAGAGATAAAGCATAAAACAAATTTAAATTTGAATGATACGGCGTTGAAAATTTATAATTATATTACAAACGATCCAGTTCATATAGATAAAATATCAAGTGATCTTCAAATTCCCGTATTCAAGGTTTTAAGCTCGATAACCGAGCTTGAAATGAAAGACCTTGTAAAAGCAATTCAGGGAAGAAGATATGTTTTAAAATAACAGGAGGCAATAATGTCAGATTTAGTAATTGTGGAGTCACCGGCTAAAGCTAAAACGATAAAAAAGTATCTCGGCAACAGCTATAATGTAGTTGCATCAATGGGACACGTTCGTGATTTGCCAAAAGCAAGACTAAGCGTTGACATCAAAAACGGCTTTGCTCCCAAATACGATATAATAAAAGGAAAAGAAAAGCTTGTAAAAGAGCTTAAAACACTTGCGGAAGAAAGCGACAACATTTATCTCGCAACCGACCCCGATAGAGAGGGAGAGGCGATTTCTTGGCACCTTGCTTATATTCTCGGTCTGCCGCAAGATTACAGCAAGCGTGTGGAATTTAACGAAATCACTAAAACAGGCGTTACACGGGGAATGGAAAACCCTCGGGAGATAAACATTGACCTTGTAAACGCTCAGCAGGCACGCAGAATACTTGACCGCCTTGTCGGTTACAAGCTAAGTCCGTTTATATCACAAAAAATCCGCAGAGGCTTATCGGCAGGACGAGTTCAGTCCGTTGCACTTAAAATCATAGTTGACAGAGAAAACGAAATCAGAAAGTTTAAGCCCGAGGAATATTGGACGATTGATGCAAAATTCATTCCAAAGGGAAGCAGAAAATCATTTGCGGCAACCCTTTATTCCGATGCAAACGGAAAGATAAAAATTCAAAACAAGGAACAGGCAGACAAAATCGAAGCAGACCTTGTTGATGCCGAATATACGGTAACAAAGGTAAGAAACGGCACGCGCAAAAAATCTCCTGCGCCGCCGTTTATCACGTCTACCCTGCAGCAGGAGGCTTCAAGAAAACTCGGATTTCAGTCAAGGCGTACAATGAAGGTTGCTCAGGAGCTGTACGAAGGCGTTGAAGTTGAAGGTATGGGCGCAACAGGTCTTATAACCTATATGCGTACCGACTCTCTCAGAATATCAAATGACGCCATTGCAGAGGTCACAAAATTTATTGCAGGCGAATACGGAGAGGATTATCTCCCGTCAAAGCCCCGTTTCTTCAAGTCAAGAAGCAATGCCCAGGACGGTCACGAAGCTATTCGTCCGTCTATGCCGAGCCTTACTCCCGAACAGGTGAAAAGCAGTCTGACTTCCGATCAATACAAGCTGTATAAGCTGATTTGGAGCAGGTTTACAGCTTCTCAAATGGCAGAATGTATTCAAAAAACCACTCAGGCAGAAATTGAGGCGAACGGTTACACATTCAAAGCGTCGGGATATTATGTCGATTTTCCGGGATTTACAAAGCTTTATACAGAGGGCAAGGACGAAGCGGAAGAAAAATCCTCACAACTGCCCGAACTTAAAAAGGATATGCCGGTAAGATGCAAAGAACTTCAAAAAAATCAACACTTCACTCAACCGCCCGCACGATATACCGAAGCCTCGCTCATCAAAACGCTTGAAGAATACGGTATCGGCAGACCGTCAACCTATGCCGCTACGATAACAACGCTGACAAGCCGTGAGTATGTCAAACGAGAGGCCAAAAGCCTTGTGCCGACCGAGCTTGGCGAAGTTATAACAAAACTGATGAAAGAAAGATTTCCTAAGATAGTAAATGTAAAATTCACCGCACAAATGGAAGAAGACCTTGACGAAATCGAAAACGGCAAGGAAGAGTGGCAGGACGTTTTGGAAAGCTTTTACGGTGATTTTGAAAAGACCTTAAAAGAAGCTAAAGCCGAGATGGAGGGCGTTAAGCTAAAGCTTAAAGAGGACGAAACCGACATAATCTGTGAAAAATGCGGCAGAAGAATGGTTGTCAAAACAAGCAGATACGGCAAATTTATCGCCTGCCCGGGTTATCCTGAATGTAAAAATATCAAAAAGTATGTTGAAAAAATCGGAGTTACCTGTCCTAAATGCGGTGGTGACGTAATTGTAAAGCATACCAAGAATAAACGTATTTTCTACGGCTGCTCCAATTATCCCGAGTGCGATTTTGTCAGCTGGAACGAACCGACAAACGAACGCTGTCCGAACTGCGGTGAAGTGCTTTATAAGAAAAAGGGCAAAAAGCCTGTTTTGTATTGTGCAAAAGAGGGCTGCGGTTACACAAAAACCATAACAACGGAAGAAAAGTAATGCATATTAACGTAATAGGAGCAGGAATGGCAGGCTGTGAAGCCGCAATGCAGATAGCCGCAAGAGGTATAGAAGTTCATCTTTATGAGATGAAGCCTGCAAAAAAATCTCCTGCACATAAATCCGATATGTTCGGTGAGCTTGTCTGCTCGAATTCTCTGAAAGCAATGCGCCTTGAGAGCGCTGCGGGACTGCTTAAAGAAGAAATGCGAAGATTAAATTCATTTCTGATGAAATGCGCCGACAAATGTCGTGTGCCTGCAGGCGGTGCGCTTGCGGTTGACAGAGATGAGTTTTCAAAGTTAGTTACCGACGGCATAAAAAATCAACCGAACATTAAGGTGATAAATCAAGAAATCACCGAAATCCCAAACGACGCCGTAACAATAATCGCAACGGGACCGCTTACCTCCGACAGACTTGCAGAAGCGGTAAAGCAGAGCTTCGGAGGCTCACTTTCGTTTTTTGACGCAGCGGCGCCGATAGTTACAGCCGAAAGCATTGATAAGGAGTTTGCGTTTTGCGCTTCACGTTACGACAGAGGCGGCGAGGACGATTACATCAACTGCCCGATGAACAAAGCGGAGTATGAAATTTTTTATAATGCTCTTGTCAATGCCGAACGTGCACCGCTTCACGATTTTGACGTAAATAATCCTAAGGTTTACGAGGGCTGTATGCCTGTTGAGGTTATGGCTCAGCGCGGTGAAAACACCTTAAGATTCGGTCCGATGAAGCCTGTTGGACTTGTTGACCCAAAAACAGGTCACCGCCCTTGGGCGGTTTTGCAGCTCCGCAAGGAAAATTCGTCAGGTACAATGTACAATCTTGTGGGTTTTCAGACTAATCTTAAATTTCCCGAACAAAAGCGTGTGTTTTCGCTTATCCCTGCGCTTCATAATGCGGAATTTGTCAGATTCGGAGTTATGCACCGCAATACTTTTATTAATTCCCCACAGGTTTTAAGCAGTGATTATTCTGTAAAAGAAAATAAATTCTTATTCTTTGCAGGTCAGATAACAGGCGTTGAGGGATATATGGAAAGCGCCGCGTCAGGAATAGTTGCAGGTATTAATGCTTGCAGAGTGTTGCAGGGCGGAAAATTGTTATCGTTTCCCAAAGAAACAATGATTGGCGCTTTGTCGGACTATATTTCAGACCGAAGCGTTAAAAAATTTCAGCCTATGGGTGCAAACTTCGGAATTTTACCTGAGCTTGAAAACCGACCGAGGGATAAAAAGGAACGAGGTGCGGCATATTCAAAACTTGCGCTTGATATATTGGACGAATATATTAAAACCAACATTGAGGTATGATTATGAAAATAATAGTAGACGCTTTTGGCGGAGATAATGCACCGCTTGAAATTATCAAGGGCTGTGCACAAGCCGTCAGCGAATTCGGTATTCAGATTATTCTGACAGGCAGTGAAAAAACAATAACAGAGGTTGCAAAGCAGAACGACATATCGCTTGACGGCATTGAAATTGCCGACTGCACTCAGGTAATTACCATGGACGACAGCGCCGAATCCGTGCTGAAAGCCAAAAAGGACAGCTCTATGGCTGTAGGCATCAGGCTTTTGAGCGAAGACAAAGGACAGGCGTTTATCAGTGCCGGCAACAGCGGAGCTTTATGCGTGGGCGCAACCCTGGGAATCAAGCGTATCAAGGGCATAAAACGCCCTGCATTTGCGCCTGTGCTTCCGTCCGAAAGCGGCTCGTTTATGATAATGGACGGCGGAGCAAATGTTGAGTGCCGTCCCGAAATGCTCCACCAGTTTGCGGTTATGGGCTCGGTTTATATGGAAAAGGTTATGGGAATAAACAATCCGAGAATCGGTCTTGCAAATGTTGGAACCGAAGAACACAAGGGAACAGAACTGTATCAGGATACTTATAAGATACTTTCAAAGTCAAAGCTTAATTTTGTCGGCAACATCGAAGGCCGTGATATACCAAAAGGCGCCTGCGATGTTCTGGTATGCGACGGTTTTACGGGAAATCTGATTTTAAAAACATACGAAGGCGCCGCTCTTACTCTTATGAAGCAGCTCAAGCATATGTTTACCGATTCGGCAAAAGGCAAGGTTGCCGCCGCTCTTGTGCTCAAAGACATCAAGGAATTTAAAACTCGGTTTGACTATAATACCTACGGCGGTGCGCCGATACTCGGAACGTCAAAGCCTGTGTTCAAGGCTCACGGCGACTCAAAGGCACGCACGATTAAGAACGCCATAAAGCTCATAATCAGTTATGTAAACGCAAACGCAATTGATGAAATTTCAACGTCATTAAAGAATTCCAAGGAGAAATAAAATGACTGAACTTGAAAACAAAATCGGATATAAATTCAAAAACGCAGATTTGCTCAAGGAAGCAATTACCCATTCTTCCTATGCAAACGAACACAAGTCAAGTCATATAAAATACAATGAACGACTTGAGTTTTTGGGAGACGCCGTGCTTTCCATAGTTGTTTCGGACTATATTTTTAAGCATTGCCCCGAACTTCCCGAAGGAGAACTTACAAAGCTGAGGGCTTCGCTTGTGTGCGAAAAAACATTGTTTGAGTTTGCAAAGCAGATAAATCTGGGAGAAAATCTTATCCTGAGCAAGGGCGAACGTCATAACGGCGGCGCAGAACGTCCGTCAATACTTTCCGACGCATTTGAAGCACTTATAGCCGCAATTTATATTGACGGCGGAATTGAGCCTGCTTCAAAACATATTTTGCGATTTGTTATTCCCGCTATCAAGAACACTAAAAAGAAAAGAGTCAAGGATTATAAAACCACCTTGCAGGAAATTGTGCAAAAAAATCCCGGTGAAAGGCTTGAATATGTGCTTACAGAAGAAAGCGGTCCCGACCACAACAAGCATTTTGTCGTTGAGGTTCATCTCAACAGCAATGCTATCGGTAAGGGCGGCGGCAGAAGTAAAAAAGAAGCCGAACAGCAGGCCGCACGGGAAGCTCTGGAGCTGATGGGTTATTAAACACGCTAACATATCCGTTTTTATACCCCATAACGGTTGCCCGCATCAGTGTTCTTTCTGCAATCAAAGGGGAATAACGGGGCAGTCGTATCAGCCTTCACCGACAGATGTGCAGGCAATCATAAAAAAAGCTGTAACCGATTTAAAACAAAACACTCAAAGTACCGAGATTGCATTTTTCGGCGGCAGTTTTACCGCAATAGACAGAAAATATATGATTTCATTGCTTGAAGCTGCAAAGCCTTTTATTAATAACTTTAAGGGCATAAGGATTTCAACACGCCCCGATTATATTGACGATGAAATACTGTCGCTACTTAAAGACTATAATGTCACTTCAATAGAGCTTGGCGCTCAATCAATGGATGATGAAGTTCTCAAAGCGAATAACAGAGGTCATTTATCGCTTGACGTTGTAAATTCTTCAAGGCTTATCAAATCCTACGGATTTTCATTGGGCTTACAAATGATGACGGGGCTATATAAATCAACGCCCGAAAAAGACATATATACGGCAAAACGTTTTATTGAACTAAAGCCCGATACCGTTCGCATTTATCCGACTGTAATAATGAAAAATACCGATCTCGGGGATTTATATATAAAAGGCGATTTTAAACCGTATACGCTTGAGCAGTCGGTAGATTTATGCTCAAAGCTTATTTTGATGTTTGAAAGCGAGAATATAAATATCATTCGTTTGGGGCTTCACTATTCCGACAGCCTTGTAAATAACAGTTTGGGTGATAATTACCATCCTGCTTTTAAGGAATTGTGCGAGAATAAAATCTTTTATGATAAATTCATTGAAAAAGCAAAATTGTCAGGCAGAAACGACCTGACGGTATATATTAACGAAAAATCACTTTCAAAGTTTTTGGGGCAGAAAAAGGCAAATTTTTTAAAGCTCAAAGACCTTGGTTATAATATAAAAATCAATTTTAATAACGATTTAAAGAAGTACGATTTATACATACAATAGGGGTTATTGAATGCATTTAAAATCATTGGAAATTCAGGGATTCAAGACATTTCCCGATAAAACCAAGCTATCGTTTGAACAGGGTATAACGTCTGTAGTGGGTCCGAACGGTTCAGGAAAAAGTAATATAAGCGACGCTATACGCTGGGTTTTGGGCGAGCAATCACCCAAAAGTCTTCGTTGCTCAAAAATGGAGGACGTAGTATTTAACGGCACCGATAAACGCAAAAAGCAGGGCTATGCCGAAGTAACGCTTAATATTGACAATTCTGACAGGCTGCTTGATTTTAACGGCGACGAGATTGCCGTAACACGCCGTTATTACCGCAGCGGAGAAAGCGAATATCTTATCAATAAAGCCGCCGTAAGACTTAAAGATGTCAATGAGCTTTTTATGGACACGGGGCTTGGACGTGACGGATATTCTATCATAGGACAGGGCAAGATAGACAGCATAGTTTCTTCAAAAAGCGAAGACAGGCGTGAAATTTTTGAGGAAGCCGCAGGTATTTCACGTTACAGATACAGAAAAATCGACGCTGAACGCAAGCTGAAAAGTACCGAGGAAAATCTTTTGAGACTCAGAGATATAGTGACTGAGCTTGAAGAAAGGGTAGAACCTCTCAGAAAGCAATCCGAAAAGGCGCAAAAATTTCTTGCTTATTCAGAAGAAAAACGCGGGCTTGAAATTGCACTCTGGCTGTTGACTCTTGACAAATCTCAGGATAATCTTAAACAGCAGGACGAAAAAATCGCAATAGCCAAATCCCAGTATCAGGACGCCGAAACCGCACTTGAAAACGTTCAAAAGGAAACCGAAGAAATATATCTCAAAAACGGTGAGCTTTCATCTCAAATTGAAAATCTCAGAAACGATGTTTCACGAATTGATTCCGAAATAGCAGAAAAGAATTCTTTGATTTCTGTTGCCGAAAATGATATTCTTCATAATAACGGGAATATTGAAAGAATAAAAAACGAAATTTCTCAAACCGATCGCAACGCAGACGAGCTTGAAAAAACTATTTCCGAAAAGCAGGAAAAAATCAATCTTCTTGATAAGGAAATAATTGAAAAACAAAAGCATTACAGCGAAATTTCCGAAAAGCTCAATATAGTGAATATGGATTCAAGCAAAAGCGGAGATACTTTGCAGGAGATAACCGCAGAGCTTTCTGTATTGACTTCTCAGCTTGCAGACGCAAGAGTAATTGATATGACAAGCGAAAGCAGTATATCTGAGCTTACTGCGAGAATTGATTCTCTGACTTCATCAAATTCAGAGCGAACAGCTCAGGTAAAAGACTTAACAGAGCTTTTAAGCGATTATAAGCAAAAAATAGACGCAACCGAAAGCGAAATAACTTCACATAAAAATGCTATTGACGGTTTGGAAATCAAACTTTCGTCAAAAGATAAAAAGCGTAATGAGCTAAAAACCGAAAGCGACAGACTTGCGCTTGACGTAAAGGAACATCAGCGAAAAATAACCTTCCTTGAAAATCTTGAACGTAATCTTGAAGGCTTTTCAAAAAGCGTTAAGGTTGTGGTAAACGCTTCAAAAAACGGCAGGCTCCACGGCATTTGCGGACCTGTTTCACGAGTTATCTCAGTTCCGCAAAAATACAGTGTTGCTGTTGAAACCGCACTCGGAGCGGCTATGCAAAATATAGTTGTAACAAGCGACGAGGACGCAAAGCAGGCTATAAGATTTCTTAAATCGACCGACGGCGGCAGAGCGACTTTTTTGCCGCTTAATACAATAAAGCCACGGGAGCTTCGTGAAAACGGACTTGACGACTGCTACGGATTTGTCGGAATTGCGGCGGACCTTTGTACTTGTGAAGAAAAATATCAAAGCATTTTAAGCTCGCTGCTCGGAAGAATAGTTGTTGCGGACGACCTAAACAGTGCCGCCTCAATAGCAAAAAAATATTCCTATAAATTCAAGGTAGTAACGCTTGACGGGCAGGTAGTTAATGCGGGCGGTTCACTTACGGGCGGTTCGCTTAACCGAAATACCGGACTATTGAGCCGTTCCTCAGAGATAAAACAGCTCAAATCTCAGACCGAAGAGCTTATTAAAAAAGCAAAATCAGCCGAAGAACTCAGTGACAGTATCTCTCGTGAATACTCTGCCATTGAAGCTGAAATTCTCGGCACAAGGGCTGATTTGTCAAACAAGCAACAGGATTTTGCTCGTCTTGAAGCCGAAAAGCGTGCCTGTGAAAATGAGCTTGAAAATGCCAAGGCTATGTTGTCCGCTGCCGAATCCGAAATATCCGAATGTAACTCAAAAATTGAGATGCTAAAGCAGAGCAGTGTTCAGGCAAAAGAAAGACTTGCCGTTCTTAACACAAAGATTGCCGATGCCGAGGTGCGTGTTAATGCCGTAACAGGCAACAGAGCAGAGCTTACCAAAAGCAGAGAAGAACTTTCAGTTAAGTTGCAGAATATTCGTCTTGAAATTGTGACTGCTCAAAAGGATATTGACGCACTCAACTCCGAGATTGTTTTTGCAAAGAACAGCGGCTCCTATAATGATGAAAAGAAAGCCGAGCTTAATTCTCAGATTCTTAATATCCAAACCGCTATCGGTGAAACAGAAAAAAAGATTTTGTTATACAGGTCAGGAATTTCTCAGCTTGAAGGCACTCAAACCTCTATTAATGAGAGAATTTCCGCACTTACAGAACAAAAAGATCTTCTTGAAAAACGTAGTGTTGACATTCGGGAAACCGAACGAATCAAAACCGCTGAACGTGAAACATTGGGCAGAGAGCTTGCCCGACTTGAAGAGCGAAAACTCGGTATTCAAAAGGAATATGATAATATAATCTCAAAGCTTTGGGAAGAATATGAACTGACAAAGCGTGAAGCGGAGCAAACCGCAATAGTGATTGAGGACGCACCAAAGGCTCAAAAACGTCTTAATGAACTTAAACAGAGCATAAAATCTCTCGGCAACGTAAACGTTTCGGCTATCGAGGAGTATAAAGAGGTATCGGAAAGATACGAGTTTTTAAGCGCTCAGGTCAATGATGTTGAAAAGTCTAAAAAAGAGATTACTTCACTTATCACAGCTCTTACCAAACAAATGAAAGAAGTATTCGTTGAGAGCTTTGATCGGATAAATAAGAACTTTACCTATACGTTTAAGGAGCTTTTCGGCGGCGGAACAGCATCGCTTTCGCTTTCTGACCCCGAAAATATTCTTACAAGCGGAATTGATATACTTGTTCATCCGCCGGGAAAAATCGTTGTTCATCTTGACGCACTTTCAGGCGGTGAAAAAGCTCTTGTCGCCATTGCGTTGTATTTTGCGATTATGAAGGTACGTCCTGCTCCGTTTTGTGTTATGGATGAGATTGAGGCAGCGCTTGATGATGTAAATGTCTACCGCTTTGCAGGTTACCTGCGCCGCCTTACCGATAAAACTCAATTTATTCTCATTACGCACCGTCGAGGTACAATGGAAGAGGCAGATGTTTTGTACGGCGTTACTATGCAGGACGAGGGAATTTCAAAATTGCTTGAGCTTCGTTCAACAGAAGTGGCGGAAAAATTAGGTATAGATTCAAAATAAAAAGGATTGATATTATGGGATTATTCAGTAAAATCAAAGAAGGTCTTAAAAAAACAAGAAATACAATAATCGGTCAAATTGATTCAATGCTCTGTTCTGCAACCGTAATTGACGACGAGCTGTTTGATGAATTTGAAGAAATGCTCGTTATGGGTGATGTAGGTGTTGAAACCTCGCAAAAAATCAGAGAAAAGCTTGTTGAAAGAGTTAAAGAAGAGGGCGTAACGGTTCCTTATCAGATATATGATCTGTTTGAGAAATTAGTTAACGAGATGTTAAGCGGCGACTGCGAGCTTGACCTGTCAACTCAGCCGTCAATAATTTTGGTTATCGGTGTAAACGGCGTAGGAAAAACAACAACTATTGGCAAGCTTGCAAAATCATTGTCGGATCAGGGCAAAAAGGTTATGCTTGCCGCAGCAGACACGTTTCGTGCAGCAGCTATTGAACAGCTTGATATTTGGGCTGAGCGCAGCGGCTGCGAGATAATAAAGCAGAGCGAAGGCAGCGACCCTGCCGCAGTAATTTATGACGCAATTTCTGCCGCAAAAGCAAGAAATGCAGACGTAGTCATTTGCGATACGGCAGGCAGACTTCATAATAAAAAATATCTTATGGACGAGCTTTCAAAAATCAACCGTGTTATTGACCGTGAATTGCCGAATGCGGCAAAGGAAAAGCTTCTTGTTCTTGATGCCACAACCGGTCAAAATGCGGTTAATCAGGCTGAACAGTTTAAGGAAGCTACCGGTATAACCGGAATCGTTCTTACTAAGCTTGACGGAACGGCAAAGGGCGGTATCGTTCTTGCAATAAAGGATCAGCTTCAGATCCCCGTCAAATATATCGGTGTAGGCGAACAGATTGACGATCTTCAGCCGTTTAATGCGGAAGAATTTACAAAAGCATTGTTTGCAAAAACGGAGTAAGAGTATGAAATTTATTATTGCAACTAACAATCCAAAAAAGCTTATTGAGCTTGAACGTATTTTAAAGCCGCTCGGAATTGATGCGGTTTCTGCAAAAGAAGCAGGCGTTGTCCTTGATGACGTAGAGGAAACAGGCACAACATTTGCCGAAAATGCTTTTTTAAAGGCAAATGCCGCTTACAAAAAGACAGGTATGCCGTCTGTTGCCGATGATTCGGGGCTGAGCGTTGATGCGCTTAACGGCAGACCGGGGGTTTATTCGGCACGTTATGCAGGTGAAAACGCAACCGATAAGGACAGATATACAAAGCTGTTGGGTGAAATGAAAGATATACCGGAAGATGAGCGTACAGCGCATTTCACTTCCGCAATATGCTGTATTCTTTCCGACGGCTCTAAAATTGAAGTTGAGGGCAGATGTGACGGTAGGATAGCGTTTGAGGCGAGCGGTGACGGCGGCTTCGGATATGACCCTGTATTTTTATACGGAGAAAGAAGCTATGCTCAGCTTACCGCCGAGGAAAAAGACAAGGTAAGCCACAGAGGCAAATCGTTGAGAAAATTACAGGAAGAACTTCAAAAACATTTTAATAATTTAGACTGAAAGGATTATTTATGCTGACAAGTAAACAAAGAGCATACTTAAGAGGACTTGCAAACGGATTTGATACGATTTTAATTATCGGCAAAGGCGAGATAACCGACAATATAATTATGCAGGCAGATACTGCTTTGACCGCAAGAGAGCTTATAAAAGGAAAAGTGCTTGAAAACAGCGCATATTCGCCAAAAGAATGTGCAAACATACTTGCGGAAAAATGCAGCGCCGATGTCGTACAGGTGATAGGCTCAAAATTTGTTTTATACCGACCAAACCCCGACGAGCCTGTTATAACGCTCCCAAAGGCTAAAAAGTAATGGCAAATATAGGTATTCTCGGCGGCACATTTAACCCGATACACAACGGACATATTCAGCTTGCAAAATATTGCCGAAGCTCGATTGACCTTGATAAAATTATTTTTATTCCCACCTATACTCCGCCTCATAAGTCAAGCGCAGATCTTGCGGATTGTGAGCATCGGCTTAATATGTGCAGAATAGCCGTTCAAAATTACGATTGCTTTGAAGTGTCCGACATTGAAATTAAGCGTAAAGGCAAAAGCTACACTTATCAGACGCTTACTTCTTTAAAAGAAATTTATCCGAATGATAAGTTGTATCTTATTATGGGAGCGGATATGTTTTTAACGCTTTCAGAATGGAAAAATCCGAACATCATTTTATCCGAATCCGTTATAACGGCAATACCGAGAAGTGATTCAGACAAAAATAATTTGTATGATTATTACGATAAGGTTCTGAAACACATGAAAGCGGAAGTCAAAATTCTTGAAAATCCCGTTATTCAGGTGTCCTCAACCTTTATCAGAGATAATATAGATAATTACAGCCTTATACAAAACCTGATTGACAGGAATGTTTATGAATATATAGTAAAGAATAAAATTTATCGGAAGTGATATTGTGAATACAGTCGATTACATTGAAATCATAAAACCGTTAATGGGCGAAAAAAGATTTACCCATAGTGTGAATGTTGCAAAGGAGGCTGTTTCTCTTGCCGAAAAGTACGGGGGAGACACCCATAAGGCGTACACGGCGGGAATTTTGCACGATATAACAAAGGAGCTAAGCCCCGAAAAGCAGTTGCAAATTATTCGTGACGGTGGTATAATTTTAGACAATATCCAGCTTAATGCACCCAAACTCTGGCACGGAATAAGCGGAAGCGTTTATGTACGCTTAAAGCTCGGAATTAACGACGCCGATATTATCAACGCAATCAGGTTCCATACAACAGGCAGAGCAGGAATGTCACTGCTTGAAAAAATAATATTTGTTGCGGATTTTATATCCGAGGAACGTACATATTCGGGTGTTGAAGTAATGCGTGAAAAGGCAAAATCAAGCCTTGAAAGCGCAATGATATACGGTTATCAGTTCACATTTACCGACCTTAGCTCCCGTGAGCTTGCAATTCACCCGGATGAGGTTAACTGCTACAATGAACTGATTATGAACAAGCAGAAAGGATAAAACATATGAATTCTTACGAACAGGCTGTTCTTGCCGCAAAAGCTATTGACGGCAAAAAAGGACTTGATATACATGTAATAGAAATCAGCGATGTTTCAATACTTGCAGATTATATGGTAATTGCAACAGGTACAAGCTCAACTCATGTTAAGGCGCTTGCCGATGAAGTGGAGTACAGGCTTGATCAGGCCGGCGTATCGGTCAGCCATATTGAAGGTTACAGATCAAACTCGTGGATATTGCTTGATTATGTTGACGTTATTGTAAACGTATTTTCTGACGAAGCACGCAAATTTTATGATCTTGACAGGCTCTGGCAGGACGGAAAACCTGTTGATTTAACTAACATAATAGACTAATCGGAGGGATTAATTTGAAATACAATCACAAAGCGGTTGAAAAAAAGTGGCAGGATATATGGGAAGAAAAGGGAGTTTTCCATGCAGAAACCGATTCTGAAAAAGAAAAGTTTTACGCTCTTATAGAATTCCCCTATCCGTCGGGTCAGGGGCTTCATGTCGGACACCCTCGTCCCTATACAGCGCTTGATACCGTTGCAAGGAAAAGAAGACTTCAGGGTTATAATGTGCTTTATCCTATCGGATGGGACGCTTTTGGTCTGCCTACGGAAAATTACGCAATCAAGAACCACATTCACCCCGAAATCGTAACCAAGAAAAATATTGCCCGCTTTAAAAAGCAGATTCAGTCACTCGGCATATCCTTTGATTGGAGCAGGGAAATTAATACCACAGACCCCGATTATTACAAATGGACTCAGTGGATATTTATTCAGCTTTTTAAGCACGGTCTTGCATATAAAAAAGAGATGAACGTAAACTGGTGTACTTCCTGCAAATGTGTACTTGCAAACGAAGAAGTGGTAAACGGCGTTTGCGAACGATGCGGCAGCGAGGTTGTACACAAGGTAAAATCTCAGTGGATGCTCAAAATCACCGAGTATGCAGACAGACTGATAAACGACCTTGACCTTGTAAATTATCCCGACCGTGTAAAAGCTCAGCAAAAGAACTGGATTGGCAGAAGCACAGGTGCGGAGGTCGATTTTAAGGCAACAACGGGAGATATTCTCACTGTATATACAACACGTCCCGATACGCTCTACGGTGCTACATATATGGTAATTTCACCTGAGCACCCGCTTATCGAAAAATGGGCGGATAAAATTGCAAATATCGACGAGGTAAGAAAGTATCAGACCGCCGCCGCACGCAAATCCGACTTTGAACGTACTGAAGTTGCAAAGGATAAAACCGGCGTAAAGCTTGACGGTGTAAGCGCAATCAATCCCGTAAACGATAAAGAGATACCTATTTTTATTTCCGACTATGTTCTTGTTTCCTACGGTACAGGCGCAATTATGGCTGTTCCGGCTCATGATACCCGTGACTGGGAGTTTGCAAAGAAGTTTGACCTCCCGATAATTGAAGTCGTTAAGGGCGGAAACGTTCAGGAGGAAGCATTTACCGATTGTGCTACGGGAATTATGGTTAATTCGGGCATACTTGACGGTTTAAGTGTCGAAGAAGCAAAGAAAAAGATAATTGACTGGCTCAGCGAAAACGGCAAAGGTCACCCAAAGGTAAATTATAAACTGCGTGACTGGGTATTTTCACGCCAACGCTATTGGGGCGAGCCGATACCGATAGTTCACTGCGACAAATGCGGCTATGTTCCGATTGACGAGGGCGAATTGCCGCTCAGACTTCCTATGGTTGAATCATACGAGCCTACCGACAACGGTGAATCTCCGCTTGCAAATATGACAGACTGGATAGAAACTACCTGTCCGCATTGCGGAGGAAAGGCTTACCGTGAAACCGATACAATGCCTCAGTGGGCAGGTTCTTCGTGGTATTACCTCAGATATATGGATCCGCACAACGACAAGGCTCTTGCCTCAAAGGAAGCGCTTGACTATTGGTCGCCCGTAGATTGGTACAACGGCGGTATGGAGCATACAACGCTTCACTTGCTTTACAGCCGCTTTTGGCATAAATTCTTGTATGACATCGGAATTGTACCTACAAAAGAGCCGTACGCAAAGCGCACGTCGCACGGTATGATTTTGGGCGAAAACGGCGAAAAAATGAGCAAATCAAGAGGCAACGTAGTTAACCCCGACGATATTGTTGATGAATACGGCGCAGACACAATGCGACTTTACGAAATGTTTATCGGCGATTTTGAAAAAGCCGCACCGTGGAGTCAGGCAAGCATAAGGGGCTGCCGCAGATTCATTGAGCGTTACTGGAATTTACAAACTATCCTCATTGACGGCGACTCTATTCGTCCCGAACTTGAGGGAGCTTTCCACAAGGCAATCAAAAAGGTCGGCGATGACATTGAGAATATTAAGTTCAACACCGCAATCGCAACCCTTATGGCTTTAATCAACGACATCTCAAACGTTAAGACGATAAACAGGGAAGAATTGAGAGTCTTTTCAATTCTGCTTAACCCGTTTGCACCACATATTACCGAAGAGGTATATGAAGTTTGCAAACTCGGCGACGGTATTCTTGCTCAGGCTCAGTGGCCTGAATATGACGAGAGCAAATGTGTAGATAACACAGTCGAGATCGTAGTTCAGGTAAACGGCAAGATAAAAACGAAGCTTAATGTATCTGTTGACGCCGCTAAGGACGAAATTCTTGCTCTTGCAAAGGCTGACGAAAAGGTACAAAAGGCAACAGAGGGAATGAATATAATTAAAGAAATTGTCGTCCCGAAAAAGCTTGTTAATATAGTTGTCAAACCGTAAAAGCAATTTAAATTAAATTTTTCTAAAATTCTACATTTCTATTGACATTATTCGATATATAATGTATAATAAATCTGCAAATGTGTGCAAATTACCCATGCTGTATGGCAGATGGGAGGGAAGATAGATGGCAGAAATTAGATTAAAAGAGAACGAATCACTTGAAAGCGCTTTAAGAAGATTCAAAAAGCAGTGTGCCAGAGCTGGCGTTATTGCTGAGGTACGCAAAAGAGAAGCTTATGAAAAGCCCTCTGTAAAGCGTAAAAAGAAATCCGAAGCAGCTCGCAAACGCAAATACAGGTAATCAAACAGGCGGACAGAGCATTCTGTCCGCTTTTTGTTTAACTAACCACTGATTAAATGACGTTTGAACGCTGTTTGTAAAACTTGTTTGCATATTTCCGATCAGCTTGCCAAAAACTCTGACAGCGCAATATGCACAAACGATTTAATCAATGCTCACTAATACTTAATGTGTTTCATCATAAAATAAAGCAGGTGATATTATGAAAAAAATTCTTGTTTTGCTCGGACCTAACCTCAATATGGTCGGGGAACGTGAAAAAGGTATATACGGCAGCGAATCAGCAAAAAGCATTGACGCTCAGATTAAAGATTATGCAGAAAAAAACGAATTTTCTGCCGATGTTTTTCAATCAAATCATGAGGGTGACCTGATAGATAAAATACACGCTTCCAAAACCGATTATGTCGGCGCTGTAATCAACGCAGGAGCGCTCACTCACTACAGCTATGCTTTGCGTGATGCAATAGCCTGCGTAAAAATTCCTTATGTTGAAGTGCATATGTCTAATATTCACGCAAGGGAAGAGTTCAGGCATACTTCTGTTATAGCTCCTGTTTGTGCAGGACAAATAGCGGGCTTTGGCAAGAACAGCTATTTTCTTGCAATTAATGCCTTAAAGGATCTGACATAATGAAAGAAATATTCTGTAAAAGAATTAACAATTTAAAGAAGATATTAAAAAGCAGCGATGAAGCTGTCTTTTTGACTAACGAAGTAAATGTAGGATACTTCTCGGGCTTTCAGCGCAGTGAGGGCGTTATGCTTGTTACAAGTTCAAGCACCTATCTTCTGGTAGATTTTAGGTATTTTGAAGCCGCTCAAAAAAATGCCGTAAATTGTAAAGTTGTGTGCTTTAAAAAGCTGTCGGAGGATATTTTAAAAATTTGCAAAAGTGAGAGTATCAAAAATCTTTACTTTGAGTCTTCCGATATTACTCTTGCAAGATTTAAACTTTTTAAGAACGCTTTTGAAAAAGACGGCGTTTCGTCAGTATCCGATTCTGATTTGGACGATCTGATTTCCGATATAAGATGTATTAAGGATAAAAATGAGATAGAAAAAATACAACAGGCTCAGAACATTGCCGAGAAGGCTTATCTTGAAGCTTTAAACTATGTAAAGGTCGGCGCAAAGGAAAGCGATATATCTGCCCGACTTGAATATTTTATGAAGCTTTACGGGGCGCAAAAGGCGTCATTTGATTTGATTACCGTTACAGGCAAAAAAACTTCGCTTCCGCACGGCGTACCGTCCGATGATGTAATAAATGAAGGCGATTTTTTCACCTGCGATTTTGGTGCGATATATGACGGATATTGCAGTGATACAACACGCACGGTTGCCGTAAAGAGTGCAACCGAAGAGATGCAAAAAGTCTACAACATTGTTTTAAATGCTCAGCTTTCGGCACTTGAAACGGTAAAGCCCGGAGTTTTATGCAGTGACGTCGATAACACCGCTCGTGACATTATAAAGCAAGCAGGCTACGGCGACTTTTTCGGTCACGCAACGGGACACGGAGTCGGACTTGAAATTCACGAAGCGCCGACAGTATCGTTTAGAAGCAAAACAGCTCTTAAACCAGGTATGGTAATTACCGATGAGCCTGGAATTTATCTCCCCGATAAATTCGGCGTAAGAATAGAAGATATGCTTTGCGTTACCGAGGACGGATATAAAAACTTTGTAAATTTGCCAAAACAGCTTGTAATTGTATAAAATGCTTGCATTTTCCAATAGTTTTATGTATAATGATATTTGATATTGCTACAGCGACTATGCTGTATAAAATACATTCAGGAGGTTATAATAATGATTTCAGCAGGTGATTTCAGAAACGGCGTTACATTTGAAATGGACGGACAGGTAGTTTCTATCATAGAGTTCCAGCATGTAAAGCCGGGTAAGGGTGCTGCTTTTGTAAGAACAAAGATCAGAAATGTTATTACAGGCGCAGTTGTTGAAAAAACATTCAACCCTAATGATAAATATCCTACGGCGTTTATTGACAGAAAGGATATGGAGTACAGCTATTCAGACGGTGATCTTTATTACTTTATGGATACGGAAACATGGGAACAGCTCCCTATTAACAAGAATGTACTCGGCGACAGCTTTAAGTTTGTTAAAGAGAATATGGTTTGCAAGGTTCTTTCCTACAAGGGTAACGTGTTTGGCGTTGAACCGCCGAACTTTGTGGAGCTTCAGGTTACAAAGACCGACCCCGGTTTTAAGGGCGATACAGCAACCAACGCAACCAAGCCCGCAACTCTTGAAACAGGCGCAGAAATCAAGGTTCCTCTCTTTATTGATGAGGGAGAGGTAATCCAGATAGACACCAGAACAGGTGAATATATGGGCAGAGCATAATCTCTGCAGGAGAATAATATGAATTTAACAGAAAAAATTTCTTACATCAAAGGACTTGCCGAGGGCTTGAATCTTGATGATACAAAACCCGAAGTTAAAGTAATCAACGCAATGCTTGACTTGCTTGATGACATTGCATACTCCGTAAATGATATGGAAGATCTTTACGATGACCTCAGCGGTCAGGTTGATGAAATTGACCAGGATCTTGCCGACGTTGAATCAGAGCTTTACGACGAGGACGACTGTGATTGTGATGATTGCTGTGACGATCATTACGAGGACGATGACAATCCGTTTTATCAGGTTACCTGCGGTGCCTGCGGACAAAAGATTAATGTTTCCGAGGACGTTCTCCTTGAAGGTGAAATCGAATGTCCGAACTGCGGAGAACTTCTTGAATTTGATTTTTCCGACCTTTTTGACGGAGAAGACGAATGTGAGCACGGCTGTGATTGCGAAGAATGTGCTCACGCTGATGATGAAGAAGAATAATTAAAGTGCAAATATCCCTGCTTCTTTTAAATTAACAGATAAACACCCTTTGTATAGTATATACAAGGGGTGTTTTTTTGATTTACAAATGCAGACGCCGCAAAAGGAAGTTTTCGCGGCTGAGAAAACTTCTATGGCGAAGCGCAATAATAATTATTGTACTTACCGTAGGACTTATAATACATTGCGAAAGCAAGCTTGAGTATTTTATGCCCGAATTTATCCGCACTCAATCGGAACTGATGTCAAGTACGGCAATTAACGACGCTGTTCAAAACACACTTGATGAACTGAATTATTCATACGACGATATAGCGGTAATAAATTATTCAAACAGCGGAAGGGTACAGTCGATTCAGACAAACACTATAAAGCTCGACAAGATAAAGATAGCCGTAACAAAATCGGCGCAGGAGGAAATAGCAAAGATATATGACTGCGAGGTTGACATACCTCTCGGAGCCTTTACGGATATTGCATTTCTTTCGAACGCAGGACCTAAGCTTAACGTGAATATGAGCATAACGGGAAGCTTTAATTCTGAGATAGTAAGTACATTTGAACACGCCGGGCTTAATCAGACCGTTCATCACATAAAACTGATTCTGACTTCAAAGGTCATCACTACATCACTTGATTATAACGGCTCAATAACTTACACTACCGATTACGAAATCGCCCAAACCGTAATTGTCGGTGAAATTCCGTCGTCTTACGGCAGCCTTTATCAGTTACAGTAGAAAATAAAATATATTTAGTGTAAAAATCATTGAAAGACAATATATTTTGTGGTATAATAACAAAGATAATACAAATAATGGGTTAGGAGGCACTTGTTTGGCAGAAAATGTTATTCAACCAGACAAACTTTCCGATAAGCAATCGGAGTATATGAAACTGATTGCCGAAATTATGGAGATTCGTAAAAGAGGAGAAAAACCTCTTGCTTATATCCGTACCTACGGCTGTCAGCAAAATGTAGCCGACAGTGAAAAAATCAAAGGTATGCTAAGCCAATCGGGCTTTGATTTTGTTGACGCCCCCGATGATGCGGATTTTATATTGTTCAACACCTGTGCCGTGCGTGAACACGCTGAGGACAGAGTTTTCGGCAACGTAGGCGCTCTCAAGAATCTAAAGCGAAAACACCCTCAGATTTTGATTGCTCTTTGCGGCTGTATGATGGAGGAAGAACACGTTGCAAACAGGATATACAAGAGCTTTCCGTTTGTCGGTCTTGTGTTCGGTACTCATTCTCTGCATCATTTCCCCGAGCTTATGTACAATTCGCTTGTAAACGGCAAGAGGATTTTTGAACGCGGAAATGATGACAATAAAATATATGAGGGTATTCCCGTAAAGCGTGACGGTACTTTTAAGGGCTGGCTCCCGATTATGTACGGCTGTAACAACTTCTGTACATATTGCATTGTCCCATATGTAAGGGGCAGGGAACGCAGCCGTGAAAAGGATATTATCATCAGCGAAGCAGACCAAATGATAAAGTCGGGCTATAAGGATATAACTTTGCTTGGGCAAAACGTGAATTCATACGGCAAAACGCTTGAAAACAAGACTTCATTTGCTCGGCTTCTGAGTGAGATAGACTCTATTGACGGTGATTATTGGCTTAGGTTTATGACCTCGCATCCGAAGGATTGCTCGAAAGAGTTGATTGATGCTATTGCGGACGGAAAGCACATAAGCCGTCATTTGCATTTGCCGTTCCAAAGCGGTTCCGATAGAATTCTAAAGGCGATGAACCGCCACTACGACAGAAAAAAGTATCTTGAAATTATAAACTACGCCAAGGAGAAAATCGACGGATTGTCGCTGACAAGCGATATAATCGTCGGTTTTCCGGGCGAAACTTATGAAGATTTCAAACAAACTCTTTCTCTTATAAAAGAGGTTGAGTTTACATCGCTGTTTACATTCATTTTTTCACCGCGAAAGGGTACTCCGGCAGAAAAAATGGACGATCCGATACCGTATGAGGAAAAATCGAAATGGTTCAGAGAACTTCTTGACGTTCAGGAAGAGATTGCCGCAAAGCGTTGTTCTTCAATGGTTGGGAAAACCGAAAAGGTATTGATTGAAAAAGAAACAGGCAAAAATAATGAGCTTGAAGCTCGAACAAGCGGTAATATTATCGTTGAGCTTGAAGCTCCAAAAGAACTGATAGGCACATTTCAGAATGTAAAAATAACAAAAGCCCGCAACTGGATATTAAAGGGCGAGCTTGCAGATTAACGGAGGTATAAAATTATGGACATCATCACAATGGCAAGAGAATTGGGAAAGGCAATTCAGCAGGAAGAAGCTTACATTAAACTTCACGAAGTTCAAAGCAAGGCCGACGCCGATTCAGAGCTTCAAAGCCTTATCGGTGAATTTAATTTAAAAAGAATGGCTATCAACAATGAAGCCTCTAAAAAAGAAAGAGACCAGGACAAGCTTTCATCTCTTAACACAGAAATGCGTGAAGTGTATTCAAAAATAATGTCAAATGAAAATATGATTGCATACAACGAGGCAAAAGACGCTTTTGACGCAATCGCAAACCGTGTGCTTGCAATAGTTCAGCAATCGTCTGAGGGTGCTGACCCCGAAACAGCTGATTATTCACAATCAGCTTGTTCAGGAAGCTGTGAAACCTGCGGCGGCTGTTACTGATTTTTAAAACTAAGGTAAGGGGGTGAGAATATGGCGGAGTTATCTCCAATGATGAAGCAATATTTTAAAATTAAAGAAGAAAATAAAGACAGCATTTTATTTTTCCGTCTTGGAGATTTCTACGAAATGTTCTACGATGACGCAAAGCTCGCTTCAAAGGAGCTTGAGCTGACTCTTACCGGGCGTGACTGCGGTCAGGAAGAGCGTGCCCCGATGTGCGGAGTGCCGTTTCACAGCTGTGAGGGGTATATAGCACGCCTTGTTGCAAAAGGATATAAGGTTGCAATTTGTGAACAGACCGAAGATCCGGCCACGGCAAAAGGATTGGTAAAACGTGACATTATCCGTGTTATCACTCCCGGAACCGTCCTTGAACAAAGTATGCTTGACGAGGGTAAAAATAACTACATTTGCTGTATATTCTCAAAAGAAAAAAAGCTCGGCATATGCTTTTGCGATATTTCCACAGGAGAATTATATGCAACCGAAATATCGGGCAAGGGCTTTTATAATGTTCTTACAAGCCAGCTTTCAAGTTATAATCCCCGTGAAATACTTATCGGCGGCGATGTCGTAAAAATCAAAGATTTGCCGTCGTTTATCAAGAACAAGCTTTCCGCAGGTGTGGAAATGCTTGAAGATGAAAAATTCGATTACAATTCCTGCCTTGTAACCGTAAAAGAGCAGTTTAATGAAGAAGCTGAAAACGTAGCTGATAAAACTTCTCTTATATCGGCAATAGGGGCATTGATTAATTACCTTAAAGCTACGCAGAAAAGCGGACTTGAGCGAATAAGTCACATTGAACTTTTCAATGAAAATCAATATATGCGTCTTGATTTTAACACTCAGCGGAATCTCGAACTTACTCAGACTATGCTTACCAAAGAAAAAAGAGGTTCGCTGCTCTGGGTTATCGACAAGACAAAAACCGCAATGGGCAAGCGTCTTATCCGTTCTTGGCTTGAACATCCGCTTATGAATATAACTTCGATTAATAACCGTCAAAGCGCTGTTGAAGAGCTTGTCAACGATAATGTGCTAAGACTTGAAATAACCGAGGAGATAACGGGCATATTTGATATTGAAAGACTTATGACAAAAATAGTCTACGGCTCGGCAAATGCAAGAGATTTACGTTCGCTTTGCTCGGCAATTCAGACCTTACCGAAGATTTCCAAACTCATATCCGACTGTAATGCGGCTTATTTAAAGTACATATATAAAAACACAGACAAGCTTGAAGACATTCATTCTCTGATTGATAACTCAATAGTAGACGATCCGCCCTTTACCGTTCGCGAGGGCGGAATGATACGAAAAGGCTATAACGCTGAACTTGATTCGGTTACAAATGATATGAACAACTCCAAAGGAATTCTTGCTCAAATTGAAGCCGAACAGCGTGAAAAAACAGGTATTCCTAAGCTGAAAGTAGGTTATAACAGAGTTTTCGGTTACTATATCGAAGTTACAAATTCCTATAAATCACAAGTCCCCGAAACTTATATCCGCAAACAAACGCTTACTAACTGCGAACGCTACATAACTCAGGATTTAAAAGATGTTGAATCAAGAATACTCGGCGCAAAAGACAGAGCCGTTGCAATGGAGTATTCTATTTTTGAAGCAATAAGAACCAAGATTGCCGATAACCTTGAACGTATCCAGAATACATCAAAGGCAATAGCAACTCTTGATGTAATCACTTCACTTGCAAATGTTGCGTCCGACAACCGATATGTACGTCCGTTTGTAAATCAGTCAACGGCTATAAATATAAAGGACTCACGTCACCCTGTGGTAGAAGCACTGCTAAAGGACACTCCGTTTGTTCCTAACGACGTATATCTTGACAGTAAATCTGACAGAGTTGCAATAATAACAGGCCCTAATATGGCGGGAAAATCAACCTATATGCGGCAAATTGCCCTTATAGTTCTGCTTGCCCAAATGGGCAGCTTTGTGCCTGCTTCATCGGCTGAAATTGGTATAGTTGACAGTATTTTTACCCGTGTCGGTGCGTCCGATGATCTTGCTTCGGGTCAATCAACATTTATGGTTGAGATGAATGAAGTTGCAAATATAGTAAAAACCGCAACGCCAAAAAGCCTTTTGATACTTGATGAAATCGGCAGAGGAACTTCAACCTTTGACGGTATGAGTATTGCAAGAGCAGTTCTTGAGTTTTGTGCCGATAAGAAAAAACTCGGTGCCAAAACGCTTTTTGCAACTCATTACCACGAGCTTACCGTTATGGAAAACCTGCTTGACGGCGTTAAAAATTACAGCATAGCCGTAAAAAAGCGCGGCGACGACATCACGTTTTTACGCAGAATTGTTCCCGGCGGCGCCGACGACAGCTACGGTATTGAAGTTGCAAAGCTTGCAGGGGTTCCTCAGTCTATAATAAGCAGAGCAAAAGAGATACTCGCTGAGCTTGAAAGCGGAAAATCCGAGATACAGACAGATCCAAAGCACAATAACGACGACGGCGCTCAGCTTAACCTGATGTTCAGCGCACAAACACCGTTGATTGATAAATTAAACTCGGTGGATGTCAATACTCTTACGCCGATTGAGGCAATGAATTTATTGTATGAATTAAAGAATATGATATAAACATAACGACAGAAAGGCGGTGACACAATGGGAGTAATCAATGTCCTTGACAAACACGTTGCAGAGCTTATTGCGGCAGGAGAAGTTGTTGAAAGACCTGCGTCGGTAATAAAAGAGCTGGTTGAAAATTCAATAGACGCAGGGGCAAAGAACATTACCGTAGAGATAAAAAACGGCGGAACTACCTTTATGCGTGTTGCCGACGACGGATGCGGAATTGCAAAGGACGACATAAAGGTTGCCTTCCTAAGGCACGCAACAAGCAAGGTGAAATCTGAAAACGATCTTGAAAGTATAGCTACTCTCGGATTCAGAGGCGAAGCCCTTGCGTCAATCTGTGCAGTATCACGCCTACAGCTTATTACAAGGAATATAAACGAAAATATCGGTACCTCATACATAATCGAAGGCGGGGAAGAAGTCAGCTTTGACGATGCAGGCTGCCCGACAGGCACTACCTTTGTAATAAGAGATTTGTTTTACAATATTCCTGCAAGGGCAAAATTCCTTAAAAAAGATGTTTCTGAGGGTAACGCAGTATCAAACATAATTGACAAAACTGCGCTTTCTCACCCCGAAATTGCATTTACATATATCCGCGACGGCAAGCAGGTACTCAAAACCTACGGCGACGGAAAGCTTATGTCAGCGATATATTCCGTGTTTGGCAGAGAATTTGCAAACGGACTTATACCTGTTGAATATCAGCTTGATGCAATAAAAATAAACGGCTATATATCGAAGCCTGTTTATTCACGTCCAAACAGAAATATGCAGAATTTCTTTATAAACGGTCGTTATGTCAAAACAAGGACGGCAATGGCGGCAGTTGAAGAAGCATTCAAAGGCTCTATAATGGTCGGAAAATTTCCGTCCTGTGTTCTTAATATAGAATTGCCGTATGAGATGATTGACGTTAACGTACATCCTGCAAAAATTGAAGTGCGTTTTATAAATGAACGTCCAGTTTTTGACGCTGTTTATCACGCCGTAAAGTCGTCGCTTATGCAGTTTGACGACAGAAAAAAAGCTGTTTTTAAAAACAACACCGCTTTTAACGACATCAAAAAATTCAATCGCTTTGAAAATGCAGACGCTGTTATTAACCGCAGCAATATTTCTAAAGTGCCTGATAAAAAAACCGATATAGCAACAGATGAATTCAATCCTTTTGATTCTGTAGAGTTTACGCCGTCAGAGCAAAAGATTGAAAAAATCAACATAGATAATTTGTCTTTTTCCGACAGCTCCGATCCCTTTTCACTTTATTCAAAGCAAGCCGAAGCCGAAAAGCGTTTTAACACACAAAACACACAGAATGTTTTTAAGGAATCGTCTTTTGTTCCCCCGTTGGATGATAAGACCATAAATAATAATTTCGACGAAGCCAAAACCGCAGATCATTCTCTGAACGATAAATCCGCTGACACTGAAGTCGTAGCTGACTCTCAGACGGATGAAATTAGGTTGATTGAAAAGGATAACAACGTAATAAAGTACATAGGCGAGGTTTTCGGCACATATATTATTGCCCAGAAAAACAAGGACGAGGTTCTGTTCATAGACAAACACGCAGCGCACGAACGTATGATATATGAGAAATTAAAAGCCGAAAAAGCCGCTTCGTTTTCTCAGATGCTTTTACAGCCTGTTACGGTTACACTCGGCAAAGCCGAATATGACGCCGCGATAAATAACCTTGATATGTTTAAAAACTGCGCTTTTGATGTTGAAGATTTCGGAAACAGCACGGTAATCGTTCGCAGTGCTCCCGAGTATCTCGAAGCGTCCGAAATCAGCGATACCATTGCTGAAATGTCGGATTACATAGCTCAGGGTAAAAACGATATTTTCACGGAAAAAATGGACTGGTTTTACCATAACGTAGCCTGCCGCACCGCAATTAAGGCGGGTGACAAAAGCTCACATCAGGAGCTTATTGATATTATCAAAAGGCTTGAGGACGATCCGAGCATCAAATATTGTCCGCACGGCAGACCCGTATGCTTTGTAATGACCAGAAGTGAAATTGAAAAACAGTTTGGCAGGGTGTGATTTTTTGGATAACAAAATTAAAGTCATTTCCGTTGTCGGACCGACCGCTTCGGGCAAAACAAGGCTTGCCGTTGAAATTGCAAAGCGCTTTAACGGTGAAGTTATATCGGCAGATTCGATGCAGATATATAAAGATATGCAAATAGCAACCGCAAAGCCTACAAATGATGAAATGCAGGGGATAAGGCACCATCTGATGGATTTTTTGCCGCCCGACAAAACTTATTCCGTAGCTATGTTTGTCGATGACGCAAAGAAGTGTATTAATGATATATACAGTCGCGGCAAGTTGCCTGTAATTGCAGGAGGCACGGGGCTGTATGTTGATTCGCTCTTAAACAATATTAAGTTTAACGAAGAAGTGAAAAATCAAAAAATATGTGATGAATTAAACATAATATATCAAAACGAAGGCGTCGACAAGCTGATTGAAATATTAAGTGAATTTGATAAAAAATCGGCCGACAGACTTCGCCCTGAACGCAATCCAAAGCGTATAATCAGGGCTATTGAATTTTACAAAACAACCGGAACTGCTATTTCGGAACAAATAGAAAACTCCAAGCTTGAAGAATCGCCGTTCAAAGCCATAAAAATCGGGCTTAATTATAAAAATCGTGAAAATCTCTATAACAGGATAAATGACCGTGTTGATCTGATGATGCAAAACGGTTTGCTCGACGAAGCAAACAGCATTTTATCGTCCGAGCTAAGCCAAACCTCCGTAAAGGCGATCGGCTACAAGGAGCTTTTACCGTATATAAACGGTCAGGCGTCCCTTGCAGAATGTGTTGAAAGCTTAAAGCGTGAAACCCGCCGATATGCAAAACGTCAGATAACGTGGTTTAAGCGCGATAAAGATATTGACTGGCTGTATGTTGATGAATTTTCGTCATTTGACGAGCTTTTTAATACAGCGGCAGAAATAATAAACAAAGGATAGTTTTATGGATAAATTGTTGTTTAAAAGAATACTTGTTTTTGCGCTTACGTTACTTGCGGTAATATATGTTGTGTATTTGCTTTTAAGCGCAAACTTTGATATGTATCCTACCGAAAATGCCGTACTCACTACCGTTACCGATAAGATTAACACTAACGGCTTTATCATAAGAGATGAAAGTATAATCGAAAATAATACTTCTGGTGTATTGTCATATTCCTGTGATGACGGTGATGATGTAAGAGCAGGCGGTGAGATTGCAAAGGTGTTTTCTACCGAAAGCGATGCGGTTGCCCAAACAACTGCAGCCCAGCTGCAAAGCAAGATTGACAACCTTAAAAATTTACAGCTTTCAAACTCTAACGGAGCTTTGGGAATAGACGTTATAAATAATAATATTGAAAATAACCTTATCACATATATCGATGATGTAAACAACTCCGAAATCGGTTCAGTAAAATCCGATGCAGACGATCTTCTGTATTCGATCAATCAAAGAATGCTTTGCACAGGCAAAATTTCAAACTTTGATTCGGAGATCGCTCAGCTTCAATCACAGCTTGACGAGTTGAAAAGCTCATCAAGTCAGAGTATAGGGACTGTTAAAACCGATAAGGCGGGATATTTTACCGAGTTTTGTGACGGATACGAAAATGCGGTTAATTTTTCAAATATAGCGGATATGACGCTTGATGACCTTAAAAGCATTAAAAAGTCAGATGTCTCTTCAAATATCGCAGGAAAGGTAATTACAAATAAAAAATGGTATATTGCCTGCGAAGTCAATGAAGATGAAGCCATGAATCTTTCTACCTGGAACGGCAATGTTTCTGTTCTGTTTTCAAATGCGTCAAACGAATCTATGCCCGCCTCGATTTATAAAGTTCACCGTGCGTCACAGGATTCAAATGCTCTTGTACTGCTCAGCTGTGACTATATGGACCACAGTATTATTGAAGCAAGAAATGAACCTGTGGAAATCGGGCTGGGGACCTATACCGGACTGAGAATAAGCCGCCGGGCTATTCACGACGATTATGTAACAAAAGTAACCTACGATGATAACGATGTGGCGCATAAAGAACAAAAGAAAGTTCAGGGCGTTTATGTATTATACGGAAGTGAAGTCCAGTTCAAACAAATCTCGATCATTCATTCCGATAACGATTATGTAATATGCGATACTTCTCCGGCAGACGGAGTTTTGTTTAACGGAGAAACAGTGTCAATGTACGACAAGGTAATAGTAAAAGGAGACGATTTGTATGACGGAAAGGTCATTAAATGATGTTGAGTACAACTACAAACTAATCAATGAACGAATTGCAGAGGCAGCCCAAAAGGTTGGAAAAAACAGGGAAGATATTACGTTTCTTGCCGCTACAAAGACGGTTGAGCCTGAAATCATCAATTATGCTATATCGCTCGGACTTGATCATATCGGAGAAAACAAGGTTCAGGAATTGCTTTCAAAATATGAGGCTTATGACCTTGAGAAATGTTCTCTTCAATTTATCGGTCACTTGCAGACAAATAAGGTTCGTCAGATAGTTGACAAGGTTGATATTATTCAGTCTGTCGATTCATTAAAATTGGCAAAAGAAATTGCAAATCAATCACTTAAACACAATAAGACGACTGATATTCTTGTTGAAGTAAACATTGGTCGTGAAGAAAACAAATCGGGTGTTTTTGAAGAAAACCTTGAAGAATTGCTGATGCAAATCGCACAAATTAAAGGAATTTCGGTAAAAGGTCTTATGACAATACCCCCAATTTGTGATAATAGACATAAAATTTCAAATTATTTTCATAAAATGCACAACTTATTTATTGACATATCGCAAAAAAAATTAGATAATATAAATATGACTATTCTTTCAATGGGTATGTCTGCCGATTATTATGAAGCAATATTGGAAGGCGCAAATATGGTTAGAGTAGGCTCGGCACTGTTTGGTGCAAGAAATTACACATAATTTTAGGAGGAAATATATTATGGCAGGAATCGTTGATAAGTTTAAACGTATGTGGGACGCTCCGGATGATGAGTACGAGTATGATGAATACGGATATGCAGACGAAGGTGAAGACGACTACGATGAACCGGATCCCCGTGACAGAGAAAGAGAAAAGGCATCTAATATCGGTTCGAGAAACAAGGTTGTAAATATCAACGCCACAGCAAAACTCCAGGTTGGTATCTTTAAGCCTGAGCGTTTCGGCGAAGAAACAAGAACCATCGCCGACGAGCTTATGAAGACAAATACCGTTGTGCTTAATCTTGAAGATACAAACAAAGATATGGCAAGAAGAATACTTGATTTCCTCAGCGGCGTTGCATATGCTAACAACGGCAAAATCAAAAGAGTTGCCACAAATACCTACATAATAATTCCCAGCAATGTTGATCTTACAGGTGATGATTTACTTGATGAGTTAGAAAACAGCGGTGTATATTTCTGATAAGGACAAGCTGTTTTACTCAAAGCTTGATGATGCAGTATCATTGTGCCTGAAATGGCAAAAGGCATATTTCTTTTCATTCCTCAGTGAAAGAAAACAGGCGCTTGCTGCCGAGTATCTTAAAAGTATTTGCTTTGACGATTTTTCGTTTTACGGCGGCTATGAAAACAGCGAACGCAAGGTTCTCGGATTGTTTTACGATAAACCTGCCGAGTTTCCCGTGTCAGCTTTGCAATTCAACTACAGAAAATGCGACAAACTCAGTCACAGAGATTTTTTGGGCGCTTTGATGTCGCTTGGAATCGAACGTGAAACCGTCGGTGATATACTTGTCGAGGACGGCAAATGTGTTGTGTTTGTCAAAACCGAGATCAAAGATTATATAATTTCACAGATTTCAAAAATAGGTAATACGGGAGTGAAAATCAGTTCGGCAAATCTTGCTTTTCTGCCAAAGGAAAGAGGATTTGAAGAATCCGTCCATACCGTATCTTCGCTCAGACTTGATAATGTTGTTGCCGCTGTAACGGGACTTTCACGGGAAAAAACTAAAAATTTGATTTTGTCAGACTGCGTAAGTCTCAACTTTATACCTGCACAAAATATCAGTCAGAATGTTGCAGACGGCGACTGCTTTATGATTCGCGGAAAAGGTAAATATATAATTAACGGAGTTTTAGGCGAAACAAAAAAACACCGAATCAGAATTTCAATAATTCACTATAGATAAGGAGTACATTTTATGCTTACAATCGATGAAATTAAAAATATCAGCTTCAGGAAGGCTACTCTCAGCGGAGGGTACAGGGCTGAGGATGTTGACTCATTTATCGACGAGGTTATCGCATCATTTGAGCAACTGAAAAAAGAAAAGACCAATCTTGTGCACAAAATTGATGTGCTTGCAACCCGTGTTGAGCAGTACAGAGCCGACGAAGAAACCGTCAGAAATGCACTTCTTGCATCACAAAAGGTTTCTGACGCATGTATTAAGGAAGCTAAAGAAAAGGCGGCAAAAATAGTAAGGAGTGCTGAGGAAAAAGCTCAGAGCCTTCTTGTTGATTCCAATAAAATGACAGCACTTGAAAAAGAAAATTACCTCCGCCTCAAGGCTGATGCAGTTGCACTCAGAGGCGAGCTTATTGAGCTTTATAAGAACCATATTAAGACTATTGATGATCTTCCGACAGCCGTTGATCTTGATGAAGCCAAAAAAACTCTTGATGAAAAGTACCCGACCGATGAGTTGACAGAAGCTCCAAATCCTGCTGCGGAAGTTCAACCCGAGCCTGAATCCGATAATTCGGTTCCCGCAGCTGCTGAAAAACCTGCGCCGAAAACCGACGACGCTACAAAGGTTGTACCTCGTCCGAGCAAATTCAGTCACCTTAAATTCGGCGAGAACTATGATGTTTCTGCTGAATAATGTCAATTTAACAATATTGGAGAGAATTAAAAATGTCCCAGGATTATAATGCAACGCTTAATCTTCCGAAAACCGACTTTCCTATGCGTGCAGGACTTCCTAAAAGTGAACCTGTTACACTCAAGAATTGGGAAGATGAAAAAATTTACGACAAGCTGATGGAGCTTAACGAAGGCAAGCCTTTGTTTGTGCTTCACGACGGACCTCCGTATGCTAACGGCAACATCCACCTTGGCACTGCACTTAATAAGATCCTCAAAGATTTTATTGTGCGCTATAAAAATATGTCAGGCTTCAAGGCTCCCTATGTTCCCGGCTGGGATACTCACGGTCTTCCCACGGAATTAAAGGCAAGAAAAGAAGCAGGCGTAAGCAGTTCTGCCGACATTTCGGTAATTGAGCTGAGAAAAATGTGCCAAAAGTTTGTTGAACAGTCGCTTGACGACCAAAGAACTCAGTTCAAAAGACTTGGTGTAATCGGCGAATGGGATAACCCTTATATTACTCTCACACACGATTTTGAAGCCGAACAAATCCGAGTCTTTGCGGAGATGGCCTGCAAAGGATATATATACAAGGGGCTAAAGCCTGTATATTGGTGTCCGGAGTGCAAGACCGCCCTTGCCGAGGCTGAAATAGAATACGCAGAAGATCCCTGTCATTCCGTATATGTAAAATTTAAGGTAACAGACGATCTCGGAAAATTCTCAGCAATGGGAGTTGACCCTGAGAAAACATACTTTGTTATCTGGACAACAACTACCTGGACGCTCCCTGCAAACGTTGCTATTTGCGTAGGCCCCTCATTTGATTATGCTGTTATCAAAACGGGCGACGAATATCTCGTTATGGCAGAAGAACTTTACAAAGGCGCAATGGCTGACGCCGATATAACCGATTACGAAGTTGTAGGCACCATTAAAGGCTCTGAGCTTGAATATATGAAAACAGCTCATCCGTTTATTGACAGAACCTCACTTGTTATTGTCGGCGATCATGTTACTCTTGAAAGCGGTACAGGCTGTGTTCATACAGCACCTGGACACGGTATCGATGACTATAACGTATGCCTTAATTACCCTGACATTCCTATTGTTGTTCCTGTTGATGAAAACGGTGTCCTTACCGAAGAAGCAGGAATGTTTGCAGGACTTAAAACAGCCGATGCAAACAAACCTATTGCCGAATATCTTGATAAAACAGGCGCTTTGTTTGCAATCAAAAAGATCGTCCACCAGTATCCGCACTGCTGGAGATGTAAAGAGCCTGTTTTGTTCCGTGCTACCGACCAGTGGTTCTGCTCGGTTGATGATTTTAAGGATGGCGCTGTAAAAGCGATTAATGATGTTCAATGGATTCCTGCGTGGGGTAAGGACAGAATTACATCAATGGTCAGAGAAAGAAAAGACTGGTGTATTTCACGTCAGAGAAAATGGGGCGTGCCTATCCCGATCTTCTATTGTGAAGAATGCGGAGAACCCTTGATTGACAAAGAAGCAATGCTTGCAGTTGCTGATTTGTTTGGCAAAGAAGGCTCAAATGCGTGGTTTACTCACGAAGCCTCTGAGATATTGCCGCAAGGAACAAAATGCAAAAAGTGCGGTTGCACTTCGTTTACAAAAGAAAAGGATATTATGGACGTGTGGTTTGACAGCGGATCGTCACATGCCGCTGTTCTCAAAAATCGTCCTGAATTACAGTGGCCTGCCGACCTCTATCTTGAGGGTGCAGACCAATACAGAGGTTGGTTCCAGTCCTCACTTTTAACATCGGTTGCAACTCAGGGAACAGCTCCGTACAAAGCCGTATTAACGCATGGTTGGGTAGTTGACGGCAAAGGCAGAGTAATGCACAAGTCGCTCGGCAACGGAATTGATCCCCAGGACGTAATCAAACAATACGGCGCTGATGTACTCCGTCTTTGGGTAGCTTCGTCTGATTATCATGCCGATATAAGAATATCTCCCGATATTCTTAAACAGCTTTCAGAAGCCTACAGAAAAATCAGAAATACCGCAAGATACATTCTCGGTAACATTTCCGATTTTAACCCCGATACAGATATGGCAGATCCATCAGAATTTATGTCTATCGACAAATGGGCATTGGCAAAGCTCAACAATCTTATAGATAAGGTTAAGGATGCTTACGATAAGTATGAATTCCATATCGTATATCATGCCATCCACAATTTCTGTGTTGTAGATATGTCAAACTTCTACCTTGATGTTTTAAAGGACAGACTGTATACCGAAAAGGCTGACAGCAAACAGCGCAGAGCCGCACAGACTTCAATCTATCTTATCCTTAACGCAATGACAAGAATGATTGCGCCTATACTTGCATTTACATCTGATGAGATCTGGAAGTATATGCCGCACGCAAACGGTGATCAGCCCGAACATATTGTTTTCAACACAATGCCCGAAAAAGTCAGTGTTGACATTGACGATGAATTTATGGATTATTGGGACAAAATTCACGAACTGCGTGACGAGGTTAAAAAGTCCCTTGAAACATATATTAAGGATAAAACGATAAAAAGCTCGCTTGAAGCAAAGGTAGTTCTTTTGGCAGGCGGAGATACACTTTCTTTCCTCAAAAAAGCCGAAAAAGAGCTTGCCGCTTCATTCATTGTTTCCGATGTTGAAATAGTTGAAAGTGATTGTGAGCTTGAAATAAAAATTGAGAAGGCTGAGGGAGAGAAGTGTGAGCGTTGCTGGTCTATAAGTAAAACTGTAGGCAGTAACAGCGAGCATCCTACTCTTTGTGCACGCTGTTGCGAAAATTTAAAATAATAACCTGATAAATCGGTGTGATCTCGGTTACACCGATTTTCATATACGGAGGATAATATGCCGTTTGTTGCAATTATAATCGGGATAATTATGGTCGCTGTCGATCAGATAATCAAATATTTTGTTACAGTATATCTACAGCCCTTAGGTTCTGTAACGGTTATAGATAATCTTTTTAATTTAACTTATGTTGAAAACAACGGAGTAGCTTTCGGAATGTTTTCGGATATGCGCTGGGTGTTTGTAGCTCTGACATCTGTTCTGCTGTTTGTAATTATATTTATAATGTTCAAAAAGCGTCCTAAGGGTAAAATGTTCTATATTGCCGCAGGACTTATTATCGGCGGAGGAATAGGCAACCTTATAGACAGAATTTTTTACGGTTATGTTATTGATTATTTGAGCTTATCGTTTTTTCCGCCGGTATGCAATTTTGCCGATTACTGCATAACAATAGGCACGGTTTTACTGATTATCTATCTGCTGTTCTTTTCAAATGTGTTTGACAGCTCAAAAAAGGTAAAAAAGAATGACTGAGCACACGCTGATTTGTGATACCGATAATATCAGAATAGATAAATTTTTATCAGATTCCGATATAGGTTTATCAAGAAGCTCCGCCGTAAATCTTATTGAAAGCGGAAACGTAACAGTCGGCGGCAATTTTGTCAGCAAAAATCATAGGCTGAAATCAGGCGATCGGGTTATTGTTATTATTCCCGATCCTGTTCCGTATGAAGCAAAAGCTGAGGATATTCCGCTCGATATTGTTTATGAAGACAGCGATTTGCTTGTAGTCAACAAGCCAAAGGGTATGGTAGTTCACCCTGCGGCAGGCAACTATGACGGAACGCTTGTAAATGCACTGCTCTATCATTGCGGCAACAGCCTTTCGGGGATAAACGGCGTAATGCGACCGGGGATCGTCCACAGAATTGACAAGGATACAAGCGGTCTTTTAATTGTAGCGAAAAACGATTTTGCTCATTCAATACTTGCCGAGCAAATAAAAGAACATTCGTTTACAAGAGAATATGAAGCGATAGTTTTCGGTAACTTAAAGAACGACAGCGGAACTGTGAACGCACCTATCGGACGTAATCCGAACGACCGAAAAAAAATGTGCGTTATTTCTAAGAACAGTAAAGAGGCTGTAACTCATTATCAAGTTATAAACCGATATAAGGGCTATACTCATATAAAGTGTATTCTTGAAACAGGGCGCACTCATCAGATAAGGGTGCATATGGCGCATATCGGACATCCAGTGGCAGGAGATTCGGTATACGGCGTAAAAAACGAAAGGGTCGATTTTATCGGGCAATGTCTGCACGCAAGAAAGATTGGATTTGTTCATCCGCGAACTAATAAGTATATGGAATTTACATCGGAGCTGCCGAAATATTTTAGTGATTTTTTGGAAAAGCTAAAGAAAATCAGCAAATAATTCCTTTTTTTAAAAAAAGACTTGAATTATAATTCTTTTTATGTTATTATATTAAAGAATTTGATACCGTCGTTGCTCTCGACGCGATCAAATAACGGTTTAACCGTCATTTTGAAGCTGATAGTCCTCTGCCAGTGGCAAGAATATCGGGAAAATTAGGAGGATAAAAATGGACGCATTAAAAACTATTGCAGCCGGATCGGTAAAGGACACAACTCCCGAGTTCGGTATCGGTGATACTGTTAGAGTATCTGTAAAGATTCGCGAAGGCGAAAGAGAAAGAATACAGATGTTTGAGGGTACTGTCATTGCCAAAAGAGGCAGCGGCGTAGCTGAAACATTTACTGTAAGACGTGTAGCTTACGGTGTAGGCGTTGAAAGAGTATTTCCGCTCCACTCACCAAACGTAGAAGACGTTAAGGTTATTCGTTACGGTAAAGTTCGCAGAAGCAAGCTGTATTATCTTCGTGACAGAGTTGGTAAGGCCGCAAAGGTTAAAGAGCAAATTCGCAAGTAATTTCCGAATAATTTAAAAGGGACTAAATACAGTCCCTTTTTTATTCATTACAGCAGGTGAAAAAATTGAGCGATACTAACAAAAATGATAATATTTTACATAATGACAATTCGTCTGAATTGGATTATGCGGCTGATTTGGATTCGCCGAGCATTTCTGAAAGCGGCAAAATAAGTTTTGCTGTTGCAAAGTCCGAGGGCGGCGTATCAAGTCTGTTTGATTTTATTCGCTGTCTTTTATTTTCAATCTCAGTCGTTGTAATTTGTCTGACATTTGTATTCAGGCTTGTGAGCGTTGACGGTACTTCTATGGAAAACACATTGTCATCGCAGGACAAGGTGATTGCCACAAATCTCTTTTACACGCCAAAGGATGATGATATAGTCGTTATTTCACACGGTGCTCAGTACAAAGAGCCGATAATCAAAAGGGTTATCGCTACCGCAGGTCAGACTATAAAGCTTGACTATGAGAACAATCAGGTTATAGTTGACGGCGTTGTTCGTGACGAACCTTTTATTAAGGAAGACACGTTCTGCGGCAACTATGCTCAGTATGATATTCCCGAAGTTGTTCCCGAGGGTAAGATTTTTGTAATGGGTGATAACCGTAAGGTATCAATGGACAGCCGCAGTGAAAAAATCGGTTTGATTGATGTTGATGATGTTATCGGAAAGGCTCAATTCGTAATTTGGCCTTTCAGCCATTTCGGCTATCTTTATTAATTTTGAATTATTATCAAGAGCCTATTTCTGTCTTTGTAATGAAATAGGCTTTTTGTTTTAAGGATGTGTAATTATGAACGAACAAAACTCATCTAAATCATATATTCAGTGGTTCCCGGGTCATATGACAAAAACCAAACGTCAAATACAGGCAAATCTTAAACTTGTTGACGCTGTTGCAGAGATAATTGACGCAAGAATACCGATAAGCAGTCGAAATCCCGATTTAAACAAGCTTATTCAAAATAAGCCGAGAGTTATTTTGCTCAACAAGGCGGATATGGCTAACCAAACCGCAACAAAAATGTGGATAGATTTTTATAAAAAGCAGGGAATAACCGCAATAGCTGTTGATTGTAAAAGCGGAAGAGGACTAAACAAATTCCCGTCTGCGGTAAGCACGGTTTTAAAAGAGAGGCTCGACAAGCTAAAAGCAAAGGGAATGGTAAATCCCACTATGCGAATTATGATAGTCGGTATTCCGAATGTCGGCAAATCATCTTTTATCAACAGAATTTCAAAACAAAATCGTGCAAAAGTAGAGGACAGACCGGGAGTTACCAGGGGCAATCAGTGGTTTACTATAAGTAAAAACCTTGAAATGCTCGACACCCCCGGAGTGCTTTGGCCAAAGTTTGACGACAAGACCGTCGGCGAGCACCTTGCGTTTACCGGGGCAGTAAAGGATCAGGTACTTGATATTGAATTCCTTGCAGTAAGACTTTTGGATTTCCTCAGAGAGTTGAAACCTGCCGAATTTATATCAAGATTCAGGCTTGAAGAAATTGATTTAGAAAGCATTAACTCATATGAACTCTTGCAACTAATCGGTAAAAAACGAGGTATGCTCATATCGGGCGGAGAAATTGATACCGAACGTGCGGCAATAATGCTGCTTGACGAATTCAGAGCGGCAAGGCTCGGCAGAATAACGGTAGAAATGCCGATAAGAAATGAGGAATAACAATGGATTGGCTTGAGTATGAAAACAAAGCAAAGGCAAAAGGTTATACAGCAATTTGCGGTGTTGATGAAGCGGGCAGAGGACCTCTTGCGGGACCTGTATGCGCCGCAGCGGTAATTTTGCCGGATGATACAATAATAGAGGGTGTTAATGACTCAAAAAAGCTGAGTGAAAAAAAGCGTGAAGCGCTGTTTGATGTAATAATATCAAGCGTGCGCTCATATTCTATAGCGTATGCTACGGTTGACGAAATTGAAAATATGAATATTCTCAACGCAACTATGCTTGCAATGAAAAGAGCGGTTGAGGGACTAAACGTAAAAGCGGATTACGCAATGATAGACGGCAATCGTCTGCCGAATCTTGATATTGACAGTGAATTTATTATCAAGGGCGACGCAAAATCAATGTCAATCGCCGCAGCGTCTATACTTGCAAAGGTTTCAAGGGACAGGCTTTTGTACGAGTATGCAAAGGAATATCCTCAGTATCATTTTGATAAGCATAAGGGCTACGGCACAAAGGCGCACGTTGAAGCGTTGAAAAAATACGGTCCGTGTCCGTATCACCGACTGAGCTTTTTAGGAAAAATACTGGACATATGATTGGATATAGAGCAAAAGAAATAGGGGATATAGGCGAAGGTTACGCCGCTGAATATCTTAAAAAGCACCGTTACAGGATAGTTTCAAGAAATTACCGCAAAAAATACGGCGAGATTGACATAATTGCCGAGAATAAACAATACCTTGTTTTTGTGGAAGTTAAGACAAGGCACACCGACTCTCTGACAAGCGGCGCACAAGCTGTTGATTTAAAAAAGCAGCGCAGAATAATCAAAACTGCGTCGGTATATCTGAATGAAAATGATGTTGATAAATATTGTCGTTTTGACGTTTGTGAAATTTTCGTCAATTCACGGACGCTTAAACTCGAAAAATTAAATTATATCGAAAACGCATTTGATACGGAGGCAGGATATGCGGGTAATTGATTTACACTGCGATTCTCTTTATAAGGCTGTCACACAAAAAATAGGACTTGATTCTAATTCTCTTGACGTAAAGCTTGACCTTAAAAAGAATGACAAACGCCTGCAATGCTATGCAATATGGCTTCCCGATAATCTTTCGGGCAATGAAGCCGAAAAAATGTTTTTATACGCCGCAATGCTCCTGAAATCCGAGTGTAAACGCTGTAACATAGAGCTTATACAAAACGGCGAGGATATTGTTGGATGTTTTAAAAATCAATATTCTGCTTTATTTACCGTTGAAAACGGTTCTGCACTTAACGGAAAAATTGAAAATGTAAAGCTTTTTGCCGATATGGGAGTTAAAATGATAACCCTTACATGGAACGGTAAAAATCAAATCGGAGACGGTGCAGAGGTTAAAGCTCCAAAGGGCATAACCGAATTCGGAAAATCCGCAGTTGCAGAAATGGAAAAAGATAATATTATTGTTGATGTTTCGCACGCATCGGAAAAATTGTTTTATGATGTTGCAGAAATCGCAAAACGTCCGTTTGTTGCGTCACATTCAAATTCCAAAGCCGTAACTGATCATAACCGCAATCTTACCGACGAACAGTTTAAGATTATTGCAAACAACGGAGGAATTGTGGGTATAAATTTCCACAAGGCTTTTTTGGCAGATGATCCGGACAAAGCAAATAAATTTGACATATTAAAGCATATAGACAGATTTTTGTCACTCGGCGGCGAAAACACCGTGTGTTTAGGCAGTGATTTTGACGGCTGTGATTTGCCGAATGACATAAACGACAGCCGCTTTTTTGATGAACTTTACGAAATTATGCTGAAAGAAAACTACAAAGAAAGTCTAATAAATAAGATTTTTTACGATAATGCGCTCAAATTCTTTGAAAGCTTTGACAATCAGCGAATAATGTAGTAAAATATTTGATGTTTAAAGTCACTTGAAAGGAAGATTTCAATGTTATACAACAGCACGCAAAACAAAAATGAAGTAGTGTCTTCTGCTCAGGCTATAGCTCAGGGCATTTCAAAGGACGGAGGACTTTTTGTTCCCCAACAGTTCCCCGAATATGACGAAGCCACATTCAAGGCTTTGTTAAAGACCGATTATAAAGGCAGAGCAAAGAAGATTTTTTCTGATTTCCTCACCGACTTTACAGAAGAGGAAATAGACGAATGTGTTAATAAAGCTTATACCGCTCAGAAATTCGGCGATGAAAGTCCCGCTCCGCTTGCTTCTTGCAATATGGACGGCAATGCTCTCAATATTCTTGAGCTTTGGCACGGTCCTACTTGTGCGTTTAAGGATATGGCGCTTCAGATTTTGCCGCACCTGCTTACTATTTCATTGAAAAAGACCTACGACGGAAAAGACGCAGTTATTCTTGTTGCAACCTCAGGAGATACAGGCAAAGCCGCTCTGGAAGGTTTTAAGGATGTTGACCATACAAAGATAATCGTTTTTTATCCTCAAAACGGTGTAAGTCCTATGCAAAAGCATCAGATGAACACTCAGGAGGGCAAAAACGTAAAGGTGTGCGCTATTGAGGGCAACTTTGACGACGCTCAGACAGGCGTAAAGAAAATATTTACAACACCTGCTGTTTCGGAAAAGCTTGCCGAGCATAATATGCTGTTTTCATCGGCAAACTCAATCAACTGGGGACGACTCCTTCCGCAGATAGTTTACTATGTATCGGCTTACTGCGATATGGTAAACTCCGGCAAAATCAACTTCGGCGAAAAGATCAACGTAGTTGTTCCCACAGGAAACTTCGGCAACATTCTTGCTTCATACTATGCAAGCCTTATGGGACTTCCTGTCAACAAATTCATCTGCGCTTCAAATTCTAACAATGTTCTTACAGACTTTATAAAAACAGGCGTATATGATAAAAACCGCCATTTCTATACAACAATGTCGCCGTCTATGGATATTCTTGTTTCAAGCAACCTTGAACGCTTGCTCTACAAGCTTTCCGATAACAGCGACACCTATACAAGAGAATGGATGAACTCCCTGAAAACAACAGGCAAATATGAAGTAACCGATGAAGTAAAATCAATTATAAACGATAAATTCTACGGCGGTTATTGTGACGATAAGCAAACTCAGGATACAATAAACAAGCTGTTTAAGGAAAATAATTATCTTTGTGATACTCATACTGCCGTTGCGGTTAATGTTTATGAGCAGTATGTAAATGAAACAGGGGATAAAACGCCTACTGTTATTGCATCCACTGCAAGTCCTTACAAGTTTTCCAAGTCGGTTTTACAGGCTGTTGCGCCCGATGTTCAGCTTCCCGAAACTGAGTTTGACACGGTTGACAAGCTAAACGAGATTACAAAAATGCCTGTGCCTGCGCCTCTTGCAGGTCTTAAAAACAAAACCGCACGTTTTTCGGACGTTACCGAGGTCAACAAAATGCAGGACTATGTGCTTTCTGCGCTCGGAATTGAATAATGTCCCTGTTTGCAATAGCCGATCTGCATTTATCGCTGGGTGAAGATAAGCCTATGGATATTTTTGCAGGTTGGGACGATTATGTAAAAAGGCTTGAAAATAATTGGAAAAAGCTCATAACCGATGATGACACCGTTGTTATCGCAGGCGATATTTCCTGGGCAATGAAGCTTGAAGAAACATATGTTGACTTCAAATTTATTGACGATCTGCCCGGGAGAAAGATTTTGCTTAAAGGGAACCATGATTATTGGTGGGGAACAAAGAGCAAGATAGATGCATTTTTGGCAAAAAACGACCTAAACAGTCTGTCTGTGTTGTTTAACAATTCTTATGTATGCGATGATTATGCGATTTGCGGTACTCGAGGCTGGTTCCTTGAAAATGACACCGAACAAAATATAAAGGTTCTCAATCGTGAGGTCGGGCGGCTGACAATGTCGATTGAATCCGCAATAAAAACCGACAAGACGCCTGTTGTTTTTTTGCATTATCCGCCGTACTACAACGGAATTGAATGTACTGAAATTATTGACGTACTGCTTAAATACAACATAAAAAAGTGTTATTACGGTCATATTCACGGACGCAATAATTTTAAACTTGCATTTGACGGTAAGTATAAAGGAATTGATTTTAGACTGATTTCGTGTGATAAGATAGGCTTTATGCCGATTTTAGTCAGATAAAAGCAAAATAATTGTGGTTATCTATTGGCAAATCAGTTTATTTGTGATATAATAAAGCGATAAATTCAAATCAGATTATTTGGAGGAATAATAAAATGGCATTAAAAGAGAGTACAAAAAAAGATCAGGCTAATTCATATGAATTGGTAGTAACCGTTGACGGCGATACATTTGAGAAAGCAGTAAACGCTGTATATAGAAAACAGGTTAAAAATATTAATATCCCCGGTTTCAGAAAGGGCAAAGCTCCGCGCCATATGATTGAAAAGATGTACGGCTCAGAGGTATTCTATGAGGACGCTATGCAGGATTGCTACCCTGAGGCTCTTTATGATGCCGCAAAAGAGGCCGGTCTTAAAATCGTAGCAGTGGAATCTCTTGAAGCAGTTGAAGCAGGCAAGGACGGCTTTACATTTAAGACCTCTATCGTTGTTGAGCCTGAAATGGAAATCAAGGATTATCTCGGAATTGAGGTTGAAAAGAAGTCAACCGAAGTTACCGACGAGCTTGTTAACGATGAAATCGAAAAGGTAAGAGAACGCAATTCAAGAATGGTTACCGTTGAGGACAGACCTGCTCAGGACGGCGATACAGTTGTAATCGACTTTGAGGGCTTTGTTGACGGCACAGCTTTTGACGGCGGTAAGGCAGAGAACTACAATCTTGCACTTGGTTCGGGCAATTTTATTCCCGGCTTTGAGGAGCAGATCGTAGGTCACAATACAGATGAGGAATTTTCAATCAACGTTAAGTTCCCTGAAGATTATCAGGCTGAAGAACTTAAAGGCAAAGACGCTGAATTCAAGATCAAGCTCCATGAAATTAAAGCAAAAGAGCTTCCCGAGGTTGACGATGAATTTGTAAAGGACGTTTCAGAAAAGGAAACTCTTGACGAATACAAAGAGGAATTAAAGGAAACTGTTGCAAAGCGTCTTAAAGACGAGGCCGAAAAAGACGTTGACGACCAAATTGCAAACAAGCTTATGGAGCTTGTTGAGGGTGAAATTCCCGATGCAATGTATGACAATCAGGCAAACGAAATGGTAAGAGATTTTGATATGCGCCTGCGTTCTCAGGGTATGGACATTGATACATATATGCAGTATATGGGAATGGATAAAAATGCCCTCAAGGATATGTACAGGGAAGAGGCTGAAAAGAGAGTAAAGCTCAGACTTGCTCTTGAAACTATCGCCAAAAAAGAAAACATTGAAGTAACCGACGCCGATCTTGATGAGGAATATTCAAAGATGGCAGAGGCATATAAAATGGACGTTGAAAAGGTAAAAGCCGCTGTTCCGGCAGAGTCGCTTACCGAGGACCTTAAAGTACAAAAAGCTCTTGCACTTGTAAAGGACAAAGCGGTAATTAAATAATCTGAATATTATTTTATATTTTGTCAACTATTAATTAAGAAAGGTTTTGATATTATGGCATTGGTACCTTATGTTGTAGAACAAACAAATCGCGGTGAACGCTCATATGATATTTATTCCCGTTTGTTAAACGACAGGATAGTTATGTTGAATGAGGAAGTAAACAGCGCCAGCGCAAGCGTTGTTGTGGCTCAGCTTTTGTATCTTGAAAGTCAGGATCCTACCAAAGACATAAGCCTATATATCAACAGCCCTGGCGGAAGCGTTACCGACGGCTTTGCAATATTTGACACTATGAATTATATTAAATGCGATATTTCGACAATATGTATGGGTATGGCAGCAAGTATGGGCGCATTTTTGCTTGCCGCAGGCGCAAAGGGTAAACGTCTTGCACTTCCAAACAGCGATATTATGATACACCAGCCTTCCGGCGGCGCTCAGGGTCAGGCAACTGATATGGAAATTCATACAAAACACATTCTTGATATGAAGAAACGTTTAAATCAGATTCTTGCCGACAATACAGGTCAGCCTATTGACGTTATCGCTAAGGACACAAACCGTGATAACTTTATGACAGCTCAGCAGGCACTTGAATACGGACTGATTGATAAGGTAATCGAAAAAAGATAAGTGAGGATTGGCTGATGGCTAACAAAAACAACGATAAGGATATTTATTGTTCTTTTTGCGGCAAACCGCAGGAAATGGTTGGCAGATTAATTGCAGGTAACGGAGTATATATCTGTGATCAGTGCATAGAATTGTGCCGGAATATTCTTGAACAGTCAGATGAGATAGAAAGAGAACACGATCATAAACACACTACCCCCGATGAAAAGCCTGCCGCTAATGTTGACGAACTTTTAAAGCCAAAGGAAATCAAGGCTATTCTTGATGAATATGTTGTTGGACAGGATAGTGCTAAGGTAACGCTTAGCGTAGCGGTTTATAACCACTACAAACGTGCTTTTTCCAACGATGAAAGCGTTGACTTTTCAAAGAGCAATGTTCTCTTGCTCGGTCCGACAGGCGTTGGCAAGACCTTACTTGCTCAAACGCTTGCAAAGGCTTTGGATGTTCCTTTTGCTATAGCCGACGCCACAACGCTCACCGAAGCAGGATATGTCGGAGAAGACGTTGAAAACATACTTCTAAAGCTTATACAGGCCGCTGATTTTGACATTGAAAAAGCTGAATGCGGAATTATTTATATTGATGAAATCGACAAAATAGCAAGAAAGTCTGAAAATCCGTCGATTACCCGTGATGTCAGCGGTGAAGGTGTTCAGCAGGCACTTTTAAAAATTGTTGAAGGAACTGTAGCAAACGTTCCTCCTCAGGGCGGAAGAAAACACCCTCAGCAGGAATTTTTACAGATTGATACAAAAAATATTCTTTTTATCTGCGGCGGCGCATTTGATGGTCTTGAAAAGATAGTTGAAAAGCGCAAAGGCTCATCTGTTATCGGCTTTGAATCTCTTGTACAGTCAAAGGTTGAGCTTGATGAAACCGATTGGATGAAAGATGTTACAGCACACGATCTTGTTAAATACGGCATAATTCCCGAGCTTATCGGACGTCTCCCCGTTATCACCGCTCTCAGCGGACTTGACACTGACGCTCTTGTTAAAATACTCACAGTGCCGAAAAACTCAATAGTTCAACAATACAAAAAGCTTTTTGAGCTTGACGGTGTTGAACTTTACTTTGAAGATGAGGCGCTTGAAGCTATTGCCCAAAAAGCGCAGGAGCAACACACAGGCGCACGCGGATTAAGGGGAATAATGGAAGGTATTTTAACCGACCTTATGTATGAAACGCCGTCTGATAATTCCATTGAGAAGATCATTATCACAAAAGAAGTTGTAACCGATAATGCTCAGCCTCAGATAATACGAAAGAAAGAGAAAAAATCTTTGCCGATTAATTTAACTAAAAAAGATGCAACGAAGCGTCCGAAACGTAACACAGCATCTTAATAATTAGGAAAAGGCTGTATTGAAAACAATACAGCTTTTACTGATTTTTACGCTTGAAAGGATAAATTATGGAAGTAAATTCAAACAATAACATAACCGTTCCCGTTTTGCCGCTTAGAGGTCTTGTTGTTTTCCCAAAAACTTTGATTCATTTTGACGTTGGAAGAAAAAGAAGCATTACTGCCATCAACAGGGCTATGAAAAAAGACCAGACTATATTTTTGGCTACTCAAAAAGACGCTTCAAGTAACGAACCGTCAATAATAGATTTGTTTAAAACCGGTGTTATAGCAAAAGTTGTTCAAGTGCTTAAACAACCTGAGAATACCACACGAATTGTAATTGAGGGAATCAAAAGGGCAAGAATAGTATCGCCCGTATATGACGAAGGCTGTTTAATGGCTGAAATCGAACCTCTTGAAGAGTCGGACGAATCACTGACGGCAAGAGATACTGCAATTATCAGAACAGTAAGAAGTGAATTTGAAAAATACATAGAGCTTTCACCCAAAATGCCGTCTGACATAATATTTAAGGTTGCATTATGCAAATCGCCGGGAGAACTCTCCGACTTTATTGCGTCTAATCTTGTTGTTGATTATCAGTCAAAGCAAACCATTCTTGAGATTCGTGATCCGTCGGAACGCTTATCCGAAGTATTGGAGCTGCTTATAAATGAAAACTATATAATGCACATTGAGGATGAAATCACAAGAAAAGCTAAAATGCGAATTGACGAAAATCAGCGTGATTATTTTCTCAGAGAACAGAAAAAGGTAATTGAGGAAGAACTCGGCGAGGACGAGAATCCGTCTGACGAAGCTGAAATGTATGCCGAAAAAATCGAAGAACTGCATCTTGATGAAAAATCCGAAGAAACCCTGTTTAAGGAATGTCGTAAGCTGATGAAAATGCCGTACGGCAGTCAGGAGGCTTCGGTAATAAGAACTTACCTTGATACTGTCATTGAGCTGCCCTGGAACACAAGCTCAAAGGATAATATTGTAATACCTAAGATAAGAAAAGAGCTTGATAAAAGCCATTTCGGACTTCAAAAGATAAAGGACAGAATAGTTGAACAGCTTGCTGTTAAAAAGCTCAGTGAAAAGCAAAAAGGACAGATTATTTGTTTTGTAGGACCTCCGGGCGTCGGCAAAACTTCCATCGCACAGTCAATAGCAAAAGCAATCGGCAGAAAAAGCCAGCGCATTGCACTTGGCGGAGTTAAGGACGAGGCTGAGATAAGAGGTCACAGACGCACATACATAGGTTCAATGCCCGGACGCATTATGGCGGCAATTCAAAACGCAGGTACAAATAATCCGCTGCTTATTCTTGATGAGATAGACAAGCTCTCAAGCGATTACAAGGGCGACCCGACTTCAGCATTGCTTGAAGTGCTTGACAGTGAGCAAAACAATAAATATGTCGACCATTTCATAGACATTCCGTTTGATCTGTCAAATGTAATGTTTATTACAACGGCAAACGATCTCTCTGCAATTCCCGCACCGCTGAGTGACAGAATGGAAATAATAGAGATAAGCAGCTATACCCGCGAGGAAAAGTTTAATATAGCCAAAAAACATCTTATTCCAAAACAGCTTGACCTTTGTGGATTTTCTTCAAAAGAAATAAAATTCACTCAAAAGGCGATATATACTTTGATCGATTTTTATACTAAAGAAGCAGGAGTCCGCACCCTTGAACGCACAATAGCTTCGATTATGCGAAAATGTGCTGTAAAAAAGCTTGAAGAAAATACCGAAACATTTAAAATCGACGAAAAAGCAGTTGAAAAAATGCTCGGTGTAAAAAAATATTTGCCCGATACCCTGAACAAAACCGATGAAACAGGCGTTGTAAACGGACTTGCGTGGACGCAGGTCGGCGGTGAGCTTCTGCCGATTGAGGTAGCCGTTATGGACGGAACCGGCAAGCTTGAACTTACGGGTTCGCTGGGGAATGTAATGCAGGAATCGGCAAAAACGGCTGTAACCTGCATAAGAAGCCATGCTGATATGCTTGGCATTAATTCTGATTTTTATAAAACAAAGGATATTCACGTCCATGCTCCCGAAGGTGCAGTGCCAAAGGACGGTCCGTCTGCAGGCGTTACAATGGCAACTGCAATATACTCAGCTTTGACGCAAACGCCGATAAGACACGATATTGCAATGACCGGAGAAATCACACTGCGCGGCAGAGTTCTGCCGATTGGCGGCCTAAAAGAAAAAAGTATGGCTGCTTATAAAAACGGCATTAATACTGTTATCATACCAAAGCAAAACGAACCTGACATCAGTGAAATTGATCCTGCGGTAAAATCAAGCGTGAGTTTTATTCCTGTCGAAAACATAACTGAAATTATAGCTTTGGCAACGGCAGAGCATACCAAGTCAAAGAAAGCCGATTGGAGTAAAATCAAACCGGCGTTTAAAAAGTCAGACAACAATGCGGCGATAAGGCAATAGGAGAGGTAAGATGAATTTTAACGAAGTGAATTTTGAATTTGCTGCCGGACAGGCATCTCAGCTCCCAAAGTCAGATATGCCCGAAATTGTATTTTCGGGGCACTCAAACGTCGGAAAATCTTCTCTGATAAACAAATTAGTGCAGAGAAAAGCGCTTGCAAGAGTGAGTGCTCAGCCGGGAAAAACAGCTACGATTAATTTTTATAGACTAAAAGAGTTCAGAATGGTTGATTTACCCGGTTACGGATACGCCAAAGTTTCAAAATCGGAAAAGCAACGCTGGGCAAAGCTTGTTGAGGGGTATTTTGCTCAAAAAAGGCAATGTGCGCTTGTTATACAAATACTTGACCTGCGTCATCCGCCGACAGATGACGATTTGCATATGATAAACTTTTTGTATCAAAGTGGGTTTAATTTTGCAGCGGTGCTGACAAAAAGCGATAAGCTGAAAAAAACACAGTTTGAAGAACAGCTTGCATATTATAATGATATTTTCAGCACGATTGAAAATGCCACATTGATACCGTTCTCTGCAAAAACAGGACTTGGCAATGATGAGATAAGAAAATTGATTGAAATTTCAATAGAAAAACTCAAAAAATCGGAGGTATGAACAATGTTTGTAAATGATTGTCTTAATGTAAACGAAAAGGGACATCTTACTATCGGCGGATGCGATACGCTTGAGCTTGCAAAAGAATACGGCACACCGCTTTATGTTCTTGATGAAAACACAATAAGAAGCACAATGCGCTCCTATGTTAATTCTTTCAAAAAGTATTACAACGGCAACGGTATGCCGCTTTACGCAAGTAAGGCACTTTCGTGCAAAGAGCTTTGCAGGATTGCAAAGGAAGAAAATATAGGTCTTGACGTTGTATCGGGCGGCGAAATTTATACAGCCCTGCAGGCGGATTTCCCGATGGAAAAGGTGCATTTTCACGGCAACAATAAAACCGCAGATGAAATTCGTTTTGCGCTAAAATCAAAGGTTGGAAAGTTTGTTGTTGACAATCTGTATGAGCTTGAATTGCTTAATCGGATTGCTGCAGAAATGGGCGTTACAGCTAATATTTCATTCAGAATAAAGCCGGGTGTTGACGCACACACACACAACTTTATCCGTACAGGACAGATTGACTCAAAATTCGGATTTGCCCTTGAAACAGGGGAGGCCTACAATGCTGTAAAAGAAGCCCTTAAACTTGATAACGTGTGTCTTAAGGAGCTGCATTGTCATATCGGATCTCAGATATTTGATATTGAACCGTTTGTTTCTGCGGCAGAGATAATGATAGATTTTATGGGCAAAATAAAGTCTGAACTTGACGTCGTTATATCCGAGCTTAACCTTGGAGGCGGTTTCGGAATTATGTACACAAATGATGATGAACCTGTACCTTATGAAAATTATATGGAAAAAGTATCGGTGGCAGTAAAGTCAAAGTGTGCCGAATATGATCTTCCCGTACCATTCATCTTTATTGAACCCGGTCGTTCGATCGTGGGGGAAGCAGGAATTACACTGTATACTGTCGGCGGCAAAAAAGAAATTCCAAATGTAAGAACCTATGTTTCTGTTGACGGCGGAATGACTGATAATATCAGATATGCGCTTTACCAATCTGCTTATACAGTGCTTAACGCAGGCAAGGCAAATGTTGAGCCCGACGAGTCGGTGACGGTTGCAGGAAAATGCTGCGAAAGCGGCGACCTTGTTCAGGAACATACAATGGTTGCAAAGGTAGAAGTAGGGGATATTCTTGCGGTATTATCAACCGGTGCATATAATTATTCTATGGCGTCCAATTACAACAGGATACCGCGACCGGCTATGGTTATGGTAAAGGACGGTAAGTCACGGATTATAATTAAACGTGAGAGTTACGAAGACCTTGTAAAAAATGATATTTAATATCAACCGATATACTTAATAAAAAATAAACCGTTGAGTAGAGTTTTGCTCAGCGGTTTATTTTTTTGCTCAAAAGGGAAGAGAGGTTACTTTACAAATTTCTCTATGCCGAGGACATAATCGCTTGAAATTCCGTAAAGACAGCACAAGGCTATCAGATGTCGTATCGGCAGTTCACGTTTTCCGTTTTCGTATTTACTGTACTGCTCTTGTCTGATGTGTAGAATAAAAGCTATTTGTTCCTGAGTATATCCGTTTTTAATACGAAGCTGTTTAAGCCGTTTGCAATAATCCATAAAGCTCACCTTGATTATACATTTTGTAATATTAACATTATTATAACATGTTAATATGTCCGTTTGCAACTAAAATTTATGTTTAAACATCTGTTAAAAATTCAAACACGAATTATACAAAACAGTTATTTGATGTTGAAACTCTGATTTTTATAAATTTCATATGGTACTAATAATGAGATTTAGAAAAATTAAGTTGCAGAAACACTTAGAAAAGTTCAATTATTCCAAAATTTAAAAAAAATATTGCAGGAAACTCATAAATACTATTGCAAAACAATAATAAAAGTTGTATTATATAAAGGTCGGTGAAAGTTTTAAACGTAAAACTTGCAAATTTAACTTCAACGATATTAAATGTGAATTAATTTTAAGGGAGGACTTACAATGTCATATGTAAGCGAACAGCTTGAAAAGCTGAAAGCAAAAAATCCAAACGAGCCTGAGTTTATTCAGGCAGCAACCGAAGTTCTTACATCTTTGGAGCCTGTTTTTGAACAGAATCCTAAGTATGAAGAAGCAGGAATTCTTGAAAGAATCACTGAGCCTGAAAGAGTTATTATGTTTAGAGTACCCTGGGTTGATGATAACGGCAAGGTTCAGGTAAACCGTGGTTTCCGTGTACAGTTTAACAGTGCTATCGGTCCTTATAAGGGCGGTTTAAGACTTCATCCGTCGGTTAATCTCGGCGTTATAAAGTTCCTCGGTTTTGAGCAGATCTTTAAAAATTCTCTTACAGGTCTTCCGATTGGCGGCGGCAAAGGCGGTTCTGACTTTGATCCTAAGGGTAAGAGCGACAACGAAGTTATGAAGTTCTGCCAGAGCTTTATGACTGAGCTTTGCAAGCACATCGGCGCAGACACAGACGTTCCTGCTGGTGACATTGGTACCGGTGCTCGCGAGATTGGCTATATGTTCGGTCAGTATAAGAGAATCAAGAACCTCTATGAGGGCGTTCTTACAGGTAAAGGTCTTAACTGGGGCGGCTCACTTGCAAGAACTGAAGCTACAGGTTACGGACTCCTTTATCTTACAGAAGCAATGCTCAAGGATAACGGTAAAGATATTAACGGAACTACTGTTTGTGTATCAGGCGCAGGTAATGTTGCAATTTACGCTACCGAAAAGGCTACACAGCTTGGTGCAAAGGTTGTAACAATGTCAGATTCAACTGGTTGGATTTATGACGCCGAAGGAATTGACCTTGACGCAATCAAAGAGATTAAGGAAGTTAAAAGACAACGCCTTACAGAATATAAGAACTATCGTCCGAATTCTGAATATCACGAGGGCAAATTCGATTGGTCTGTTAAGTGTGATGTTGCACTACCTTGCGCTACACAGAACGAGCTTAATGAAGAAGACGCAAAGAGACTTATTGCTAACGGCTGTTATGCTGTTGCAGAAGGTGCTAATATGCCTACAACACTTGAAGCTACAAAGCTTATCCAGAGTGCCGGACTTTTGTTTGCTCCCGGTAAAGCTGCTAACGCAGGCGGCGTAGCAACTTCAGCTCTTGAGATGAGCCAGAATTCGCAGCGTCTTTCTTGGACATTTGATGAGGTTGACGCTAAGCTCAAGGATATTATGGTTAATATCTACAACAACATTTCCGCTGCTGCAAAGAAGTACGGACACGAGGGTGACTATGTTGTCGGCGCTAATATTGCAGGCTTTGAAAAGGTTGCAGATTCAATGATTCAGCAGGGCGTTTGCTGATTATTAAAAATTAAATAAGAATAACTAAAAGGTGTCGTTCAAATTCATGTTTGAATGACACCTTTTTTAAATCGGAGCAATGCTTGTGACAGACCAAGAATAGGGGGAACATCTACACTTAGGTTATAAAAAACTTTATTATCGATTTACTGTTTATTATTTGCTTTTTCTGTTGACAACTGTCGAATGTTAGTATTATAATATGAAAGAGTTATTGGAATTCTAAGGGGTAGATTTTATTGGATGATAACAACCATATGTATGATATGGACAATTTTGATGATTCTTTGCCGTTACGCAAATTATCTGATATGAATTCAAAAAAGAAGAGAACTTATTTAAAGGCTAAACGTAAGGCTAAAACAAGATTATATATAAGACGTTCAATTATTGTTGGCGTTTTTGTTCTTATCATTGCTTTGATAATTACACTAATTGCTTCTTGCTGCAACCTTGTCAGCTCAAACAGCTCCGATTCCTTGCAAGCAACAACCGTTTCAACCGAACCTGAAACGACCGAACCGCAGCCAACAGAATATGTTGAGGTAAAAGGTCCGGTAAAAGATGATTTCTTTGATAAAACTATTTTTGTTGGTGACAGTATAACACTTGGCTTTTCTATGTATATTGAGGATCAGCGTTCTCAAGGGATAAATTGTCTCGGAAAATCATATGTTTTTGCTAACGGTAGTTTGGGATATATTAATTCACAGGAAATGCCTGCCGGTGATCCTAACAGTCTGCTTCCTATGTATAAAGGAAAGCAACAAAATGTTGAAGATGTAGTTGCTGATTTTGGTGCCGAGCGAGTGTATATTATGCTTGGTATGAATGATATAACCTATGGTGATCCAGAATATGTTCTCGGCTACACAAAAACTATGATAGACAAAATAAAATCAAAATCGCCGGATGTACGAATTTGTCTTGAAACCGTAACTCCGAGAATCGAAGCATTCGAAAACGCAGAATTAAGTAATGAAAAAATCAGAAAATATAATGCTGAATTAAAAGAATTTGCAAAGACTAACGATTGTTCGTTTATTGATTTATATTCGGCGGTTTCTGATGAAAGCGGTTGTCTGAAGGACGAATATTGCAGTGATCCTGATGCAATGGGCTTACATTTTTCTTATGCCGGCTCACAGGTTATTGTTGATTATCTTCGCCGGTATCCGGATGGTATTTAATTTTTATTAAATAAATATTATAAAACTATAAGGGGAAAATTATGAAAAAGATTTTAAGAAGCACACTTGCACTTGCATTGATCGGAGTATTTGCCGTATTGTTCACGGCTTGTTCTTCGGGCGGCAAAACACCGGCTGTATCAGACATAGTAACAGCAATTACGGAAAAATATCCTATGTCTGACGCAATGATCAAAATAGACGATGAAACAACAATAACAAACACAATAGGCATTGAAAAAGCCGACTATACTGATATTGCCGTTTATGTTAACAATTCAGGTCTTGATCAGGATGAAATTATTATTGTGAAAGCAACCGACGCCGATGCAGCAAAAAGAATTACAGAGGTTCTTAACAATCAGTTAACCGGCAAAATGAACTCCACAAAAAATTATCTTCCTGAACAATATGAAATAGTTGAAAAATGCAAGGTCGTTCAGGAGGGTGACTACCTAAGTCTGATTATTTCGCCTGATGCAGACGCAATGAATGAAATATTTAAAGCACAATTAAAATAAATAGTTTTTAAATATTAGAGCAGCCACACGGTAAAATGTGCGGCTGCTATTTTATAATATAATTCACGGCTGATATTTCAAACAAGCCGAAGTAACTTACAATAAGTTTATTATTAATTAATTGTACTTAGTAACAAGAATTAAATTTGATACAGTGCGCCGTTTGCCCGATAATCTTCAATAATTTGTGTATGCTCCTCCCCGAATTATACAAAATATTCATTTTGTATAATTTTCTGTATTGGAATTAAAGTGCCTCTCTTTTATGATATAATCTTAGTAAATCAGTTTTTATAACTTAGATACAAATTCCCTCGCCACTTAGTCGGTGCGAGTAACGTTTCGGAATCTCAGTGGGAGTTATAATTTGCTACCGATTAAATATAAATTCTAATTGCTTGGGGTGATTTTATGGCTGTTGATTTTCGTGACGAAGCTCCGCAGATTCTTAAAGAATACCTTTTTTATCAGGAAACTGTTCGTTCAAGATCTTCTAAAACCGTAAATGAATATTTTATTGATTTGCGAACTTTTTTCAGATACTTAAAAATACGCCGCGGACTTGTTTCCTCCGATACTGAATTTGATGAAATCAAAATAGACGACGTTACTATTGATTTGCTTAAAACCGTAACGCTCATTGACGCCTATGAGTATATGAACTATCTTGTTCGTGACAGAAATAATAAAGTCGCCGCAAGAGCAAGAAAATGTTCAAGCCTTAAGGGCTACTTCAAGTTTCTCTCCTCTAACCGAAAATATCTTGAAAAGAATCCTGTTGAGGATCTTGAAATGCCTAAAAAGCCTAAAACTTTGCCGAAATATCTAACTCTTGAACAAAGTATTGAGCTTTTAAATGCTGTTGACGGTGATAACAAAGAACGTGACTATGCGATTATAACTCTGTTCCTTAACTGCGGACTGCGAGTTTCCGAAATGGCAGGTCTTAATTATACCGATTTACGAACTGATAATACTATGAGAGTTGTCGGTAAAGGCAATAAAGAGCGTGTAATTTATCTTAATAAAGCTTGTCTGACAGCAATTAATGACTATATGAAGGTTCGCCCTGTTGATGATGTAAAAGATAAAAAAGCCTTGTTTATAAGCCGTAATCATAACAGAATGTCGGTTAAAACCATTCAGGCTATGGTGTATAAATACCTTGCAAAGATTGGGCTTGACGCTCAGGGGTATTCTTGCCACAAGCTAAGACACACTGCGGCTACCTTGATGTATCAATACGGTGATGTTGACGTTCGTGTGTTAAAAGAAGTTTTGGGGCACGAAAATTTAGGCACTACCGAAATATACACACATCTGAGTTCAAAGCAGCTTAAAAGTGCGGCTGACAGGAATCCTCTTGCAAATGTTAGTAAAACAAATAATGACAAAACGGAGTAGCTGCGCCTACCCCGTTTTTACTATGCCGCCGATGTCTGTCAGCGGCATATTTTTACATAATAATTCGATGTTAGAATTATGATTGAAACAAAATTCTTTAATCTTTATATAATCGGGGTGATTTTCTAAATTGCCGAAAAAAAATATTGTGTCGTTGATTTTTGTGCTTGCTCCTCCGATAAATCCGTAATCAAAGCCTTCAAGAACAATGTTCCCCGGCGAAATAAGCAATACTTCTGCCCCATTTTTATTCAGTGCTTTTGAAATTGACGGATCAGATGTTATAGCGGTGTTTTGATTTATTATAAGGGTGGAACAGCGTGTGTAGCCCTGATTGACATTTACTGTTTTTATATTGTTGTCCTTGCAGTATTCCAATACGTTTTTATCGGTTGCGCTGAGCTTGCCGTATAACGTATTGTTCATAAACAAACAGTTGAGAAGGATATTTTCGGGATAGCTCTTCCCTGCTTTTTTACTGCAAAAAATCAAATTTTTATGTGATAATTTGTTTTTTAATTCCACACATTCATTTAATATAAAAATCTTATCGTTTATAGGCAACACCTGCATATCTGCGTGCTTTTGTTCAGGAGAATGAAACAAATCTATTGTATCGGAAGAAATAACCCTATTCCCCATTTTTTGAATTTCCTTGCAGAATTGAGGATACTTGTCCGACATAACAAACGTGTACATCAGCTTATTGCCTCAAAAGCCTGCCTGATATTCTTAACGCCTATAAGCTCAGCATCATCACAATGAACTCCTTTAAGATTATGATAAGGAAGTATAATTTTATTAAATCCAAGCCTTACAGCCTCGTTTATACGCATCTGTGCCTGTGATACCGCTCTTATCTCACCTGCAAGCCCGATTTCACCGAACACGACGGCTTTTTCATCAATCGGTGTGTCTTTCAGACTGCTGATAAGTGCCATTGCAACAGATAAATCTATTGCAGGTTCATCAACACGAAGTCCGCCTACGATATTGATATAGGTATCATAATTTGAAAAATAATAACCTGCGCGCTTTTCAAGTACCGCCAGCAAAAGTGACAGCCTGTTATAATCAAAGCCTGTAGCCATACGCCTGGGGTTGCCGTAGCCGCTCTGGGTTGCAAGTCCCTGAGTTTCCGCAAGTATCGGGCGCGACCCTTCAATAGTACAAGTTACACAAGTTCCCGATACATTGCTCGGTCTGCCCGAAAGCAACATAACCGATGGATTTTCAACCTCCTGCAAACCTTTGTCGGTCATTTCAAAAACGCCAATCTCATTTGTTGAACCGTAACGGTTTTTTACCGCTCTGAGAATACGACAGCTCATTTGCTTGTCACCCTCAAAATGCAGAACGGTATCTACGATATGTTCAAGTACCTTAGGTCCTGCTATGGAGCCTTCTTTGTTAACGTGGCCGACAATAAACATAGGAATATCACAGCCCTTTGCGGTTCGCATAAGCATATTTGTACATTCTCTTACCTGAGTAACGCTTCCGGGTGAAGAACTAAGCTCGGTCAGGTTCATTGTCTGTATTGAGTCAATCATTACAAGGTCGGGCTTTTCGGCTGTCAACATAGCCGCAACCGCATTGATTGCCTTTGAGTCCTTGTTAATTGAGAGATAGCCGCCTCCGAGATGTACGTCGGTAAGCTGAACTACTTTAATATCCCTGTCGGTTTTGATGTTCCAACAGCCGTTGTCATAATTTTCGGGTACAAGCTGATTTTTATAAGCGACCTTTGAAATTGTTTTTATTTTGTTCCTGTTTGCTTTTAACCCGATTACGGTAACTAAGGTGGTAACCGCAACATAAACGATTACTACGCACAGGAATATGCATAAAAATGTCAAAAATCTTTTTTTATGCTTTCCATTGACCTTGACTTTTTCACTCATAGAACCCCTCCTACGGTTATTTGTAAATCATAACCTAAATTATCTTTTATGATATTTTTCAGCAACTTTGCAA